>NZ_PZJU01000004.1:84066-148530 GCF_003206715.1 Salinicola peritrichatus | reverse complement strand
ATGGGGTCCACTTCAAGGATCTACAACGAAAGGGTAGCATAGCGTTTCGAAGAGGGAATCAACAGCTTAAAGTACCTTTATTTCGCGTACGAGATATCTTACAAACTTGGATTAAATTAAAATTTCAACTGGAGCATTAAAATTGCTTATTCTATAAACTATTTTTCGACATCGACTGTAGGGTCACACGACATCGCGAACGCGGACCCAGGCATGTTCCAAATGTATGCTCAGCGCCGCAACGAGCGCCGGCACATCACGGCGTTCGAGGGCCTGAATCATTATTCGTGTTCGGCGACAGCAGCCCATTTTTCCGTTTGAGCTCTCCCTATGAGTATTCGTGAAGGCGGCTGGTAGTGGCATCACAGAAAATTGCCTAGCGTGGCGACGCGGGGAACTGCAAGTGCTGCTGGAATCGATTCGGAATCAAAAAACCCCGGCCCGTAGGCCGGGTAAGTACGCAGGGGTTTTACCCCACTGCATTATCGGCCAGACCGCGACAATCAAGAGGCTGAATTGACTCATTAATCGGTTGGAAATTAAAAAGTTGCGGTAGATCGAGTTCTGGTGCCTCGGTGCGAACCGGAGGGTTCCCATCCGCGTCCCTCTCCGGAGGTTTTCTCCAGCCATGAAAAAACCGGCCACTTGAGCCGGTTTTTCTCAGAATACTATGGCGGAGAGGGAGGGATTCGAACCCTCGAAGCCTTTCGACTTACACACTTTCCAGGCGTGCTCCTTCGACCACTCGGACACCTCTCCGCATTGTCATCCCGTTCGCAGCGGATGGGCGTCTGCGTTCAGAACGGCGCACATGGTAGCGAGCTAACTCCGTGATGGCAAGCCATTTTTCCTTTTGTCGCCTTAATCATCGAGATCAGTTCCAGTGCTCGACGAAGTCCTTCGGATCACGCGCCGGAGCATCCGGATAACGACCTCCCACCTGGCCGAGGTAGAGATAGCCGATCAGTTCTTCATGCTCGTCGAGTCCGAGACCACGCCAGACGGTCCTGTCATGCGCATAGGTGCCGGTGCGCCACATTGCTCCCAGCCCTTGGGCATAGGCGGCGTAGAGCATCGCCTGGGCGGCACAGCCGGCGGAAATGACTTGCTCGATTGGCGGTACCTTGGGCAGGTCGGGGGTGATCCTGGCGATCACGGCGATGATCATCGGCGCACGCTTGGGTTTCTTGCGGGCGGCGTCCAGGCTGCCGTCGTCGATATGCGGATTGGCCTGGTAATCGGACTGGGCGAAAAGCTCACCCAGCCGATCGAGCCCTTCTCCGCTGATTTCGATGAACCGGTACGGCGTCATCTCTTTGTGATCCGGAGCACGCAATGCGGCGCGGTAGAGTGCGTCCAACTGCTCGGCGGTGGGTGCCGGGCCGGTTAGCTTACCCATCGAGCGGCGCTCATGCAGTAGTGTCATGGCATCCATGAATAACTCCTTCGCAAACCCTGAATCCCTTTGGTAGTTACCCGACTCTACGGGAAAACCCCTATTGCCGCAGCAATCGTACGGGCAACTCCGAAGTCCAACCCGGGGTGGCGCGCCACGGGTTGATATCCAGGCCGCCACGGCGCACGTAGCGCGCCATCACCAGAAGCTCTTGCGGACGGCAGCGCGCCATCAGGTCAACGAAGATGTGCTCGACACAGTGCTCGTGGAAATCCTGATGCTGACGGTAGGAGATCACGTAGCGCAACAGCGCGGCACGGTCGACGCGTGGCCCTTTGTAGGCGATCAGCACGCTGCCCCAGTCGGGTTGGCCGGTCACCGGACAATTCGATTTGAGCAGATGGGAGTGCAGCGTCTCTTCGACGACTTCGGTGCCATCGCAGATAAGCAGTTCCGGTGCTGGCGTATAGCGATCGATATCGACCTCGAGCTCGTCGAGACACTCTCCGGGCATCGGCTGGGGCGCCAGCGAGGCGTCATCGACACCGAACAGCTCCACGGTGACTGGCGCTCCGGCCGCCGCGCCGAGATCCCGCTCGAGATGCTCGACCACCGCCTGGCGATCGGCGAAGTTCGTCTGGTTGAAGCTATTGAGGTAGAGCTTCCACGACTTGGACTCGATCAACCTGGGCGAATCCGCCGGCAGCCGGAAGCGCGCCACGGCGACCACCGGCTTGCCACGCGGATCAAGCCAGGAAAGCTCGAAGGCCCACCATTCGTCCTCGCCGATGAACGGCAACGCGGTGTCGACAAGCCCCAGTGGCGCCCGGTTGGCCGCGCGAGCGATCGGAAACAGCAGCGACGGGTCGTAGCGCTCGGGATAGGCGGATTCCCGCCCGAGCGGGGCATTGGCCAACGTGTCCGGACGGTCCTGGTTCACGTACGAATCCCCTTGCCATGGTTGAGCATCCACAGCGCCAGGAACCAGAACGCCAGAATGAATGCCGCGATGGCAATCAAGGCACCGGCCACCGGAATATCGGAAATACCGAGAATGCCATAGCGGAAGGCATTCACCATATACAGAATCGGGTTGACCATCGACACGCTCTGCCAGAAATCCGGCAGCAGGTCGATCGAATAGAACACGCCACCGAGGTAGGTCAGCGGAGTCAACACGAAGATCGGCACGATCGAAATATCGTCGAACTTCTTGGCCAGCAGCGCATTGACGAAACCACCGATCGAGAATAGCAACGCCGTCATCACCACCACCGCGAGCGTCATCAAGGGATGATGAATGCTGAGATCGGTGAAGAACAGCGATACCAGCGTGACGATCAGCCCGACGCCAAGCCCCCGTGCCGCGCCACCGATGACGAAACCGGCCAGGATCACCCAATTGGGCATCGGCGAGACCATCATCTCCTCCACGCTGCGCTGGAACTTGTTGGAGAAGAACGACGAAGCGACATTGGAATAGCTGTTGGTGATCACGGACATCATGATCAGCCCGGGCACGATGTACGACATGTACGAGATGCCGTGCATTTCGCCGACGCGGGAACCGATCAGGTTGCCGAAGATGATGAAGTACATCGTCATGGTGATCGACGGCGGCACCAGCGTCTGCGGCCAGATCCGCACGAAGCGGCGCACTTCCTTGACCACCATGGTCCAGAGCGAAATCAGCAGTTGGCGGGTGTTCAAGACGCCGTCTCCTTGACCTGGATCGATTCCCGGGATGCGCTGTCGATGCCTTTGGCGGCATTGGGCTGAGAGGTCATCGAGACGAACAGCTCTTCCAGACGATTGGCGCGGTTACGCATCGAGACGACCCGCACTCCCCGCTCGGAGAGCTGCCGGAAGGCGTCGTTGAGATCGCTGCCCTTGCGTACCGACAACGCCAACTGGCGCGCATCGATGTGCTCGACCTCGAACCCCTCGACCTGGGGCACCGCGTCGACCGGCTCGGCGAGATCGAGCAGGAAGGTTTCGGTATCGAGTTCGGTAAGAAGCTCGCGTATCGAGGTGTTCTTGACGATCTCGCCGCGATTGATGATCGCGATATTGCGGCACAGGCTTTCGGCTTCCTCGAGATAGTGCGTGGTGAGGATGATCGAGGTGCCCTCTTCCTGGTTGATCCGGCGCATGTACTCCCACATGCTGCGACGCAGCTCGATATCCACGCCAGCGGTGGGTTCGTCGAGAATCAGCAGGCGCGGGCGATGAATCAGCGCGCGGGCAATCATCAGCCGGCGTTTCATGCCACCGGAGAGCATCCGCGCGGCGCCACTGCGCTTGTCCCACAGGCCGAGGTCCTTGAGCAGGCGTTCGCAACGCGGCTTGGCCTCCTTCATCGGCATGCCGTAGTAGCCCGCTTGGGTCAGGATGATGTCCTCGACCTTCTCGAACTGGCTGAAGTTGAACTCCTGCGGCACCACACCCAGGTGGTACTTGGCCCTGGCGAAATCCTGGTCGATATCGATACCGAAGATCTTCACCTGCCCCGCGGTCTTCTGGACCAGCGAACAGACGATGCCGAGCGTGGTGGATTTCCCCGCCCCGTTGGGGCCGAGCAGTGCAAAAAAATCGCCCTGAGCGACATCGAGATCAATGCCTTTCAGGGCCTCGAAACCATTACCGTAGACTTTGGTCAGCCCGCGGATGGACAGTGCCGGTTCCGCCATCTGGGATTCCTGTCAGGTTCGTGATACGACGCGATACGATGTAACGCGCTACGAATGAAAGAAGTGCCGGCCAATATGGGGGCGATTCATTGCGATTCAATCTTTAGCAGACGAAGGGGTCGCTAATGTGACCGAAAGCTTCGACGCCCGGTATCGCAGTGAGAAACAGCGGAAGTGGCGTCCCATAGGGGGTTCGAACCCCTGTTACCGCCGTGAAAGGGCGGTGTCCTGGACCACTAGACGAATGGGACGCAAAAAGAAGTCACGATATGGAGCGGGAAAGGAGATCGACCGGGCTGGCGTTCCAGCTCACGACCCTCGCCTACCGTTCCAGAAATTCACGATATGGAGCGGGAAAGGAGATTCGAACTCCCGACCCTCGCCTTGGCAAGGCGATGCTCTACCACTGAGCTATTCCCGCTTATCGTTGTCGAAGCCCGGGTACTGAAGGACCGCGACGACATGGCAAGCGCCATGAAAGTGGCGTCCCATAGGGGGTTCGAACCCCTGTTACCGCCGTGAAAGGGCGGTGTCCTGGACCACTAGACGAATGGGACGCATTTGTCGGAGCGGAAAAACGAGATTCGACCGGGCTGGCGTTCCAGCTCGCGACTCTCGGATACCGATCCTGTACCGCTAAATTGGAGCGGGAAACGAGATTCGACCGGGCTGGCGTTCCAGCTCGCGACCCTCGGATACCGATCCTGTACCGCTAAAATTGGAGCGGGAAACGAGATTCGAACTCGCGACCCTCGCCTTGGCAAGGCGATGCTCTACCACTGAGCTATTCCCGCACCATGCCTTCGAAGAAGTCGAGTGGCGTCCCATAGGGGGTTCGAACCCCTGTTACCGCCGTGAAAGGGCGGTGTCCTGGACCACTAGACGAATGGGACGCAATGTCTCGTCTCCGTCGAGGTGGCGCGTATAGTACTGGGGCCATTTTGGGGTGTCAAGCGACTGATTTCACCGATATTCACCCGGGACCAATCGGGACTGGTCAGCAAGCACCAAATGGCCTGTAATGCAGGCAGCGTGTCGATGCATGAGGAGACCGACCATGAGCAAGGTACACAAGAGCGAGGCGGAGTGGCGCGAACAGCTCACCCCCGAGCAGTATCACGTCACCCGCGAGAAAGGCACCGAGCGCCCGTTCAGCGGCGATTATCAGGTCGAGCCGGTACAGGGCATCTATCACTGCGTCTGCTGCGGTGCCCCGCTGTTCGAGAACGAACACAAGTTCGAGGCGCATTGCGGCTGGCCGAGTTTCGATCGTCCACTGGCCGATGCCTCGGTGGAGGAGCATCTCGACACCAGCCATGGCATGCGCCGCATCGAGGTCACCTGTCGCCGTTGCGACGCCCATCTGGGCCATGTCTTCCCCGACGGCCCGCCGGAAACCACCGGCCAGCGCTACTGCATCAACTCGGTGGCGATCACCTTCCACGCCGGCGAGTAGCCAAGGCCTGTCAACATCGATACCGCGGCTGCACGAGCCGCGTTTAACAGCACTAAAGAAACCGTACTTCTTTCCCCGGCTCGGGCGGGCGGCCATTCTGCTAGAATGGCCGCCCGCTTGACGTTGAGTTCGGCACGATTCGAAGGATAGGCAGGAGAAAAGCATGCTCGGCTGGTATCCCGGACACATGAACAAGGCACGGCGCCAGATCACCGAGGCGCTGCCGGAAATCGACGTCGTGATCGAGGTGCTCGATGCGCGTCTGCCCTACTCCAGCGGCAACCCGATGCTGGCCGACCTGACCGAGCACAAGCCGGTGCTGAAGATTCTGTCCCGCGCCGACCTGGCCGATCCCGAGGCGACGAAGCGCTGGACCGAGCACTTCGACGCCCTGCCGGGCAGCCGCGCGCTGGCCGTCACCACGACCCAGGCCCGCGAACTCAAGCGGATTCCCGCACTGTGTCACGAGTTGGCCAGCCAGGTGCGCGCCGACCGCGACGCCCGCGTGATGGTGATGGGCATTCCCAATGTGGGGAAATCGACCCTGATCAACGGGCTGGCCGGGCGCAAGATCGCCAAGACCGGCAACGAGCCGGCGGTGACCAAGCGCCAGCAGAAGATCCGCATCGATGGCCGCGTATCGCTGATCGATACCCCCGGGGTGTTGTGGCCGAAAATCGAGGACCAGGCCAGCGCCTATCGCCTGGCCGCCAGTGGCGCGATTCGCGATACCGCGATCGAGTATGTCGACGTCGCCATCGTCTGCGCCGCCGAGCTGGCCAAGCGCTATCCCGATGCCTTGCGCGGCCGCTATAAACTCGATGATCTGCCCGTTTATACACCGCCGACGGATGCCGATGCGGTCGACGCCGACGGACCCAAGCTGATCGATCTGCAGGCCAGGGCCGGCTTCGACGGCCACGCGATCATGAGCGAGATCGCGCGCAAGCGCGGCGGCCTGAAGGCCGGCGGCGTCATCAACCTGCATCGTGGCGCCGAGGTACTGCTGCACGAACTGCGCGACGGCAAGCTGGGCCGATTGACGCTCGAACTGCCCGAGGACATTCCCGCCCCGGCCGCGGACGACGCCCCCACTGCGGAAACCTGATCCGAGACACCATACAGTCTGGCCCACGATCGCCGACGTCTGGCCCTTGCGCCGCCGCCCCGCGGCGGTATGCTGTGGATCGGCGACGCAGCCCGCCGACTCATACCCGCCCGACACTTTGGCTGTGCAGCACACGGAACCCTCATGAACAGCCCCATTCGGAAATCGCACAAGCTCGACAATGTCTGCTACGACATTCGCGGGCCCGTTCTCGATCACGCCAAACGGCTCGAGGACGAAGGCCATCGCATTCTCAAACTCAATATCGGCAATCCCGCGCCCTTCGGATTCGAAGCGCCTGAGGAGATCCTTCAGGACGTCATGCGCAATCTGCCGACGGCACAGGGTTACTGCGACTCCAAGGGGCTCTACTCGGCACGCAAGGCGATCATGCAGGAGTGCCAGCGCAAGGGCATTCCCGGCGTCGGCGTCGAGGACATCTATATCGGCAACGGCGTCTCCGAGCTGATCGTCATGGCGATGCAGGCGCTGCTGGATGACGGCGACGAGGTACTGATCCCTTCGCCGGACTATCCGCTGTGGACGGCCGCGACCAATCTTTCCAGCGGCCGTGCCGTGCATTACCTGTGCGACGAGAATGCCGACTGGTCGCCGGATCTGGCAGACGTCCGCGACAAGATCACCTCGCGTACCCGCGCCATCGTGCTGATCAATCCCAACAATCCTACCGGAGCGGTCTATCCGCCGACCGTGGTCAAGGAGCTGCTGGCGATCGCACGTCAGCACGGACTGGTCGTATTCTCCGACGAGATCTACGACAAGATTCTCTATGACGGCGTCGAGCACGTTTCCACCGGCGCGCTGGCAGAGGACGATCAGCTCGTCGTGACGATGAATGGCCTCTCCAAGAGCTATCGCTGTGCCGGCTTCCGCTCCGGCTGGATGATTCTTTCCGGCGGACAGGGCAAACAGAACGCCGAGGATTTCATCCAGGGCCTGACCATGCTGGCGTCGATGCGGCTATGCGCCAACGTACCGGCTCAGCACGCGATCCAGACCGGCCTCGGTGGCTATCAGTCGATCAACGACCTGATCCTACCTGGCGGCCGCCTGCTCGCCCAGCGCGACGTCGTTTTCGACAAGCTCAACGCGATTCCCGGGGTCTCCTGCGTCAAGCCCAAGGGGGCGCTGTACGCCTTCCCACGGCTCGACCCGGAAGTCTACCCGATCCACGACGATGCGCAGATGGTGCTCGATCTGCTGCTGCAGGAGCGTATCCTGCTGGTACAGGGCACCGCCTTCAACTGGCCGACCCCGGACCATGTCCGCATCGTCACCCTGCCTTGGGCCGATCAATTGGGCGACGCGCTGGATCGATTCGGCCGCTTCCTTTCCCGCTATCGTCAGTGACTGCAGGCGTCGACTGGCCGGCCACGGGTTGCACCGCGCAGTCGGCCTCCCCCTTGAAACCTATTCGCGAAAGTCGTATCTAACGGTTCATAACCACCTGATTACTGGGCGATAACGATAGCAAACGAACAATCGTCCGAACGGTGGCTCGTTCGGGCGGGATTGACGCTTCCACGACTGAGGGTAATGACCGATGATGCGAATCATCCTGTTTCTGGCCACCAATCTGGCGGTGGTACTCGTCGCCAGCGTCACGCTGCGACTGCTGGGCGTCGAGCCCTATCTCAATGCCAACGGCATGAACATGAACGGCCTGCTGATCTTCAGTTTCGTGTTCGGCATGGCAGGTTCGCTGGTATCACTGTTCATCTCCAAGTGGATGGCGAAGATGAGCACCCGGGCAAAGGTGATCCAGCAGCCCGGCAATTCCACTGAACAATGGCTGCTCGACACGGTACGCGAGCTTTCGCAGCAGGCCGGCATCCAGATGCCGGAAGTCGCGATCTTCCCGGCCCAGCAGTCCAACGCCTTCGCTACCGGCTGGAACAAGAACGACGCCCTCGTCGCCGTTTCCCAGGGGCTGCTGGAGCGCATGCGACCCGAAGAAGTGCGCGCAGTGCTCGCCCACGAGATCGGCCATGTCGCCAACGGTGACATGGTCACCCTGGCGCTGATCCAGGGCGTGCTCAACACCTTCGTGATATTCTTCGCCCGCGTGGTCGCCCAGGTCGTCGATGGCTTCCTGCGTGGCCGTGACAATGGCGGCGGTCTTGGCTTCATGGGCTATTTCGCGGTGGTGATCGTCGCCGAGATCGTGTTTGGCCTGGTCGCCTCGATCATCGTCGCCTGGTTCTCGCGCTTCCGCGAGTATCGCGCCGATGCCGCTGGTGCCAGATACGCCGGCGCCGGTGCGATGATCAACGCACTCTCGCGACTGAAGGCCGAAACCAACCAGCCGGACCAGATGCCGGATTCGCTCACCGCATTCGCCATCACCACCGGCCAGACGCGCAAGATCATGGAAAAGCTGTTCGCCAGCCACCCGCCGCTGGACGACCGCATCCGCGCGCTGAAAGAGTCCGCTTATCGCGACTGATCGCACTCGCTGCAGTCTCCAACGCCCTGCCCGATCCTTGCAATCGCGCGGGGCGTTTTTCTTGCCCGATCGATCCCGTTCGCCCCTTGCTGGTGCAGGTGTCGACTGCGCTCTCGCCCCGGGCCGGGGCGATGCCCGCCAGCTGGCAACGGCACGCACTTTGCTTGTCAAAACCATCAACGACCTTTTCGAGGCCCTCCGCCATGGCCCTTCCTCAAGCCGATAACGATTACCCGCTCAGCGAAGTCCCCGATGACGCGCGCAAGCCGTATGTTTCGCTCGCGCTGCTGTTGCTCGGGTTCACCTTCTTCACCGCGACCATGTTCGCCGGCGGGCAGCTCGGCGCGGCTTTCGCGTTCGAGGAGTTGCTGGCGCTGATCCTGGTGGGCAACCTGCTGCTGGGCGTCTACGCCGCCGTGATCGCCTGGATCGCCGCCCGCTCGGGGCTCAGTACCGCGCTGATGGCGCGCTTCGCCCTGGGCGAACGCGGCAGCGCGCTGTCCGACCTGCTGCTCGGTATCACCCAGGTCGGCTGGTATGCCTGGGGCGTGGCAACCATCGCCAAGGTACTGGTGTCGACGCTGGATCTCTCGCCTGGCTGGGCGCTACCGCTGATGGTGCTGTTCGGCTTCGGTTTCTGTCTTACGGCGTTCGTCGGTTATCGCGGACTGGCGCTGCTATCCAACGTGGCGGTGCCGGCGATGGCCGTGTTGATCGCGATCAGCATGGTCATCGCCTGGCGCGACGGTGGCGGCTGGCAAGGGCTGGCCTCGCGTTCGCCGACGGAAAGCCTCGGCTGGGCCGCCGGAATCACCATCATCTTCGGCACTTTCGTTTCCGGCGCCACCCAGGCCAGCAACTGGAGTCGCTTCGCCCGCTCCCCGCGACAGGCGGTGTCGGCAACGCTGCTGGCATTCTTCATCGGCAACGGACTGATGGTGCTGATCGGCGCCATCGGTGCGTTCGTCTATGCCCAGCCGGATATCGTCGAAGTATTGATCCTGCAGGGGTTGACTGCCGTCGGACTGGCCATGCTGTTTCTCAATCTGTGGACCACGCAGGACAACACCATCTACAACTTCGCCGCCGCGGGGTGCAATCTGCTGCGCACCCGCCAGCGCGGCTGGGTCACGCTCGGCGGCGCGGCAATCGGCACGCTGCTGGCCATCGCCGGCATGGATGCCCTGCTGGTGCCATTCTTGATCGCCCTGGGCACCTGCATTCCACCGCTGGGCGGTGTGATCATCGCCGACTATCTGTTCCAGCGTCGTGGACGCTACCCGCGGCTTGCGGAGAGCGAACTGGCCGCCTTTCATCTTCCCGGCCTGGCCGCCTATGCGCTGGCGACGCTATGCGCCTGGTTCGCTCCCTGGGCTCCGCCGTTGGTGGGCATTGCGCTGGCTCTCATCCTGTATCCGTTGTGCTGCCGCTGCCTGCCGTCACGCCTGCCTGAGCCGGCGTGAGAAAAATCCTCAATCGTTCTCTCCGGTGGTAGAGAACCGGCTGACGGGCCGAACGGCACGAAGCATAATATCTCGATGAGAATGGTTGACATTCCTGCGAAGAGTGCCGTTCAATTAGTTGACATTGTCAACCGAAGGCTCGGACATGCCCGACACACTCATCGGCGAATCCCTGCATCAATTGATGCATGCCTATAAGCGCGCCCTGCGCCAGGCCTATGCCGATGCGGGGCTGACGCTGACCGTCTCCCACATTCGCACCCTCAAGGCGATTCGTAGCCTGGCGCCGTGCACCGCCCAGCGTATCGCCCAGCGCACGCAGCGCGACAAGGCCCAGATCACCCGGCTACTGCATGACCTGCTCGACGCCGGCATCATTGCCAAGCGCCCCCACGCGGAAGATCGCCGCAGCCGGATACTCGCTCTCACGGCTCATGGCCACGGCGTCATGGAGCAAATCGATGAGAGCGAACGCCACGCCCACCAGCGGCTAGCGGCCGGCCTCGATGCCGCCGATCTCGAGACCTTCGTACGTCTGTCACGTTTGATGGTCGACAACCTTCATTAATCGGAATTCACCATGGCCAAGACACCACCACGTCCGTTCACCGTACTGGCACGCCAACGGATCACACCAAACATGCTGCGACTGACGCTGGGAGGAGAGAGCATGGCGACCTTTCCCGCTGACCAGCCCAGCGCCCACATCAAGTTGGTCTTTCCCCGCCCCGGTGAGGAACGCAATACCATGCGCACCTACACCGTTCGCAGCCAGCGCGACGGCGAAATCGACGTGGATTTCGTACTCCACGAAGACGGCGGCCCGGCCTCGACCTGGGCGGCGAACGCGCAGCCCGGCGACACCATCCTGATCGCCGGCCCCGGGCCGGTCAAACGTCTGCCCGAGGATGCCGACTGGAACCTGCTGATCGGCGACATGACCTCACTGCCGGCGATCGGCGCCAACCTGGAGCGCCTGTCGGCGAACGCCAAGGGCCGTGCCATCATCGAGATCACCAGCGAGGCGGACATTCAAGCCTTCGACCTGCCACCAGGCATGCGCATCGACTGGCTGATCAATCCGCATCCCGGCAGCGACAGCGAGCATTTATTGAACGCACTGAAGGACTCCGAGTGGCTGCCGGGCAAGCCGGGTATTTGGGTCGCCTGCGAATTTTCCGCCATGCGCAAACTGCGCCGTCATCTGATCGATGAGCGCGGCGTGGACAAACGTGAAATGTACATTTCGAGCTACTGGAAGTTGGGTACCAGCGAGGATGGACATCGCAAATTCAAACAGCAGGACGCCGCGAGCGAGGAACGCCAGGGCGCCTGAGACGTCCATGCAGGCCCCGTTCACGATCCCGGCCGGGCTGGCCGCTCCAGAGCGTTTACAAGGGCTTTAGGGGAATGCTGAATAAATCGGCGAGCAGGCTGAAGCGCAAGGCACACGGAGCACAGAAGGCGAGACATAACATGGGGTTAGGCGAGTCTTCGAGCACCGCGCAACGCAGCGATTCGCCTGCGCAGACATTTATGCAGTGTTTCCTTAGCGGATCGTGAGCCGGCTTCACTTGCCCAGCTTGACGCTGAAGCCGAAACCTTCGAGCGCATCGCGCAGCCCGCCCTTGTTCTTCTTGAGTTCGACCCGCAGGGTCTGGAACTCGCGCCGCGGCGGATACTCGCGGCGGTAGGCGTCGAAACCCGCCGCCATGCCCAGGCGACGACGATAACGATCGAACGCCAACATGTCCCGGCGCACGTCGTAACAGGCGCGGGCGCACAGCGACAGCGCCTCGAGCGGCGGCGTCCAGCTATGCAGCACGATCTTGCGCAGCCACGGGTCAGGTTTGAGCTGACCGAGCTTCTTGCGCGCCGGTAGGCCGAAATGCCGCATCGCCGCCTGGTAGATCATCTCGGTGCCGAGCATCTTGCCGTCGACGCTGTAGCCGGCGATATGTGGCGTGCCGATATCGACCAGCTCGTACAGCGCCTCGTCGATACCGGGCTCGTGTTCCCACACGTCGAGCACCGTACGCAGGTCGTGGGCGCGCTCGAGCCGCTCGCGCAGCGCCTGGCCGTCGAGACAGTCTCCACGGCCGGCATTGATCAGCACGCTGCCGGGCTTGAGCGCCTCGATACGCTGCCGATTCATCAAGTGATGGGTGGCATGCTCACCGTCACTGACCAGCGGTGTGTGCAGACAGATGATGTCGGCGCGTTCGATCAGCATATCCAGATCGAGAAAATCCTCGCGATTCTCGGCCTCGGCCCGCGGCGGATCGCAGATCAGGCATTCGACATCGAGATTGTCGAGACGCGCCGCCAGGCGTCCACCGACGTTGCCGGCGCCGACGATGCCGACCGTCTTGCCGCTCAACGAGAAGCCATCCTCCTCGGCCAGCAGCAACAGGCTCGACAACACATAGTCGACCACCGAATCGGCATTGCTGCCCGGGGCGCTGGCAAAGCCGATGCCGCGTTCGTGCAGCGCCTCGAGATCGACATGGTCGGTGCCGATGGTACAGGTACCGATGAACTTGAGCCGGGAGCCGTCGATCAGCGACGTGTCGACCCGCGTGATCGAGCGCACGACCAGGACATCGTGATCGCGGACGCTGGCAGCCGTCATTTCACGGCCGGGCTGGCGCGTGACCTCACCCAACTCGCCGAAGAACTCTTCCGCCAGCGGGACGTTTTCATCCACCAGGATGCGCATGGAAACCCTCTTGTCGATTCAGCGCCAAGCACTGACTTGCTTTACAATGGCACTTGGCACCGAGCGGCGCCTCACCGATATGCCACGCCACGCTCGGCGCAGCCATATTAGGCCTGCCACCCGCCACGGACAAGCCGGGGGCGCCAACCGCAGCAGGAGTTCGCGTGATCGTTCGTTGGGAAAGTGAGCATGACTACGTCCTGGTGCATCTGCATCAGGACATGTTCGGTGACTGGATCTACAGCCGCGCCTGGGGCCAGATCGGTACCCAGTACGGTGGCCTCAAGCACGCCGTCGCCGACAGCCACGAGCAAGCCATGCTGTGGCTCGAGGACCTTTCCCATATCCAGCTGGCCAGGGGCTTCCGCAAGGTGCTGGAGACCGACGACGACAGCCCCGAAGGCAAGCGGGCGGTGGCCCAGCTTTCGCTACTCGATTAGGCTTCGTACGAAACCTGCCTGCGCCCGCCGACTTTTCGTACGAAGCCCAGCCGGTCTTCATCAATCGCGGTGACGTATGCGGAAGCAGTGGTGCAGATTGGCCCGCCGGGTGAAGTCCGGGTCGTAAGTCTGTGCCGTGATCTCCTCGACCCGATACGCCGCTTCCAATGTCGAATCCAGGCTGAAGCGCTGCTGGTTGTTGGAGAAGATCAGTTCTCCCGCCGGTGCCAGCCGTGCCATCGCCAGCGCGACCAGGCGGGCGTGATCGCGCTGAATGTCCAGCGTGCCCTCCATCCGCTTGGAATTGGAAAAGGTCGGCGGGTCGAGGAAGATCAGATCGAAGCTGCCGCCCGCCGTCTCCAGCCAGTGGAAGCAGTCGTCGCGTACCACCCGATGACGACTGGGGTCGAGCTTGTTGAGGGCGAAGTTGTCCCGTGCCCAGTCGAGGTAGGTGTTCGAGAGGTCCACGCTCAGACTATCGCTGGCACCGCCGAGGGCGGCATGCACCGTGGCCGTGCCGGTGTAGCAGAACAGATTGAGAAAGCGCTTGCCCGCCGCCCGCTCGCGCAGCAGGCGGCGTACCGGCCGGTGATCCAGGAACAGTCCGGTATCGAGATAATCCTTGAGATTGACCCAGAATTTCGCCGGCGCTCCTCGAGCCGATCCTTCCTCGACCACGAAACGCTCGCCGCTGTCGCTCTGCTTGCGATACTGCGCCTTGCCGCTCTGACGCTCGCGCTGCTTGTAGTGGATCTGCTCCGGCCGAATGCCCAGCGCCACCGGAATCGCGCTCAAGGCATCGAGCAGACGCCGCTGCGCCTTGGCCGGATCGACCGATTTCGGCGGCGCGTACTCCTGAACGTGGATTTGATGTCCGTAGACATCGATCGCCAGGGCATACTCCGGCATGTCGGCATCATACAGTCGGTAGCACTGCTCTCCCGCCCGCTTGAGCCACTTGTTGAGCCGCTTGCGGTTCTTCTGCAGGCGGTTGGCGAACATCCGCGCGCCCTCGCTCAGCCTCGCCTCCATCGGCGCCGAGGAGACGTCGGTCGAGCCGGCATCATCCGCCTCGCGCCGCGACACATCGGCCAATAGCAGCTTGCAGTCGAGCGGACCGTTCTTGAGCGCATACTGCTTGTGCGCCCGCAACCCGAGGCGGTGACCCAGATCCGGGTTACCGGTGAACAGCGCCAGGGTCCAGCCGCCGAACTCGCGTTTGACGCGTTCGCCGAGGTCGGCGTAGAGCGAGACCAGCTCCGGCAATTCGCCGAGACGTTCGCCGTAAGGCGGATTGGTGATGACCAGCCCGCCACCCTCGGCCTCGGGTGGACGCTTTAGCGACTTCACCGCACCGCCGGCCAGCGTGATCAGCGCCGGAATGCCGGCACGCATGGCGTTGCTCCGGGCCGCGGCGATCGCCTGCGGGCTCTGGTCGAATCCCCAGAACCGGGACTTCGCCCGCCGCCGGCCGAGATCGGCCCTGATCTTCGCTTCACGGGTCAGCTCGCGCCAGGCCGCCACGTCGTAATCCGCCAGCCGCTCGAACGCAAAATGCGCCCGGTCGAGCTGCGGCGCGATGTCGACCGCGATCATCGCCGCCTCGATCAGCAGCGTTCCGGCGCCGCACATCGGATCGACCAGCGGCTCGCCGCGCTTGGCCCGCGCCGGCCAGTCCGCCCGCATCAACAGCGCCGCCGCCAGATTCTCCTTGAGCGGCGCATGTCCACCGTCGCGCCGGTAGCCACGCTGGTGCAGGCTGGCGCCGGCCAGGTCGATCCCCACCAGCAGTTGCCCCCGATGCAGATGCGCGTAGAGACGTACGTCCGGCTGGCGCGGCTCGATCGTCGGTCGCTCGCGCCCGGCCTGACGCATCGCCTCGACCACGCCGTCCTTGACCACCTGGGCACCGAAACGGGTATGCCGGATCGTCGGCGACTGGCCATGAAAATCGACCGCCAGGGTCCGGCCGTCGCGCAGGAAATCGGCCCAGGGTAGTGTCTTGACCGCTTCGACGATCGCCGCCGGCTCGTCGCACCTGCTCTCCCGCCCCAGGGTCAGAATGACGCGATTGGCCAGCCGCGACCATAGGCAGATGCGATACGCGGTCTGCCGGTCGGCCAGCGCATGCAGTCCGGCAACGGTAGTTTTTTGTATCTCGGCACCCAGGCCGGCGATCTCCTCGGCCAGCAGCGGCTCGACACCCCAAGGGCAGGTGATATGAAGGCTCAACAGAGAGTTATCGTCTTTCATGATGGCGTCACTGGATCGTCGCACGACGGTCATATTCCTATGGGTGCACTTGAAGTCGGGTCTTATGCCAAAACGCTTATCGACATCGTTTCTCGTTTCGGCTAAAGCTAACAGACGTAGCTACGAAACAACGCATGCGTATAGCCTGTCCGGACGGTTTCACGGGCAGTCTGTTGGAGCGGCCATCGAACACCGCCCGGCAGTCTGTGTTTGTCCCAACGGAGATGCACTTGTTCTGACAAGAGGCCATACGATGAAACGACAGAAACGTGATCGCAACCAGCGGGCATATCTGCACGGCTATAAGGCGGGGGTCGCCGGTCGCTCACGCGACGAATGCCCGAGCCAGGACATCAACCTGCGCGAAAACTGGATGAGCGGTTGGCGTGAAGGTCGCGGGGACCAGTGGGCCGGAATGACGGGTGTTTCGGGCATCCACAAGAACCCCGTGGTGATGACGTAGGCTGCAATCATCACCATCATCACTCAAGGCTCGCCAACGGCGGGCCTTTTTCGTCTTCGTTCCGGCGGCCTCCGGATCAGCTATCGCCGACGCCCTGCGTCGCCCTGACACACTCGCCGATCAGCTCCGGCCCGCGATAGATGAAGCCGGTATAGAGCTGTACCAGATCCGCCCCCGCCTGACACTTCTCGCTCGCCCGCACGCCGCTGTCGATGCCTCCGGCGCCGACGATCGGCATATCCGGCAACAGGCGACGCAACTCTCTTACCACTGCGGTCGAGGTCGCGAACAGCGGCGCCCCGGACAGCCCTCCCGCCTCGTGGGCATGCGGCATACCGGCCACGTTTTCCCGCGAAACGGTGGTGTTGGTGGCGATCACGCCATCGATCGCGTTGGCCTCGAGCGTCTTGGCCACCAGCGCGATCTCGTCACGGGTCATGTCCGGGGCGATCTTGACCGCCAGCGGCACCCGCCGTCCATGCTCCGCATCCAGGCGCGTCACTTCGCTCTTGAGTGCGCTGAGCAAGCCATCGAGGTGCTCGCCGAACTGCAGGTTGCGCAGCCCGGGCGTATTGGGCGAGGAGATATTGACCGTGACGTAGTGGGCCGCGGCGTGTGCCTTGCGCAGGCAGACGAGATAATCGTCGACCGCCCGCTCCACCGGCGTGGTCAGGTTCTTGCCGATATTGATGCCGATCACGCCGCGATAGCGGCTCTTGCGCACATTGGCGACGAGGTGATCCACGCCGGCGTTGTTGAACCCCATGCGATTGATGATCGCCTGCGGGCCGGGCAGCCGGAACAGGCGCGGTTTCGGGTTGCCCTGCTGCGGCTTGGGCGTGACCGTGCCCACTTCGACGAAGCCGAAACCGAGCGCACCCAAGGCATCCAGATGATCGGCATTCTTGTCCAGACCCGCCGCCAATCCCACCCGATTGGGAAAGGTCAGCCCCATGACCGCGGCCGGCGTCGACTTCGTGTCGGTATCGCCGAGCAGACCGGACAGATGCACGCGGTGAGCGACGTCCAATGCGCTCAGCGTGAGGCGATGAGCGCTCTCCGGCTCGAGCCGGAACAGCAGGGAACGAACGACCGGATACATGAAAGGTCTCGTCGGTAACGTAAAGGAAGATGAGCGGCGTGCGAGTATAGCCCAACTCGGATAGCGGGACGAACCCACGCCCGGTACAGACGAAAAACCCGGCGCCGTGGCGCCGGGTCATCGTCGCCCAGATCGCGCTTACTGGGCGTCCAGCTGCTGCACGCGAAGGGTATAGCGATTGGCGGCACTCATCGCCGATCCGAAGCGCTGCCCCTTGACCCAGACCGTGTACTGACCCGGCTGCAGAACGGTCTCGATATCGAAATCGCCGTCGGCCATGGAGCCTTCGTCGCTGGCGACGGTGTTGCCGTCGGCATCGAGAATCCTGGCCTGCAGGCGGTAGGTGCCTTCGTTGCCCGGAAAAGTCGAACTCGTCACCGCAACCGTGCCCGTGTCAGCCACCTTGAAGGTCAATACTTCACCTTCCTGCAGGATACGGATGTCGGCCACGACTTCATCGAAGCCGTCGGGCATCTGCGGCTCCGGCGGGCGTCCGGCCCGTGGCTGGCTCTGCGCTTCCTGCGTCGCGATCGTCTGCTGATCATCGGCGCCTGGCGTCGCGGCGGCGCCGGTGTTGGCCTGAGTCGCGGTGGCTCCCGCACCGGCCGCGGCCACGTCATTGGCTGCTTCGCGGCCCGGTGCGCTCAGCGTGGCGACTTCGTCCTTGCCATCGACGAAGGCGGTAGTGCGACCGCTGGTGCCCGGCCCGCCGAACATGATGCCGCCGCCGTTATCCACGCCGCCTTCGTCGCTGGAGACGACATTGCCGCTGGCATCGAGTTCGGCCACGGTCACGTTGAAACTGTTGCCGCCGGTCTTGGTCGTGCCGAATTTCTGTCCGGAAACCTGCAGCGTATAGTCGCCCGGCTCCAGTTGATGCTCCATCTCGAGGCCACCGCTGTTGCCGAGCCCCGAGCCACGCGCCAGCACGTTGCCGTTGGCATCGAGCAGCTTGGCGGTGATCTTGTAGTCCTGCGACTCGCCGGGCAGCGTGGAGCTGGCAAAACGGTAGCGACCGGCTTTATTCACCGTGAACGGGTGCTGCTGCACGTCGCCGAAGAAAAAGCTCTGGCTGCGGGCGTCCGAACTGGACTTGAAGAATTTGGTCAGGTCAACCTTACCGGCTGCTTCCTGCGCCTTCTTCAGCGCTTCGCTCTGCGCGACGGCTGGCAAGGTGGTACCTGCCAGGCTCAACGCCACGACTAGGGTGGAAAACACACGATGCTTCATGGGGCCTCTCTGCGTTGGCTGCGACCGAATGGGCGACAGCATAACAGAGACGCTCGCCGGGGGACCTTAAGCGATTCCCGGCAAGCGTCGTTTGTGATTCGTTTTCATCTGGCCGGGTACCGCAAGCGGCCACCGCTGCCATAGGCCGGGGCGCCACCCGGCCTGCAGCCACCTTAGCCGTCGCTTTCACTCTCGGCAAGGTCGACCAATTCACGGAGCGCCACCGCCACCAGCGGGAAGCCGACCTGGCTGCCGGTGCTGATCTCGGCCCGCAACGCGTTCCAGCGTTCGAACAGCGGCGCGTGCTGTTCCTGCCAGCGCTCGACCCGAAGCTCGACCTCGCGCGGGGCCTCGGACATGCCGAGCACCTTGACGGTCAATGCCAGTTGCTGACGATCCAGGTCGTCACGGAAGGTCTCCCGCGCCTGGGCTTCCCAACCGTCGCGGACCTCCAGGCTGTTGATCTGCTGCATCATCCACGGCAGCTCCAGACGCTGGCCGATGGCGTAGTAGACCTCGGCGACACGCTGGATCTTCTCGCCACTGGCACGGGCTGCCTGGATGATGCCCAGACCGGCGTACAGACTCGGCGCCGCCGCCACCACCGCCGCCTGGGCCTCGGGCACCCCCGCCTCGACGAGCTCATCGCGGCGGGTGATCCAGGTATCGCGCTCCTCGCCTTTGAGACGGTTACCGATGTCTTCCTGCAACTGGCTCAATTGCGGCCCGAACTGTTCGACGCACTCCTTGATGCTGAGCGAGCCGCGGTGGCGCAGGAACCAGCGCGTGGCACGACGCAACAGGCGCATCAGGTCGAGCATCATGCGGTATTGGGTCTGACTGTCGACGCGATAGTCGAGCGCCTCGATCTGCTCCCACAGCCGGTTGAGGCCGAAGCTATCGCGGGCGATCACGTAGGCCTGGGCGATCTCCATCCGGGAGGCGCCGGTGGAGTCGCGCAACTGGCGCACGAAGGTCACGCCCATGTGATCGACCAGGTCGTTGGCGATCTGGGTCGCCACGATCTCGCGTTTCAGTCGATGCTGATTGAGATCGTCCGGGTAGCGCTCGGCCAGCGTGGCCGGAAACGCCTTGGTCACGAACTGCTGCAACTGCGGATCGGGCGGCAAGTCGGCGGCGATCAGATCGCTCTTCAGCGTGCTCTTGGCATACGAGATCAGCACGCTCAGTTCGGGCAGGGTCAAACCGCCATCGGCATTGCCGCGCTCGATCAGTTGCTCGTCGCTGGGCAGGAATTCCAGCTCGCGATCGAGGCTGCCGGCGGCTTCCAACTCGTTGATGAAGCGGCGATACGGCCCCAGCCCCTCTTTCGACTGCAGCTCGGAGAGCGACAGTGCCTGGGTCTGGCGATAGTTGTCGCGCACCACCAGCTCGCCCACCTCGTCGGTCATCTCGGCCAGCAGCTGATTGCGCTGCTTCTCGGTCATGTCGCCGCGCTGGACGATGCCGTCGAGCAGGATCTTGATGTTGACCTCGTGATCGGAACAGTTGACGCCGCCGGCGTTGTCGATGAAGTCGGTGTTGACGCGGATGCCCTTTGCCGCCGCCTCCATGCGTCCGCGCTGGGTCAGGCCAAGGTTGCCGCCCTCGCCGACCACTCGGCAGTTGAGCTCGCGCCCGTCGATGCGCAGGCCGTCGTTGGCCTTGTCGCCGACGTCCGCGTGACTCTCGCTGGAAGCCTTGACGTAGGTGCCGATGCCGCCGTTCCAGATCAGATCGACCTTGGACTTGAGCATGGCGTTGATCAGGTCGTTGGGCGACAGCTTGTCGTCCTTGATGCCAAATGCCTGCTTCATCGGCGCCGAGATCGGAATCGACTTGGCATCGCGTGAGAACACTCCGCCGCCCTCGGAGATCAGCTTGTCGTCGTAGTCGGACCAGCTCGAACGCGGCAGGTCGAACAGCCGCTTGCGCTCGGCGAACGACTTGGCCGCATCCGGCTTGGGATCGACGAAGATATGGCGGTGGTTGAAGGCGCCGACCAGCAGGATCTTATCCGACAGCAACATGCCGTTGCCGAACACGTCGCCGGCCATGTCGCCGATGCCGAGTACCGTGAAGGTCTCCTTCTGGGTGTTCAGTCCCATCTCGCGGAAATGCCGCTTGACCGACTCCCAGGCGCCACGGGCGGTTATCGCCATGCCCTTGTGGTCGTAACCCTGGGCCCCACCGGAGGCGAAGGCGTCGCGCAGCCAGAAGTCATACTCCAGCGATATCGCATTGGCGTAGTCGGAGAAGGTCGCGGTGCCCTTGTCGGCGGCGACCACCAGGTAGGGATCGTCGGGATCGTGGCGCACCACCGAACGCGGCGGCACGACCGTGGTACCGTCGAGGTTATCGGTGATATCCAGCAGCCCGCGGATCAGGACGCGGTAGCATTCGATCCCCTCGGTCTGAATGGCGTCGCGATCGGCGTTTCCCGGCATCCGCTTGCAGATGAAGCCGCCCTTCGCGCCCACCGGCACGATGACCGAGTTCTTCACCTGCTGCGCTTTCATCAGCCCCAGGATCTCGGTGCGGAAATCCTCGTTGCGATCGGACCAGCGCAAACCGCCGCGGGCGACCTTGCCACCGCGCAGATGGACGCCTTCCATGCGCGGCGAATAGACGAAGACCTCGAACATCGGCCGCGGCTTGGGCATGCCCGGCACCTTGCTCGGCTCGAGCTTGAACGAGATGTATTCCTTGGCGCTACCATCTTCCCGCGGCTGGAAGAAATTGGTGCGTACGGTGGCCTGGATCAGGTCGACGTAGCGGCGCAGCAACAGATCGTCGTTGAGGCTGGCGACCTGATCGAGCATGGCGTTGAGCTCGTCGATGCAGGCCTGGCACTGCGACTCCCGCGCCTGTTCCTCTCCGGGGGAGAACCGCAGCGTGAACAGACGCGCCAGCCCGCGGGTGATGTCGGCATATGCCGCCAGCGTATTGGCGATGTAGTCCTGGGCCAGCCCGATGCGCAATTGCTTCAGATAGCGTGCATAGGCCCGCAGCACCGCCACCTGACGCCAATCCAGGCCGGCACCGATGATCAGACGGTTATAGCTATCGTTTTCGGCGTCGCCAACCCAAATGCGGGTGAAGGCGTCGATGAAGTTGTCGCGCATTCCGCGCAGATCGACCTCGCCGACACCGCGGTACTCGAAGGTGAAATCATGAATCCAGTAGGTCTGGCGCTCGGTGGCGATACGGTACGGCCGCTCGCTGATCACGCGCAGGCCGAGGTTCTCGAGCACCGGCAGCATGTCGGAGAGCGGAATCGGCGTCTCGCGGTGGTAGAGCTTGAGATTGACGCTCTCGGCGGCGCTCTCGGCCAGGTGATAGAGGCTGACGCCGATCGGCGCGCCGGCATCGAGTTCCTGCAGATGACGAATGTCATTGGTCGCGGTACGTGCCGAGAAGTCGTCGCGGTAGCTACCGGGGAAGGCATCGCGGAAGGCCTGCGCCTGGCGGTTGCCCTGCTCCTCGCCGAAGCTTTCGATCAGCGCGCCATGCAGGTCCTCGCGCCAGTTGCGGGCCAGATTGATGACCTTCTTCTCCAGCGCCCGGTGGTCGAAGTCGACCGGCTTGTCGCCGTTGAAGCGCAAGGTGAACTGGATCCGCGCCAGCACCGATTCGGACAGGTACGGATTGAAGTCGGCGAAGCTGGCGTCGAGTTCCTCGCACAGCAGGTTCTGGATGCGCAGGCGCAGTTCGGTCGAGAAGATATCGCGCGGCACGAACACCAGGCAGGAGTAGAACTGCCCACAGCGATCCTCGCGAATGAACAGTCGCACCCGGCGACGCTCACGAATGTTGAGAATACCGAAAGCGGTCCGACTGAGCTCCTCGATGGTGCTCTGGAACAGCTCGTCGCGTGGGTGCACCTCCAGAATCTGCAACAGCAACTTGCCGTTGTGGCCCTTGGGGTTGACTCCGGCGGCATCGATCACCGCCTGCACCTTGCGCCGCAATACCGGCACCGTACGCGGCGATTCGTTGTAGACCAGCGAGGTGAACAGCCCGAAGAAGCGCCACTCACCGATCACCTTGCCCTTCTGGTCGTAGCGGGTGACGGCGATATGATCGGGATAGGTCGGTCGATGGACACGGGCGTGATAGGCACTCTTGGCGAATCGCAGCAGTTCCGGCGTTGGCCCCGCTTCGTCGCCCGCCTCGAAACGCACCTGCTCGGCGTAGCGGGGCTGGTCGAGCTTGAACACGCCCAGTTCGCTGCCGTCGACTCGCTCGCGCCGAACCTGCTTGCCGCTTCTGACGATACGGCTCTCGACGTAACCGAGAAAGGTGAAATGCTCGTCTAGCAGCCACTTGAGAAATGCGATCGTCTCTTTCCGGTCCGCCGCCGTGATGCCGCCCGCCTGCTGGCTCTCCAGCGCTTCGACGACCTCGCGCACCTTGTCGCACATCGGCTCGAAATCGGCGACCGCGGTGCGCACATCGAGCAGCACTTCCTGCAGTCCTTGTTCGAGATCGTCCAGCGTTTCGGCATCGGTGTGGCGGTCGACTTCGATCAGAATGATCGACTCGCGCCCCTCGGGGGCCTGCTTGGCCCGGGTGCCGGTGATACGCAGCGCATGGTGGCGGGCATCGCGTTCCACCGCCAGCACGGCGTTGTGGATCGCATGCAGCGTCAGGCCGCGACGATTGAGCTCCATGCGCACCGAGTCGACCAGAAACGGCATGTCCCGATGCAACACCGCGACCACGGTATGCGGCGACTGCCAGCCGTGCTCCTCGAAGTTGGGATTGAAGACGCGAACCTTGGCGTCGTCGGGATCGAAGGTGCGCATGAAGTGCCAGGCCGCGAGCGTCGCGCCGTAGATGTCGTCCAACTGACGGTCGGCGGCCTCCTCGAACGGCGCCGTGGCGTAGAGATCCTCGGCGAAAGCGGTAATCCGCGCTACCTTCTCCTCGGGCAGCCGCTTCGACAACCTCTCTCTCAGCTGCTCCAGAAATTCCGTTTTTCCCTCGATCGCGACGTGTTGCATCTATCACCTCGGCTGACGTCGACCGTCGACATGGCGGTCGCATTCAATAGGTTGAAGCTTACGCCAGCGCTCTTGGACGCCCTATTCAATTGAAGCTTCGTCATGGCGCATGTCGGTTGCGCATCATCGGCAACACTGCCCGACGCCGTTGGCTATTGACAAATTCAGGTCGTCTGGCGGCGCTCCAGCAATACGCCACATTCACAGTGGCCGGTCCACGGAAACTGGTCGAACAGCGCCATTCGTGCGATCCGATGCGTCTGGGTCAACTGGGTCAGGTTGATGGCCAGGGTATCGGGATTGCAGGAAATATAGACGATACGCTCGTAACGCATCAGCGGCTCGCAACTTGCGGCATCCAGCCCGACCCGCGGCGGATCGACCAGCACGGTGGAGAACTCGCACTCGTCGAGCCGCATGGCGGCGACCCGACGGCCCTGCTTTTCCCCCGCCAGGGCCTGGGAAAACTCCTCCGCCGACATCCGCGTGACATGCACGTTGTCGAGCCCATTGGCTACGATATTGGCCTGGGCGGAGGCCACCGAGGTGCGTGAAATCTCGGTAGCAACGACGCGCCGGAAGTTTTCCGCCAGGGCAATGGTGAAGTTGCCGTTGCCGCAGTAGAGCTCGACCAGATCGCCGTGGCTGTCCCGGGTGACGTCGCGGGCCCAACTCAGCATCGAACGGCATATCTCGGCATTGGGCTGAGTGAAGCTGTTCTCGACCTGTTGATAGACGAACTCGTGCCCATCCACTTCGAGCCGTTCCCAGACATGATCGCGATCGAGCACCAGGCGCTGCTTGCGCGAGCGGCCGATCAGCGACACGCCAAGCGTTTCCTGCAACTGGCGCGCTCTTGCTTCCCACGTTTCGTCCAGTGGCTTGTGGTAGATCAGCGTGACCAGTGCTTCGCCGCTCAGGGTGGTGAGAAATTCCACCTGAAACAGCTTGCGGCGCATCAGCGAGTCGTCGCGGATCGCCTCCAGCAGCACCGGCATCAGGTCGTTGATGCGTCGGCTGGCGACCGGGAAGCGGTCCACGCGCACGATCCGCTGGGCCATTCGACCTCGCTGTGGGGGCGCGTCGGGATCGGGCTCGAACATGGCATAGAACAGATCGTCGCCTTCGTGCCAGACGCGGAATTCCGCGCGCATGCGATAGTGCTCGGACGGCGAGGCGAACACTTCCAGAGCCGGCGGCGCGAAGGGCGCGAATTGTCGCTCGATCCGCTCGCGCTTGGCCTCCAGTTGGGCGGCATAACGCGACGGTTCGATAACGGGAATGACCAAACGAAGCTCCTCGATGACGAAGGGAAATAAAAGAGAGTGTGTCAGCCGATACTGACGGCCGGCATGTCGACCTCGAGCGGTCGCGGCGCGGGATAGCGCTCTACCGCCGGTGTTCATGCGCATATTCTACGCAAGCGACGGCGACCGCGCAGTCGCGATCACCGTCGGGGCAGGTATCGGCATGTGCCAGAACGGCACGACGCTAGTGTCAGGAAGCGAGGGGCGATGGAGCGTCGCGGAACTCGGTGTAGAGCTCGGGATAGGCTTCCTGCAGGCGGGCGAGTTCGGATTCGGCCTGCGCCGGGAGTTCGCTGGCCAGGCGGGCGAGATCGTCCTCGTCGAAATGCTCACGAATCAGCGGAAAGAGCTCCTCGCGTTCGGCACGCAGATAAGCCCGATGGGCCTCGAGATACGCCTTGAGATCGTCGGCGAACTTGTCCATCGGCATGACACCGTCCATCAGGATCATGTCGATGTCCTGCGACAGACGCATCAATTGCACGTGCAGATGCTGATAGTCGTCGGCCAGACGAGTGCTGAGCTCGTCGATCTGCGATTCGCGGGCCACCAGTTGCTTGCTGCAAATGCGTTCCAGCGGAATGGTGAAGCCGCGCATATAGTCGAGAATGTAATCCACGACCTCGCGAATCAGCCGGAAGTTGGGGCGCTCGCCACTGGCCAGCGTCTTGTGCTTGAGTTGCAACACGTGGAGCAGGCGCGCCATGTTGGCATGGTCCTGGCGCAATTGAGTCAGCATGGGCATGGGAGTTCTCCTGTCCGTGCAGTGGCAGTGTCGACGAACACCGCCATCAAGAGCCTATTGTAGTGTTTGTTTTGGCGATCGACGTCGCAACTGTACGGTTTTTGCCGGTACCGTTTATTACCAGGCCCTATCACACCGTCTGCGAATCCCTCATGGTGATTGGGCCGACCACGAACGACGCGCTAGAATTTCATACCCTAGCGGTTTTTTCGCCAAACGCTCTACGCCTAATGTCTGAATCGTTGTAGCGAAATGTACCCTTTCGTTGCCGACAGCAAGCCTGGAAGATGCCATGGATCTCTTTGCCGCCGACCATTCCCGAGACAGGGCTTCACAAAATCATGCGCCGCTGGCCTTCCGGATGCGTCCGCGACGGCTGGAGGATTATGTCGGTCAACAGGCGCTGGTGGGTCCGGGCAAGCCGCTGCGGCGAATGGCGGAGAGCGCCAGCGTACGTTCGATGATTTTGTGGGGGCCGCCGGGCGTCGGCAAGACGACGTTGGCCGAAATACTCGCCGAGGCCTCCGGCGCGCGCCTGGAGCAGCTCTCCGCGGTGATGGCCGGGGTCAAGGAGATTCGTGCCGCGGTCGAGCGCGCCCGGGAGGCTCGCCTGCGCGAGCGTCAGACGTTGCTATTCCTCGATGAGATCCACCGCCTCAACAAGAGCCAGCAGGACGCCCTGCTGCCCCACGTGGAGTCGGGCCTGCTGACGCTGGTCGGGGCGACCACGGAAAACCCCTCCTTCGAGGTCAATTCGGCGCTGCTCTCGCGGGCCCGCGTCTATGTGTTGAAACCGCTCGACGAAGAGGAGTTGATCACGGTGCTCGAGCGCGCCCTGAGCGATGAAACTCACGGCCTCGGCGAACGCCATATCCGTGCCAGCGCCGAAGCGCTGTCGATCCTGGCGCGAGCGGCTTCCGGCGATGCCCGCCGGGCGCTGGGGCTGCTCGAGACTGCCTGCGACTTCGTCAAGACCGATGAACAGGGCGAACATCTGGATTGCGACGCGGTGGTCGAGGTGATTGGTCACCAGGCCGCCGCCTTCGACAAGCAGGGCGAGCACTACTACGACCTGCTGTCGGCCATTCACAAATCGGTGCGCTCGTCGCGACCGGACGCCGCGCTGCTCTATATCGCCCAGTTCGTCAGTGGCGGCGGCGATCCGCTCGACGTGGTACGCCGGCTGGCCGCGATCGCTTCCGAGGATGTCGGCAACGCCGACCCGCGTGCCCTGCCGCTGGTGATCGCCGCGTGGGATGCCTATCTTCGCCTCGGCGATTACGAAGGCCAGCGCGCCATCGCCCACGCCGCGATCCATCTGGCGATCGCCCCCAAGAGCAACCGTATCGATCAGGCCTGGAACCAGGCCAAGGCGTTCGTCGCCGAGCATCCCGACCTGGAGGTACCGATCTACCTGCGCAATGCCCCGACCAAGCTGATGTCGTCACTGGGTTATGGCGAAGGCTATCGCTATGCCCACAACGAACCCGACGGCTATCCCGCCGGCAGCAGGCACGACTGCTGGCCAGAGAATCTGCCCAAGACCCGCTTCTACGATCCCAGCGAGTTCGGTCAGGAAAAGCGCTTCCAGCAGATGCAGGCATGGCGTGCCGAACTGGACCGACAGGCGGATGAGGGCTCTTGATGGGAGGCCTTGAACAGGTCTTCCTGAGGATTTTTGCCAAGGCGACAAATTCGGCTCATCAACCAACAAGATCGAATTTGTCACCCCAATGACGCCTTCCAGAACGGCGCTGAATGACGATCGCTCGCGCCGGGTCTTGCAACAGGGATGTTGCAAGAGGCGCGTTGGGCAGGGATGCCCTTTCGCGCCGACCCGAGCGCGGGCGATTGGCGTTCAGGGTTTCGCCGTCTGTGGCGTCAAAAAGGGGAGCGCGAGGGGCTTGCCCCTCGCAATAACGAGCGGAAGGATGGCCAATACTTCAACAGTGGTGAGCTGCCCTTGCTCGAATTTGTAGCCATGGCGAATTCGATCTTGTTGGCTGGTGAGCTGATCCTGCCCGAATTTGTAGCCTTGTCGGCCACCTGATCCTGCCCTGTGGCCACAAGGCGACAAAGCGGCAACCCGGTCACGGCGCCGCGGGCGATTGCTCGCGAATCACGTCAGCCCCTTCCGGAATCTGAAAC
The DNA here is from genome assembly GCF_003206715.1 of Salinicola peritrichatus. GTDB lineage: Bacteria > Pseudomonadota > Gammaproteobacteria > Pseudomonadales > Halomonadaceae > Salinicola > Salinicola peritrichatus. The sequence continues at coordinate 120,537 of NZ_PZJU01000004.1, read as the reverse complement.
TCGAACTTGACGGGGTCGATGTCGACGTTGCTCTCGGCATCGTTGAAATCGATCGCAGTACGCTGCCCGGTGCTGTCGGTCATCTGCAGCATGCCGAGCTGCTCGCTGTAGAACGTCAGCTTCAGTTGTTCAAACAAGGTGTCATTGGCCCTGGGGACCAGGGTGAAGGTCTCGCTCGCCCCCTGCTGCTGACGGGTGACGTCGTAGTTTTGCGAGAGCTCCGAGGCGCTGCCCGACAGCAGCAGCGCCGGGGTGTGGGTGACCCGGTCGTCCAGCGGCTGAATCGTGACCTGTTCCAGATCGGGGTCGTAGAGACTCACCTCGTCGCCGTTGGATACCACCAACTGGCGATAGGGCTCGTTGACTTCCCAGCGAAAATGCCCCGGACGCGAGAGCCACATGTGGCCGCTGGTGTCCTGCAAGCTCGAGCCGGAGGCATCCAGGATCTGCTGTTCGAAATCCGCCGAGTAGGTCTTCAGCGGCTCCAGCAGATGCGTCAGCCGGTCGGCCGAGGCCTGATCAGCATGGGCCGTCTGGACCATCAGCGATGGCGCCAGCAACATCGAACCGGCCAGGGCCAGCGTCTTCATCATGCGCATATGCATTCCTTGTCTTGAATCGATGTCCGTTGGACAGCAAAACGGCCGCCGGGTTTGGAGCAGAGTCCTTGCCCGCGGCCGATCTGTCGGGATCAGTTGCCGACCGGTGGCGGCGCCAACACCTCACGCGAGCCGTTGTTGCCCATCGAGGAAACGACACCGGCCTGCTCCATCGCTTCGACCAGGCGCGCGGCGCGGTTGTAGCCGATCTTGAAGCGGCGCTGGACGGCGGAGATCGAGGCCCGGCGCGTCTCGGTGACGAACTGCACGGCCTCATCGTAGAGCGCGTCCTGCTCGGCATCCTCGCCGTCGCCGCTCCCCTCGGCTTCGAGGCCGGCCAGGGCATCGGCGGAAACGCCTCCAGAAAGGATTTCCTCGATGTATTCCGGCTCGCCGCGACGCTTCCAGTCCTCGACGATGCGGTGCACCTCGTCGTCGTCGACGAAGGCGCCGTGAACGCGCTGCGGCATGCCGGCGCCGGCGGGCAGATAGAGCATGTCGCCGTGGCCCAGCAGGTTCTCGGCACCGCCCTGATCGAGAATGGTGCGCGAGTCGATCTTCGACGACACCTGAAACGCCATACGGGTCGGGATATTGGCCTTGATCAGGCCGGTGACGACGTCGACCGAGGGTCGCTGTGTGGCGAGAATCAGATGGATGCCGGCCGCACGCGCCTTCTGCGCCAGACGCGCGATCAGCTCCTCGACCTTCTTGCCGACGATCATGAACATGTCGGCGAATTCGTCGATCACCACCACGATGTAGGGCAGTTTCTCCAGCGTCGGCGGCTGCTCGTGCATCTCCCACGGTTGCGGCTCCCACAACGGATCCTGCACCTGGGCGCCGTGGCGCTCGGCTTCGTCGAGCTTGGCATTGAAGCCGGCAATGTTGCGCACCCCCATCGCCGCCATCAACTTGTAGCGTCGCTCCATCTCGGCGACGCACCAGCGCAACGCGTTGGCGGCCTCCTTCATGTCGGTGACCACCGGCGCCAGCAGGTGCGGGATGCCATCGTAGACCGAAAGCTCGAGCATCTTGGGATCGACCATGATCATGCGCACTTCGTCCGGCGTTGCCTTGAGCAGCATCGATACCAGCATGGTGTTGATCCCCACCGATTTACCCGAGCCGGTAGTCCCGGCCACCAGCAGGTGCGGCATCTTGTTGAGATTGGCCACTACCGGCTTGCCGCCGATGTCGTGTCCGAGTGCCAGGGTCACCGGCGAGTCGGCCTGCTGGTAGACGTCGGAATCCAGCACCTGGCGGATGCGGATCATCGCCCGATGCGGGTTGGGGATTTCGATCCCCACGGTCGGCTTGCCGGGAATGACCTCGACCACGCGCACGCTTTTGACCATCAGCGAACGCGCCAGATCCTTGGCCAGATTACTGATCTTGGAGACCTTCACCCCCGCCGCCGGCCGAATTTCGAAGCGCGTGATGACCGGTCCGGGCCAGGTTTCGACGACCTCCGCCTTGACCCCGTATTCGCGCAGCCGCACCTCCAGCAGTTCGGCCATGTCCGCCAGTTGCTCGGGGGTATAGTTCGGCTGTTCGGGATCGGCCGGGGTGGTCAACCGGATCGAAGGCAGATTGCCGGTCGGCTCCGGCAGCTCGTCGCTCACCGGACGCTGACTCTGCAGATGCTCGACGGTCCACAGCGTCGGCTGATCCTCGGCCGCTGCCCTCGCCTGGTCGGCGGTGGCGACACGCCCCTCGTGCGCCGGTGTCGCGGCCGGAGATACCGAGGACGACGACGCCGGAAGAGGCGAATGCGATGCCGATGTCGAGGCACCGAAAACGGGGGCAGGCTCATCGGCCACCGGCGGATGGTCGCCGTCGATGTCGATGGTCGGCTCTCGACGGATCTCGGGTAGTGGGCGACTCGGGCCCGGCGTGGCGGCGCGGCTGCCGCCATCCGCCTCGGCATCGTCCCGATCGGCCTCAGGTTGCGCTGCCGATGTCGGCGCAACGGGCGTCGGCTCGGTAGCGCCATCGGGCGCCCAGTCAGCCTTGATTGATGCGGCCTCCGGAGCGTCATCGTCAGCACGCGGTGCTGCCACCCGACGCCAATCGGTCACCGTCTCATGGCGCTCGGCGCGGATACCCCACTGCTGGGCGGGTGCATCTTCGTCCCCGGCGGAGAGCCGCTGTCCCGGATCGCCCGGCGCTTCGGCTTCGGCGGTTGGCGACAGCGGAGCCTGCGGTTCCGCCGCGTCTTCTCCGCCGGCATCGCCAGCCGGCGGCGCCTGAAACGCATCGGGAATGCGGCGTCGGGTGACATCGGCGCGAAACGGCATGCGCTCGGACGTTTGCGGTTCATCAGCAGAGGCCTTCCCCGCGGGCGCGGCGTCTTCACGTACCGACGGGGCCGGCGCTTCGAACGGTTCGTCCGGCATGCGCTTCAGCGTCGGCTCGCGCGACTCGTCGTGCCGCTGGCGATTGACGTAGGCCGCTTCGGGCCGCTTGGCCGACGGCGTGCGTGCCGGCACGTCCCAGGGGATGTCGGTCCGCCCATCGTGGCGCCACATCGAAGAGCCGTTGTCGGCGCCGCCGGTTTCCCAGGCCGGCTCCTGACGCATCGTGTACGTCTCATTCGGCGCCTCTTCCCAGCGCTCCAGATCAGGGGCCCGTTTCCAGGGCAGGAGCTTGGCCCACCATGCCGTCTTGAGCAGTTCATCGTCGACGGCATCGGCTTCGGGCTGAGGCGCGGCCTGCACTTCTTCACGTTCACGGTCGGCGCGACGCTGCTCGCGCGCCTCACGCCGCTCGGCCGTGCGTTCGCGCAACCAGAGGAAAAGCCGATGCAGCGAACGCCCCAGTTCATCCATGACCGTGAGCCACGACATGCCGGTAAACAGGGTGAACCCGCACATGAAGGCGGCGATCGCGATCAAGGTGGTGCCGTGAATGCCGACCAGAAGCGTCAGCGAGCCGGCGATTCCCTTGCCCAGAATGCCGCCAGCCTGATTGGGGAGGTCGCTGGCGGGATTGTAGAAGTGCAGGTCCCCCAGCGTCGTCGTGCTCATCAATAGCAGCAGCAGGCCACCGGTATGCACGGCCAGCGACATCGGGTCCCAGGCGATCTGCACCTGGTGCTGACGCATGAGGCGCCACGCCCCCAGGCCGAACATGCCCGGCCACCACAGGGCGCTCGCACCGAATAGCGAATAGAGCACATCGGAGAGCCAGGCCCCGATGCGCCCCATCCAGTTGGCGATCGACTGATCGGGCCCGCTGTGCGACCAGCCCGGATCGGCCGGGTTGTAACTGAACAGCGCCAGCAGGAGAAAAACGCAGATGGCGAGCAACAGGATGACGGCACCCTCACGTGTCACGCCCTGCAGGCGCATGATCACGTGTCGTGCCTGTTCCTTGGCTTGCGCAGATGAACGACGGCTCTTGTTAGCCGAACTCTTGGCACTCAAACGGTCAACCCCCTCGCGCCCGGTTAGGCGTGGCGTAGCGCAATCAACTGCCGTATCACCGACGGCGTTCCGTTCCGCCCGGCTCAACGGCGATCAACCACCGAGCTGGCCAGCGGCGGGCTCGGTTTCCTCAACCCGCCATCATACCGGGGCCCGCGCTGACATCACAGGGGGCAAAGGCGCGCCGCCGGTGCCGTACGGCGCGCTGACGTATCGCTCCCGCTCAAGCCGGCTCGGTAGCGAGGACACGCTTGGCGCGATCCGCTGCTGCCGACTCGGCCGGTATCGCCAGTGTCGTGGTGACTTGGGCGCCGGCGCGCAAGCGAAACAGCGCGACGGTCTCCGTCAGCCGGCGGCTCTGCTCGCTGAGCTGCTGTGTCGAGCGGTTGGACTGGCGCACCAGTTCGGCGTTGCTTTGGGTGGTTTCGTCGATCTGCGAGACGGCGACGTTGATCTGTTCGATGCCGTGGGATTGCTCTTCGGAAGCCAGCCGGATCTCGGAAACCAGCGTACTGATACGCTCGATCTGCGAGACGATTTCGGAGACCCGTTCGCCAGCCTCGGCGGCGCGCTGGTTTCCGCCCTCGACCTCTTCGACGGTTCGCCCGATCAGCGCCTTGATTTCCTGTGCCGACGTCGCACAGCGCTCCGCCAGACCGCGCACTTCCTGAGCGACCACGGCGAACCCTCGGCCCTGCTCCCCTGCCCTGGCCGCTTCGACGGAAGCATTCAACGCCAGCAGGTTGGTCTGGAAAGCGATGCTGTCGATCACGCCGACGACTTCAGCGATCTTCTGCGCCATCTCGTCGATACGTTGCATGGCGTCCACGGTGGCTTCGACCGTTTTCTGCGCCTCGCCGGCAGCCTGCACGGTACGGCTAGCCTGTGCGTCGCTCTCCTGGGCGCGCTGGGCGTTCTGGCGCACCGTCGCGTTGAGCTCTTCTGTGCTCGCCGCCGTCTGCTCGAGACTGGCAGCCTGGGATTCGGTACGCGAGGCGAGATCGGCGTTGCCCGTGGCCAGTTCCCGAGTATGGCTTTCGGTTTCGTCGACGGCGGAACGTACCTGCCCGACGATGCGCTCGAGACCATCACCGATGCCGTTCATCGCCAGCACCAGCTGACCGATCTCGTCGCGCCGTTGCGTTTCGATACGCTGCGACAGATCGCCTTCCGCCAGCGCTCTGGCCAACGCCACGGCGCGATTCATCGGACGTGTCACGAGACGCTTGAATATCCAGTAGAGCGCCAGACTCAAGCCCCCCGCGAGTACCAGGGCGACGATCAGAAAACGATTGCGGGCGGTGATCAGGCCGGCCTCGATCTCATCCATCGAGACCGAGCCGGCAACGACCCACTGCCAGTCCGGATAGCGGGTATAGGACACCAGTCGCTCGTCGCCGCGATCGGCGGAGGTGTATTCGAGCTGCCCTTCATGCTGAGCAAAGAGCGGAGCAAAAACGTCAGCGTGGGCGTCTTCAAGCAGGTTCTGCCCCTCGTAGGGTCCACCGGCGAGCACCTCGCCCGAATGTTCGCCGGCCGCCGAGATCAGCATGGTGTAGCCGTCGTTGCCGATCGCCATTTTACGAATGCGATCCTGGACCTGGCCCATTTCGGCACTGATGTCGACACCGACGAACAGCGCGCCGATCACCTGGCCGTCGCCGTCCTGGATCGGCTGGTACTTGGTGATATAAGGCGTGCCGAAAAGCTGGGCCAGGCCGATGTAGGGCTCGTTTTTCGTCAGCTTGGCGTAACTCTTGCCCTGGCGATCCAGCAGCGTGCCCATGGCGCGCTCACCGTCAGCGTTTTTGAGCGACGTGGCAATGCGCACGAAATCGTCGCCGTCGCGGGCAAAAATGGTCGCCGGCGTGCCGGTCTGCTCGGTGAAACGATCGAGCTTCCAGGTATTGTCATTGAGCACCTCGAGACCATCCTTGAGTACCGGCGTCTCGCGCCCCGCCACCGTCACGTGGTCATCGGGATCCAGGGTATAGCGCCCCATGTACTGGCTTTGAAAAATGTCGAGAAAACGATCGGCCTGTTGCTGCAGACTGTAGTCGAACAGTGACAGCATATCGGCGATCGAAGCCTGTTGCGTCCTGAGTTCGTGTTCGGTGGCCTGGCGCAATTGGCCGGTGCTGGCCTGAACCATGGCGTAAGCCAGGCCCAGCAGAACCACCACCTGCAACAGCCCCACGATCAAGGCTAGCTTGGTGCCAATGCCGGCATGGCGAAGACGCTGTCGGAGTGAAGCCATGAGTCTTTCCACATATTATGGGGTCAGTGACTCTATCGGCAGCAACGACACGAATCTGAGTCAGACTTTAGATAAAACGTGTCGCGGGAATGTCACCGGCCGGATTGTTATGCTGATGCCTGTCTGCCATTTGGATCACCGCATGTTGCCCTGGCTACCGCCCCATATCGTTGCTTTCCCCCCGGTCTCCGAAGCGCTCGACGAGCCAGACGGATTGTTGGCCGCAGGCGGTGATCTGACACCGGAGTGGCTGCTGGCCGCTTACCGGCGCGGTATCTTTCCCTGGTACGCCGATGGCCAGCCGGTACTGTGGTGGTCGCCCGACCCGCGGATGGTGCTGTTTCCAAGCGAAATTCGCATTCGCCGCAGTCTCGCCAAACGACTCAGGAACGGCGGCTTTCATGTCACTTTCGATCGCGCGTTCGACTCGGTGATTCACAACTGTGCGGATATCCGCGCGGGCGCCGAGGGCACCTGGATCGATGACGCCATGCAGCTCGCCTATCGTCGTCTTCACGGCCTGGGGCATGCGCATAGCGTCGAAGTCTGGCGCGACGGGGAACTCGTCGGCGGGCTCTACGGCCTGTCGCTCGGCCGCGTGTTTTTCGGCGAGTCGATGTTCAGTCGCTGCCCGGACGCATCCAAAGTGGCGCTCGTCCACCTGGCGCAACGCCTCGAGCGGCATGGATTTGCCTTGATCGATTGCCAGATGCATACCGCACACCTGGCCAGCATGGGCGCGCGCGATATCGCCCGAGAGACGTTCATCGACTACCTTGAAAGCAACGTCAACGTACCCAGTCCGGCCGGTTTGTGGCCAACGGAGAAGACGTGAGCAGCGACAGTGCGAATAGCTCCAGCCCGCAGCGTCAGGCGCGCGACCTTCGCTTCTTCCTGACGGTGCCGCATCCGTGCAGTTATCTCCCTGGCCGGGAGGCAACGACACTATTTCTCGATCCCCAGGAGCCGCCGACCCCGGATGTCTATGATGCGCTCACACTGCTCGGCTTCCGGCGCAGCGGCGGCAACCTTTATCGCCCCCACTGCGAGTCCTGCAATGCCTGTATCTCGGTGCGTATTCCGGTCGAGGATTTCACGCCGTCACGCACCCAGCGCAAGCTCATGAATCGCAATCGCGACCTGACGCTGCGACTACGGCCGACGGAGTTCGACGAGCAGCACTACGCGCTCTATGCACGTTATATTCGCATGCGGCATGCCGATGGCGACATGTTCCCGCCAAGCCGCGAGCAGTACCGTATGTTCCTGACCCAGGCCCACCCCTTCGCCAAACTACTGGAGTTCCGGCTCGGCGATCAGCTGATCGCCGTCGCGGCCACTGACCTGCTGGGCCATGGCCTGTCGGCGATTTATACCTTTTTCGATCCCGATCCGATCTTCGAACGCCGCTCGCTCGGCGCCTTCGCCATTCTCAGCCAGGTCGAACTGGCGCGTAAGCGCAATCTCCCCCATGTCTATCTGGGCTACTGGATTCGGGCATGTCAGAAAATGCGCTACAAGCACGATTACCAGCCCCTGGAGTATCTCAATGGCGGTCGCTGGCAGCGTGTCGTGCCGGCCGCCGCCTTGACGTGAGCCGAATTTTGCCTTCCAGAGCAAGATAGCCCATAATATCGCGCACTTTAGGCCCGGGTCGGGCTGACTCGTCGGGACCGTGGATGGCAATGCCGCCGTTCGCGGCAGATTGCGTTGAACGCCGGCCGTGCGGTCCAACACCAAACGTTGAAGAGGGATCGCCTATATGGCACGAGAAGATCATATCGAGATGGAAGGCGTCGTCGTCGACACGCTGCCCAACACCATGTTCCGCGTCGAGCTGGAAAACGGCCATGTCGTGACCGCTCACATCTCCGGCAAGATGCGCAAGAACTACATCCGCATCCTGACCGGCGACAAGGTCAAGGTCGAACTGACTCCCTACGACCTCTCCAAAGGCCGTATCGTCTACCGTTCACGCTGAGTCGAAAGACCACGCCTCACAGACTCCTGCCCTGATGCCGGGATGTTTCCCGCCTACCTTTGAGCGCCCCTGATCACCGTATGCCGATCCGGCGGGCGTCATCGACAAGACACGAATCGAAAAACGCCTCGCCATGTTGCCATGGCGAGGCGCAGACGTTTAGGCAGTGTTTGCCTAGGCCACTTCGGCCTCGGTCTCCAGTTGCAGCTCGTCGTTCTCGACCCGCACATGGACGATGCCACCGTTTTCGGCCAGGTCGCCAAACAGAATCATCTCTGCCAACGGTTTCTTCAGCTTCTCCTGAATCACGCGGGCCATCGGACGCGCGCCCATCTCCGGATCGTAGCCCTTCTCGGCGAGCCAGGCACGGGCCTCGTCGTCCACATCCAGCTGCACGCGTTTCTCGTCCAGCTGTGCCTGCAGTTCGACCAGGAACTTGTCGACCACGTTGCGCACGATGGACGGCTCGAGGCCATGGAACTGGATGATGCCGTCGAGACGGTTGCGGAACTCCGGCGTGAAGGTGCGGCGAATCACTTCCATACCATCGGTGGAGTGGTCCTGAGTCTGGAAGCCGATCGAACGACGCGCGATCTGCTCGGCACCGGCATTCGAGGTCATGATGATAATCACGTGCCGGAAGTCGGCCTCGCGCCCGTTGTTGTCGGTCAAGCGTCCGTGATCCATGACCTGCAGCAGCAGGTTGAAGACCTCGGGGTGCGCCTTTTCGATCTCGTCGAGCAGCAGTACGCAATGCGGCTGCTTGTTGATCGCCTCGGTCAGCAATCCGCCCTGGTCGTAACCGACATAGCCCGGCGGTGCACCAATCAGACGTGACACGGTGTGCCGCTCCATGTACTCGGACATGTCGAAGCGCACCAGGTCGATGCCCATCAGGTGCGACAGCTGCCGCGCCACCTCGGTCTTGCCGACCCCGGTGGGACCGGCGAACAGGAAGCTGCCGACCGGCTTGTCTGGCGACTTGAGACCGGCGCGTGACAGCTTGATCGCCGCTGCCAGGCTGGTGATTGCCTCGTCCTGACCGAATACCAGCATCTTCAGATCACGCTCCAGGTTGGAGAGCAACTTGCGATCCGAGCTGGAGACGCTCTTCGGCGGAATCCGCGCGATCGAGGCGACCACGGCTTCGACCTGGTCGGTGTCGATGGTGGCGATACGCGCCTCTGGCGGCAGCAGCCGCTGATGCGCTCCGGCCTCGTCGATCACGTCGATCGCCTTGTCCGGCAGATGTCGATCGTTGATGTAGCGATCGGCCAGTCGCGCGGCACTTTCCAGCGCCCCGTCGGTGTATTTCAGCTGATGGTGCTCCTCGAAGCGACCGCGCAACCCCTTGAGGATGCGGATGGTGTCTTCGACGGAAGGCTCGGGCACGTCGACCTTCTGGAAACGGCGCGCCAGCGCCCGGTCCTTCTCGAAGATGCCTCGGAACTCCTGGAAGGTGGTCGAGCCGATACAGCGCAACTCACCCGAGGAGAGCAGCGGCTTGAGCAGGTTGGAGGCATCCATCACTCCCCCGGAAGCCGCACCGGCACCGATCACGGTGTGGATTTCGTCGATGAACAGGATCGAGTTGTCCTGCTTGCGCAGCTCGGCCAGCAGTCCCTTCAGACGTTTCTCGAAGTCACCGCGATACTTGGTGCCCGCCAGCAGCGCGCCCATGTCGAGGGAATAGACCACCGCATCGGCGATGACGTCGGGCACGTCCTCTTCGACGATCCGCTTGGCCAGGCCCTCGGCGATGGCGGTCTTGCCGACGCCGGCCTCGCCCACCAGTAGCGGGTTGTTCTTGCGCCGGCGCGCCAGTATCTGTACCACCCGCTCGAGTTCGTGGTCACGACCGATCAGCGGATCGATCTTGCCCAGACGCGCCTGCTCGTTGAGATTGGTGGCATAGCTGGTCAGCGGGCTCTGGCCGTTCTCGGTCGCCGCTTCCTCGCCGTCCTCGGACTCCTGGGAAGGCTGCTGCGACGACTGGCCATGGCCGGCCACCTTGGAGATGCCGTGGGCGATGTAGTTCACCGCATCGACCCGCGCCACGCTCTGCTGCTTGAGGAAGTAGACTGCCTGGCTCTCCTGCTCGGAGAAGATCGCGACCAGCACGTTGGCGCCGGTGACTTCACTCTTGCCGGAGGATTGCACGTGGAAGACGGCACGCTGAAGCACGCGCTGGAAGCCCAGCGTGGGCTGTGTTTCCCGGTCCTCCTGGTCCTCGGGAATCAGCGGCGTCGTGGAATTGATGAAATCCTGCAGGTCGGCACGAAGCTTTTCCAGATTCGCCCCACAGGCGTTCAGCACATCGGCTGCCGAAGCATTATCGAGAAGCGCCAGCAACAAGTGCTCCACGGTCATAAACTCGTGTCGCTTGGAACGCGCCACGGTGAAGGCCGTGTTCAGGGTGAGTTCAAGTTCTTTACTCAACATGGCAGTCCCCTTTTAGCCACTGAGGGCGTCGGTCGGCACTTTCACAATCGGGCACAAACAGCGGTTTCGCAAGTCCTCAACGTTGAAACGTTGACGATACGTCCGCTCCCTACTCCGCCGCATCCACGTCGCACAGCAATGGATGCTCACACTCGCGTGCATATTCATTGACCAGATGACACTTGGTCTCGGCCACGTCTCGCGTGAAGATGCCGCAGGTCGCCTTGCCCTGGGTATGGACGGCCAGCATGATCTGGACGGCCTTTTCGCTATCCATGGCGAAGAATCGCTGCAGTACCTCGACGACGAACTCCATGGGAGTGTAGTCATCGTTGTATAGCACGACCTTGTACATGGGTGGCGGCGCCAGCTGCGGGTCCGACACCTGTTCGGCGACGTCACCCTGTTCTTCATGACCAGGCTCGGGAGGACGCGTCATACCCATGTGCGTCGATCCCCCTTTGGGGTGAGACAACACGCTATCTACGATTTCTGACATACGGTTTCAAGCACAGTAAGGATGAATCCCCGGATGCATCGGCTCAGCACATCGAGGGGACTCAGTGAGGTATTGGATACCGTTGAAGACCCGAAGTTCCTTGAAGATGCGGCCGATAGGGCCCGTATGCAAGCCTCTCTCGAAAAATAGTCCTGCCTCGAGCGTATCGCCAACACCACGCGAGCCACCAGGGCGCCTTTTTGCGCCGCGAGCCGCTGACACCCCAGCCTGAGCCGGATCTCCCTGTCGCAGAGCTGCCGATGCACCGGCATGCATAATGGTCTTCGACGACGCAGACCGGGTATGATCGGCACAAGCTTGCGGCGTCGATGCGCGAGCCGGTATCTCGAGGTCAGGAGAGTGATGACATGAATCGCTGGGCACCCCGCGTGACCGTTGCCGTGGTCGTGGAACGAGCCGGTCGTTATCTGATGGTCGAGGAGGATCGCGGCGGACCGTTCAGCCTGTTCAACCAGCCCGCCGGTCACCTGGAGCGCGGCGAGCGTCTGGTCGGCGCCGCCGAGCGCGAGGTGCGCGAGGAGTCGGCCTGGCAGGTGGCGATCACCGATTACCTAGGTCTTTACGTCCATCAGACCCCGGACGGCCTCACCTTCCATAGTCACGCCTTCGTCGGACTGCCGCTGGCGCACCTCGGCAATCCGCTGGACAAAGGCATCGTCAGCGCCCACTGGCTGACCTTCGACGAAATCGACGATCTCGAGCGGGCGAGGCGTCTGCGCAGCCCGGTGGTCATGCAGCGGCTGCGCGACGTACGCGACGGCCGGCGGTTTCCGCTGGATCTCATCCGCGAACGCTGAGCACGGCGATCTCGATCGACACGGGCGCCGCCGCGGCGACAGCGCCGTTGGACTCGATGCGGCGACACGCTTTCGGCTATAATCGCCGGTCATTTATTCAGGCGGTACGCGTTCGTGGGGCTTTGGGTCCGGCGAACGTGGCCTCTATTTGCAGAGAATCGCCATGACGCTTGTCAGCCCTCCTTCCCATGCCGCCGCGAATGACGGCGCCGAAAAAGTCATCGTGGGTATGTCCGGTGGCGTCGATTCCTCCGTGACCGCCCTGCTGCTCATCGAGCAGGGCTACCGCGTCGAGGGCCTGTTCATGAAGAACTGGGATGAAGACGACGGCACCGAGTACTGTACGGCGATGACGGATCTGGCCGACGCCCAGGCCGTCTGCGACACCCTGGGCATCAAGCTGCATACGGCCAATTTCGCCGCCGAGTACTGGGACAACGTCTTCGAGCATTTTCTCGCCGAGTATCAGGCCGGGCGCACGCCGAATCCGGATATCCTGTGCAACCGCGAGATCAAGTTCAAAGTCTTTCTCGACTATGCCGAAATGCTCGGAGCGGATCTCATCGCCACTGGCCACTATGTGCGCCGGCGCCTCGTCGATGACGGCACGGCACAGTTGCTCAAGGGGCTGGATCCCAACAAGGATCAGAGCTACTTCCTGCATGCCGTGCCAGGCGAGGCCATTGCACGCACGCTGTTTCCGGTCGGTGAGCTGGAAAAATCCGCAGTTCGCGCACTGGCCGAGCGCCATGGTCTGGCCACCGCGCGCAAGAAGGACTCCACCGGCATCTGCTTCATCGGCGAGCGGCGCTTCAGCGATTTCCTCAAGCAGTACCTGCCGGCCCAGCCGGGCCGCATCGAAACGCCAGAAGGCGACGTGGTCGGCGAACACATGGGGCTGATGTACTACACCCTCGGCCAGCGCCGCGGACTCGGCATCGGCGGGCTCAAGGATCACAGCGAGGACCCGTGGTTCGTCGCCGCCAAGGATCTCGAGCGCAACGTGCTGATCGTCGTCCAGGGCGAGCATCCGCTGCTCTACAGCGATATCGCCTACTGCGAGCCGGCGGCCTGGGTTTCCGGCCGGCCGCCGATCGAGACCCGCCTGAGCGCCAAGACCCGCTATCGCCAGCAGGACGTACCCTGCGAGGTGGCAATATTGGCCGATGGCGGTCTCGAGGTGTGCTTCGACGACGCTCAGCGCGCCGTGACGCCGGGGCAGTCGCTGGTCCTTTACGATGGCGACGTCTGTCTGGGCGGCGCCGTGATCCGCGCCACGGCAACGGCCGGCGATGCCACTGCCGCACTCACCCCGACGACAGGGAGCCAGCGTTCGGCATGAATCCGACGCCCATACAATCGGCACCGCTCGACGCCAACGGCCGCCAGGCCCTGGCGCTTGCAGGCGTGTTCCAGGCCGCGACCGTGGTCGACCAGCTCGCCCGCACCGGCCAGTGCGACGAGCGCGCCTGGAACACGCTGGTCCGTGCCACGCTGGAAACCAACCCGCCGACCTTCGAATCGATCTATGGTGGGCATCACAACAATCTGCGCCAGGGGATCGATACCCTGGTGGCCGTGATGTCGCGTCAGCAGACAGAACCCGCGGTGATGCGCTACGCCTTCTCGATGGTGCTGCTGATGCAGAAGCTGCGCAAGGACGACGCCATGATGCGCACGCTGGGCGAGCGACTGGGCCGGGTACAGGCGCAGGCCGAACGCTTCGGCGACACTCACGAGAACGTGATCGCCAGCCTCGGCGAGCTGTATCAGGAAACGCTTTCGACGTTCCGTTACCGGATCGTGGTACAGGGCGAACCGAGCCTGCTGCAGAGCCGGATGATGCCGGAACGCATCCGCACGGCGCTGCTCGGCGGCGTACGCTTCGCCCTGCTCTGGCATCAACAGGGCGGTCGCCGCTGGCGACTGATCTTTCAACGCGGCGCCATCAAACGCGCCCTGCGCGGTCTCGACGAGCATTGATCCTCGGGCCGTACGTTTTCTTAACCACGAGCCTTCCACTCGTGCGACGCTTTGGGAATCTTCGATGAACGAACTCTCCGCACTGACCGCCCTTTCACCCGTCGACGGGCGCTATGCCGACAAGGCCACGCCACTGCGCGAGCATTTCAGCGAATTCGGCCTGATCCGCGCCCGGGTTACCGTCGAGGTGCGCTGGCTGGAGCGTCTGGCGGCGCACCCAGACATTGCCGAAGTGCCGCCGCTGTCGGCCGCAGCGCAGGCGTTCCTGGACAAGCTGGTTAAGGCGTTCTCGTTGCAGGATGCCGAACGCATCAAGACCATCGAGCGTACCACCAACCACGACGTCAAGGCGGTGGAGTATTTCATCAAGGAGGCGATCGCCGGGCAGCCCGAGCTGCATGCGATCACCGAATTCGTGCACTTCGCCTGCACCAGCGAAGACATCAACAACCTGTCCTACGCACTGATGCTGCGCGATGGTCTCGACGCCTTGCTGCCGGTCATGCATCAGGTCCATGACGCCATTGCCCGGCTGGCCAGCGAGCATGCCGAACAACCGATGCTTTCGCGCACCCATGGCCAGACCGCCAGCCCGACCACCCTGGGCAAGGAGATGGCCAATGTCGCCTATCGCCTGAAGCGTCAGCTCAAGCAGATCGAGTCGGTCGAGCTGCTGGGCAAGATCAACGGCGCGGTAGGCAACTACAACGCCCACCTGGCGACCTATCCCGAGATCGACTGGGCCGAGAACGCCAAGACGTTCGTCGAATCCCTGGGGCTCACCTTCAACCCCTACACCACGCAGATCGAACCGCACGATTACGTGGCCGAGCTTTTCGATGCCATCAGCCGCTTCAACACCATTCTGATCGACTTCGATCGCGACATCTGGGGTTACATCTCGCTGGGTTATTTCAAGCAGCGCACGGTGGAAGGCGAGATCGGCTCGTCGACCATGCCGCACAAGGTCAACCCGATCGACTTCGAGAACTCCGAAGGCAACCTGGGGCTGGCCAATGCCCTGCTCGACCATCTCGCGCGCAAGCTGCCGATTTCTCGCTGGCAGCGCGACCTGACCGACTCCACCGTGCTGCGCAATCTCGGCGTGGGGCTGGCCTACGGCCTGATCGCTTACCAGGCAACGCTTAAGGGCATCGGCAAACTCGAGGCCAATCCGCAGCGCCTCGACGACGACCTCGACCAGAGCTGGGAAGTGCTCGCCGAGCCGATCCAGACCGTGATGCGCCGTTACGGCATCGAGAAGCCCTACGAGAAGCTCAAGGAGCTGACCCGCGGCAAGCGCATCGACCAGGCCGGATTCGCCGCCTTCATCGACACCCTGGCGCTGCCGGATGCGGTCAAGGCCGAGCTCAAGGCACTGACGCCGGCCCGCTACATCGGCAACGCGGTGGAGCAGGCGCGCAAGCTTTAAGCGACGAGCAACAAGCGACGAACATAGTATGGTAAGCAATCGTCCACGCTGCCCCGCAACCTCTACGTCCGAAACGAGGTGGTAACCATGTCCTCCAACACGCCACGACAATTGCTGGGTGGCCTGAGCGCCGCCCAGTTCCTGAGCCGGCACTGGCAGAAATCACCGCTGCTGATTCGTGGTGCCCTGCCCGGCTTCGTCTCGCCGCTGGAACCGGACGATCTCGCCGGGCTCGCCTGCGAGGAGGGAGTCGAGGCACGCCTGGTGGAAGAGAATGGCCCGGACAAGGCATGGCAGGTCAGCCACGGCCCGTTCGACGAAGATACCTTCACGCGCCTGCCGGAGAACGGTTGGTCGCTGCTGGTGCAGGCGGTGGATCACTATGTGCCCGAAGTGGCCGAACTGCTCGAAAGCTTCGATTTCCTGCCGCGCTGGCGTCTCGACGACATCATGGTCAGCTACGCTCCGCCGGGCGGCAGCGTCGGGCCGCACGTCGACCAGTACGACGTCTTTCTGCTCCAGGCCAGCGGACGCCGCCACTGGCAGCTGGGGGGCAGTCCCGGCGCCGACGCCGGACTGGTCCCGGGAATCGATCTGCGCATTCTCGAGAACTTCGCGGTCCAGGCCGGCCAGGATTGGGTACTGGAGCCCGGCGACATGCTCTATCTCCCGCCGGGGGTCGCCCATCACGGCGTCAGCCAGTCCGACGACTGCCTGACCTTTTCGATCGGTTTTCGCGCGCCGTCGGCCGACGAGATCGTGACCGCCTTCGCCGACTACATCGGCGAGCAGCTCGGTGATAGCCAGCGTTATGGCGATGCCGATCTGCAGCCGCCGGCCCGTCCCGGCGAGCTCGACGATCAGGCGGTCGAGCGAGTACGCCGGCTGTTGCTGGACGCCATCGACCGCCCCGAACAGATCGCGCAGTGGTTCGGCCGCGCCATGACCCAGCCCAAGTATCTCGACCAGTTGGTGCCCGCCGAGGAACCGACCCCGGCGGCAGAATTGCGGGCCGCGCTCGAAGCGGGCGGGGAACTTTCCCGTACGCTCGGGTCGCGCTTCGCCTGGCGCCAACTGGACGAATCCCGCGCCACGCTGTTCGTCGACGGCGACGCCATGGTCTGTGATCTGGCATTGGCGCAACGCCTGACCTCGAGCCCGATGATCGATGCCTCACTGCTTGCGTACCCCGACGCCGATCGCTTGCTGGCCACGCTGGTCGACAGCGGCAGCCTGAGCGGGTTCGATGAGGAGGACTAGCGTTTCTCACTGCGGGCCACGGCAAAGCCCGTCAACGCCTCCTACACTGTAGCCGGGCCGGCTGCCATGACGAAGCGCTGGACGAGTTCGGAAACACTGTTTTAATATGCTTGGCATGAAGCCAAAGATGGATTTTCAGGAGGATTGACCATGAAGCGACTCATTTTCCCAGCCCTCGCCATGAGCATGCTGGCGCTGGCGGGTTGTACCAACACCTCGACCTACTCCGGTGACGTCTATCGCGGCAATCAGGCCGAAACTGCCCAATCGGTGACTTATGGCACCATTCAGTCGGTGCGTCCGGTACAGATTCAGGGCGGCAACGACGAGAGCGTTCTCGGCAGCCTCGGTGGCGCGGTGATTGGCGGGCTGCTGGGCAATCAGGTGGGGGGCGGCTCGGGCCGTACCATCGCGACCGCCGCCGGCGCTATCGGTGGCACCGTCGCCGGTAGCAAGATTCAGCAGGCCACCGACCGCGTCGATGGTTACGAACTCGAAATTCGTCAGGACAGTGGCCAGAACGTCGTCGTGGTGCAGAAAGCCGATCGCAACTGGCAGGTGGGCCAACGCGTTCGCCTGGTCGCCAGTGGCTCCAGCGTCAGTGTCGCGCCCTACTGATCACGCAACGCATTTCTGTAGACTGACGGCGCCTCAGAGGCGCCGTTTTCGTTAGCATGATACCAATTTCGAGTGTCACCCGCCCTTTACATACGCTATTGTAGGTATTGCAAGACCGGCTTCGTTTAAGGTAACGAGACAAAAGGGAAAAGGGAACGAGACGCAAACATGAAGGGACACACTTGGGCACGGACAGCCACGCTCATCGCGCTGGCGGCGGTTTCGAGCAGCGCATGGGCTGAAGGTCTTCTGACACTCAAATCGGAAAACGACATTTTCGCCCACGGCGATGACGGCCACTATACCAACGGCATCGAACTCGACTGGTCGTTCGAGCCGTCCCGGGATCACTGGACACGCAGTCTTGCCGACGCTCTGCCTGGTTGGAGCGCGGCCGCTCTCGATGGCGCCTCCTATCGCTTCGGTCAGCAGATCTACACGCCAAACGATATCAATGAACGCAATCTGATCGCCGATGACCGCCCCTACGCGGGCGTTCTCTATGCCGGGCTCTCGCTGTTCGATGACGAGCAGTTGAGCGGCTGGCGTCGGACCACCGGGCTCTATTTCGATGTCGGGCTCGTCGGTCCCGGCGCCGGCGGCAGGACCGTGCAGAAAAACTTTCATCACCTGATTGATAGCGACGATCCCAAGGGCTGGCACAACCAGCTCAATAACGAGCCGTTCGTCAACGTCGCTTACGAAACCGCATGGTGGAAGCAAGGACGGTTCGGCTCGCTGGAGACCGAATATGGTCCGTCGGTCGGCTTCGCCCTCGGCAATCTGTATACCTATGCCGCATCCGGCCTGGGACTGCGTCTGGGCCAAGGTCTCGACAAGAGCTTCGGCATTCCAGCCGTCTCCCCCTCTCAGGGCAGCCAGGTGTTCTTCAGGGAGAACAGCGGTTTCAACTGGTACGTTTTCGCCAATCTGGAAGGCCGCCTGATGGCCTACAACATGCTCCTCGACGGCAATACCTTCGAAGACAGCCACTCGGTCGACCGCAAACCGTGGGTTGGTGATGCCCAACTCGGACTGGCGCTCTCCTGGGACCGCTGGCTGCTCACCTATAGCGCCGTGTGGCGCACCCATGAGTTCGAGTCGCAGGACGAGAGCGATCAATTCGGTTCGATCACGCTATCGACCTGGCTCTGAGCGCTTCGGACCGGAACGTCACAAAACGGGCGATGCCATGACATCGCCCATTGCATTTGAAGCCGCTCTCGCGCCTGCGACCGGTCGCAGCGGGGTCAGTGCAGCTTGGCCCTGCGCATCGCCCAGCCGGCCAGACGCATGCCGATCCAAGTGAGTACGGCCAACAGAATCAGCGTCAGCAACATGGAAATCGGGTTGACGATGAAGGTCGCCCCCAGTACCGCCAAGGCGATGGAGAATACCCAACGATCCTGAGCCGGATCTCCCTGGAGCTGGGCAGGAAGCCAGCGCTTGGCCAAATTGCCCAAGGCCCCTTCCCACGCCTTGAGCGCCAGCAATAGCACGACGGCGAAGGCTATGAGCCATACGATGAACACGGTCATGACAAACTTCTCCTCACCCTCGGAACACGGTTTCTTCTTCTTTCGCAGGGTACTCACAGCCTCCTTGAGGCGCAACCGCGGCTATCCGCGCAAGAATTGGTCGCACCTCAAGCCGCGAATCCCCCATCGCGACCTGACAGAAAGGCCATGGCACGTTAGGATGTGAAAGACATGCACAGACGCAAAGGTTTTTTCAGATGCAGATTGCCCAGAACTCCGTGGTCGCCTTCCACTACACACTGACCAACGATGCGGGAGAAGTGCTGGACAGTTCAGAGGGTCGCGATCCACTGACCTATCTACACGGCGCGGGCAACATCATTCCGGGGCTCGAGAAGCAGCTCGAGGGTCGCGCCAATGGTGACAAACTCAAGGTAGCGGTCGAGCCCAGCGAAGGCTACGGCGAGGTCCAGCCGGCGCTGGTGCAGGAAGTCCCGCGCGATGCGTTCCAGGGTGTCGACGAAGTACAGCCGGGCATGCAGTTCCAGGCGCAGACCCAGGAAGGCCCGCTGATGGTCACCGTCACCAAGGTCGAAGGCGACACCGTGACCGTCGACGGCAACCATCCGCTGGCTGGCGAAAAGCTGAACTTCGATGTCGAAATTACCGATGTCCGCGAAGCGACCCAGGAAGAAGTCTCCCATGGTCACGTTCACGGTGAAGGCGGTCATCAGCATTGACGGCTGAAGGTCGCACGCTCTCGACACCGTCGACGCAAAAGGGCAGCCAATCGGCTGCCCTTTTCTTGAATCGCTTTAATCTCTTTTAATCTTCTTGTCGTTTTCAATCTGCACGGACAGTCACCCTTCACTGGCCAGCGCGGCCCGCTGCGCCAGCTGTGTGCGCTCCATCGGCCGGCGTGCCTGCCAGTAGTAGCGTTTCCAATAGACATTGTCGAGACGGGACAGTTTGACGCCTTGCGACGTCGAAGCGTGCAGAAAATACCCATCGCCAACATAGACGCCGACGTGATTGTAAATGCCCGGCGGACGGAAGAAGACCAGATCCCCGGCCTTCAGTTGGTCACGCGCCACTCGACTGCCTTCCAGTACCTGCTCTCCGGTCGTTCGCGGTAGCTCGAGCGAGAACGCTTCGGTGAAGATGTGCTGCATCAGCGCCGAGCAATCGATCCCGCGATGCGTCGTGCCTCCCAGCGCATAGGGCGTTCCTACCCAACGCCGGTGCTCGTCTAGCAGCGCCTCCCGAATGATCATCGGCGAGACGCGCAACGGACGGAAATCGTGCATCGTCGAGAAGGCCGTTTGCGGCGCGCTCGACGCGCCATGAGCGGCAACGGTGCGGGATTGCGCCAGAGGAAGCGCGTACTGTGCATTAACCTGTTGTTGTGCGGGGGTCGAGCAACCGGTAATGACCCATGCCAGTGCCAACCCCAGGGCCGTGCGTTTAAGCATTCAGCGCAACCTCGTTCGCCTGTGAGCCGCCATGGGCGTCGCCTCATACGACACACGCCCAGGCACATGCGGCCTGGGCGGGGCCATCGGGCGAATTGAGTCGCTGTGGTGGTGACACCCGCCCGCAGGTGTCACCGCCAAAGCGGCCAGCATTCGGCTCGATACTCGACCGTTCAGATCAAAATTGGGAGAAAAGCCACGCCGCGTCTCGCTGGTGGGCATGGCACAAAACGGATCATATGGCATTGAAAAGCCTTTGACGAGCCCTGCGGCGCAAAATCGCCGGGAGCGGACTCGAACCTCGCGCAGCGAAGCTCCGCCAGGGACGCGGCATCGAAAAACCGCTCAATGCAGACGGTGCGGCTCCCCCGGCAACACATCCACGTGCAAGGGCGTCCAGTGACGCCCCGACCGTCCCGGAAAGTCGAGACTGGCCCACGGCCCCGCCAGCAACGGCGTCGCTGTCAGCCAGGCATTCAATGCCTCGCGGAAGCGTGCGAGAAAGGCCTCCCGCTCGGGTGTGTCGTCCATAAAGAACCCGAATCCGCTGTAAAGCCCTTCGGCATAGGCCTGCCAGCTGCCGTAGTGGTGTTCCGCCAACCGGGTTGCCGCCTTGAGATAATGCTCCAGCTCGCCGGCATCGAGCCAGTCGAGTTGGCGACCGGCCATGGCCAGATCCACCAGCTGCGCGATATCCCAGGCGGTCAGGTCCTCGTCGTTGCAACGGCACGCATTGTCTCGCACATGTCGCAGCCTCTGCAGGTGAATGCGCTCCTCCTCCGCGCATTCTCCCGACTCGAGGATCGCGATCTCCTCTTCCAGCCGCGGACGGTTGAGGGTATAGGGAGCGTAATTGATCTGGTACTCCTGACGATCACCCGCATCGACCAGGAAATCGAGGAAATCGACGAGCCCTGGCGCCCCCTGCAGCGCATATTGGTGTTCGATCCACTCCTGCAGGGCGCGCCGGTCCTCGAACGCCAGCGGCTGTGGCATCTGCCATGCCGCCTCGTTGAGCGGACCGGCAAGAGAGACAGCGGTAAATTGTGCCAGTGTCGGCCGTGGCCCGGGCTCGTGCCAGGTGAGTCCCTTCGACGGCGTCAGCCAGTGGAACGGCGAGCCGGGATCGCGCAGATGCCAATCGATATCGTCCTTGAGCGGGCCTTCCTCGGGTGCATTCTCCTGGCTCAACACCGCTTCCCACGCCGACCAGGCCGCAAGCAGTCGCGACGCATCGGGATAGAACCGGCTCAATACATCGCATAACGACTGCGCCTGTGCCTGGATGTCCGCATGGGAATAGCGCCCGCTGTCAGCGGCCATCAGCAGGTAGAAGGCATATTTTTCGGCCATCACGATCGTCGCCGCATGGTTCGCGCAATTCGCCAACCGCCGCTGCCGACCACGATCCCCTGCGCCGGACGAAGCGCCCGCGGCATGCAGTGCATCGGCCGCCAGCTGATTGAGATGGTGCGCCTGGGCCGGCATCCAGAAACGGGCCAGCCCCGAGATTCCCTCCTCGCGCCGCAGCCCCAGCACATCGTCGAGATAACGCTCGGCATCCTCACGCCGCGTCATTCCAAGCGTTTCATCGAGACGGCGACGTTGCACCAGATCCGGCTCGCGCACGGCGGCAATCGCCAGGATCCAGGCATCCGGCGAAACATGGCGCTCCCGTACCGTCCGGCGTGCAGCTCGGCGCCGCTCTTCGTCGAGACTCTCGGCCAGCGGCAGAGCCCACGGGCTCTCGGGCATTTCCAGCAAGCGTGCCCAGTCGGCATCGAAATCCGGACGCAGATCCCGGCCCTCGAACAAACTGCGCCCCCGCTGATAGGCATGCGCTACCGCGTGCCAGTCCGAATAGCGCTGCTGCAGCAGGTCAACGCCGTGAGCGGCAAAATGCTCCGCTTCTTCGACCGTGAGCCAACCGGCGCAGAATCCCAGGTAGGCTTGATCGATCAGCCGCAGCCAGTCCCAGGCCGCCCATTCGAACGGTTCTTCGTCGACCAGGAAACGGACCAGTACCCGTCCGTAATCCTGCTGATCTCCCAACGACGCCAGCCATTCTCGGACTGCCGGCTCCCCTTCACGCGCCAATCTCACCGCATCCATCTCCCAGCCATGCCGATGTCCCTGGCAGGCCAGCCAATGGAGCGTCTCGATGAGCTGGTCCCTCCCGTCGATCTCGAGCTCTTCCCGCAGCAGGCGGCGCTGCTCTCGGCTCTCGATCTCATCGGGAGAAAAAGGCCAACGGAGTACGGGAGCAAAGGCGGCTCGGGCACGCCAGAGGTCATCGCTCCACAGCGCTTCGACGATCGCCGTGTCGCGTTCGCCGACATGACGCTTCAGCGCCGCCCAACTCACTGTGCGCCCTTGGCGTTCCGCTAGCGCGAGTTCATGGCCTGCCGCATCCAATGCCGGATCGTCCAAGCGCGCCAGATCGTCGATCCAACGCCTCAGCGACGGGCAATCGCCGACGATCAGCTGAGCCAGATGCGCCAACCATGCCATCTCGGTGCGCTGATCGCTCCATCCGGCCACACTGCCCAGAGCCAGCAATTCGAGCGACGCCAACCGCGAGAGCGAAGGCTCCTGGATATCGGTTACGCTTTCCCACAGCCGCCAGGCGAACTCGTCCCGCTCGCCGATACCGAGCGAGGCCAGGCGCTCCAGGGCAAGTTCGCGCGGAAGCGCCTGGCGGGGATCGCCAACCTTGGGCCAACCACAGAGCGTCAGTTGCTGAGCCCACCACTGGACGAGGAGTTCGCGCAAAAAAGAGACCTCTTGTCGGAAAACAACACGACCGCCACCAGCAGAGCCGGCTGGGTTCGGGGAGGCGGCCCTAATTTCAAGGCGACCCCATTTCAAGGCGACATAGTATAGCGGAAAGCATTCCTCGCGCCGACGGGCAGGCCCGGCCTGGGGGTCCAGGTCGGAACCGCTCTCGTCCGGCTCAGCTCAACTTGTCGGTATGAGAGCTCGGGGTCTGCCTGAGCAGATGGCGCAGCAGAAAGCGGCGCACCCTGACCACGAACTGCTCCTGGAATACGATACAGAAGAGTACGGTCAGCAGCAGAAACAACGGATAGAGCCAGAGATGGAGTTCGCCGGCCGCAGACAGACAACCCCGAAAATCCGTCAGACAGCGCTCCGGCTGCCCGGAGAGCACGCGCTCGACACGGGAAAAGACCGCATAGAGCGGCACGTGAAGCGCAAACATCGGCAGCGAAGCGCCACCCAGCCTGGCTGCCCAGCGCTTGAGCCGGCGACTGTGAGGCTCGCCCCACTGCGCAGCGACGTAGATCAGTATCAACTGGGCCGGCAACAGCAATCCGTTGTGTAACACATAGTACCAGGCATGACCGCGACCTAGCAGATAAAGCGCGATGGCGATACTGGCGGCGACGCCCAGCAGCGCCAGCCAGCACTGCCCCGCCGACATCGAGCGCCCCTTGGCCTTACGCTGGGCGTAGAAAGTATAGAGCAGGATGCCAGCGGCGAATTCCGGCAACCGGATGAGCGGGTTGCGATGAAGAATGCCGGTCTCCGGTACGCCGTAATCGGTGGTGAGAATGACCACGATCGGCGGCAGCAGGTAGATCAGGTTGACCAGCAGGATCGCACGCCGCGGATGCATCACGCGACGCAGCCTGGGTGCCAGCCAGGGAAACGTCAGGTAAAAGAAGAACAGGGCGGAAATCGACCAGGACGGCGGATTGAAGGTCAGGTAGAGCGGATTCCAGGCATGCAGCAGTGTGAAATTGAGCAGCAGATTGATGCCGGTTTCCAGCGGACTCATGGTGTGGTTGAGGCTTTTCCAGTCGAGCTGACCGATATCGTTGTTGACGTCGTAGACCACGAATCGCAGCGAGATGTCGCTATCGCCGGGAGCGATCGCCAGATAGCCGACCAGTGCCGAGACGCTCATCGCCAGGATCAACGAGCCGATATGAATCGGGTAGAGATTCGAGAAGCGCTTGAGCCAGAAGCTCTTGGCCGGCTCGCGCATGCGCTGATTGGCGTCGAGGTAGACGTGGGTCAGCAGGAAACCCGAAAGCACGAAGAAGGCGCTGGTGGAAAAGAAACCGATATCGGTAACGAAGTGCGACCAGGCACGAATCGATGGGTAGTTGTGCAGGGTGTGGAAAATAACGATGTAAAGACCGAGCAGAAAACGCAACCACTCCAGGCCAATGAATCGTTCCTTGCGCGTGGCGGTCGTTGAATCAGGCATTCCTTGCAGGTCCCTGGCCGTCAAAAGGCGCTAGTGTACCTGATTCCCTGCCAAGGATACGTAGATCATGCCCATGAGAGGGCCGCATTAGCGCGGCCCTCACACAAATCGAAAATCTAGGCTTTTTTGATCTTCGCGACCACCCAGAGCAGGATGATCGCGCCGATGGTCGCCACCACCAGCGAGCCGATGAAGCCGTTGGAGGAGAGTCCCAGCAGACTGAACAGAAATCCCCCGATCACTGCGCCGACGATCCCGACACCGATGTTGCCCAAGATGCCGAAACCGCCACCGCGCATGATCTTGCCGGCAATCCAACCGGCGATCCCGCCGATGATCAGCCACAGAATAAAGCCCATTGCGTCACTCCTTGATTCCCGTTATCGATGAACATCTTGCGCAGCCAATCCGATGCTGACTCTCCAAGCGTAGCCACCATTCATGCAAACTTCGATACATGAAGGCAACGGGCCGACAAACAAAACCGGCCCGTTCCGGGGACAGCCTTCTTTTATTCAATTGAATGACGCTACCCGCAGCGACTCACGCGACGGCAAGCCATGCTGGTGCCAGCTCGCATGCGCCCCGGGATCGTCCCAGACGCGGAAATGCAGTTGCGACATCATTACCGGATCGTCCAGGAACGCCAGCCGCTCGAGATTGTTCATCGAAGCAGGTCCCTGCTCGACGGCTCGAGTCACCCGCTCCTGCCGACGCCGCCTGAGCGGCTCGGCATGCGCATGTCGGGCGGTCCCCAATGCCGTTGCCAACGCGTTCGATACCGGATCGACCACGACCTGCACGAAATGCGGGGTGGGCGCGGCGGTATTCATCCTTCGCAGATGACGCACCATCCGGCGCAGCACGCGTGGCGGATGGGTCTCCTCCGGAATCCGGAACAGGCGTGCTCGGAAGCATGCGCTCCCCAACGACACCCGACTCGACAGTGCCGACACCGGAATCGACAGCATCATGGCGCCGACGATCGGCGACAACCACCACAGGAAGGTCGGCTCCATGAAGTAGACTCCGGTCGCCCAGACGGCACCGATCACCGTCTGGCTCCAGTGATTGCGGATCGCGTCACCCCAGGTGGTATCGCTGTTTTCCCGCGACGGCGAGCGCCACTGAATCGCCCACCCCATCACCGAAGTCAACACGAAGCGCGTATGGAACAGCATTCTCACCGGAGCCAAGGCCATCGAAAAGAGCGACTCCAGCACCATGCTGAGAAGTACCTTGAATGGCCCACCGAACTGCCGGCTACCCTGGATCCACACTACCACCACGCTCAGTACCTTGGGCAGGAACAGCAGCGTCGCCGTGGCACCGAACAGGCTTACCGCCAGCGTCGGGTTCCACTGCGGCCAGACCGGAAACATCATTCCCGGTTCCGGGAAGTAGTTGGGCGTACTCAGGGTATGCACCGCCAGCAACGCCGTCGACAACACCAGGAACAGAAACCATAGCGGTGCCGAGATATAGGACATCAGCCCGGTCAAAAAGACCGCGCGGTGCACCGGATGAATCCCCTTGGACAGAAACAGTCTGAAGTTCATCAGGTTGCCGTGACACCAGCGCCGATCGCGATTGAGTTCATCGAGCAGATTGGGCGGCATCTCCTCGTAGCTGCCCTCCAGCTCGTAGGCGATCCATACCCCCCAGCCGGCGCGACGCATCAGCGCAGCCTCGACGAAATCGTGGGAAAGAATCTCCCCGGACATCGAGCCCTTGCCGGGCAGCGGCGCCAGCATGCAGTGGCGCATGAACGGCGCCATACGAATGATCGCGTTGTGTCCCCAGTAGTGGGACTCCCCCAACTGCCAGAAGTGCAGGCCGGCGGTAAACAGCGGCCCATAGACGCGGGTGGCGAACTGCTGCATCCGCGCGTAGAGATTCAGGCGTCCCGAGGCTCTCGGCGCCGTCTGCACGATACCCGCGCTGGGATGCGCCTCCATCATCTGCACCAGGCGCGTCAGGCAGGCGCCACTCATGACACTGTCGGCATCGAGTACCAGCATGTAGCGGTATAGCGCCCCCCAGCGACGACAGAAATCGTCGAGGTTGCCGCTCTTGCGCTTCACACGGCGCTGACGACGCCGGTAGAAGACCTGGCCGAAGGCCCCCAGATCGCGACACAACGTCAGCCAGGCGTGAGTCTCCTGGATGGCGATGTCGGGATCGTAGGTATCACTCAGGATAAAGACATCGAAGTGACGATCGTTACCGCTATGGCGCAGCGATTCGATGGTGGCGCGAACGCCGGCGAAAACCCGGGGAACGTCTTCATTGCAGATGGGGACCAACAGTGCCGTGCGCGCATCATCGGGAATCGGCGCGTCGCCGACTTCCGAATCGATGGCGTAGCGGTCCTTGCCGCGCAGCAACTGAAAGAAGCCCATCAACGCTGTCCAGAATCCCGCGGAAACCCAGGCGAACAGCAATACGAACAGGGCGAGAATGGCGATCTCGAGCCACTGCTCTCCTTGCCCCGGCAGTACGGTTCGCATCTGATTGGCGGCAATGGCGCTCTGGCCGAAGATCAGGACCAGCAGCACCCAGCGTCGAGCCGTGGCGATCCACTGCCAACGTGGTGTCGGCTTGGATTCCCGTTGACGTCGGCGGAAACCGCGATCGGCCCAGTTCTTCATGCGCTGACCGAAACGCACGAACGGGTTGGTGGACCAGGCTTCCGGTGCCAGCGGCGTTCGCCGCATCGGTGGCGCGGTCTGCAACCGGGTGATGCCCTGCTCGTCGGTGGTCAACACGTCGGGCGGCGCGAGCGGCGGTTCCGCATAGGCCAGCGCCAACCGGCGCCCAACCGACTGTGCCGCGGGATCCTCCGGGTCCACCTCGTGACCGCCCAGCGCCGCATGCAGCGTCGCCATGTCGTGAGTGTCCAGGTCGCTCGCCAACAGCTTGCGCCGCTCCTCACGATCCTGTGCCTCCAGCGCCAGCCGTTCGAGATAATGCTCGGCCGACGCCAACCGCTGTGAGGACATCGCTTCAGCCATTGGCCGGCAACCGGTAGTACCAGGTTTCGGAGACCCGCTGATCTCCCTTGTTGAGATGGGCACGGATATCCAACGACTGGCTGTTGTCGCTGCGCTTGACCTTGACGAACACGCGCCAGCCGCCGGTGGCCGGGTTGGGCACGGCGCGGCTGTCGACCAGTTCGCCGTTGTCGCCGACACTGGCCTGGACACTGATGTTGGCATCGCTGCCGAGCCCGGAGAGCGAAGGCCCATCGAAGTCGACGATGAATGCCAGGGAACCATCGGCCTCGCGTACCAGATTGTCCTTGCGCACTTCCCCTTGCGAACGGCGCGTCTGCGCGACCCAGGCCAGTGACGGGTCGACGTAGCGGCTTTCGTTCTTGGTGACGGTGAAACGATAATCGTAATCCAGCGGCGAGCCCGGCTCGGGCGCGGATTCCGGCAACCACATGGAAACGATGTTGTCGTTGGTCTCGTTGGGCGTCGGAATCTGGATCAGTTCGATCTTGCCCGCCCCCCACTCGTTCTGGGGTTCGATCCAGGCGCTCGGACGCAGGTCGTAACGGCTTTCAAGATCCTGATAATCGTCGAAGTCGTGACCGCGTTGCATCAGGCCATAGCCGCGCAGGCGCGGTGTCGTCTGCTCGTTGATCATCAACTTGGCGGGGTTGGCCAACGGACGCCAGGTCCAGCCATTCTGGGAGTCGCTGATCAAGAGACCATTGGAGTCGTGAATCGCCGGGCGATAGTTGAGAGAGGAAGAAGGCTGCTCGGGACCGAACAGATACATGCTGGTCAGCGGCGCAATGCCCAGCTTCTCGACCGGACGACGCAAGAACAGTCGCGACTTAACATCGACGACGGTATCGGCGCCGGGTCGCAGCACGAAGCGATAGGCACCGGTGAGACTGGGCGAATCGAGCAGCGCGAAGATCGTCAGGTATTGACTGCTCTGGCTCGGTTTGACGACCCAGAACTCCTTGAAGCGCGGAAATTCTTCGCCGGAAGGCAGGCCGGTATCTACCGCCAGACCGCGACCGGAGACGCCGTAGACCTGATCCTTGCCGACGACCCGAAAGTAACTCGCCCCCAGAAACACCATGGTCTCGTCTTTGCGATCGGCATCGTTGAGCGCGTAATTCACCTTGAAGCCGGCAATACCCAGGTCATCGCTGTTCTTGACGCCATCGGACAGTTCCAGGTTGCCATAGGTGAAATCATCTGGATTGTAGGCAAAATCGTGCACCTCCCCCTGATCGTCCACGCTGTGCAATTGAATCGCGCTATCGTAGTGCATCCCCTCGTGGAAGAAGCTCAGCGTAAAAGGCATTCCATCACCGCTCCAGACGTCACGGTCGCGCTTGAACTGGATCTGCTCGTATTGAGCATAATCCAAGTTGCGCAATTCATCGGGGAGGTTTCGCTCCGGTTCGCTATAACCCTGCTGGGAAAGATCCTCTGCCTTCTTGGCGACATCGTCGAAACCGAAAGCCAACACGTTCTGGGCGATACCGCTAAGTAGCAGCCCGGTCAGGGCCACCACCGGAAGAAGCGCCTTGCGTTTTTCAAGGTTACTTCGCCGGATCGATGCACTCACTCTAATACTCCTGTCTGACTATCTTGGCCGGTATCAACAAGCTCAAACCGTTCGAAGCCGTGCCGAAAATCGGTACCACGCTGCCCAAGAGCGGCAACGCGGTCATAACTTGCGATGAAGAGCGACGGGGACGGGATAGAGAAGCCTCCGTGCTTCGTACAGCCGCAGTCTAGCATACGCTACACTGCTGACAGGGAAAGACTGGGGTCACAGCCCTTACCCTCGCAGTCCCGGCTCGCCGCCGGTGGGCCCCATGAACAATGACACGACATGCGTATCGATTCGGGCCCAATATATGATGATGACACCCCGGTTACGCCGCTGGCTGGGCATAATGGCGTATCTGGTCGTTTTCAGCTACCCCCTGATCCATGCCGACCGCCTCTACCGCGACGATATCTGGCGCAGCTTCCACGGTGAAATGGGCTGGGTTTCCAACGGTCGTCCGCTCTCCAGCCTGGTCATGCTGATCCTCAACGGCGGGCCTCGCCTAGCCGATCTGGCTCCCCTTCCCCTGTGGCTGGGTTTAGCCGCGCTGGCCTGTGCGATCCTGCTCTGGCGGCGGCGTCTCGAGGCATTCGATACCGGCTATGCCTGGGTAGCAATGCTGATTCTGGTCGTACAGCCTTTCTTTCTACAGAACCTCTCCTACCGTTTCGACGCCCTGCCGATGTCGTTGGCGCTGGCCAGCGCAGTGGTCGGCATCGCCTGTGCCCTGGATCCGCGCGACGGCAGGCGCTGGCAGGCCCGTTTTCGCTGGGCAGCGGGCGGTGCCGGCGTACTCGCCGCGCTGCTTTTCTATCAACCGGCAGCCAACGTCTACTTCGTTCTGCTCGCCTTTCACGTGGCCCTGAGCGTGGCGCAGACGGGGCGGCCGGCGTGGTCCAGGCAACTTGGCGCCTTGGTCATTGGCGTCATCGCCCTGTTCCTCTCGAAAGGGATATCGAACTGGCTGGTCGGCGGCAACTATAGCCTGGCGCACAGCATGCTCGCGCCCGCCGCGATGCTGCCGGCCAATATCTTTGAACAGACCTTGCGTTTCTGGCGCTACGCCGCGCTCCAGCTCGACTCGCTGACGTGGTGGCTAGTGCTTGGCCTGGCGACGGTGACGATCATCTGGCTGGTCATCGAAACCTCGAAGCGTCGCCAATGGGCGGGGCTGCCGGTGCTGATCCTGGTAATCCTCTTTCTGCCATTAGCGGGTCTGGGCTTTCTGGCGGCGTTGGCGGACCCCATCTGGCGGCCGCGGGTGATGATCGGCTTCGGCGCGCTCTATGCGGGTCTGTTGTTCTGCGTGCTGCGCTGGATAGGTCGTTCGCGCTGGCCATGGGCCGGCTGGCCGCTGGTCATCGTCGCTCTCGGCATGCCGCTGACGCTCTCCTATGCCTACGGCAACGCTCAGCGCCAGCAAGCCTTGTTTGCCGATTACGTGTCGATGCGCCTGATCGACGACCTCACCACACAGCCCGAGGCGGCACCGCTGGTTATCGATGGGGCGCTTCCTTATACCCGCGCAACGCGTAACGCCATCGCCGCGCATCCATTGATCGAAGAGCTGATCTTCCGCTATCTCGACGGCTTTTACTGGTGGGGGTATCAGGATCTCTATCGCCGGGGCTTACCGGCCGCCTTCGATTTCAATGACGACCTGGCATTGCGCCGGCGCTTCGAAACGCGCTGTCAATCGCTCACACCGCTTGTCCGTCGCGCCTGGTACACCCTCTATCGTTTCGAGGCGACCTACGTCGTTGCACTGAGTGGCAGTTGCCACCTTGCGATGACGGCAACGGAGTTGCCGATAGACGATTGAACGGCGTGCGCCCTGGCCTTGCTCCCCGTTTCGTCGCGAATGTCCGCTGAGGTTCAGCGTCGGGCGCAAACGCCTACACATTGACTAGGCTATGTCAGACAAATGGCGAATGGCGTTTCGTCGTTAATTAACTAAAACTGCCGCAGGTAACGTGGCGGCTACCTTCACCCCAGCCGCCACTGGGATGCATTCAACAAGGACACTCCTATGCATGCATGGACTCTAATCTCGTTTCTCTTCTTCACGGGATTGGTCGCCTTGATCACTTGGCGCATCACGCACCGTGACGATCTCAGCAATACGCGCGGTTATTTTCTCGCCGGACGCAATCTCAGCTTCCCCTTGATCGCCGGGTCGCTGCTGATGACCAACCTGTCGACCGAGCAGATGGTCGGACTGAACGGCTCCGCGTTCGCCGATGGTCTGAGCGTCATGGCATGGGAAGTGGTTGCGGTGGTCGCGCTGGTGCTGCTGGCGCTGTTCTTCCTGCCGCGCTTCCTACGCAGCGGTATCGCCACGGTGCCGCAGCTGCTGCAGGAGCGATTCGGGCCGACCACCCAGCTGATCTGCAACGTGATCTTCCTGGTCGCCTACGCCGTCATCCTATTGCCGATCATTCTCTACTCCGGCGCCGTCGGCCTGCAGGGCATGCTCGACCTGCCGGTGCTGACCGGCATCGAGTCCAATACCACGCTGCTCTGGCTGACGGTCTGGGGGGTCGGCTTGATCGGTGCGGTTTATGCGCTCTTCGGTGGCCTGCGCACGGTCGCCGTCTCCGATACCATCAATGCGATCGGTCTCCTGGTCGGCGGCTTCCTGATCGTCTATCTCGGTCTCAACGCCGTCGGTGACGGCAACGGCATCGCCGCCGGTTGGCACGCGATTCAGGAAGCACAGCCCGGACGGCTCAACTCCCTCGGCCGACCGGATCAGCAAGTCCCCTGGCCCACGCTGTTCACCGGGGTCTTCCTGATCAACCTGTTCTACTGGGCCACCAACCAGCAGATCATCCAGCGTACGTTCGCCGCCAGAAGCCTCTCCGAAGGCCAGAAGGGCGTCCTGCTGACCGGCTTCCTCAAGCTTCTGGGTCCGCTCTACCTGGTGCTGCCCGGCATCATCGCCTATCAGCTCTACGCCGATGATGGCATCGCCGCCGACCAGGCCTACGGCTACCTGGTTTTCCACTTGCTCCCGCCGTGGCTGACCGGCTTTTTCGCCGCGGTCATGGTCGGTGCCATCCTGTCGTCGTTCAACTCCGCGCTCAACAGCACCACGACCCTGTTCAGCCTGGGTATCTACAAGGCGGTGTTCAAGAAGGACGCCAGCGAACAGCAAGTGGTCAATGCGGGCAAGGTCTTCGGCTGGATCATGGCTGTCGCCTCGATGGCGATCGCCCCGCTGCTGGCCGGCCAGGACAGCCTGTTCGATTACCTGCAGACGATGAACGCCATCTACTTCATTCCGATCCTTGCCGTGGTGATCGTCGGCCTGCTGACCAAGCGGGTGCCGGAAGCGGCGGCGATCTTCGGCCTGATCGGCGGCATCATATTGATTGCGCTGGGCTATTTCGTGCCGCCGTTCAACGGCATTCTCGAATTCACCAACCAGTATCACTTCGTCGCCGGCGTGTTCGTCATACTGGTGCTCGGCATGCTGTTGATCGGCAAGGTCGCCCCGCGTCGCGAGGCTTGGGTGCACGAGGACGTCAAGGCCGTAGACCTTACTCCCTGGAAGGGCGCCGTACCGGTGGGCATTGTGCTGCTGGTGCTGGTGTTCGCGATCTACTTCGCTTTCGCCCACTGACGCTCGCCGCGCCGACAACCGAAGCCCCACGCCATGGGGCTTCGGTGGTTCATCGAGAGCGGCTTCGGTAGCATGAAGGCCGACGCTTCCGGCTGGCAACTCCCTGCTCGTGGCTCATAGCCCGCAACCCATAGCTCTTCCCTCTTCCCTCGATCAGGTTGTCATCGCTATCCTTGCCGGTTTGCCCGCACATTTCGGTTAACATGCGGATAGGCTTTCTTCGGAAAAGAGGCGATGCGCCGACACCTGACCCACGAACTGCAGAACCTGATCGACCGCGGCCGCGACCGCCAGTTGCGCCTGGCCGTCACGGGGCTGTCGCGCGCCGGCAAGACGGCCTTTCTGACGTCACTGGTCAACCAGCTGCGCCATGCCGGCATCGATGCCCGCCTCGACCTGCTGAAAGCGGCCAGGGAATCGCGCCTGCTCGGCGCCCAGCGCGTCTCGCAGCCGGACCTGGGCATCCCGCGCTTTCCTTACGACGAAGCGATGTCGGCGCTGGCCTCGACACCGCCCCACTGGCCGGAGCCCACCCGCGGCATCAGCGAGCTGCGCCTGCAGCTGCGCTACAAGACCCGGCGAGCCCGCGGCCTGCTGGGCGATACCGCCACCCTGACGCTGGACCTGATCGACTACCCCGGCGAATGGCTGCTCGACCTGCCGCTGCTGGAGCATGATTTCCTCGCTTGGAGCGAGGCCCAGATGCAAGCGATGGGTCCGGAGCGCCAGCGCTTTGCCGCCGAGTGGCGACGGGCCGTCGCCGCGCACCGGCCCGACGAGACGGTCGACGAGGCACGCCTGGCCGAGCTCGCCGACCTCTATGCGTCCTCGCTGCGCCAGGCCCGGGCGGCCGGCTTCTCGCATCTGCAACCGGGGCGTTTCCTGCTGCCCGGTGATCTACAGGGCGCGCCGGTACTGCAATTCTTCCCGCTCCCCGGTATCGATACGGAAGATCGCCAGTCGCTGGAAGCCTTGCCGTCGTCGAGCCTCTACCAGACGCTGGCCAAGCGCTTTCGCTATTACCAACAGCACGTGGTCAAGCCCTTCTATCGCGAACACTTTCGTCGCTTCGACCGCCAGATCGTGCTGGTCGACGTGCTCGGCGCGCTCAATGCCGGTCCGGAACGTTTCGAAGATCTCTCCCGCGCCCTGGCGACGCTGATGAAGAGCTTCGACTACGGCAAGCGCAGCCTGCTCAACCGGCTGTTCTCGCCGCGTATCGACCGCCTGGCGATCGCCGCCACCAAGGCCGACCACGTGACGCCGGATCAGCATGCCAATCTGGTCGCGCTGCTCGAGGCGCTGCTGGCCGAACCGCTCAAGGATCTGCGCTACGCCGACGTGCCGGTACGCGGCTTTTCGCTGGCCTCGATTCGGGCCACCGAAAATCGCGAGGTCGAGGACAACGGCAAACGGCTGCCCGCGCTGCGCGGTCATGGCCTGGATAACGAACCGCTGCTGCTCTACCCCGGCGACGTTCCGGCCAAGCTGCCCAGCCCCGACTTCTGGCAGCGTCAGGGCTTCGCCTTCACCGCCTTCCGTCCACCACGGAGCGGCGATACCGCCCTGCCTCATATTCGCATGGACGCGGCGCTGGAGTGGCTATTGGGAGACAAACTGAGATGAGCGATCCTCGGCCCGGACAGCGTTTCACGCTCGATGACCCGCCTGGCGACATCGACGGCGACGCCTTGTCCGATGGAACCTTGAAAGGCGCGCGCAGCTATCTCCCCGACCAGGCCTCCGAGCCGATGGCGGAGCCCGAGGAAGCCTCCTCTCCGGCCCTGGATGCGGCCATCGCACCGCCCAGGAAGCGGCGCTGGGGGCTGCTCGCGGTGCTGGGTGGCGCGCTCGGTCTGGGCACTGTCGAAGCCGTCCGGACACTCTATGTCTCGACGCTCGGCGGTGACTGGCTCGCGGGCGCCTGGAGCGCGGTCGGGCTGTTGGCGATCGGGCTTGGCGGCAAGGCGCTGCTCGGCGAACTCTGGCGACTGCGCAAGCTGCGTCGACACGCTCGTCTGCGTCAGCGACTCGACGACGAATGGGTCGATGGCGACAACGGTTCCACCGCCGACGACCCCATGGCGCTGGCCGATGAACTGCGCAGCCAGATGAGGCTGTCCAAGGATCACCCGCATTGGCAGGCGTTCCTGCGCGCGCATCAATCCCACCACAGCGCTCAAGAGACCCGCGAGCTGCTCGCCCATCACGTGCTGCGCCCACGCGACCAGGCCGCCCGCCGCCTGGTGACCCGCATGTCGGGGGAAACCGCGGTGATGGTCGCGGTCAGCCCGCTGACGCTGGTCGACATGTCGCTGATGGCCTGGCGCAACATCGCCATGCTCGATCGTATCGCCGCGCTCTATGGCCTGCAGCTCGGTTATGCCAGCCGTCTGCGGCTATTTCGGGAAGTGCTGCGCAACATGGCGTTCGCCGGCGCCAGCGAGATGATCGGCGACGCCGGCATGGATCTGCTGTCGATGAATCTGGCCGCCAAGCTCTCGACCCGTGCCGGCCAAGGACTGGGCGCCGGGCTACTGACCGCGCGACTCGGCCTGCGCGCCATGCGCACCATCCGCCCGGTCGCGTTCGAACGCGACGAACAGCCCCGACTGGCCGATCTTCGGCGCGAGGTATGGCAGCAACTGCGGCGCCTGGACGACGCCTCGAAGACGAATTGAGAGCCGCCCGAGCGGTCAAAGACTACTCAAGCCACCACATTGAATTCTACCTTAATGACGTCTCCAGAACGGCGCTGAACGATGAGCGAGGAACCGGGTCTTGCGACAGGGATGTCGCAAGAGGCGCGTTGGGCAGGGATGCCCTTTCGCGCCGACCCGAGTTCAGCGATCAAGCGTTCAGAGTCTGCCGTTCTGTGGCGTCAAAAGGGGGAGTGTGAGGGGCTTGCCCTTCACAATAACGAGCAAAAGGGTGGTTAAAGCTAGGCCAGTGGTGAACTTGCCGAGCCAAAATCAGCCGCTACGGCCAAAATAGACTTGCCATCGAGGCTGAGACCGCCCTAATCAATCGAGAGCGAAGAACCGACGCAGCGTCTGCGCCACCGCCGCCTCGTGGTGGGCGCCGATGCGCTCCGCGAACGGCAACTGGTCGATCACCTCGGGATGGGCATTGGAGACGACGTAGGCGTGGCCGGCCAGGGTCAACATCTCGATATCGTTGAAGTTGTCGCCGAACGCCAGCGTCTTTTCCACCGGCAGATCCAGCGCCGCCAGCGCCCGGCTCAAGGCCGTGGCCTTGTTGACGCCCCGCTGCATCACCTCCAGCGAGTCGGCCGCCGAATAGGTAATATGCAGCGCCTCGCCGTAGCGCTCGCGCAGCGTCCGTTCGAGCGGCGTCAGCAAGGCCGGCTCGCCGATGTAGAGTACCTTGCCGACATGTTCACGCTCAAGATCGCGCATGTCGTCGACCTGGTAGGTAAATCCGGTCATCGCATGCAACGGCAGCAGTTCCGGCGCTTCGGCGTCGATCAACCAGCGATCCCGGGTATAGAGATTGAGCCGCACCGACTCCGGCCTCGGCAGCGCCACCAGCGCCTTGACCAGCTCGGTCGGCACCAGGGTTTCGCTGACCACCCGATCGTCGGCATCGTGCACGTGTGCGCCATTGCTGCTGATGATCCACGCCGGGATCTCCAACCGGCGGCGGATCGCGGCGATATCCTGGTAGTGGCGCCCGGAAGCCAGCGCGATCACGTGCCCCTGAGCCGATAGCGCCCGCAGCGTGTCACGCGTCAACGCATCGAT
>NZ_PZJU01000004.1:0-84058 GCF_003206715.1 Salinicola peritrichatus | reverse complement strand
AGCCGTAAGCCGTAAGCCGTAAGCCGTAAGCCAGGACGCAACCACCGTCTCCCAGTGAAACAAACGGTTTTGACCTGGCTTTTCCGTTTTTGGCCTTTCTTACAGCTTAAAGCTTATGGCTTAAAGCTGGTTTCCTTATGGCTCAAAGCTGTTTCTGCTTACAGCTCCGGGCGAAGCCCGGCAGCAACCGCATCCGCCTGGCGCCCGACCACCAGATGAATCACGCCACTCTCGAGCCGTTGAATACCGGCGGTGCCCAACGAGTTCAGCGCAGTCTCATCGAGTCGATCTCGTTCGGCCAACTCCAGGCGTAGGCGAGTCGCCGCCACGGCAGCGATGCTGCGGATGTTGTCCGCTCCCCCCAGCGCCGCGAGCCATGCGCGGCGGGAGTCCTCGTCCAATCTGGCGTCGCTGAGCGCGGCGTCGCTCGCGGCCGCCGCCGGGGTCTCGAGCGTCTTGCCGTGGTCGCGTACCGCGATACGGATATCGTCGGCGACGGCGTCGGCGATCGGTCCCAGAATCACCTGCAGTCCGCCGCCGCGCAAGTGCAGGATGCCGCGCGCGCCGAGCGCCTTGAGCCTCGGCTCGTCGATGGCGCTGTCGTCATTCGTCACCAGACGCAGGCGCGTGGTGCAGGCGCCCACGCTGACCAGGTTGGCCGCGCCGCCCAGCGCCTTGACGAAGGCCGGGCCGCGCTCGCCTGCCCCGGCGCCGACGGGGGCGGAGGCGGAGGCGCTGGCCAGCTGCGGCTCGCGCCCCGGCGTCGGCAGGTCGAAGCGCACGATCGCCCAGCGGAACACGACGTAATAGAGCACGAAGTAGATCAGGCCGACCGGGATCATCATCCAGCCGTTGGTCGAAAGGCCGTAGGAGAGCGCGTAATCGAATGCCCCCGCCGAGAAGGTGAAGCCGAGCTTGACGTCGAGCATGTTCATTACCGCCATCGAGATGCCGGTGAGCACCGCATGCATGGCATACAGCAATGGCGCCAGGAACATGAAGGAGAATTCGATCGGCTCGGTGACACCGGTCAGGAAGGCGGTCAGCGCCAGCGACAGCAACAATCCGCCGACCTGCGCCCGACGCGACCTGGGTGCGGCGTGATACATCGCCAGCGCCGCCGCCGGCAGCCCGAACATCATCACCGGAAAGAAACCGGCCATGAAGCTGCCCGCCGTCGGATCGCCGGCGAAAAAGCGGTTGAGATCGCCGGTGGCGCCGTCGTAGCTGCCGAACACGAACCATACGAAGCTGTTGAGCACATGGTGCAGCCCGGTGACGATCAGGATGCGGTTGAGTACGCCGTAGACGAACAGTCCCAGGTCACCGGCATCGATCAGCCATTGCCCGAGCTGGTCGATGCCCTGCTGGACCGGCGGCCAGATCACGCCGAACAGCCCGCCCAGGATCACCGCCGAGAGCCCGGTGACGATGGGAATGAAACGGCGCCCGCCGAAGAAAGCCAGATAGTCCGGCAGCTTGATTGCCTTGTAGCGGTTGTAGAGCACCCCGGCCATGCTACCAATGATGATGCCGGAGAGCACGCCCATGTTGATGTCGGGATTGAGCGTTTCCAGTACCGCATTGAGCACCAGGTAGCCGACGACGCCGGCGAGACCGGCGGCACCGTTGTCGTCGTCGGCGAAACCGATCGCCACGCCGATGGCGAAGATCAGCGCCAGATTGGAAAAGATCGCGTTACCGGCGTTGGCGATGAAGCCGATATCGAGCAGGTCGGGTTGTCCCAGACGCAGCAGCAGCCCCGCCACCGGCAGCACCGCGATCGGTAGCATCAGCGAGCGGCCGAGCTTCTGCAGGCCGGCCATGAGTCGGGAACCGAAGGTCGTGGTCATGACGGATTCCTCAGGATTTTGTTGTGATGTCATCGGCGACTTGGGCGGAGTCGCCTGCTGTCGCAGCGCCGGCATTCAGCAGGCGCGAAAGCGCTCTACGCACCTCGCTGGCGTCATCGAGCGCCAGCAGCTCGGGCAAGCGTGCCTGCAACCCGCCAGCGTCGAGCTCGCGTAGCGCCGCCTTGACCGCCGCCACCCGCCCCGGCTCGACGGAGAGTTCGTCGACGCCCATGGCGACCAGCAACGCGCCGGCCAGCGGGTCGCCGGCCGCGGCACCGCAGACAGCGACCGGACAGCGTCCGGCGGCGCCCTCCAGGCAGGCCGCGACCAGCCGCAGCACCCCGGGATGAAGCACGTCGCTGCGCGCCGCCAGCGATGCGATCTCGCGATCCATCGCCAGCGCGTACTGGGTCAGGTCGTTGGTGCCGATGGAGAGAAAGTCCGCCTCGCGAGCCAGGCTGGCGGCACACAGCGCGGCGGAGGGCACCTCGATCATCGCCCCGAGCGGCGGCACGGGCGAGATGCCCAGCGCCGCCGCGCGGGCGTTCAGCCGTTCGCGAACCCAGCGCAGCTCGCCGACCTCGCTGATCATCGGCACCATCAGACGCAGCGCTGGCAGGCCGTCCTCGCTCACCGGCGCCTGGCGGCCGGCTTCCAGCAAGGCGTCGAGCTGGGTCTCGAACAATTCGGGCCGGGACTGCCACAAGCGCACGCCGCGCTCGCCCAGCGCCGGGTTGGGCGTCGCCGGCAGCGCCAGATAGGGCAGCTGCTTGTCGGCGCCGATGTCCAGCAGGCGCACGATCACCGGCTTGCCATCCAGCGCCTCCACCACAGCCTGGTATTCCGTCTGTTGCTCGATCAGATCCGGCGCGGTGTGGCGCTCGAGAAATAGGAACTCGCTGCGCATCAGGCCAATGCCATCGGCCCCGGCCGCGGCGGCTTCGCCAGCTTCCCATGCCGAACCGACGTTGGCGGCCACCTGCACATGACGGCCATCTTGCGTTATTGCCGGCTCGGCCGCCGCCGCCCGCTCCGCCGCCGCCTGGCGATCCAGGCTTTCGCGTTGGCGTTCGACTGCCGCGAGCCTCGTGTCATCGGGAGCGAGTTCGAGTACGCCGCGCGTCGCGTCGAGACAGGCGCGTTCGCCCTCGGCCTCGAGCAGCGCCTCCCCCATCGCCACCAGGCACGGCACGCCCCGGGCCCGCGCGAGAATCGCCACGTGCGAGGTGGTGCCGCCGGCGGCCAGGCACAGGCCCTGGATGCGATCGGCCACGGCGACGAACTGCGACGGTGCGATCTCCCGCGCGACCAGGATCGCACCCTCGATGGCATCGGAAACCTCCGGCTGGTCGGCAGCGAAGTGCTGCATCACCTGGCGCTGAAGGTCGCGCAGATCGTCGGCCCGTGCCGCCAGCAGCGCGTTGCCGCTGGCACGCAGGCGTTCGGCTTCCGCCTCGAGCGCCTCGAACCAGGCCTGGCCGGCACCGCGTCCGGCATCGATCCGCGCTTCGGCGGCCGCGCGCAGATCCGGATCCTGCAGCCAGGCTTGATGCGCCTCGAATATTTCCGCCTCGGCCCCTTGCCCCTGGCGCCGCGCCGTCTCGTGAGCCCGGCTCAGCGAAGCCGAAACCGCTTCCAGCGCAGCGTCGAGCGCCCGGCACTCGGCCTGCGGGTCCGTTGCCGTTTCCGCCACGACGGGCAGCGGCGGATCGTAGTGCCGCAGCGGCCCGACGGCGATGCCCGGGCTGGCCATAAGCCCCGTCAACCTGCCCGGCGTACTCTCGCCGGCTGGCGCACGCGACGTGTTGCCCTCGCCCGGCCCCGCCTCGGCATGACCAAGCAGTTCCACGGCCGCGTCCACGGCGGCCCGAGCCCGAGCGCCCTGGGCCGCCACGCTCACCCGATCGCCCTGGAGCAGACCAAGGTTGAGCAAGGCGCTCAGGCTCGTCGCCTTGGCCTCGCGGCCGTCGGGGGCGGTCAGCGCCAGCTCGACTTGGTGATCGCGGGCGATGGCGCGCAGCCGGGCCGCGGGACGCGCGTGCAGCCCGCTCGACGATCCGACCACGACCTCGCCACTGGCCCGATGACCCGCCTCGTGACCCGCCGGGTCATCGGCGACCGCCGCGGCCTGGGCGCTCTCGGGCGCTTGCCACCGCAGCAGGTCTTCTCCCCGCTCGACCGTCATGCCGGGTTCGACCAGGGTTTCCAGCGTCCGGCCCTCGGCATTGGTCAATATCAGCGGCGTGATCAGCGCCGTCGCCCGCTGCGCCAGGCGGTCGGCCTCGAAGCGACACAACGGATCGCCGGCGGAGACTCTCTCTCCCTCTGCCACCAGCAGTTCGAACCCTTCGCCGTTCAGATCGACGGTGTCGAGCCCGATATGCAGCAGCCATTCGGCACCGTTGGCGTCGCGTAGCGTGATCGCATGGGCAGCCCGCGCGCATTGGATGACCTCGCCATTGCAGGGTGCATGAAGCGTCTCGCTCAGCGGATCGATGGCGATGCCGGGACCCATCGTGCCTTCGGCAAAGACCAGGTCGGGCACCTCCGCCAGCGGGACCACGACACCCCGCAGCGGGGCCTGGAGAATGGATGAGGTAGATGACATGGATGACTCCTGCTTTTTGTTGTTCCGACTCGACCTGGCCGACGCGCAGCAGATTGTGAACGGGCTCTTACAGCGTCCTGGTGACTTTCTTCAGGTGCCTGGGCCGATCCGGATCGCCGCCCCGCGCCACCGCCAGCTCGGCCGCCATGACGTAGAAACTCTGAATCACCGACAGCGGCTGCAGATCGTCATGACCGGCATCGATCAGCGGCAACTGGCGCGAGGCGACGCCGTCGTCGGCCGCCAGCAGCACCTTGGCGCCTACGCTCTCGAGCCACTCGGCGAGTTCGAGCAGCCCGGCCTGATCCGGCCCCGGCGGCGCGAACACCAGCACCGGATAGCCGGGTCCGATCAACGCCATCGGCCCGTGGCGCACCTCGGCGGCACTGAACGGCTCGGCCTGAATGGCACAGCTCTCCTTGAACTTGAGCGCGGCTTCCTGGGCGATGGCGAGTCCGACGCCACGCCCGATCACCATCAGCCTGTCGGCGCCGGCCAACGCCCCCAGCGCCGGCTCCCAGGACACGCTGGCCGCTTGCGCCAGCCGTTCCGGGAGCCGTTCGAGGGCGGCGAGGAGCGATGCATCCTCGATCCATGCGCCCAGCAGGTGGGCGCAGGCGGCCAGCGTGGCGAGATAGCTCTTGGTCGCGGCCACGCTCTTCTCGACACCGGCATGCAGCGGCAATTCACGTTCGGAGACCTCGGCCAGCGGCGAGCCGGCGGTATTGACCAACGCCAGCGTGCGCGCACCGCCGGCGGCCAATGCCCGTTGGGTGGCGACCAGGTCCGGGCTGGCCCCGGACTGCGAGATCGCCACCGCCAGTTGCCCGCCAACCCGCCAGGGCGCCCGCGCCAGCGTGGTGAGCGACGGCGGCAGCGAGGCGATCGGCAGTCCCAGGCGCTTCATGCCGAGGTAGGCGAAGTAGGCCGCGGCATGGTCGGAACTGCCCCGGGCCACGGTCATCGCGCCGCGTGGATCGGCTTCGCGCAGCTCGCGACCGAGCTCGGCCACTGACTTGGCATTGGCTTGCCATTGCGCCTGCAACCGCTCCGGGGCGCTGCGGGCCTCTTCCAGCATCAACGACATCAGGGAGTCTCCTGCGGCGCAGCGGCCGCCGATGGTGCGGACGCCGCCGTATGGACGCACTCGCCATCCACGTAAACGGCGTCGAGATTGAGTTGGGGATCCATCACCAGCACATCGGCGCGGCAGCCGACATCGAGCCGGCCGATATCGCGCTCGCCCAGGAACTCGGCCGGATAACGCGACAGCCGCTTCGAGGCGTCCTCCAGGTCGAGCCCGATCTTGACCAGGTTGCGCAGCGCCTGATCCATGGTCAGGGTGCTGCCGGCCAGGGTGCCGTCGGCCAGGCGCACGCCACCCAGGCATTTGGTCACGTGCTGCTCGCCCAGCCGGTATTCGCCATCGGGCATGCCGGCCGCGGCGGTGGAATCGGTGACGCCGTAGAGATAGGGGATGCAGCGCAAGGCGGTACGGATCGCACCGGGATGAACGTGAAGCAGGTCGGGAATGATCTCCGCGTACTCGGCATGCGCCAGGGCGGCGCCGACCATGCCCGGCTTGCGGTGGTGCAACCCGGTCATGGCGTTGAATAGATGGGTGAAGCCCTGGGCGCCGTGCTCGAGCCCGGCGACGCCCTCTTCGTAGCTGCCCAGCGAGTGGCCCATCTGCACGCGCACGCCGCGGCTGCGCAGATGGCGGATCAGCTCGAAATGCCCGGCCAGTTCCGGCGCCAGCGTCAACAGCCGGATCGGTGCCAGCGCCAGCAGTTCGTCGACTTCCTCGATCACTCCGGGATGCGCATAAGGCGGCTGGGCGCCCAGCTTGCCGGG
Organism: Salinicola peritrichatus; assembly: GCF_003206715.1. Taxonomy (GTDB): domain Bacteria; phylum Pseudomonadota; class Gammaproteobacteria; order Pseudomonadales; family Halomonadaceae; genus Salinicola; species Salinicola peritrichatus. Next base: position 77,743 of record NZ_PZJU01000004.1, on the reverse strand, counting down.
ATTGATATAGGGCCCCTCGAGATGCACACCGAGCAGCCGCGAGGCATGCGGTAGCGGTGTGCGGATCAGGCGGTCGATGTCGATCAGCACACGACGAATCTCGGACTGCGGCGCCGTCATGGTGGTCACCAGCAAGCTGGTGGTGCCGAAGCGCGCGTGGGTGCGCGCCAGCGTCGCGGCGGCATCACCGCCTTCCATGGCATCGGCACCACCGCCGCCATGGACATGCAGGTCGACGAAGCCCGGCAACAGCCGTGGCCGGTCATTGGTTTGCGGATCGACCGGCTCGCCCTCGATGGCGCTGATACGCCCTTCGCGCCAGACGATATTGCCGAGCCGCCAACCCTGGGGAGTCAGAACGTTGCCGTATAGCATGCATCCTTCCTGCTCGAGCGAGGTCATTGCGTCAGTTCGACCATGAAGTCGTAGTAATCCGTGCGACAGTAGGTCACCGTCAGTTCCGCCGGACGGCCATCGGCGAGATAGCCCAATCGCGTCATCATCAATAGCGCCTGGGATTCGGGCACTTCCGCCAGCGCGGCCAGCTCGGCGTCGGCGTTGATCGCGGAAACATGCTGCAGCGCCCGCACGATCGGCGCTCCGAGGTTTTCCAGATGACGGTAGAGCGAGTGAGTCACGCTTTCCGGATCCGCCAGCACCTGGCGTGGCAGACAACTCTCCTCCACCGCCACCACCACGTCGTCGGCCAGGCGCAGCCGCTTGAGGCGCGCCACCTCGCTGTCGGCACCCAATCCCAGGCGCAGGCTCTCCTCCGCCGTCGGCGTGCCCAAGCGCCGGCTCAGCCAGCGTGAGCTCGGACGGTGCCCGCGCTGGGTCAACAGTTCGGTGAAGCTGGTCAAGCGCGTCAACGACTGGTTGAGACGTGGTGCGATGAAGGTGCCGGAACCACGCGTTCGCTGGATCAGGCCCAGCGCCACCAGCCGATCCAGCGCCTTGCGCGCGGTGATGCGCGAGACGTTGAGCGTTTCCGCCAGCACACGCTCCGAAGGCAGCGCCTCGCCGGCTTCCCAATCGCCAGCCTCGATCGCTTCGACCAGTTGATGAGCGAGCTGACGGTAGAGCGGTGTCGGCTGGTTGGCGTCGAGGCGCAGTCGCGAAAGCATCGGTGCGGTGTCCTTGTAAAGGCAATACCACTTCAAGACCACCAACATAACCATTTCAATACCAATTCGCCAACCACCAGACTCATGCCTTTGGTCGAATGGTGCCTCGGCGGCATCTTGACGCGGATATGTCCGCCCAATGGTTGGCGTGAAAACCGCGGAATCCGTATAGTGGCGCTCTCGTCCACCTACCGATCCGATCCGATGCTGCAGAACAACGCTCTTCTGGCCCAGCTCAAGCAACAGATTCGCGCCAATACCCCCCGCGTCCAGGGCACCATCAAGGCCACCGACAAGGGCTTCGGCTTTCTCGAAGCCGAAGACGGTAGCTCCTATTTCATTCCACCTCCCGCGATGAAGCAGGTACTGCATGGCGATCGCATCGAGGCGACGATCAAGGAGGACGGCGACAAGAAGCAGGCCGAGCCGGAGGCGCTGATCGAAGCGTCGCTGGATCGCTTCGTCGCCCGGGTGCAGAAGCGCGACGGCCGCCTGGCGGTGGTTCCCGATCATCCGTCGATCAATCAACCGCTCAAGGCGCGCATCAAGCGTTCGCTGGACGAGCAGACGATCGCCGATGGCGACTGGGTCGTGGCCCGGCTCATTCGTCACCCGCTGCGTCCCGACGACCGCGGTTTCTTCACTCAGATCGATGAGCTGGTAGTCAAGCAAGACGATCCGACGGTGCCGTGGCGCGTGACGCTGGCCCGCCATGCGCTCGAGCAGGAGTGCCCGCCGGCCGCCGAAGCCTGGCCGTTGCGCGACGAGGGGCTGGAGCGCGAAGACCTCACCGCCGAGCCGTTCTTCACCATCGACGGTGACAAGACCCGCGACATGGATGATGCCCTGCGCATCGAGCCCAGCGATGAGGGATGGGAGCTGACGGTGGCGATCGCCGATCCCACCGCCTATGTGGACGAATCGCATCCTGCCGACCAGGAAGCGCGCACGCGTGCCTTCACGGTCTACCTGCCGGGTCAGAACATCACCATGTTGCCGGAAGCGCTGGCCGACGACCTGTGCTCGCTGAAGCCGGATGTCGAACGCCCGGTGCTGGCGTGTCGCCTGCACGTGGGGCGCGACGGCTCGCTGGGCGAATATCGCTTCTTTGCCGCGACCATTCGTTCCCAGGCCCGGCTGGTCTACGACAGCGTCTCCGACTGGCTGGAAGGCAAGCCCGAAGCCGTGGCTCCGCTCGAGGCGGTCGCGCCCCAGCTCGAGGCACTGGCGGGGATGGCCAAGGCCCGGGCGGCCTGGCGCGAAGCCAACACGCTGGTATTCAAGGATCGCCCGGATTACGTCTTCGATCTCGATGACGCCGGCAACGTGCTCGGCATCCGCGTCGAGGAGCGGCGGATCGCCCAGCGCATGATCGAGGAGGCGATGATCGTCGCCAACGCCTGCTGCGCCGATCTGCTGGCCAGGGAGGTCGGCCACGGCATCTTCAACGTGCACCACGCCTTCGAGCCGGAGAAGATCGATCAGGCGCTGGAGTTCCTGGCCGCGCAGGAGATCGCCGTCGAGCGCGAGCAGCTGGCCGAGCTGCCGCGCTACCGCGAGCTACGCCGGGCACTGGATAGCCGCGAGGACGCCTGGCTGGATGCCCGCCTGCGCCGCTTCCAGGGGTATACCAACATGTCGGCCCGCCCCGGCCCGCATTTCGGCCTGGGCCTGCCCGCCTACGCCACCTGGACCTCGCCGATCCGCAAGTATGGCGACATGGTCAACCACCGCCTGATCAAGCGCGTGCTCAAGTCCGAGTCGGCGCCCGAGGAAGCCAGCCAGCGCCTGACGGAACAGCTCACCGAACGGCGTCGACTGAACCGAATGGCCGAACGCGACGTCAAAGACTGGCTCTACGTGCGCTACCTGGGCGCCGCCATCAACAAGGGCGAGGTTTTCGACGCCGACATCGTCGATATCCGGCGTGGCGGCATGCGCGTGAGGCTGGTCGCCAACGGTGCCACCGCCTTCGTACCGGCGCCGCTGATGCACAGTGATCGCGACCAGGTCGTGATCGACGACAAGGAAGGCCGCATCGCGATCGCCGGTGAACCGCGCTATCAGCTCGGCGGCACGCTGCGCGTCAAGCTCGTCGAGGCGCGCGAAGCGACACGCTCGCTGGTCGCCAGCCCGGTGGAGTGACAATCAATGGCCCGCCCACTCATGAAGACAAGGCAGGCTACCACCATGGTGTGAACGCCCTGTGACAGCGACACGATATACTGCTGTAGAGTCATCGCCATTCTCAGGAATGCGCCGTATCGACAGGGAATGTTTTGAAGAGGAGCGGCTCGTTGCATATTGCCGATGTCACGATGTTCTATGCCCCCGCCAGTGGCGGGGTTCGTACCTACCTCGACGCCAAGCACCGGCGCCTGGCCAAACTGCCCGGCATCACCTGCAGTCTGCTGATTCCCGGTTCTCAGCTGTTCACGCACGACGGTATTCACGAGGTCCCGTCACCACCGTTGCCGTTCAGCCAGGGCTATCGCTTCCCGCTGCGCCGCCGCGGCTGGGAGCGAGAGCTGATCCGCATCGCCCCGGACATCATCGAGGCCGGCGACCCCTACGTCACCGGTTGGGCAGCGCTTGATGCCGGACGCAAGCTGGATGTGCCCGTGGTGGGTTTCTATCACTCGGATCTACCCCGGCTGATCAGTAACCGGCTGGGCCAGGGCACCGACAAGCTGGTGGAGCGCTACGTCTACCGGCTTTACCGCCATTTCGATCAGGTCTTGGCCCCCAGCCGGGTCATGGCCGAACGCCTGATGCAGCTCGGCATCGAGCAGGTCGCGATTCAGCCGTTGGGCGTCGACCTCGAGAGTTTCCATCCGCGCTACCGCAATCCGGTTCTGCGCGAGCGGCTGAGGATCGACGATCAGACCCGGCTGTTGATCTTCGTCGGTCGCGGCTCGCGAGAGAAGAACCTGCACCACCTGCTCGAGACCGCGCGCCTGCTTGGCAAAGGCTACCATCTGCTGCTGGTGGGGCCGAACATGCCGCGCCAGGTGCCCGACAACGTCAGCGTCATCGATCGTTACACGCCGACCGAGGAAGTCGCCGGGTGGCTGGCCACCAGCGATGCCCTGGTGCATGCCGGGACCCAGGAGACCTTCGGCCTGGTCGCGCTGGAAGCGATGGCCAGCGGCATCCCGGTGGTGGCAGCGCGGGCAGGCGCCCTGGCCGAGAACGTCCCGCTGGGCTGTGGCCTGTTGAGCGAGCCCCACTCGCCGGCCGACATGGCGCGTGCGGTAAGGGAACTGTTCTCCAATCATGATGCCTCGAATGCCGGACGGCGCGCACGCCGCTACGTCGAGCGCAACCATAATTGGGATGTCGTCATCGATGGCCTACTCTCCCATTATCGCCGTCTGACCAGCGCCACTGCCGGCACCGGGGAGGCGCAGCAGGGTTCACAGCATGGCTGAACGTCGTTTCTCGCTGGTACTGCACGATATCGCGCCGGAGACCTGGCCCGATTATCGCGGCTTCGTCGAGGCCATCGACCAGCTCGGCGAACGCTACGGGCCGATTCCAATCACCTGGCTGGTGGTCCCCAATTTCCACGGCCGCGGCGAGTGCCGTGACAGCCGCACGTTGCGCAGCGTGCTCGACGCTCGTCTGGCCGGCGGCGATGAACTGGCTCTGCATGGCTATTTCCACCGCGACGATGCACCGGCCCCGCGCACTTTGCGCGACTTTTACATGCGCCGGATCTACACCTGGGAGGGCGAGTTCTACACCCTCGACTACCAGCAGGCGGGGGCAATGCTGGATGCCGGCATGACCCAGTTCGAGAGCTGTGGCTGGCCGCATGGCGGTTTCGTCGCGCCCGCCTGGCTGATGAGCCAAGGCACGCGCCGGGCGCTCCGCGAGCGGCCGTTCACCTATACCAGCGACCCGCAACATCTGTACCGTCTGCCGACCTTCTCGTCGCTGGACGCACCAAGCATCGTATGGAGCGCGCGTAGTGCGTGGCGGCGCGGGATGTCGCGTGTCGTCAGCGCTGTCCAGTATCGACGTTTCCAGCATGCGTCGATGCTGCGGCTGGCACTGCATCCTGTCGACATGCGTCACCGCCCGTCCTATGCCTACTGGCTAAAGCTCGTTGAGCATCTGCTGCAACAGGGTCGGCTGCCCGTGACCAAGCAGGCGTGGCTGGCTAATTGGGCCCCTGACCTCGCCGCCGACGATCTCGCCAACCGGGCGAACAAGGACCGCCCCGCGGCATGAAACGCATTCTCTGGTTTTTGGCGCTGGGACTGGTGGCGGCGCTGGCGATACCCATCCTGATCGGCGGCCGCGGTATCGTCACCGAATTGCGCGGGTTTCCCGCCTCGCAACTACTGATCATGCTGGGCATGGTTTTCGTGTGCTGGAATCTCAATGCACTACGCCTCAGATTGCTGCTGGCGGGCCGCGCGGGAAGGTTGTCTCAGGTCAGGGCCTTCTCGATCGTGATGGCGACCGAGTTCGCCATCTGTGCCACACCGGGCGGTACCGGTGGGCCATTGACGCTGCTGGGGCTGCTGGCCCGTCGCGGCATTCGCCCGGCTCAGGCCTCGGCGATCTTCGCCGTCGATCAGCTCACCGATTTGCTGTTCTTTCTGTCGGGGCTGGTCGGCGTCGCGATCTACGTACTGATCAAAGCCATCAATCTCGAGCTCGGCTGGCTGGTCGGCCTGCCGACGCTGCTGCTGATCACGGCACTCATTCTGTTGTGGCTGACGCTCAATAACTATTCGCGCGTCATGCAGGTCACCGGTCGCTGGTTGGCCAAGCTCAACGTCAAGCGACGCTCGCGATTCGGTCTGGCCCGTCGCCTGCTGCATTTTCGCAACTCGCTGATGGAGACCCTGCGCCTGCCCCGCTGGCTGCTGTTCAGCGTGTTCCTGCTCTGCTGCGCCCACTGGCTGGTGCGTTACAGCATTCTCTATCTGGTGGTACAAGGCCTAGGCCAGCATATCGATTGGGCCTGGACCTTCCTGGTGCAGATGGTATCGATGGCCGCCGGTCAACTGAGCTTCCTGCCCGGCGGTGCCGGTGGCGCCGAACTGACGTCGTCGGCCCTGCTGACGCCGCTGATCGGCGCGCAGAGCGCGGCGGCAGCCGTGCTGATCTGGCGTTTCGTCACCTACTATTTCTACTTGCTGGCAGGATTTCCGATCTTCCTCGCCACCGCCGGCAAGGCCTTCCTGCGCATGATGAACAAGCGCAAGCGGGCATAGAGCGGCCACCCAGTCCACCATACAAGCAGACAGCAGCTATCTCGGCTGCTCGCGCTTACCAAAGGCTATCAGCGCCCCAAACACAAGCGGCCCGCCAGGCTAACCTGGCGGGCCACTCGAGGAGACGCGATGTCTCGGGCGCCGGCGACTTACCAGCCGGTCGCCGCCTTCAGTGCATCGCCGATCTCGGCCAGCGAGCGCACGGTCTTGACGCCGGCGTCTTCCAGCGCCTTGAACTTCTCGTCGGCGGTACCCTTGCCACCGGCGATGATCGCACCGGCATGGCCCATGCGCTTGCCCGGAGGTGCGGTAACGCCAGCGATGTAGGAGACCACCGGCTTGGAAACGTTGGCCTTGATGTAGGCCGCGGCCTCCTCTTCGGCGGTACCGCCGATCTCACCGATCATGACGATCGCCTCGGTCTGCGGATCCTTCTCGAACATCTCGAGGATATCGATGAAATTGGAACCCGGAATCGGGTCGCCACCGATACCCACGCAAGTGGACTGGCCGAAGCCGTGGTCGGTGGTCTGCTTGACCGCTTCGTAGGTCAGGGTACCGGAACGCGAGACGATACCGACCCTGCCCGGCTTGTGGATGTGGCCCGGCATGATGCCGATCTTGCACTCGCCCGGGGTGATGACACCGGGGCAGTTCGGGCCGATCAGGCGCACGCCCAGTTCGTCGCACTTGACCTTGACGTCGAGCATGTCGAGTGTCGGGATACCCTCGGTGATGCAGACGATCAGCTTGATGCCGGCATTGGCGGCTTCGAGGATCGAGTCCTTGCAGAACGGTGCCGGGACGTAGATCACGGACGCTTCGGCGCCGGTCTGTTCGACCGCTTCCTTGACGGTGTTGAACACCGGCAGACCCAGATGCTCCTGGCCACCCTTGCCCGGCGTGACGCCGCCGACCATGTTGGTGCCGTAGGCGATCGCCTGCTCGGAGTGGAACGTGCCCTGGCCACCGGTGAAGCCCTGGCAGATGACCTTGGTGCTCTTGTCGATCAGGATACTCATTACTTGCCCTCCGCCGCTTTGACGACCTGCTGAGCCGCGTCAGTCAGGCTGGTAGCAGCGATGATGTTCAGACCGCTGGAGGCCAGCTTCTCGGCACCCAGCTCGGCGTTGTTGCCTTCCAGACGCACCACCACCGGCACGTTGACGCCGACCTGCTCGACCGCGCCGATGATACCCTCGGCGATCATGTCGCAGCGCACGATGCCGCCGAAGATGTTGACCAGAACGGCCTTGACGTTGGTGTCGGAGAGGATGATCTTGAACGCTTCGGCCACACGCTCCTTGGTCGCACCGCCGCCGACGTCGAGGAAGTTGGCCGGCTTGCCGCCGTTCAGGTTGACGATATCCATGGTGCCCATGGCCAGACCGGCACCATTGACCATGCAGCCGATGTTGCCGTCGAGCGCAACGTAGTTGAGCTCCCACTCCTGAGCATGCGCCTCGCGCTCGTCTTCCTGCGACGGATCGCGCATCGCCTGCAGGTCCGGATGACGGTAGAGCGCATTGGAGTCGAGGTTGATCTTGGCGTCGAGGCAGTGCAGGTTGCCTTCGTCGGTGATCACCAGCGGGTTGATCTCCAGAAGCGCCAGATCCTTGTCGTGGAACAGCTTGGAGAGGCCCAGGAAGATCTTGGTGAACTGCTTGATCTGGTCCTTGTTCAGGCCCAGCTTGAATGCCAGCTCACGTGCCTGGTACGGCTGAGCGCCGACCAGCGGATCGATCTCGGCCTTGAGAATCTTCTCGGGGGTTTCCTCGGCGACCTTCTCGATCTCGACGCCACCTTCGGTGGACGCCATGAACACCACGCGACGGGTGCCGCGATCGACCACGGCGCCGAGATAGAGCTCGCTGGCGATGTCGGTGCAGTTTTCGACCAGGATCTTGGCGACCGGCTGCCCTTTCTCGTCGGTCTGGTAGGTCACCAGGTTCTTGCCCAGCCACTGCTCGGCGAATGCCTTGGCGGCTTCGGGGCTTTCGACCAGCTTGACACCACCGGCCTTGCCGCGGCCGCCCGCGTGAACCTGTGCCTTGACGACCCACTTGTCGCCACCGATTTTCTTGCAGGCCTGTGCGGCTTCATCGGGAGTGTCGACGGCAAAACCCTTGGACACCGGAAGACCGTAATCGGCAAACAGCTGTTTGCCCTGATACTCGTGAAGGTTCATCGATTCATGCCATTAGGTTGCATGTGACTCGAATGGCAACGGACGAATGCGCCCGTCCGCTGCCCCCGTGCCGCCCCGTCACGGAGCGGCACCTAGTGCAAAGAGCGCGAGGCAAACGACTTACTTGCGCTTCTTGCGGTTGGCCATGTGGATGGCGTGACCGTCGACCGCCAGTGCCGCTTCGTGGACGGCTTCCGACAGCGTCGGGTGGGCGAAGCAGGTCAGCGCCAGGTCCTCGGCGCTGGAGCCGAACTCCATCGCGATCACGCCCTGGGCGATCAGCTCGCCGGCGTGCTGGCCGAGGATGTGTACGCCGAGCACGCGGTCGGTTTCGGCGTCGGCGATCACCTTGACCATGCCTTCCGGCGCGTTGTTGGCGAGCGCCCGGCCGCTGGCCGAGAACGGGAAGGTGCCGGTCTTGACCTCGATTCCCTGCTCCTTGGCCTGCTGCTCGTTGATGCCGACCCAGGCCACTTCCGGCGCGGTGTAGATGACGCTGGGGATGGCGTCGTAATTCATCTCCGGCTTCTGGCCAGCGATGAGGTCGGCGACCATGACACCCTCTTCGGACGCCTTGTGCGCCAGCATCGGGCCACGCACGACGTCACCGATGGCATAGACGCCGGAGACGTTGGTGCGGCACTGATCGTCGACGGACACGAAGCCGCGCTCGTCGAGCTTGATCCCGGCGGAATCGTCGAGCAGCCCTTCGGTGTAGGGCTTGCGGCCGACACACACGATGAGCTTGTCGAAGGTCTGCTCCTGGTCACCTTCGCTGTCGGTGTACTTGACCACGACTTCGCGCTTGTCGCCCTTGCCCTTGACTTCGGAGCCGGTGACGCGGGCGCCCAGCTTGATGTCGAGGCCCTGCTTCTTGAGCAGCTTGAGCGCTTCCTTGGAGATCGCCTGATCGACCATCGGCAGGAAGCTGTCGAGCGCTTCCAGTACGGTGACCTCGCTGCCCAGGCGTTTCCATACGCTGCCCAGCTCGAGGCCGATGACCCCAGCGCCGATCACCCCCAGACGCTTCGGCGCTTCGGTGAATTCCAACGCGCCGGCGGAATCGACGATGATGTCGTCGGTCATCGGTGCCGGCGGAATGTTCACTGGGACCGAACCGGAAGCGATGATGACGTTGTCGGCCTCATAGGTCTCGGACTTGCCGTCGTGGCCGGTCACTTCGACCTTCTTGCCGTCGAGCAGCTTGCCGCTACCTTCCAGCGCGGTGACGCCGTTGGACTTGAACAGCATGCTGATCCCGCCGGTGTTCTTGGCGATGACGCTGTTCTTGAACTCCATCATCTTTTTCACGTCGGTTGCGACGTCGCCGACATTGATACCGATCTCGGCGTAGTGATCGCGGGTCTCGATGAACTTGTGCGAGGTCTCGAGCAGCGCCTTGGACGGGATACAACCCACGTTCAGGCAGGTACCGCCGTGAACGGTCTTGCCTTCCTTGTTGACCCACTTCTCGACGCAGGCCGTCTTGAGGCCCAGCTGAGCGGCCCGAATCGCGGCGACATAACCCCCGGGGCCCGCGCCAATGACGATCACATCGAATTTATCGGCCATGAAAGATTTCCTGTTCGCTTCGTTTTGACTTCGGATGCGCGGCGCTTAGATGTCGAGCAACAGACGCGCCGGGTCTTCCAGCAGTGACTTGATCGCCACCAGGAACTGCACCGCGTCCTTGCCGTCGATCATGCGATGGTCGTAGGAGAGCGCCAGATACATCATCGGGCGAATCTCGACCTTGCCGTTCACCGCCATCGGGCGCTCCTGAATCTTGTGCATGCCCAGGATCGCGGTCTGCGGCGGATTGAGAATCGGCGTCGACATCAGCGAGCCGAAGATGCCGCCGTTGGTGATGGTGAAGGTGCCACCCTGCATGTCATCGATGCCGAGCTTGCCTTCGCGGCCGCGCTGACCGAAGTCACCGATCGCCTTCTCGACGTCGGCCAGTTTCATGCTGTCGGTATCGCGCAGCACCGGCACGACCAGACCGCGCGGCGTGGAAACGGCGACGCCGATATCCTGGTAGCCGTGGTAGACGATGTCGGTACCATCGATCGAGGCATTGACATCGGGGAAGCGCTTGAGCGCTTCGGTCGCCGCCTTGACGAAGAAGCCCATGAAACCGAGCTTGACGTCGTGGGTCTTCTGGAAGGTGTCCTTGTACTGGCTGCGCAGCGACATCACCGCGCTCATGTCCACCTCGTTGTAGGTGGTGAGCATGGCGGCGGTCTGCTGGGCCTGGACCAGACGCTTGGCAATGGTCTGACGCAGACGACTCATCGGCACGCGCTGTTCGGGACGCTCGCCCTCGATCACCGGAGCGGCAGCGGCCTTCGGTGCCGCAGCGGCCGGCTTGGCCGATTTCTTGGCGGAACCGTCCTTCAGCGCTTTCTGGACGTCTTCCTTCAGTACACGGCCACCCTTGCCGGTACCTTCGAGCTTGCTGACGTCGAGATCGTTTTCCGCGGCGAGCTTGCGTGCAGCCGGCGCCAGAATCTTGCCGTCGATCTTGGCATCTTCTTCACCATCGGCGGCTGACGCCTCGTCCTGGTCACCGGCGGATTCGGCGGAAGCACCGCTCTCTTTTTCACTACCGGCACCTTCGCCACCTGCGCCTTCGGAGAAGGTCGCCAGCAGGGCTTCGGACTCGACGACTTCGCCTTCCTGAACCTTGATCTCGGCAAGTGCGCCATCGGCCGGCGCCACGACCTCGAGCACGACCTTGTCGGTCTCGATCTCGGCCAGCACCTCGTCACGCTTGACCGCTTCGCCGACCTTCTTGTTCCAGCTGGCGACGGTACCTTCCTGCACGGACTCCGGGAAGCTCGGCGCCTTGACTTCAAAGCTCTTGCCGGAAGCGACAGGCTTGGCAGCCGCCTTCTCTTCACCGCCCGGCTTGTCTTCACTCTTGGTCTGGCTGGCAGGCTTTTTCTCGCTCTTGCCCTTTTCAGAGGCGGCGCCGAGAACGCCCAGCACCTGCTCGGATTCGCAGGTATCGCCCTCTTCGACCTTGATCTCGGAGAGCGTGCCCGCCTCCGGCGCCACCACTTCCAGCACGACCTTGTCGGTCTCGATCTCGACGATCAATTCATCGCGCTCGACACTGTCACCCACTTTCTTGTGCCAGGTGGCGACGGTTCCCTCGGCAACGGATTCCGGGAAAGTCGGCGCTTTGATATCAGTAGCCATGTCGTATCCTTAGTCTCTTCTCTTTACGTGGTGACACGCCTCAGGCGTTGAAGGCGTCGTCGACCAGCTGGCTCTGTTGTGCCACGTGGACAGACATATAGCCTGCGGCTGGCGCGGCGGATGCCGGGCGACCAGCGAACTTGAGGCTGTGGTCCAACCCCTCGCGCACCATGCTCGCCACCAGGCGCAGATGATGCTGGCTCTGATACCAGGCACCCTGATTGAGCGGTTCTTCCTGACACCAGATGACCTGTTCCAGATTCGGATAGGCCTTGAGCGCATCGAAAAGCTCTTCCTTGGGGAAGGGATAGAGCTGTTCGACGCGAATGATCGCCGTATCGTCGCGCTCGTGTTCGGACCGGTAGCTTGCGAGATCGTAGTAGACCTTGCCCGAGCACAGCACGGCGCGCTTGACCTGCTGTGGATCGCGTTCGCCAATGTCGGGAATCACCATCTGGAAGCGGCCATCGGCCAGTTCTTCCATGGTCGAGGTCGCATCCTTGTGACGCAGCAGACTCTTCGGCGACATCACGATCAACGGCTTGCGCAAGGGGCGGATGACCTGGCGACGCAGCAGGTGGAAGATCTGCGCCGGCGTGGTCGGCACGCAAACCTGCATGTTGTGCTCGGCACACAGCTGCAGGAAACGTTCGAGACGCGCGGAAGAGTGCTCCGGGCCCTGACCTTCGTAGCCGTGCGGCAGCAACAGCGTCAGACCGCACAGGCGAGCCCACTTCGACTCTCCGGACGAAATGAACTGATCGACCACCACCTGGGCGCCGTTGAAGAAGTCGCCGAACTGCGCCTCCCAGATGATCAGGGCGTTGGGCGTGGTGGTGGCGTAGCCGTACTCGAACGCCAGCACCGCCTCTTCCGAAAGGAAGGAGTCGTGAATGGTGAACGCCGGCTGACCTTCCTTGATGTGTTGCAACGGCACATAGGTCGAACCGTCGGCCTGATTGTGAACCACGGCATGACGATGCGAGAAAGTACCGCGGCCGGAGTCCTGGCCGGTCAGGCGTACCGGATGCCCGGCGTCCACCAGCGTGGCGTAGGCCAGCGTTTCGGCAAACCCCCAGTTGAGCGGCTGGTTGCCGGCGAGCATTTTGCGACGCTCCTCGTAGACACGCGCGACCTGACGCTGCACGTCGATCCCGTTGGGGATCTCGCTCATCTTCTGAGCCAGCTGCGTCAGGTGCTCGAGATCGCAGCTGGTATCGGTGTCGCCACTCCACTCATGGCCCAGGTACGGTGTCCAGTCGACGAACAGCGCGGTATTGGGCTCCTTGACCAGGGCGTTGGCGACATGGTTGCCGGCCATCAGATCGTCACGGTACTGCTCGCTCATCTGCTTGGCCTGATCCTCGGTCAGCACGCCCTCCTTGATCAGTTGCTCGACGTAGAGCGTACGCGTCGACTTGTGCGACTTGATCTTGGCGTACATCAGCGGCTGGGTACCGGAGGGCTCATCGGCCTCGTTGTGGCCGCGGCGACGATAGCAGACCAGATCGATGACCACGTCGCGCTGGAATTCCTTACGGTAGTCGACGGCCACGCGAGTCGCGTGCAGCACCGCCTCGGGATCGTCACCGTTGACGTGGAAGATCGGCGCCTGAACCATCTTGGCGATGTCGGTGCAGTACTCGGTGGAGCGGGCGTCGTCGGCGCGGGAGGTGGTGAAACCGACCTGGTTGTTGATCACCACGTGCAGCGTGCCGCCGGTCTTGTAACCGCGGGTCTGCGACATCTGGAAGGTTTCCATCACCACGCCCTGGCCGGCAAAAGCGGCATCGCCGTGGACGACCACGGGCAGTACCTGCTTGCCCTCGCTGTCGTCGCGACGGTCCTGGCGGGCCCGCACCGAACCTTCGACCACGGGAGAGACGATCTCGAGATGCGATGGGTTGAAGGCCAAGGCCAGATGGACTTCGCCGCCCGGGGTCATGACGTTGGAACTGAAACCCTGGTGGTACTTGACGTCGCCGGAACCGCGCTCGATCTGCTTCTTGCCATCGAATTCGTCGATCAGCTCCGACGGGCTCTTGCCGAGAATGTTGACCAGCAGGTTGAGGCGGCCGCGGTGAGCCATGCCGATCACCACTTCCTTGACGCCATAGCTACCGCTGCGCTGGATCACTTCGTCCATCATCGGAATGAAGGACTCACCGCCCTCCAGTCCGAAACGCTTGGTACCGGGATACTTGGACGCCAGGTAGTTTTCGAGCCCTTCGGCCGCCGTCAGGCGCTCGAGCAGGTGCTCGCGTTCGCTCTGACTGTACTTCGGCTTCGAGCGCACCGATTCGAAACGCTGCTGCAACCAGCGCTTCTCCTCGGTGTTGACGATGTGCATGAACTCGCAGCCGATCGAGCGACAGTAGGTCTGCTCGAGGGCTTCGACGATCTCCTTCAACGGTGCCTCGTCCTTGCCCAGGAAGAACGAACCGGTCTGGAACGCGGTGTTCATGTCAGCCTGGGTCAGGTCATGGAAGGAAAGATCCAGATCGGGCACCGTCTCGGACTGGCGTAGCCCGAGGGGGTCGATATCGGCCCGCTGATGGCCACGGAAACGGTAGGCGTTGATCAGCTGAAGAACCTTGACCTGCTTGCGGTTCTCGCTGCTGCCGGCAGTGCCTGCCGTGGCGGCGGTGCGGCGCTCGCGCGCCAGCTGGTAAAACTGTTCCCGAATGGGACTGAGGGGGACGTCGTGGGAGGGAGTGCCTTCCAGGCGCGGCAACTGATCAAAGGTTTGGCGCCATTCATCGGGGACAGTTGCGGGATCGTTCAGATACTGCTCGTAGAGCGCTTCCACATAATGGGCGTTACCGCCGCTCATATGGGAAGTGCGCCACATCAACTCCATTATGCCTTCTTGCATCTCTCGTTCACCCTACACTGATGGGGTGTTGTCGGCGCCGGTCGCGGTTGCGCGTCTCGGCGTCACTCCGGAACCGTCGCGAGACGGTGTAACGACCATGCAATTCGAGGCGTCATCATGATCGTTAAAAGCCGGTGCACAAGGCACCGGCCACATCCTGGGGTTCGGTTCGACTGCGACGCGATGTCGCAGCCGGGAACATCTGCCCATGATAACAAGTCAGGCGTTACGATTTAAGTCGTAGATGCCTTGCCTGACGATCAGGTGGCGTTCGACAGCAACATTTCACGAATCTTGCCGATCGCCCGCGTCGGATTGAGCCCTTTGGGACACACCGCGACACAGTTCATGATGCCGCGACAGCGGAACAGACTGAACGGATCTTCCAGTTCAGCCAGACGCGCCTGGGTAGCGGTATCGCGGGAATCGGCCAGGAAACGGTAAGCCTGCAAAAGCCCGGCGGGACCGACGAACTTGTCCGGATTCCACCAGAATGACGGGCAAGAGGTCGAACAGCAGGCGCACAGGATGCACTCGTAGAGCCCATCGAGCTTGTCGCGCTCTTCCGGCGACTGCAGCCGTTCGATCGCCGGCGCGGTGGTGTCGTTCTGCAGATACGGCTGCATGCGCTCGTACTGCTTGTAGAACAGCCCCATATCGACCACCAGGTCACGCATCACGGGCAGCCCGGGCAAGGGTCGCAGCACCAGCTTGTTGTCCTTGACCACCTCCGACAGCGAGGTGATGCAAGCCAGACCGTTCTTGCCGTTCATGTTCATGCCGTCGGAGCCGCAAACCCCTTCGCGGCAGCTGCGACGATAGGCCAGCGAGCTGTCCTGCTCTTTCACCATGGCCAGAATATTGAGAACCATCAGATCGCGCCCCTGGGTATCGATCTGGAACTCCTGCATGTAGGGCGCAGAATCGGTCTCGGGGTTGTAGCGATAAATGGAAACCTGAAGATCGGACATCTTGACAACCCCCTTAGTAGGTACGGATTTTCGGCTCGAAGGTATCGACCGTCTTGGGCGTGAAGTTGACCTCGCGCTTGGTCACCGTCTTGGCTTCCGGATGGTAGAGCGAATGCTTCAGCCAATTGACGTCGTCGCGATCCGGATAGTCATAGCGGGAATGCGCGCCACGGCTCTCCTTGCGCTCCAGCGCGGCGACTGCCGTCGCCTCGGCCACTTCGAGCAGGTTGTCGAGCTCCAGTGCCTCGACACGCGCGGTGTTGAAGGCATTGGACTTGTCGCCGAGATGCGCTTCGGCGATACGGCCACGCAGTTCGGCCAGCTTCTTGACGCCCTCCTGCATATGGTCCTCCTGACGGAAGACACCGAAGGCGTTCTGCATGATGTTCTGGAGTTCGGCCTTGAGCTCCGGCACCGACTCGCCGCCGCTGGACTCGTTCCAGCGCGACATGCGCTTCATCGCACGATCGATGTCCGACTCGGAGGCATCCAGATAATCGATGCCTTCGTTGAGCGCCTGCTCGATATGGATGCCGGCGGCACGCCCGAACACCACCAGGTCGAGCAGCGAATTGCCACCCAGACGATTGGCGCCGTGAACGGAAACGCAGGCCACTTCGCCGCAGGCGAACAGGCCGTTGATGATGCGATCGTTGCCGTCGGCGTCCTGGGTCAGCGCCTGGCCGTGAACGTTGGTCGGAATGCCGCCCATCATGTAGTGACAGGTCGGGGTGACCGGAATCGGCTCCTTGACCGGGTCGGCATGCGCGAAGGTCTTGGACAGTTCGACGATACCCGGCAGGCGCTTCATCAACACCTCTTCGCCCAGGTGATCGAGCTTCAACATGACGTGATCGGCATTTTCACCGCAACCACGGCCTTCGAGCACTTCCATGACCATCGAGCGAGCGACCACGTCACGGCCGGCGAGGTCCTTGGCGTTGGGCGCATAGCGCTCCATGAAGCGCTCGCCGTCCTTGTTGATCAGGTAGCCACCTTCGCCGCGACAGCCCTCGGTCACCAGCACGCCGGCGCCATGGATACCGGTCGGGTGGAACTGCCACATCTCGATGTCCTGCACCGGAAAACCGGCACGCAGCGCCATGCCGATACCGTCGCCGGTATTGATCAGGGCATTGGTGGTGGACGCATAGATCCGCCCGGCACCACCGGTGGCCAGCACGGTGGCCTTGGACTTGATGTGGACGACTTCGCCGGTCTCGATGCACAGCGCGATACAGCCGACCACGTCACCGCTGGCGTTGGTCACCAGGTCGACGGCGTACCACTCATCGAGGAACACCGTGTTGTTCTTCAGGTTGTTCTGATACAAGGTATGCAGCAGCGCATGACCGGTACGGTCGGCAGCGGCGCAGGTACGCGCGGCCTGGCCGCCCTTGCCGAAGTCCTTGGACTGGCCACCGAAGGGACGCTGATAGATACGGCCATTGTCGAAACGCGAGAACGGCAGGCCCATGTGCTCGAGTTCGAACACGGCTTTGGGGCCTTCGTTGCACATGTATTCGATGGCATCCTGATCGCCGATATAGTCCGACCCCTTGACGGTGTCGTACATGTGCCAGCGCCAGTCGTCGTTGGGATCGGCGGAGGCGATCGCACAGGTGATGCCGCCCTGAGCGGAGACGGTGTGGGAACGGGTCGGGAAGACCTTGGACAACACCGCGGTCTTCTTGCCGGACTTGGCCAACTCGAGCGCCGCTCGCAGGCCGGAACCGCCACCACCAATGATGATGGCGTCGAATGTCAGGTTTCGCATAGTAGACATGAATCAGGCTCCCCAGAGGACTTGTACGCCCCACACCAGAAAAACGAAGATGGCGAAAATCACGACGACCTGAAAACCGAAGCGGACAGCGGTGTGTTTGAGATAGTCGGTAGAGACCGTCCACAGACCGACCCAGGCATGGGCTGCCATCGAAATAAAGGCCAGCAAGGAGAAGATCCGCACCCAGGTGTGGGCGAACAATCCACTCCAGGTGGCATAGTCCAGATTGGGGTGAAACAGCAGATAAGCCACCAGGAAGAGCGTGTACACCGCCAGCACCACGGCGGACACCCGCTGGATGAGCCAGTCGGACAGGCCACTGCGACCGAGATTTGTAATATTGGTTACCATACCCAGACTCCCGCCAGGACCACCAGAACGACACTGACCACGACGGTGATCTGCGCCTTGCGATTACCGCTCTCGAGATCGACACCGTAACCGGCATCCATCACCATGTGCTGGATACCCGCCACGAAGTGGAAGCCAAGCGCCGAAAGAAGTCCCCAGGCGATCAGTTTGGCCAACACATTGTGCGCCAACGCATCACGAACCGCCTCGAAACCCTGCGGCGAGGAGAGCGAAGCATCCAGCGCCCAGAAGCCGAAGATCAAGCCGACGAAGAGTATGACGCCGGTAATGCGGTGTGTAATAGACGTCAGAGCGGGGAGTGGAAAGTGGATGGTGGATAGGTCAAGGTTTACTGGACGTTTGCTATTCACGGCTCTTCAACACTCTCTTGACCCAGACGGGCCGAGCCCGTTGGGGCGGTGGTTTTTAGAAGCAGGATCTCGGTCGCAAAAACAGGTTCCAATGCGGCCCAGGCCGAGCTGACGATGCCATATCGCGCGGGACATGATTATAGGGTTTGAGGACCGGCATGACAAACTGCTACAACTTTGGTCACACTATTCCTGGATGCTCTGTCGAGCCCCCAAGCAAAGTTCCGTGACTGAAGAATCAGGGCCTGGCAAGGTCCGTTCCATGCCCCTGGCTCGGAAGGGAGACAGCTGGAGTTGCCGGCCAGGCTCGGCCGTGGATTCCCGCTTCTTATCCTCAAGTCGCGTTTCGCGCAGCATCACGATGCGTCAGAGCCGTGCCTGGTCATGATCGGCGCGCCATCACACCGCAACGAACCCGCCGGACCGGCCGCGAACGCCGCTGTCAAGGCGATTAGGCGAATTGACAAAGCTCTGCGGAAATCTATAGTGGGCGAACTATTTTTCGCCCCCATGGCAGGAAAGACAAAGGGTTATGTCACTATAAGGAGGCCACACAATGGCTGAAAGAAAAGCGAAACTATCGGTCGATGGTGTCGATAAAGACATTGAATTTCCGGTCTATTCCGGCACTGTCGGCCCCGACGTCATCGACGTCCGCAGCCTGACCGGCGAAGGCTTGTTCACCTATGATCCCGGCTTCGTCGCCACCGCCTCTTGCGAGTCCAGCATTACCTATATTGATGGCGCTGCCGGCATGCTGCTGCATCGGGGCTATCCGATCGAGCAACTCGCCGAGCACTCCAACTACGTGGAGCTGTGCTACCTGCTGATGTTCGGCGAACTCCCCTCCCCGTCCGAATACGAGGAATTCGAAAAGACGCTCGGCCGCCATACCATGGTTCACGAGCAGATCGTCAACTTCTATAGAGGATTTCGCCGCGACGCCCACCCGATGGCGATCCTGTGTGGCGTCGTCGGTGGCCTCGCCGCGTTCTATCATGACAACCTCGACATTACCCAGGCCGATCAGCGCAAGGTCAGTGCGATCCGCCTGATCGCCAAGATGCCGACGCTGGCAGCGATGTGCCACAAGTACAATATCGGCCAGCCGTTCATGTACCCGCGCAACGACCTCAGCTATTCCGAAAACTTCCTGCACATGATGTTCGGCAATCCGTGCGAGAGCTACGAGGTCAATCCGGTCATCGCCAAGGCGATGGATCGCATCTTTATGCTGCATGCCGACCATGAACAGAACGCCTCGACCTCCACGGTGCGCCTGGCGGGCTCCACCGGGGCCAATCCGTTTGCGTGCATCAGTGCCGGCATCGCTGCCCTTTGGGGCCCGGCGCACGGTGGTGCCAACGAAGCCGTACTGGCGATGCTCGACGAGATCGGAGATGACTCCGAAGAAAACATTCAGCGTTTCATCGACAAGGCGAAGGACAAGAACGACCCGTTCAAGCTGATGGGCTTCGGCCACCGGGTATATCGCAATTTCGATCCGCGCGCCAAGGTGATGAAGGAAACCTGTGATGAGGTCCTCGGTGAACTGGGTATCGGCAACGATCCCCAACTGCAGATCGCCAAGCGCCTCGAGCAGATCGCCCTGGAAGATGAGTATTTCATCGAACGCAAGCTCTACCCCAACGTCGATTTCTACTCCGGCATCATCCTCAAGGCGATCGGCATCCCGACCAACATGTTCACTGTCATCTTCGCCATGGCACGCACGGTCGGCTGGATCTCCCACTGGAACGAGATGATCTCCAACGGCTACCGTATCAGCCGTCCGCGCCAGCTCTATACCGGCTACGACAAGCGCGATTATCCCAAGCAGTAGCACGACGCATCGCCAACACAAGCCGCCGATATCGTCGGCGGTTTTTTATGGCCGAGAGATTTCCACATATTCTGTGGATAACCCTGTTCACAACCCCTCGACAATGTCATCCAGACGCCTTCAGAAGCGCCCTGGCAACAGATTGCTTATTTTTTGACCACTCATAACTTACTGATTTATATAAAATAAAACGGCGATTCATGAAATTTCAGCAAGTTAGCCACGCTTCAGGATCTCAGCCCGCCATCAGTGGAAAACGCGAAGCGATGTCAAGCTTTTTTGCGCGGGCAAATGGCCAGTTATCAACAGCTGCAATCGCGAGCGATGCACGCATCGGAAGGAAAGCACAAAGGAGAGAAGTGGCGTCCCATAGGGGGTTCGAACCCCTGTTACCGCCGTGAAAGGGCGGTGTCCTGGACCACTAGACGAATGGGACGCTGATAATGCAGGTGTCCGCTTGGTGGAGCCTACCGGGATCGAACCGGTGACCTCGACGCTGCCAGCGTCGCGCTCTCCCAGCTGAGCTAAGGCCCCGACTGCGGAACGGGGCGAACTATACGGATATCTAGCTGATACGTCAACGCTTTATCGCAATCCGAGACCTGTCACGGCTCGGATTGCACCCGCTTCTCAAAGCTCTCGGTAGCGCTTCTCGAAACGCTTGGCCTGCTTCTTGGAGATGCCGCCCAGCACTTCGATGGCATGGCGCAAACGGGCCCGGGTCATGTCGGAGCCGATAATGGCCATGGCATCGAGTACCGAGGTCGAGTGCGAGCTACCGGTAACGGCGATGAATACCGGTGCCAGGAAAGCCTTCATCTTGAGCTCGAAGTGCATGGAAAGCGCCTTGGCCTGCTCGAGCAGCGCCTCCTTGTCCCAGCGGGTAATCGTTTCCAGGCGCCAGGTCAGGAACTGCAGCAATTCCAGCAGTGTCTCGCGCTCGAGGTCGACTCCGGCGAAGCTCTCTTCACTGATGGACGGCAAGCCCGAGAAGAAGTGGCCGGCCAGCGGAATGACATCGGACAGGGTCGCGATCCTTGGCTGAACCTGGGGCAGGATCTGGCCCACATACGCTTCGTTGAAGGCCCACTCGCGCAATGCCCGAAGCAAGGCGGCATCGTCGAGATCCTCACGGATATAGACCCCATTGAGCCAGGTCAGCTTGTCGAGATCGAAAACCGGTCCTCCCAGGGAGACGCGCTGGATATCGAAGTGCGCCATCATCTCGTCGAGGCTGAACTTCTCTCGATCGTCCGGCATCGACCATCCCATGCGCCCGAGATAATTGGTCAGCGCCTGGGGCAGATAGCCCATGCGGCGGTAGTAGTTGATCGATGTCGGGTTCTTGCGTTTGGACAGCTTCGACTTGTCCGGGTTGCGCAGCAGCGGCATATGGCACAACTGCGGCATGGTCCAGCCGAAATACTCGTAGAGCAGCTTGTGCTTGGGAGCGGAGTTGATCCACTCTTCGCCCCGCAGCACATGCGTGATTCCCATGAGATGGTCATCGACGACATTGGCCAGATGGTAGGTCGGCATGCCATCCGACTTGAGCAGGATCTGCGCATCGACCTGAGCCCAGTCGACTTCGATACGACCCCGCAGCATGTCGTCGATCTCGCAGATACCCTCGGCGGGAACGTTCATGCGAACGACGTAGGGGTAGCCCTCGCGTTCGCGACGGCGCTGCTCCTCGGGGTCCAGCGCCAGATCCTGGGGCTTGAGCGCCAGTTGCAGACCGGCATCCCTGCGCGCCTGGCGCAGCGCATCCAGCTCCTCACTGGTGCGGTAGCACTTGAAGGCGTGCCCGGACTCGAGCAGACGATTGGCATGCTCGACATAGATATCCCCCCGCTCACTTTGCCGATAAGGGCCATGCGGGCCGCCGACGTCGGGTCCTTCGTCCCAATCCAGCCCCAGCCAGCGCAGTGAATCGAGGATCATCCGCTCTGACTCGGTGGTAGAACGCTGACGATCGGTATCCTCGATGCGCAGAATGAACTGACCACCATGCTGGCGTGCGTAGCAGAGGTTGAAAAGCGCAATGTAGGCCGTGCCGACGTGGGGATCGCCGGTGGGAGAAGGCGCAATACGCGTGCGTACTGTCATGAATTCAATCCGTTGATGAACGAGCAGGCGACATTATACGCGCCATGGCCTCTTTACTGCAGGGCCCATGCTCAGTCTGGCACGGCGTTTCTGCGGAGGGAGAACAAATTGTCCAAACTTCGTTAAACGAATTACCCTTTATCACCACCTGCCGGCCTGTCGCGCCGTCTCCCGTCATGTTTGGCACAGGAACGCAAACCTTGCGGGAGGATGCAGCCTCATATAACCCCCTGATTGGATAGAAGATACCGAGACCGACTTGAGCAACCCGAAACATACTTCGGCAACGAGTGGATATTCTATCGCATCAATATTCGGGCGAGATTCATGGATGGACGAGCTAGGATCACGAATCAAACAACTCCGACTCCAGGCCGGACTGAGCAAAGCTGCACTGGCACGTCGTGTCGGCGTGTCCGACGTCACGATTTCCTACTGGGAATCCGGCACGATCAAGCAGATAGGCCATGAGCGGCTGATGTCGCTGACATCGGCGCTGGACTGCTCCATCAGACAGTTACTGGACGATGACTCGCTCACTGCCATGGCGGCGACATCCACGCCGAACGCCAGTGTCATCCTGAGTCTCCAGGCGCATTCGACCGCCCCTTGGGAAGCCCACTCCACTGCCCTCGACGCCTCACAGAGCTTGTCGACGGTTCAGCTGTTGACACAAGACTGCTACCTCGTGACCCCATCCGAGGGGGAGTCCTTTGACTTTCTGTTCGAGGGGGACCTGGCCGCCATCAGTCCCTGTGAAGGCTTTCAGCAAGATGGGCTATATCTGATCGAGCGCGAAGGCCGATTACAGATCCGGCACCTCGAGCGGCTAGCCTCGGGACGGATGCGTGTCAGCGGCGAGCAACCCCAGGGGGCGAGTGTCGAAAGCGTGCGCCACCCGTCTTTTCGCATCGTTGGTTACCTGCGTGCCCGCTGGAGTCGCCAGTAGCCATGCCCATGACAAGCACGAACGGTTGCAAACCCGATGTCGGACGTTACAGTACGATTCGTGGCGAAAAGTCATGAAAAAGCGTTTTTTCTGAAGGGATGGGTTGTCCCTGCAGAATGCAGAGAAAACGACTCGATCAGGGAGGAAAAAGATGGAGATGTTCACACTGAAGCAGAGGGGCACTGCCTGGATGGTCTGTTGCCGTGCCTGTGGCCACGAACAGGCGCTTCCTCCGTCGATAACGGAGAGCGAACTGGCTGACAGATTGACCGTCAAGTGCGAGCGCTGTCCAAGCGAAGAACCTCAGTTTCACTTTACTGCGACCGTTGCCGCGGCCTCGACTTCGGACGCCATGGCTGGCTGAATTTCAACGCTACGGCAAATGCAGGAAAGCCAGGTCGCGGAGGCAACGGCCTGGCTTTCGCCACCACCGCGCAACGCGTATGGTGGATATACCCCGCTGTCAATCCATCATCCATGAAGCCATCGCTTTCGGCTCATCGGCTCATGTCATGCATCGGTCGGTTCCAGCCAACTAGCCCACCCATAGACCAAGAGCCCGCCAATCGCCATTGCCGCCCCGACATACCCCGTCGAGGTCCAGCCGAATCCCGCGGTGATCGCCATTCCCCCTAGCCAGGGTCCCAGCGCATTGGCGATATTGAACGCTGCATGATTGGAAGCGGCAGCCAACGTCTGAGCGTCTTTCGCGACGTCCATCAAGCGAATCTGCAGCGCCGGCGACAGGGCCACCATGCTGCCGACGGTCAGCACGGAAAGCGTGACGCTCCAGACCGAATGCGCCGCGAGCGGAAACAGCAGCAGAATGAGCGCGCTGAAACCCAGGATCCAAAATACCGAGCGAAATTGCAGCTTGTCGAAAAGCCAGCCACCGATCATGTTGCCGAGAATCGCACCCACACCGAACGCCGCCAGCACGACCGGCACCCAGTGTTCCGCCAGGCCCGTCACCTGAATCAGTGTCGGCGCCAGATAGCTGAACACGCAGAACATGCCGGCAAAACCGATCGAGCCGATACCGAGGGTCAGCCACACTTGGCGACGCCTGAGTGCCGTCAGCTCCTGGAGAGGACTGTTGCGGGCTTCTTCTCGATTGAAAGGCAGATAGACGAAAACCAGAATGACCGTAATGACACCGATCGTTCCCACGAGCCCAAAGGCATAACGCCAGTTCAACAACTGCCCCAGCCAGGTAGCCAAAGGATTGCCGATCAACATCGCGGTGGTAATACCCAGCATGACCCGGCTCACCGCCTTGGCACGTTTGTGCGGTGGCACCATCGAAGCCGCGACCAAGGCAGCAACGCCAAAGTAGGCGCCATGCGGCAGACCGGAAACAAATCGGAACGTCATCAAGGAAGCGTAGCCAGGGGCCAACGCACTGGCAAAGTTGCCCAGCGCGAAGAAGGCCATCAGCAGCAAGAGCAGATGGCGGCGATAAAGATAGGAGCCGAAGACCGCTATCAATGGCGCCCCGACGACGACACCCAAGGCATAGGCACTGATCAGGTGCCCGACCTGAGTTTCTCCGACGCTGAGCGCCCGAGCGACATCGGGCATCAGCCCCATGATGGCGAACTCGCCAGTCCCGATCGCGAATCCGCCGACGGCCAGGGCCAGCTCGATCAGCAGAACCACGCGCGCAGATGGACGATTGCCGGCTCCCAATGCTTCCGCCACAGCTCCTCCGACTTTAGTCTAATGGCCAAAAGAGACGCCATTATTCACGCCCGAGACCGGCTTGGGAACCACAGCCGCTGGGAATTTTCTGTGCGCTATTTCCGAGTCTGGATCGTCTTATATCCAACTTCAAACGTTAACTGCACTACCTCGCCTACACAGCATGACCGCAAACGCCCTCTCACTATAAACCAAACAAACGCTTGTATTAAATCACAACTTTTAAATTCAAACAAAACATCTCAATTAATACTTACTAATGTTAGTCAATGATATCGACGCTTGGGCTATCGTGCCGTGCCTATTATCACTCTCCAATAGTGACATGCGGTATCTGGCAGCCGCATCGGTTCGTCCGCATCGAGGACGTTCGGTGATCGCAGACCGAGAGTCGGGCAAACGCATAAAAATTATCAACTTACCAGGCCCGTTCTAGCATTACGTCTAATATTTACCCTTTCTCAGTAAGAAAATCTTTTCAATGCCAAGTTATGCATACCTTGCCCTCCTCATACAACTTAGGCATCTCTCCAAAAATAAAAGCATGTTATTAGTCTCTCGATATCATTTCATAACATCAACTATTTCCCATGACCGATTCAGCAGCAATGGTTATCTCCCAAGACGATGTCGTCAGTGCCATGGTCACCTGGCTGTCGGCCAACGGCTACCAGTGCGGCAGCAAACGACTCGGCACACGTTACCAGATAGACCGCGAAGCGACGCGCCCCTTTGGGCACGAGCGACTCCTCGTGGACTGTCGGGGAGAAACCGGATCGCGGACCGGGCAAGACACCTGGGTCGAAGTCACCCAAGCCTTCTTCTTATCTGATCCGGGACAGCGAGAATTCCGATGACCGGACAGGTGTCGATGGCGCTACCGGACCTACCGAGTTCCGCCGCCGCATGGCCGGCATGAAGGAATTTTGCCTGCGACAGCGCATCAAAATTTTCTGGGTAGGCGCCAACGGGTGCCGACGACATTACGGACAACGGCTGCAAAGTCGCCAAAAAAAGCATCGCCAAGGAACTTTTCGCCCATGATCCGTTCTTAATCAGCATGAGATCCCTGTGCAGTCGCGCTGGTTTCTCTAGCTTACTGTTAGCGATCATTATCGCCGCGCCCATGCGCGGCGATTTTTTGTTGGCCTCCAGCAGGTCGTCGCTGCCCTCCCCTGCCCACCATGCGCTCCAGGAGCGTGGTTGAGCCTTGGTAGGCACGCCGACCGCCGTGCTAGACTACCCCCTCGTCAGTCACTCGCTCGGGAGTGCGCGCATGCAGCTCTATTTGCTCGTCTTTGCCATCTGTCTGCTGATCAGCCTGGCCACCGTCGCCGCGCTGATGCTCTCGCGCACGCCACGGTATCGCACCCAGGCCGAGGATCTGATCCAGTTGTTCGACGAGGTGCTCGACAATCGCGCCAGCGAGGCGCGCTGGCATACCGTGATCGGCTATCCGATCCGCCACGATGCCTATCTGGAGAATCTGCGCCGTCGCTGTCAGCATCTGATGGAGGTTCACGGACGACCGTGGCAGGCAGCACAGGGCGGCTCGCTGTTCTCACGCAGCGGCCGCGAAGAGCTGGCCGCGCTGCGCGATCACCTTGCCGCCCGCCTGGCCCTGCGCCAGGGCGAGTATCAGGCCTGAATCGACGCGTTTGCCCATTGCCATGACCAATACGATCCGCCTGACGCCACTCGACAATGCCGTTCAACACCATCATCACGATTATCACCAGATCGTGATCGGACTGTCCGGTTACGCCGAGTTCGAGATCGCAGGCCATGGTGGTGTGGTCGCGCCACTCTCCGGCTGTCTGGTACCGGCCAATGTCGAGCACTACTACGAGGGGATCGGCGACAACCGCCAGTTGATCATCGATCTTCCCGACGATGCCGTTTCGCTGACCGGCGGCCAGCGCGAATTGCGCCGTCTGTTCGATCGCCCCGGCTACTTTTCGCTGGACGAGTCGCTACAGCATTATCTCAACTTCCTGGTGCAGGAAATGGCGAGAGCCCAGCATGCGCCGGGCGATCTGCTTGTCACCACGCTGCTCAGTTCTCTGCATGCCCGGCTCGGAGCAACCCTGCTGTCCCCGCCCGCTGCCCGTCGCCTCGCCCGTCTGCTGGACATCGCCCGCCTGGAACGCTACGTGCACGAGCGCTTGAACCGGCGCATCAGTGTGGCCGATCTGGCCCGGGTCGCGTGCCTCAGCGAAGCGCATTTCGCCGAGCGCTTCCGCGACCAGACCGGGCTGACGCCCTATCAGTTCGTGATGCGCCTGCGCCTGGACACGGCACGCCAACTGACCACCTCCACACAACTGCCGCTGGCTGAGATCGCCGAGCGCACCGGCTTCGCCAACCAGAGCGCGTTGAGCCACGCCTTCCGACGCCACTATGGTCACCCGCCGATCCAACTGCGCCGGATCGCGCGCTGACTCACCCGAACAAGGGTTTTTGACAAACCACACCGGGAAAAATGACAAGAAGCGCGTCACTGTTTCACGCTAGAGTCACTCACCATTTCTTCCCGTCCGCGCTGGACACGAGCGCCCATCTTCGCTGCGACCGCCCGTGCCAACGCCCACATTCTGGGGTTGAACAATGCTAAAAGCCGACCAAATGCTGGAACCCACCACGTGGCAGACGTCATTGGCCTCACTGTTCGAGAGAGTCAGTGAGCACTACATCGTCGAAGAAGACGCCTACGTTGGCGAACTGATCTCACTGCTCGGCAGCGACGAGGCGGACTTCGCGCGTATCAGTGACAGTACCGCGCAACTCGTACGCGACGTTCGTGCCATGGATACCGCCGTCGATTCGATCGATGAACTGCTCCAGCAGTACAGTCTCGACACTCAGGAGGGTGTACTGCTGATGTGCCTGGCCGAGGCCCTGCTGCGTATCCCCGACAAGGCCACCGCCGATGCGCTGATCGAAGACAAGCTGGGCGTGGCCGACTGGAAGCGCTATCTCGGCCAGAGCGAGTCCTGGTTCGTCAACGCCTCCACCTGGGGTTTGCTGATGACCGGTAACGTGATCCAGCTGGACAAGCCGCGCGACGGCAAGCCGGCCAGCTTCATCAACCGATTGGTCAACCGCATGGGCGAACCGGTGATCCGCAGTGCCATGTATCAGGCAATGAAGATCATGGGCCAGCAGTTCGTGCTCGGACGTACCATCGTCGAGGCACTGAAGCGCTCGAAGCCGCTGTTCGACAAGGGCTATACCTACTCCTACGACATGCTGGGCGAAGCCGCCCGCACCCGCGCCGACGCCAAGCGCTATTTCGACGACTACGCCGCGGCGATCCGCCAGGTCGGCGAGACCAGTCGCAAGCTCGCTGACTCGACCCCGGCGCCCTCGGTATCGATCAAGCTGTCGGCGCTGCATCCGCGCTATGAATTCGGTCGCCGTAGCCAGGTGCTCGAGGAACTGGTCGCCACGGTCACGGCACTGGTCGAGCTGGCCCGCGAGCGTCAGGTGGCGATCACCGTCGACGCCGAGGAAGTCGATCGCCTGGAACTGTCGTTGGAGGTCTTCCGCGCCGTATTCGAAAGCGACGCCTGCCGCGGCTGGGGCCACTTCGGGCTGGTGGTACAGGCCTATTCGAAGCGTGCCATGCCGGTGCTCCACTACCTCAACCGGCTGGCCGAGCAGCAAGGCGACGAGATCCCGCTACGGCTGGTCAAGGGCGCCTACTGGGATACCGAAATCAAGGAGTCGCAGCAGTTGGGAGTCGACGGTTATCCCGTCTTCACGCGCAAGGCCTGTACCGATGTCGCCTACCTTGCCTGCGCGCGTTTTCTGCTCTCAGGTAACACCCGCGGGCGCATCTTCCCGCAGTTCGCGACCCACAACGCCCATACCATCACCCACATTCTCGAGTTCGCCAACCAGGCCAATCGCCGCTTCGAGTTCCAGCGCCTGCACGGCATGGGCGAGGCGCTCTACGACGCCGCCCTGCCGCTGGCGCCGAAGGGCACCTACTGCCGCATCTATGCCCCGGTCGGCGCGCACAAGGACCTGCTGCCGTATCTGGTCCGCCGGCTTTTGGAAAACGGCGCCAACTCATCGTTCGTGCATCAGTTGGTGGATCCCCGCGTGCCGGTGGAATCGCTGTGTGTCCATCCCGTCGCCACGCTCAAGCAATATCCGACCTTCGCCAATCCCAAGATTCCACTGCCACGCCACATCTACGGCCCGGCCCGTCAGAACTCACAGGGCGTCAACTTGAACATCAATAGCCAATATCAGCCACTGATCGACTGCATGGCGGAGTTCATGGAGCGCGAGTACCACGCCAAGCCGCTGCTGGCGGTGGAGGTCGCCGACGACGAGAGTCAACGCTACCCAGTCACCAGCCCCTACGATCGCCGCCAGCTCGTCGGTAGCGTGCAGTGGACCCGCCGCGAGCAGGCCGAGCAGGCGGTGGAGAACGCCTGGCAGGCATTTCCGCGCTGGAGCGAAACGCCGGTCGAGGAGCGCGCCGCGATTATCGAGCGCCACGCCACGCTGATGGAAGCGCATATGGCCGAGTTGATGACGCTCTGCTCCCGCGAGGGTGGCAAGCTGCTCACCGACGGTGTCGACGAGATCCGCGAGGCGGTGGATTTCTGCCGCTACTACGCTGCCCGCGCCCGTGAGCTGTTCGCCGAACCGACTCCACTGCCGGGGCCGACGGGTGAATCCAACGAGCTGATGATGGGTGGCAAGGGCGTGTTCGCCGCAATCAGCCCGTGGAACTTCCCGGTGGCGATCTTCACCGGCCAGATCGTCGCCGCCGCCGTCGCCGGCAATACCGTGCTGGCGAAGCCGGCGGAACAGACCTCGCTGATCGCCAATCGCGTGATCGAGCTGTTACATGAAGCCGGCATGCCCCGCGACGTGGTCCAGCTACTGCCGGGCGACGGCCCGACCGTGGGCAGCGTGCTGAGCAGCGATCCACGCATCAGCGGCGTGGTCTTCACCGGTTCCACCGACACCGCCCAGATCATCAATCGCGCCCTCGCCGCACGGGAGAATGCCGCGCTGCCGACCCTGATCGCCGAAACCGGCGGCATGAACGCGATGATCGTCGACTCCACCGCGCTGCCCGAACAGGTGGTCGCCGACGTGGTTCACTCGGCGTTCCAGAGCGCCGGGCAGCGCTGTTCGGCCCTGCGCGTACTCTATCTCCAGGAAGATATCGCCGATCGCGTGATCGAGATCCTGCGCGGTGCCATGGAAGAACTGCATATCGGCGACCCGCGCGATCTCGGCACCGACGTCGGCCCGGTGATCGACGAGGAAGCCCGCGACGGCCTGCTCGCCCATGTCGAGAAGATGAAAGCGGAAGGCCGGCTGATCGCCGAGTCGCGGCTCGATCCCGCTCATACCGGGCACGGGACCTTCGTCGCGCCAATGGCCTTCTCCATCGACGGCATCGAGTCGATGCAACGCGAGCAGTTCGGCCCGCTGTTGCATATCGCGCGTTACCGCGCCGACCAGCTCGAAGCGGTGATCGATGCCATCAACGCCAAGGGTTACGGCCTGACCTTCGGCGTCCACAGCCGCAACGAGAGCTTCACCCAGCATGTCGCCAACCGCATCCGCGTCGGCAACGTCTACGTCAACCGCAACATCATCGGTGCGGTGGTCGGCGTGCAGCCGTTCGGCGGCCAAGGATTTTCCGGCACCGGGCCCAAGGCGGGCGGGCCCCATTATCTGTTACGCTTCGCCACAGAAAAGACCTGTACCATCAACACCGCCGCCCTCGGCGGCAACGCCTCACTGCTCGCCATGGGCGACTGAGACTCACGCACCGCCGGGAACGATGAGCAAGGACGTTCCCGGTGATCGAAAACAACGTCAAATACGGGTGTTACCTTCGCATTCTCCTTGATCGCAAGGCTCTTCTTCGACAGGGAAACTCGACTACGAATCAATCGCCCGCCGGAGCTATTTCCGGTCCAATAACTAAGAAAGGGAGACGCCCTATGGCTATCGGAGTTTGGATCAGCCTGATTGCTTATTTCGTGCTCATGATCGCCATCGGTCTGTATGCCATGCGCACGTCCACCGCCACCTCTGAAGATTACATGCTGGGTGGCCGCACCCTGAGTCCGCAGGTGGCGGCCCTGTCGGCCGGCGCTTCGGACATGAGCGGCTGGTTGCTGCTGGGCTTGCCCGGGGCGCTGTTCGTCTCCGGCCTGGGCTCGGCCTGGATCGGTATCGGTCTGTTCGTGGGTGCCTTCTTCAACTGGCTTCTCGTCGCACCGCGCCTGCGTGAACAGACGGTTCACTATGGCAATGCGATCACCATTCCCGAATTCCTGGCCAATCGGTTTCCGACCCGAGCCATGTCGCTGAGGACGATATCCGCCATCGTCATCGTCGTCTTTTTCTCGATCTATACGGCGTCGGGCCTGGTGGCGGGCGGCAAGTTGTTCGACAGTGCCTTCGCCGGCGTGATCGACATCGGCGGGTTGAGCGACTATGCGACGGGCGTGATCATCACGCTCGGCGTGGTGCTCATCTACACCGTCGTCGGCGGTTTCCTGGCAGTGAGCATGACCGACTTCGTGCAGGGCTGCATCATGATGCTGGCCCTGGTGATCATGCCGGCAGTGGTGCTCTTCGGCGAAGGTGGCGGGGGTTTCGCCCAGGCATCGCAGACCCTGAACGCAGTCGATCCCACCCTGCTGTCGTGGACGAACGGCCTGACCTTCATCGGCTGGCTCTCCGCGGTCACCTGGGGACTCGGTTACTTCGGGCAACCGCACATCATCGTGCGCTTCATGGCCATCCGATCGCTGAAGGATGTCCCCGTCGCCCGCAACATCGGCATGAGCTGGATGCTCGTCTCGCTGGTCGGCGCGATCTCGGTGGGGATATTCGGCCGCGCCTATGCAGTGCGCAATGGCCTGGACGTCCAGGATCCGGAAACGATCTTCATCATCCTGGCGGATCTGCTTTTCCACCCGTTGATTACCGGCTTCCTCTATGCAGCACTGCTCGCCGCGATCATGAGCACCATCTCCAGCCAGCTTCTGGTGGCCTCTTCCTCGCTGACCGAGGATTTCTACCGCCTGTTTCTGCGTAAAGAGGCGACCGAGAAGGAAACCGTTCGCGTGGGCAGGTTCAGCGTCGTGCTGGTGGGTGTGGTAGCGGCCATCATTGCGTCCGACCCGAACTCTCAGGTGCTGGGGTTGGTCAGTAATGCCTGGGCAGGCTTCGGTGCTGCCTTCGGCCCGTTGATCATCCTGTCGCTGATGTGGTCGCGCACGAACGGCGCTGGCGCCATCGCGGGCATGGTGGTGGGTGCCGTCACCGTCATGCTGTGGATCTCGCTGGGCTGGAATGCGTCGTTCCTCGGTGGCCCGGGTGTCTACGAAATCATCCCTGGTTTCATCGCCTCCTTCATAGCCATCCTGGTAGTGAGCGGCGCGACCAGCGATGCGGGTGAATACAAACAAATCTCACGCTAACGGCATGCGCGTCACGCGCTCGTGGTCACCGAAGGCTCCTGCGGGGGGCCCTTTGTCGTACCTGCGACGGCATTGCCTGAGACCCGCTTGAGTGGCGGAAAGGACGCAGTTCTCGCTGCGGCCTTTCCGATGCTTTCTGTCATATCCGACGTTCGCGAAATGCCCACAGGCGAGAGCCAACATAAGTCACTATCGGCACCGTCAAGGTGGCGATACCGATGGCCCAGAATCCACGTATCGCCGTCGATGCCAGCAGCGTTCCCAATATGCCGTTGTTGAGCGCAAAGCCGAACAGCGCCAACACGAAGAAGCGTCGTGCGCTGCCCCGACGGCGAAAGGTCAGGCGGCGATGCCCGACCAGCGAGATCTGGAACGCCACCGCAAAGGCGAAAAGATTGACGATGAACTCCGACAACGCCGGCCACAACGCACTCAGTGCCGCCGCCACGCCAAGATGCGCCATCGTCGCCACGCCGCCAACCAGTCCGAACCGGGTCGCGGTGCCGGCCTCGCGTTTCAGGCGCCTCATGGCGAGTCGGAGGATTCTGCTGTGAGACTGTCCTCGGCGATCAGATAGAGCGGGCGCTGCTTGGTCTCGATGAACAGCCTGCCGATGTACTCCCCGAGAATGCCGATCGACAACAGCTGCATGCCACCGAAAAACAGAACCGCGGTCATCAGCGAAGCGTAACCGGGAACGTCGTTGCCGACGACGATTACCCGCCCGACAAGCAGCAGGATGTACAAGAAGGCGATCGCCGCCACGATGGCACCGAAGTACATCCAGACCCGTAGCGGCCAGGTGGAGAAACTGACGAAGCCGTCGATCGCGAAGTTCCACAGCTTCCAGTAGTTGAACTTGCTGACTCCGCTCTCGCGGGCCGGGCGCGAATAATAGACGCCGATGGAGCGATAGCCCGGCCAGCTGAACAGCCCCTTCATGAAGCGGTTGCGTTCCGGCAGGCGTTTGATCGCCTCCACCACCCGGCGATCCATCAGCCGGAAGTCGCCGGCATTGCTGGGAATGTGCGTTTCGGCCAGGCGATTGAAGAAACGGTAGAAGAGCCCGGCCGTGGCGCGCTTGGTTTGCGTGTCTTCGGCACGCGAGCCACGTACGCCGTAGACCATGTCGTAGCCCTCGTCGCGCCAGTAGCGAATGAACTCGAGTATCACCTCGGGCGGATCCTGCAGGTCGACGTCCATCGGCACCACCGCGTCGCCGCGCGCGTGATCGAGCCCGGCGGTCATGGCCGCCTCCTTGCCGAAGTTGCGCGTCAACGCGAGCACGCGAACCCGCGGATCCCTGGCCGCAGCCTGGCGCAAGCTGGCTAGCGTCGCGTCGGTGGAACCGTCATCGATGAACAGAATCTCCAGTTCGGGTACGGCGCCGCCCAAGGCGGCATCGACGGCCGACAGGAAGTCTGCGATGGCATGCTCCTCGTTCATGACCGGTACGACGATCGACAGCATCCAGCGCACTTGATGTTCTCCCACGAGCGCTCCTTATAGATCGCAATCTCGCTATCGTTGAGGAAGTTGGAAACCCGACAGCCAAGCAACTACGTTTAGCGTAGTGGCTGGACGCCGCCTCTGCATGACGCTGGGAAAACACTGCATACAGGTAAAAAAACACTGTTTCAAAATTTTACTAGACTTAAAGAACACTGTTTTCTATCCTATCCGTGTTGTTTCACAGAATGTGAAAGCCGGTAACACGGCTACATGATGCAAAGAAGGGAGTACTTGATCATGACTAAGACCAAACTGTTTCCCGCCATGGTAGTTGCCGGCGCTTGCGCATTCGGAACCCAGGCAGCCTTCGCTTACGATGCTGGTGATTTCTTTGCCCGCGCAGGCGTGGCCAAGGTCGAGACCGATGACGGCTATGCCGATGACGACACCGGTGGCTACCTCGGGCTTGGCTATATGTTCCACGACAAGCTGGGCGTCCAGCTGAGCTCCATGACCAAGACCGAAGTGCATGCCGAAGGCGGCAGCTTCAAGCAGATTCCGGTCAACCTGATGGCGCAGTATTATCCGCTCGGCGGCATGGATTCGCGTGTTCAGCCTTACGCGGGTGTCGGTGTCAACTACACCACGTTCTCCGATGAAAGCGGTGTCGGTAGCGTCGACGATTCCTGGGGCGCCGTGGGCGAGCTCGGGGTCGATTTGAACGTGACCGACAACTTCGGCTTCAACGCCTTTGCGCAATATGCCGACGTCAGCGCCGATATCGACGGCGGTCGCGATGTCGACGTGAACCCGCTTACCGTGGGTGCCGGCGCGATGCTGCGCTTCTAAGGCCATACTCCTCGCCACATTCCCAAAAACCGGGCCCTGCGCCCGGTTTTTTATCGCCTGCCGCAACGCAGATCAAGCTTCGGTGACGATTCGGTCAACCACCGCGATGTCTCGAATCACGCTCCCCTTCTCCGTCATCGTCGAATCCTTGAGCCAGACTTCCATCGCCGGCGCCACCGCACAATTGGCCGGCAACTGGGCCTGGGCATCGGCCAGGGCCTGCAACCGCGCAATGAACACATAGCGCAGCCACTGCGGCAAGGTCATCGTATCGACACAGAACGGCTGCCGGCTTTCGAAAGCCGCAGGTTCGGGGCATGGCTCGTCCCACAGGCCGGCCTGCTCGAGCGTCGTTGCCAGTTGGCGCAGGGCCTGGGCCAGATCGTCATGCGATGTCATTACCTCTCCTTCTCCTATCGTGGTCTCGCGTGGTCTCGCATTTTTGTGGCTCTCGGGTCCGGTTGCTCACAGAATAGCTGAAAGAGATTGTGGATAAACTTGGGACATATTCCGCTGAGCGGCATGCGCCATGATTTTCGAGCGGCCGCTCAATTTTTGATCAAGCTCTATCCAGTCGTGGGTCGCGCAAGTTACAGTGCGCGCCACGAATGAACATGACGACCGCCCATCATGCAAACGCTAAGCGATTTCTTTACGCATAGCGGCGCCCAGATAGCACTTTCTACGCTGGGACGACGCGTAGCTCCGCTATCTTCTCGCATCTTCGAGGCTTTCGAGCGCGAGCAGCAAGCCTGGCCATTGCCGTGGAATGGCCACGCCCAGCTAGCGTGCGCCTTACGCTGGCCGGCTGCCGGACCGGATCCGGTAATCTGGTTTCTGTCGCTGCCACTCGATGAGCAGGGTCTACTGTCACCGGCACCGCGCGACGCCTTTCTCGAGCGTCTGTTGCAGACATTGGGCGCCCAAGGCGACGACGCCTCTGCACAGCCGGTCGAGAATCTGATGCAGGACAACCCGCTGGCATTCGAGCCGGAGCTCCACCAGCGCGCGCTGCTGCATGCTCGCCTCTCACGGCAGTTCGACCAGCCCACATCGCCACATACCGAGATGGCGCGACGATACCTGCTCGGCGATAGCTCGCTCAACTGGCAGATGATCGGCTTGCAGGGCCTGGCGGACCTGGTCGTGACACAGGACCCCGAGCTTACCGCCGCACTGGGTCAGCGGCTGCCGAGACTGCCGCGGGAAGTCCTGATACCGCTGTGTTACCTGCTCGAGCATGGTGATACCCCTCAAGAGTTGCTGTTACCGCTATGGCAACTGTTGGAACCGGCCCGCGAGGCCCAGGATCTCGAGCGCTACTGCGCCGTGCTGCGGGCCCTTCTCGGCAGCGACACGCAGCAAGTCGGCGAGTGGCTGGATCGCTGGCTCGAAGACGACGATCTGATGGCCGCCGATTGTCTCGTCGCCATCGCCGCGCGCGGCTGGCATCACCTGGAGCACGAAGTGAGATTATGCTGCTTTCTCGAGCGCCTGGCGCGCTGCACGCAGATCAATTTTCGCCGGGTGGTTCGTGATTTGGCATTGATCCCGCGGCTGAGGTTGCCAATATTGATGATGTTGCGCCAGGCGCCACGCGATTGTGCCGTGGGCCAGCGCGTCTCAGGGTGGAACGTCTGAATTGATGAAAGCAATGCCCTATCAGGCCAAGGCCGTCATCGGTCGCCGCGAGATGGTCTCGCTGCCCGATCTGCATCTCACGCTTTGCTGCAAGGCGGACACCGGCGCACGCACCTCGGCGCTACATGCCGAGGCCATCGAACCGTTCGAGGAGAACGGCCATCCCTGGGTGCGGTTCGTCACGCGTACCAGTGGCGGGCAAACGCCGCCCCACGAGTGCCAGTTGCCGCTTCATGATCGACGCAAGGTGAGAAGTTCCAACGGCCAGGAGGCGTGGCGCTACGTGATTCGCACCCGTCTATTGCTGGGCAGTCTGGACTTTCCGATCGAGCTGACGCTGACCGATCGCAGCAACATGCGCCATCCCATGCTGCTCGGTCGACGCGCCATGCGCCGGCTGCTGGTCGCCCCGGGCGCCGCTTTCCTGCATGGCGAACCCTGAGCGGGCCCCGGCCGCTTACCCACTTTCTGGAGCCTTGGTTCATGCACATTGGCATCATGTCGCGCAATCGCAACCTCTACTCGACGCGCCGACTGATCGAGGCCGCCGAACAGCGCGGCCATAGCATCAGAGTCGTGGACACCCTGCGCTGCTACATGAACATCACTTCGCATCGTCCGTCGATTCACTACAAAGGCCAGGAGCTCGAGCCCTTCGATGCCATCGTGCCGCGCATCGGGGCTTCGGTGACTTTCTATGGCTGCGCCGTGTTGCGCCAGTTCGAAATGATGAACACCTATGTGCTCAACGACTCGGTTGCGATCACCCGCTCGCGTGACAAGTTGCGCTCGCTGCAACTGCTGTCGCGCAAGGGCCTAGGCCTGCCGGTCACTGGGTTTGCCCATTCGCCGGACGACATCCCCGACCTGATCACCATGGTCAAGGGCGCGCCACTGGTGATCAAACTGCTGGAGGGCACACAGGGTATCGGCGTGGTGCTGGCCGAAACCAATCAAGCCGCCGAATCGGTCATCCAGGCCTTCATGGGCATGAAAGCGAACATCATGGTCCAGGAGTACATCAAGGAAGCCAAAGGGGCCGACATTCGCTGTCTGGTGATCGGTGACAAGGTGGTGGCGGCAATGAAACGCCAGGCGGCCGAGGGCGAGTTTCGCTCCAATCTGCACCGCGGCGGTACCGCCAGCGTCATTCGCATTACCCCCGAAGAGCGCTCCACCGCGATTCGCGCGGCCAAGGCCATGGGGCTGCGCGTCGCCGGGGTCGATCTGCTGCGTTCCAATCACGGCCCGGTGATCATGGAAGTCAATTCGTCTCCGGGGCTGCAGGGCATCGAAGCGGCAACGGGCAAGGATATCGCTGGCCTGATCGTCGAGCATCTGGAGAAGAACGCCGTCGCGCCACGCAAGGCGCCGCCGAAACCCAAGGGGTAAGGTGGAGGGAGTAAACAAATAGCCGGAAATGCTAAATTTTTCTGCTTTCAGGGGTAGCAAAACAGTGTTTCCGGTCGCACAATTTGTGTCACCTCAGGAGGTGGCCGCACATGTTTCTCGACAATCGCCAAGTG
This sequence comes from Salinicola peritrichatus, assembly GCF_003206715.1. Lineage (GTDB taxonomy): Bacteria > Pseudomonadota > Gammaproteobacteria > Pseudomonadales > Halomonadaceae > Salinicola > Salinicola peritrichatus. The sequence goes on along the minus strand of NZ_PZJU01000004.1, from coordinate 40,100 downwards.
GCGATGGACAGCGTGCTCGAAGCGCTGGCCGACAGTCTCGATTATTTTCAGGACAATCTCGATCGCCTGCGTCCGGCGTTGCGTAATGCCCTGAAACCCCATTACGAGGAACGTGGAGCGGCCATGCGCGAACTGCAGGACCTGGTTCGCGAACATCTCGACATGTTGCCGCGCGACGCCGACGTGGAACGCGATGACTATCTCTGGCTGTGGAGCCGAATCAAGAGCTTCGTGGGTAACGACAGCGCCGTGCTGCTGGGTGAATTGCTCGAGCAGGAACGCGTATTGATGCAGGCGCTGGGCACGGCCTTCACCCATCCGCTGCCGGAACCGCTGGAGCCGGCGCTCGAGCGCTGCTGGAAGAACTGCCGCGCGCTGATCCGCGAGATCAACAAGCTGCAGCAGCGTCAGCGCTGAAGGTTTTGCCAGCTTCTCTACGAGAATCGTCACTCACGGCGGCGACACCTTGATCGGCTCGAACGGGCCGAGAAAGTAAGGCTCGCGCCCCCAAAGGTAGAGATCGCCGAAAGTCGCCGCGCGCGCCAGCCATTCCCGCAGACGCAAACGCCACTCGCCCTTGGCGCCATCGTCCGGCACCGCGCAACCGGTGGCCTCGATCCCCAGCGCATCGGCAATGAACAACGCCCGCGACAGGTGCCAGTCCTGCGAAATCAGCATCAGCCGCTCGGCACCGAATATCTCCTTGGCGCGAACGACGCTGTCGAAGGTGCTGAAGCCGGCGTAGTCCAGCGTCATGTGAGAATCGTCTACGTTGCGGTAGCGCAACGAGCGCCACATGCTGATCGGTTCGTTGTAGTAGCGGGTGCGGTTGTCGCCCGAAAGCAGCAGGTGCTGAACTCGCCCAAGGCGCAGCAGCTCGGCGGCCGTTTCCATGCGCGCTTGATAATAGGGATTGGGACCGCCCTTGCGCAGCCATTGGGCGGTGCCGAAGACCAGGCCAACCGGCTGTACCGTGCAGAGCGGTACCTCATGCTCGATTCGCGCTTGCGTCTTGTCGAAGATCCATAAATTGATCACGACGATGCCGACGGTCAGCAGCAGCAAACCGACCGCCAGAATCGTCAGCAATCCCTTCAGCAGCCGAAACATGAACGCAGGCAGCGACGAACGGCGAGAGGCGGCCACTGAGGGCCGCCTCCGGTGGGATGGCGCGTTAGAGTGTCAATCAGCATGTCGCGTTCGATAACCCACAAGGATTTCCAGCATACTACCCAGGTCATGCGCGAAAAGTTGGCGAGCGCAGCCAGCTTCCTAGAACATCCCCAGCTCCAGTCGCGCCTCTTCGCTCATCATCTCACGGCTCCAGGGCGGATCGAAAACGATTTCCACATGGACCTTGGCAAACTGCGGCGCGCCAAGAATCTTGCGCCGGGCATCCTCGGCGATCACGTCACCCATGCCGCAACCCGGCGCCGTCAGGGTCATGCGAATGGTCACCATGCGCTCGCCGCTCAGCAGGCGTTCGATACGACAGCCGTAGACCAGGCCGAGATCGACGATATTGACCGGAATCTCGGGATCGTAGCAGGTACGCAGTTGCTCCCACACGAACGCTTCCATCTCCTCTTCGGTCGCGTCCGGGTCGAGCGTCGGCCGCTCCAGCGCTTCCAGCCCCAGGGCATCGAGATCGTGCCCCTCGATCAGGTAGAGCCGTCCTTCGTGGCTAACGCTGACCGAGCTGCCCTTGGCCTGCATGACTACGACGGTACTGTCCTCGGGCAGCGTGACGGTCTTGCCGAACGGGATGGAGATGGCCTCCACGTCCCGCTGCAACGGCATCTCCTGTCCCTTGTAGACTTCGCGCAAGGAATCCATCGTCTCTCCTGACAGAATTACCGGCCCAAACACGCCGGGAACCAGAACTGGCTCAACGCAGCATACCGAGTACGCGCTGCAAGGCCTCGACGAAGGCGTCGACCTCTTCCGGCGTGTTGTAGACCGCCAGCGAAGCGCGACAGGTGGCCTCGATCCCGAAGCGGGCCAGTACCGGCTGGGCGCAGTGGTGACCGGTGCGAATGGCGACGCCCAACTGGTCGATCAGCAGACCGATATCCTGTGCGTGGGCGCCATCGACGACGAAGGAGATCACACCCGCTTTCTCGGGCGCGGTACCGAAGATGCGCAGGCCATCGATCCGCTCGAGTCGCTGGGTGGCATGGTCGAGCAGCCACTGCTCCCAGGCCGCCAGACGCTCGATGCCGAGCGCGTTGACCCAATCCAGCGCCGCGCCCATGGCGACCACCTCGGCCACCGCCGGGGTGCCCGCCTCGAAGCGGTGCGGAATGGCGGCGAACTCGGTGCCGCGATCGAACGAGACCCGCGAGATCATCTCGCCACCGCCCTGCCACGGCGGCATCGATTCGAGAATCGACGCCTTGGCGTAAAGCGCCCCGGCGCCCAGCGGGCCGTAGACCTTGTGGCCGGAAAAGGCATAGAAGTCGGCATCCAGCGCCTGTACGTCGATCGCCTGGTGCGGCACCGCCTGGGCGCCATCCACCAGGATCAGCGCGCCATGGGCGTGTGCCGCCTTGGCGATCTCGGCGACCGGATTGACCGTGCCCAGGGCGTTGGAAACGTGATTGACGCAGACGAGCCGGGTGCGCTCGCCGAGCATTTCACGGTAGGACTCGAGATCGAGCACGCCGCGGTCATCGACCGGGATGACCCGAATCACGATCCCCAACTCACGCTCCAGCAGTTGCCAGGGCACGATGTTGGAGTGATGCTCCATCAGCGATATCACCACCTCGTCGCCGGGCTTGAGATTGGCGCGCCCCCAACTGTTGGCCACCAGGTTGATCGCCTCGGTGGTGCCCCGGGTGAACACGATCTCGCGTGGCTCGAAGGCGTTGAGGTGCGCCTGCACCTTGGCCCGTACCCCCTCGTAGGCCGCGGTGGCCTCGTCGGCCAGGGTATGCAGGCCACGGTGGATGTTGGCGTTGTAGCGGCGGTAGTAGTCGCTCAGACAATCGATCACCGCTGACGGCGTCTGGCTGGTCGCCGCGTTGTCGAGATAGATCAGAGGCTTGCCATGAACCTCGCGCTCCAGGATCGGAAAGTCCCGGCGCACCGCTGCCAGGTCCAGCGTCAGATCGGTGATCGAAGTCATTTCAAGCCTCCTGCACCGCCTCGGCGGTTTCGACCAGATCGCTGAGATTGAAACGCTCCGGCAAACGACCCGCCACGGCGCGCTCGACCCGCTCGGCCACGGCACTCAAGCGCACCTGCTCCATCACCTCGCCGGCGAAGGCCAGCGTCAGCAATGCCCGCGCCATCGGCTCGTCGATGCCGCGGGTGCGCAGCGCATACACCGCGTTTTCATCGAGCTGGCCGGTGGTCGCGCCGTGGGAACACTTGACGTCGTCGGCGTAAATCACCAGCTCGGGCTTGGTGTCGATCTCGGCGCGATCGGAGAGCAGCAGATTGGCGTTGTTCTGATACGCCTCGATCTGCTGGCTATCCCGCTTGACCATCACCTTGCCGTTGAACACGCCATGAGCGCGGTCGTCGAGGATGCCCTTGTAGTTCTCGTTGGAGAACGTACGCGGCGCGTTGTGATTGACCAGCGTATGGTTGTCGACGTGCTGGCGCCCCTGGACGAAGAACAGGCCGTTGTAGTGTGTCTCGGCACCCTCGGCGTTGAGTTCGGTGACCAGATCGTTGCGTACCAGCGCGCCACCGAGATTGAGATTGAACGAATTGAAGCGGCTGTCGCGACCCTGCTCGATATGAATGCTGGCCACGTGCAGGTCCGCCAGCGACGCTTCCTGCAGCTTGTAATGATCGATCATGGCGCCGCGATCGAGCAGAATCTCGCTGACCACGTTGGTGAAGTTGGCGGCTTCCGGCTCCCCGACGTAATGTTCGATGATCGTCGCCTCGCAGCGCGCACCGGCTTCCACCAGTACCCTCGGGTGGCTCATCACCGGCTGATCGTTGGCTCGCGAGAGCATCAGCAGGTAGATCGGCTTGTCGACCACGGTGCCGGCGGCCAAGCGCACGATGGCACCCTCGTCGGCAAAGGCGGTATTGAGCGCGGTGAAGGGTGAGAAATCGACTCCCGCGAGCCGCCCAAGGGCACCGCCGACCGCTTCGTGATTGGCCTCGATCGCCTGTGACAGCGGTTCGATGGAGACGCCCGCCGGCAGCCCATCGAGCTCGGACAGCCCGGGATTGAAACGGCCGTCGACCAGCACCAGCCGATAGGCGTCGATATCCAGACGCTGCGCGTCGAAACGGGTCGCGTCGAATTCGGCATCCGTTGCCAGGGCGAAGTCGCCCTCGGCGATGCGTCGCACGTCGGTGTACTTCCACTCCTCGTCGCGACGGGTCGGGAAACCGAGCGCCTCGAAGCGCGCCGCGCCGGCCTGGCGGCGGGCCGCCACCCAGCTCGGATCCTCGCCACGGCGTGCGTTCAGACGCTTGAGAAAGCGTTCCGGTGCACTCATGCGACAGACTCCTCCAGCACCCACTCGTAACCGCGAGCTTCGAGTTCCAGCGCCAGCTCCTTGTCGCCGCTCTTGACGATGCGGCCGTCGACCAGCACATGGACCCGGTCCGGCTCGATGTGATTGAGCAGACGCTGATAGTGGGTCACCAGCAGAATCGCGCGGCCGGCACTGCGCAGCGAATTGACGCCCTGCGCGACGATTTTCATGGCATCGATGTCGAGCCCGGAATCGATCTCGTCGAGCATTGCCAGTTTCGGCTCGAGCACCAGCATCTGCAGGATTTCGTTGCGCTTCTTCTCGCCGCCGGAGAAACCTTCATTGACCGCGCGCTGCAGGAAGCTAGGATCCATCTGCATCTGGGCGCTCTTCTCGCGCACCAGCTTCATGAACTCCGGCGCCGGGATCTCGCCTTCACCGCGGGCTTCGCGTTGGGCGTTGAGGGCCGCCTTGAGCAGATAGATATTCTTGACCCCGGGGATCTCGATCGGATATTGGAACCCCAGCAGCAGGCCGGCGCGGGCACGCTCCTCGATTTCCATCTCGAGCACGTCCTGTCCCTCGAACAGAATCGTACCCTGAGTGACCTCGTAGCCTTCCTTGCCCGCGATCACCGCGGACAGAGTCGACTTGCCGGCCCCGTTCGGGCCCATGATGGCGTGGACTTCACCGGCATTGACGGTCAGATCGAGACCCTTGAGGATCGCCTTGTCCTCGACCGTGACGTGAAGATCTTTGACTTCGAGCATGTAATTACCTTAAGACGGTGATCTTGAGACGACAGGGGCCACCGAAACGGCCCCCGGAAAAAGCGGATATACCATCGACGAAGCGCGTCGGAAGCCGACGATCGCGTCAGCCCACCGAACCTTCCAGAGTGACATTGAGCAACGCTTCGGCCTCGACCGCGAACTCCATCGGCAGCTCCTGAAACACGTCCTTGCAGAAGCCATTGACGATCATGCTGACGGCGTCTTCCTCGTCGATGCCGCGGGCACGGCAGTAGAAGAGCTGGTCGTCGGCGATCTTGGAGGTGGTGGCCTCGTGTTCGACGGTGGCGCTACTGTTGCCGATCTCCTGATACGGGAAGGTATGCGCGCCGCACTTGTCGCCGATCAGCAGCGAGTCGCACTGGGTGTAGTTGCGCGCTCCCTTGGCCCGCGGACCGATCTTGACCAGCCCGCGGTATGCCTGGTCGCTGTGGCCGGCGGCAATCCCCTTGGCGACGATGGTCGAGCGCGTGTTCTCGCCGATATGGACCATCTTGGTGCCGGTATCGGCCTGCTGGCGCCCATTGGTCACGGCCACCGAGTAGAACTCGCCGATGCTCTCCTTGCCGCGCAGCATGCAGGAGGGATATTTCCAGGTGATCGCCGAGCCGGTCTCGACCTGGGTCCAGCTGATGCGGGAGCGATCGCCACGACAATCGCCACGCTTGGTGACGAAGTTGTAGATGCCGCCCTTGCCGTCCTCATCCCCCGGATACCAGTTCTGCACCGTGGAGTACTTGATGTAGGCATCCTCCAGCGCGACCAGTTCGACCACCGCCGCGTGCAACTGGTTTTCGTCGCGCATCGGTGCCGTGCAGCCTTCCAGATAGGAAACCTGGGCCTTCTTGTCGCAAATGATCAGGGTACGCTCGAACTGGCCGGTGTTGGCCGCGTTGATGCGGAAATAGGTCGATAGCTCCATCGGACACGTCACGCCTTCCGGCACATAGACGAAGGAGCCGTCGGTGAACACCGCCGAGTTGAGCGCGGCGAAGAAATTGTCGGCCTGGGGCACCACGGTGCCCAGGTACTGGCGTACCAGCTCCGGGTACTCGCGAATCGCCTCGGAGATGGAACAGAAGATGACGCCGGCCTCGGCCAGTTTTTCCTTGAAGGTGGTGGTGACGGAGACGGAGTCGAACACGGCGTCCACGGCAACCCCAGCCAGCGCCGCGCGCTCATGCAGCGGAATGCCCAGTTTCTCGTAGGTTTCCAGCAGCTTGGGATCGACTTCATCGAGGCTCTGAGGGCGATCCTCCGGCTTCTTCGGTGCACTGAAATAAGAGATCGCCTGATAGTCGATCTCCGGGTATTCCAGATGGGCCCAGGAAGGTGGCGTCATCTTGAGCCACTGGCGATACGCCTCGAGGCGCCATTCGAGCATCCACTGCGGTTCGTCCTTCTTCTGGGAAATGAAGGCGATGACGCTCTCGTCCAGGCCGGGCGGCACGGTATCGCTTTCGATGTCGGTCACGAATCCCTGCTTGTATTCGCGACGGACCAGTTGCTCCATCTCTTCGCTAGCCATGGTCTCCTCTCCTCTCGTTCGAGAGTCTTATCGTGGCAGCTCGCTTACCCACATCGGCGGCTTCCCTCTCTTGCCATCGACGGTCGTTGGCGATGCTGACCCATTTCGTCGTGCTATCGTTTTTGACCCAGCCGGTTTGACCCGGGCCGGCCGTCTTTCAGCCCTTGCCGTACTCGGCTCCACTCGCCAGGGTCACGCTCTGTATGGGCATCTGCACCGGCAGCTTGATCGGCGCGGTCTGTGCCAGGTGCGCCAGCGTGACGCCATCCAGCAGGGTGCGAACCGCCTGCGAAACGCGTTGCCAGTTGTCCGCCACGCCGCAGATGTCCAGCAATTCACAATCGCCATCGGCATGACTGCACTCGGTCATGCCAATGGGGCCCTCGATAGCCGCAATGATGTCACTGGCCGATATCCTCGATGCCGGCCGCGCCAGTACATAGCCACCCTGCGAGCCGCGTCGCGATTCCAGCAAGCCTTTCTTGGCCAGCATCTTGAGAATCTTGCCCACCGTGGGATGGGGAAGATTCACGCATTGCGCCAATTCGGATGCCGTCTGCGCTTTCGCGGGGTCACGTGCGATATGCGCCATGATGACCGCGGCGTAGTCAGTCAACTTCGACAGTTTCAGCATGCCCGATGTCCCTGGTTATCGACATCATTCATATAGGACCATTTTAGTCCCCTTTGCTCCCGCTGTGAACCCTGGCAGCTCTCTTCGGTCCCCTGGCACATCCATGCGGGAGGGGCCGTTAGTAGAGACTGAGCAAACAGCGTCCGAGAGCCGGAGACGAACGACAACTGCGGCCAATTCACCGATCTTCAATCCCTGCATCAAAAATAAACAAAAAGCCTCTCTTCGATATCCATGAAACATGAAAACAACTTATTTAACACATTGTTTCATAATGGCGGTTTTTACAAAAAATCACGTCTCTATTTACCGACAACCCATGTCGGCCTCAGGGAACAACCAGCGCAATACTTCGACATGAATTGTGTACCGGAACCAGCAAGGCAGATCGCGTATTGGACCGCAATCGACTTTAGCCCTAACGTTTTCAGCAGTTCGGAAACGGCGTTCGTTAGTGGCTGTAAATATTCGAACACAAAATTATATAAATAAAATCAGTTACTTATATAAGGTAAATTTTTTAACCCATTGATTCCGGGTCTTTTATGAAGCGCGCCCGCTCACTGGGAATCGAATGGCGTTAGAAGAGACGTGAGAATCGCTTCCCTGTCTTTCTTACGTCGCTGTCGATTGCCTCTCGAATCACCGCTGTCGTGTTAAAGAGCGTCACGATGAGACAGAAATGTAACGCTACATAAGCAAGGAGAGCAGTAATGCGGATCACTATCTTTGGTACTGGCTATGTTGGCTTGGTCACCGGCGCCTGCCTTGCCGACGCCGGTCATGAAGTCATGTGCATGGACGTGGACAGTCACAAGATCGAAGGCCTCAAGAATGGCATCATTCCGATCTACGAACCGGGCCTGGAAGCGCTGGTCAAGCAGAACGTGGCCGAAGAACGGCTACTGTTCACCACCGATCCGGCGCAAGCCGTCAACTTCGGCGCGTTGCAGTTCATCGCCGTAGGCACCCCGCCCGACGAAGATGGCAGCGCCGACCTCAAATACGTGCTCAGCGTGGCCGATGCCATTGCCGAGCACATGCAGGAGTACAAGCTGGTCATCGACAAGTCGACGGTGCCGGTGGGCACGGCCGATCACGTCTCCAAGACGATCCGTCACCGCCTGGCACGACGCGATGTCGATATCGATTTCGACGTCTGCTCGAATCCGGAGTTCCTCAAGGAAGGCTCGGCCGTCGAGGACTTTTCCCAGGGCGCGCGGATCATCATCGGCTGCGACTCACCCCGTGTCGAACCGCTGATGCGCGAATGCTATGCACCCTACAACCGGCGCCAGGAAAAGCTGATGTTCATGGACATCCGTAGCGCCGAGCTGACCAAGTACGCCGCCAACGCCATGCTGGCGACCAAGATCAGCTTCATGAACGAGATCTCGAATCTCGCCGAACGGCTCGGCGCCGACGTCGAGAACGTTCGCCGTGGCATCGGCAGCGATCCGCGCATCGGTTACAGCTTCATCTATCCCGGCTGCGGCTACGGCGGCTCCTGCTTCCCCAAGGACGTCCAGGCTCTGGCTCGTACCGCCCAGGACGTGGCTTACGAAGCCGAATTGCTCAATGCGGTGGAGGCAGTCAATCGGCGCCAGAAGGCCAGTCTGTTCACCAAGCTCTCCCAGGCGCTCGATGGCGACATTCGCGACAAGACCATTGCGGTTTGGGGGCTGGCTTTCAAGCCCAACACCGACGACATGCGCGAAGCGCCCGCCCGGGCCTTGATGGAGTCCATCTGGGCCGCCGGCGGCAAGGTCCGCGCCTACGATCCGGAAGCGATGAAAGAGTGTCGCCGCATCTATGGCGAGCGCGACGATCTCGTACTGACCCGGCGCCGCGACGACACCCTGGAGGGCGCCGACGCGCTGGTCATCTGCACCGAGTGGAAAGCGTTCCGCACGGTCGATTTTCGCCGTCTGCGCGAGCAGTTGACCACACCGGCGATCATCGACGGACGCAACCTGTTCAACCCGGACAGCGTGCGTGCCGCCGGCCTGCTCTACTTTGCCGTCGGACGCGCCGATTCGCTGCGGATACCGCAGGCGGATGCCACCACGTCGCCCATGGCAACCCAGACCGGGCGCAACGGCCCGAGCGTGGCCTACACGCTCTGACGTTACGTCCCCGCCGGCGTTGGCCTGGGCCAGCGTCGGCTCCGAATGCCATGCCCCCGTTCCGATTGGCGCCTGCGTGTCGATCGGAGGGATCCGCGTCGGCGACGTCGACGCCGACGCGCAAGGAATGCCGTCGAGGTACGATTCCAAGGACATCCCGATGAACCATTTCAACTACACCCGCGCCAGACCCAGCAAGGCGTCGATCGCGACGGAGCTGACCGTACTGCTGCTGTTGGCATCAACGATCGTGCTGTTGGTCGCGCATCTGCCAAGTGAAGTCTTCCACCCCGGATCGAAGAGCTTCATCCTCGCGGTGGGTCTGGTTGGCGCCTGGCGCTACTCATGGTGGTTCGTCCAGGCAATCCGTTCGGTCTGGTACAACCGCCGAATCTTCCCCCGGCTGCGGGCCGAAGCCGATGCCGCCAGCGCCGAGCAGGAACCGGACGCGCTGTATGTGCTCTGCACGTCGTTTCGCATCGATACCGAAGTCACCTTCGCCGTCTACGACGCGCTGGTTCGCGATGCCGCCGACTACGGCGTGCCAACCACGATCTTCGCCGCCATCGCCGATCGCAGCGATGTCGACATCATCGACCAGGTGATGGAAGAACACGGCTGGCCACGCAACGTCAGCATTCGCTACATGTTCCAGAAAGGCGACGGCAAGCGTTCGGCGATGGCCGAGGTCCTGCGCGCCATCTCCCGCTGCATGCCAACCGAGCGTTCGCTGCTGGTCAGCATGGACGGTGATATCCGCATCGAACCGGGCACGTTGGAGCGTTCGCTGTCGTTCTTCCTCTCCCGCGGGGATCTCGGCGCCATCACCACCAACAACAACGCCGTGGTCATCGGCAACGACGTGACCAAGGAGTGGTATGACCTGCGCTACGCACAGCGGCATCTGGTCATGAGCTCGACCTCGGTCTCCGAGTGCCTGCTGGTGTTGACCGGGCGCTACAGCGCCTTCCGTGCCGACCTCGCCACCAATCCGGAGTTCATCGAACTGGTCGAGAACGACCACGTCGAGCATTGGCGCTTCGGCAACTTCAAGTTTCTCTCGGGCGACGACAAGTCGACCTGGTTCTGGCTGCTCAAGCACCGCTGGAAGATGCTCTACATTCCCGACGTCTATGTCACCGGGTTCGAGGAGTTGCCGAACCGCCACCGGTTCTTCCGCTCGTCGCTGGACCTGATGCGCCGCTGGTTCGGCAACATGCTGCGCACCAACGGCCGCGCCATCGCGCTGGGCCCGAAGCGCGTGGGCTGGTTCGCCTGGTGGAGCCTGGTCGATCAACGGCTATCGATGTGGACCACCTTGATCGGGCCCACCGTCGCGGTGCTGCTGACGCTGTTCATACGCCCCTCGTTCATCTTCGCCTATCTGCTCTGGATTCTCATGACCCGGAGCATCACCAGCCTGGTACTGGCCTGGCAGCGCGGGCGCTGGAGTCTGCTGTGGGTGCCGCTGCTCTATTACAACCAGTTGAGCGGCGCGATTCTCAAGACCTGGGTCAGCTTCCGCTTCAACCGCCAGACCTGGTCCCGCCAGGGTATCTCCGCCGGCGAGCCGGACGACCCGCGTGCCGCACGCCGTCAACGCCTCGGCGGCCACCTGATCCACACGCTCTACTTCAGTGCACTGGTCTTCGTGCTGGCGGTGGTCGGCGGCGTGATGGCGCCGGCGGATCGTCTGTCGGTCGCCGCCATGACCGGCGAGCAACCCGATGACGTCACCCCGGAAAACCGCGGCGACAGCTACTGGCTGGCGCTGACGCTGGCCGACGTTCCCGAAGGGAGCAGCGTGCACCTGCCGCCAGGAGAGTTTCGGCTCGACAACAGTTTCGATCGGCGCGTCGCCACGCTGGACCGCCTTCGGGGCGCCAGCATGCACGGCTATGGCGATCCGCGGACACCGACGGTCCTGCACGTCGATCCGCAACTCGCCCCGCGGTTCGGAGTCGGCGACAGGACGCTCGCCGAGGCCGGACATCTCGACTGCGATGCGAAGACCCCCTGCCACCTGCGAATCGCGGGCCACGATATTCGACTGATCGATCTCTCGCTGTCGCTTGCCGACAGTCACAAGGACGAGAACGCACTGGCCATGACTGGCCAATAAGCCAGGGACACCAAGGAGATTTCACCATGTCAGATCATTTCCAGGATTCGCAGCGCGACCCGGACCAGTTGCGTCATGAGCGCCGCGACGAACGGCGTCACGTTCGCGTCGAGATGCCATTCAACGTCCGGCTGGGCGACGATCGTGTCGTCAAGGGTCATGACCTGTCGATGAGCGGATTCTCGGCTTTCACCACGCTGCACTTCGAGCCCCATCGCGATATTCCCGTCGCCCTGATAGTGATGGCCAGCGGCATCGAGCTGAGTCTGCCAGCCACGGCGAGACCGCTGCGGGACATCGGCGAAGGCCCCCGTCAGCGCATGGCTTTCGAATTCACTCACATGGAGCCGCGTCAGCGCGAAATTCTGAAACGCGTCATTCGCGCCCAGATGAGCGGCCGTCATGTCAGCCTCGACGGCCTGGTCGAGCATCAGGATCCGCAGACACCGCGCAAGCGCCGCGCCAACGCGGCCGTGCCGTCGACCAGGACCAAGCGCCGGGTGCCATTGTTCCGTTACCTCGCGCTGCTGGTCGCCGCCGGCGTGCTGACCGCGGTAGTTGCCGCCACCGTCTATCGCAATGTGTTCTTGATCGAGCCGAGCTTTGCCGCCGTGACGGCCCCGCGCACCGACATTCTGGCACCGGGCGCCGGACAGTTGGAGGATCTCCATCTCAAGGCCGGCGACAAAGTCAAACGCGACCAGCCGCTGATCCAGGTCAATAACGCCGAACTGCAGAACGATCTGCTGCTGGCCCAGGCCTCGTTCGATTACAACAAGCGGCTGATCGAAAATCTGCAGGAAAGCCTCGAGGATCCGGACAACGGCAAGGTCAGCGTGGCGACCTCGTCCAATCCCGCCGAGGGCGAGCTGGGTTACGAGACGCTCACGCCGGAAATCGCGCGCACGCGGGTCGAGCAGTTCGAAACCGCCCGCGACTACGAGAGTTCGCGCATAGACGCCTACAAGTCACGGCTCTCCGCCAACACCATCTATAGCCCCTGCGACTGCGAGGTGGCCTGGGCCCTGAGCGCCGCCGGCGGCACCTACGTCAATGAAGGCGATCGCGTGATGACCCTGGTCAGCACCCACGACAACGACGTCATGGTCGAAGCGCTGGTGCACATGGACGATATCGGCGACATCGAAAGCCACCAGAAGGCTTACATCGCACTGCCCAACGCTTCCGAACCGATCCCCGCCCGCGTGCGCAGCGTGGCGCTGGATGTGGAGCGTCAGCCGCGTGCCGGTTTCCCCGACTGGGTCCGCCAGCAGCAGAACGTCGCCAGCGTCCTGCTGGTACCGGAAGAGCCACTGCCCGCCAGCGCCGTCGGCACACCGGTGGACGTGCGCTTCACCGAAGCCCCGATGCTCGACACCGCCGCCGAGTGGGCCTACCAGGCTGGCCGTGCCGTCTACCAGGGCGTGCAGTCACTGTGGGGACGTGCCGCCGATGGCCTGCGGGGTGAAATGAGAAGTGCAATGAACTGAAGCGTGAATGGACTCGTCCCTCGCGAAAAGTCATTGCGAGACGCGATTTCGCCAAGGAGAAGATCATGATTCGACCGCAACTTCCTATCATTCGTCCGCGACGTGCCAAGCGCCATTTTCGCCGGTCCCGCAACACGGGAGCCGCGCTGCTGCTTGGCCCCGCCCTGGCGCTAGCGTCGTTGCCCGCCCACGCCGCCAGCGATGGCGATCTGACTCGGCCGCAGGTCGCCGCCTGCTCTACCCGCTACGCCCCGGTCCAGACGCTGGCCATGAAGGCCAATGACGATCCCGAGGACTGGGTCAAGGATACCCTCGGCGGCCAGCGCCGCTGGGGCGAGCAGAACCTGCAGCAGTTGAGTGCCGCCGACAGCGATCTTGGCGCCCCGGCGTTGCGGGTCACCTATCCGCAAGGCACCTCGTCGCCGAGCGATGCCGAGGAGGGCGGAGCCGGTTTCGTCATGCCGGTACCGGCACTGCGCCAGGCAGATCGCGCCTGCCTGCGCTACCAGGTGCGCTTCCAGTCCGGTTTCGATTTCGTCAAGGGCGGCAAGTTGCCGGGGCTTTATGGCGGCGACGGCCCGACTGGCGGTGACGAAGTCACCGGAGAGAACGGCTTCTCGATGCGCCTGATGTGGCGCAAGCAAGGGCAAGGCGAACTCTACGAATATGTCGCCAACAAGGAGTCCGACTACGGCGAATCGGTGGGCCGCGGCCGCTGGCGTTTCACCCCGGGCCAGTGGGTCACGGTCGAACAGGAGATCGTGCTCAACGACCCGGATGAAGAAAACGGCATCGCACGGATCTGGATCGACGGGCAGCCTACGCTCGAGCAGCACGGCATCGTCTACCGCACTACCGACCGCGTGCACATCGACGGCCTGATGTTCTCGACCTTCTTCGGCGGCCACGGCAGCGATTGGCGCACGCCCCGCGACCAGACCGTCGATTTTGCCGACTTCACGCTGATGGTTCCCAAAACGTGAGGGAGTCGCCGCTTATGAACCGGACTTCACTGATTAGGTCCAGCCTGCACCGGGGCATGATCCTTTTCATCGGCTTCGCCACGCTGGGGCTGTCACTGTCGGCGCAGGCGACGATGAGCTACGAGGAGCGTCAGCGCCTGGACCTGTCCCAGTACACCGTGACCGATCCCGACGCCTCTTATTTCGACGTCAAGGCACGGATGGCACTGCTCGCGCGTACCGACAACGATCTGCTGCAGTACGCAAGTGATCAGCTCAAGCACGGCCCCAGTTGCCAGCAGGAGTTGGCGAAACCGCCGCTGGACAGCGTGATTCGTATCCCCGGCTACTATCCCCAGCCCAAGGCGTGGGAACTGGCCTCCGAGCCTCTCTTCGATTTCGAGGACACGGTATCGAACCTGGCCGGCTCGTACGTCGCCACCAGCGACACCTACTACGCCGATTGTCTGGTGCGCTTCCTCGACAAATGGGCCCGCCACGATGCGTTGAGCGAGTTCTACTACAACCGCCTCGAGCCCCAGGGCTGGTATTCGACCGAATCGATGATGTTCGCGGCGGCGATGGCCTACTCCATCGTCAGACCCGCGATCGAGGGGCGCGAGGAAGAGATCGCACGAATCAATGACTGGCTCAATCGCTTGGCCCATAAGCACTCCGCCATTCGCGGCGGGGATCCGAGCTGTTGCAACAACCATTTCTATCGTCGGGCGCTCTACGCCAGCATGATCGGCGTACTCACCGACGACGACGAGCTGTTCCAGTTCGGCATCAGCGCGATCTACTCAGCACTGAGCGACATGACACCGCAGGGAGCCCTGCCGCACGAGATGGCGCGCGGTCGGCGTGCCAGCCACTACCAGAACTACGCCCTGCTCTATCTCGTCAACATCATGCAGGTGGCCTATCGCCAGGGCTACGACCTGTTCAATTTCGAGTATCACGGTCACACCATCGACGATGCCGTGCAGTTCGCGCTGGATACCTTCGACGATCCGGCAGCCCTCGGTAACCTGGCGACCCATGCGCAATATCGCGGCTTCCTCGACGATGAACAGTACCTGGCCTGGATGGAGATCTACCTCAAGCACCGCGACGACCCTCGGGTCTCCCACTACGTCAGCCAGAAGCGCCCCATCGACAACCGCAGCGCCGGTGGCTACGTGACCTTCTACTTCATGGACCCGAAGGATCAGTCCCACGTCATACCCGAGCCAGACGACCAACAGATCGCCACGACGTTCGAACCCGACTGACGATGATCAGCCATTATCGGCCCGCGCCAAGGATGGGCGGGTCCTACCGATCAGGAGAGATTTATATGACAACACCGAGTCGAACCGCACGTCCGTCCCATTCGCGACGCCCCGGCCGCTTCTTGCTGGGCCCGGCTTCGGTCCTGGTTTCAGCCGTGGTGCTGACGGCTTGCGCAGGCCAAGGCGCCTACCAGGCACAGCCCATCGCGCCGGAAGACCAGGAACTGTTCGCTCACCACTATATTGAGTCGATGCCCTCCACCGACTGGAACCGGGTGGACTATATCCGCGAGCTGGAAGCCCAGGGCAAGACCTTGGAAGCCATCGAACTGCTCAAGCCAATGGCGCAGGAACATCCCGAAGCCAGCTACGAGCTGGCGCGGATCTACGATGACGGCATGGGCGTGCCTCGCAACCCCACCCTGGCCGTTCACTACTACCGCCAGGCCGTTCCCTATGAATTCAGCGGCCTCGACAATGCTTCGCTGAAGCTGGGTCGGCTCTACCGTGCCGGGGATGGCGTGAAGCAGGATCAGGCACTTGCCTGGAACTTGTTCCAGCAGGCAATCGATCACGATGGCAATCCCAGCGCGCGTATCGAAGTTGCCGAAATGCAGCTGGCAGGCGAAGGCGTGCCGCGCGACGTCGATGCCGCACGCCAGCAACTGGAAGAGGCCGCGGAGCAGAACGAACCACGTGCCCTGCAGATGCTGGCCGAAAACTATGCCGCTGGCGGCGCCTTCGACACGGACCCCGGCAAGTCCCGCGCCTACGCCGAGCGTTACGCCCAGGCCATGACCCCCCAGGCCGAGAGCGGCGACGTGAATGCCATGCTCGCGCTATCGCGACTCTATGCCGAGGACGGTCTGCTTCCACAGCCGGCCCGGGAAGAGCAGTGGCTGACCCGCGCCGCCGACAGCGGCGACCCGCAAGCCCTGGCGGCGGCCGGTCATTTGCTGGTGCAGAAACAGGACCCCTCCAAGGGACTGGCCATGCTGGAGCGCGCCGCCGAAACGGGCAACGTCGATGCCGCCTACTGGCTGGGTCAGGCTTATCTGGGGCAAGGGCAAGTCTCCGCCGACCCGGCCCAGGCCGAGAAATGGCTGTCTCAGGCCGCGCAGCAGGGCAATATCGATGCCGCCCGCACGCTCGGTAGCGCCTACCTCGATGGTGACGTTCTCACGCGCAACGTCGCCCAGGGCGTTCAATTGCTCGAACGTGCCGCGCAGCAAGACGACGCCTACGCTCTCGCGCTACTGGGCAATCTCTATCTCGATGGAAAACAAGTCCAGCGCCAGGCGAGTCGCGGCATCGACTATCTCCAGCGCGCACATGAACTCGGCCACCCCTATGCCACCGCGCGTCTGGGCGAGAGCTATCTCAAGGGTGACGGCATCCCCGCCGACCCGGTACAGGGCGTGGCACTGTTGACGGAGGCCGCCAATCAAGGCCAAAGCGGCGCCGCCCGCACGCTGGGTATCGCCTATATGGACGGAGCCGGGCTGCAGCACGATCCGGCCAAGGCCCAGCAGTGGCTGAGCCGCGCCGTCGAACAGGATCCCAACGATACCACCTCGAAGACACGGCTCGGCCAAGGCTACCTCGAGGGCAAGCTCCCCGGCTCCAGCCAACAGGGCGTCAAGCTGCTCCAGGACGCTGCCAACCAGGGCGACGCTTATGCCATGGTCGTGCTCGGCCGCGCCTATCGTGACGGGGTCGGGGTTCCCCCGGATCTGACGCTGTCGGAGCTGTGGCTCAGACGCGCGGCCAAAGCCGGCCATCCCTCGGCCCAGCAGGCACTGGCACGCACCTATCGCGCCAGCGGTGAGCGCGGCGACGTCAACGACCTGATCCGCGCCGCGCAGATGGGGGAAGTTCCGGCCATGGCCGATCTCGGTCGCGCCTACCTGCGTGGCGAGGGCGTGCGTGCCAACTACGCCAGCGCTCGGCACTGGCTGCAACAGGCAGCCGATGAGGGACACCCCGGTGCCACCGCCTCGCTGGGGCGAATGTACGCCGAAGGCCTCGGTGTCGACGTCGACAAGGCGCGCGCCGCCGATTACTTCGAGCGGGCGATCGCCGCCGGCCATGTCGGTGCCGAAGCCGATCTCGGTGAAATGCTGCTGAAAGGCGATGGCGTCCCGGCCGATCCGCAACGCGGCATCCGGCTGCTGACCCAAGCCGCCAATGCCGGTCACGGCTCGGCCGGAGTGACGCTGGGCGAAGCCTATCTCACCGGCACCGGCGTGGCCGCCGATCCCGAACGCGGAGTGCGTTACCTGACTCAGGCGGCCGAACGGGGAGACGACAACGCACAACGCCTGCTGGGACAGTCCTATCTCGAAGGCAACGGCGTCGAGCAGGATCCGGAAAAAGCCGTGACATGGCTATCGAGGGCCGCCGACAACGGCAACGTCTCCGCGCAGACCTCTCTCGGTTCGGCTTATCTGGAAGGCCAGGGTGGCGTTGCCCAGGATGTCGAGCGCGGCAAACAACTATTGACCGCCGCCGCCGATACCGGCCATGCCGGCGCCGAGGCCGCTCTCGGCCGCGCCTATCTGAATGGAGAAGTGCTGCCGCGAGATCCCCGCAAAGGTGCCGAACTGCTGGTGAAGGCCGCCCGCCAGGGACACCAATCCGCACGGCTCTCGCTGGCTCAGGCCTATTTGCAGGCGCGAGGCGTCGAGTTCGTCAATCAGGAGCAGGCCATGATCTGGCTCGACGGCGTCATGGACAGCGACAGTGAAACGGCGATCGAGACCCTGCGGGATCTGCTCGAAGATCCTCAGGTCGCAGCGGCAGCCGGTAGTGATTCTTCGAAATGAGACGATGGCCGGTACGGGTCTCGGCGCTGGCGCTGGCGTTATCGGTGCAGATAACGCCGGCCGGGGCCGATCCCGACATTCCGCAGTCGGTCGTCGACGACGCCGCCCAGCGGATCGTCACCGAGGCATCATCGGAGCTGGAAACGCCGCTGTACAGCGTGGTCGACAAGACCCGCATGCCCGCCAGCGGCGATCCTCACGACTATTTCAGTTTCGCGCCCTATTGGTGGCCGGACCCGGAACGCCCCGACGGCCTACCTTTCGAACGACGCGATGGGGAGTACAACCAGGCCACGCTGAGCGAGGCGACCGACAAGCAGCGGCTGATCGACTTCGTCGGCACCGTCAAGCGATTGGCCTGGGCCTACCGGATCGACGGCGATCCACGCTACGCCGAACGGGCCATCGCCCAGCTACGCCACTGGTTCATCGATCCCGAAACGCGAATGCACCCGAATCTGCGCTACGCCCAGGCGATTCCCGGCCGTGTCGACGGTCGTGGCATCGGCATCATCGAGAGTCGCCTGTTGATCGAACTCGCCGACGCCATCCGACGCCTGGAGCCGGCGCTGGACGACGCGACCCTGAAAGCGCTCAAACAGTGGTATGCGGACTATCTCGACTGGCTGCTCGCAAGCGACAACGGCCGGGACGAGGCGTCGAAGCGCAACAATCACGGCACCTGGTACGACGCCCAGGTGACGGCGTTCGCGCGCTTCGTCGGGCGTCCCGAGCTGGCCAGACGGCAGCTGCACGAAGCCGACGCCCGGCTGGCGGTTCAGTTCGATGCCGACGGCGCGCAGCCATTGGAGCTCGAGCGCACCCGCCCCTGGCACTACGTCAATTTCAACCTGGCGGCGTGGTCGGTACTGCTCGACGAGGCCGAGGCGCTCGGCCTGAAGTGGCCCGAAATGCCGGCCGAGCGCCAACGTCTCGCCGCCGGCTTTCGCTGGGTCGCCAAGTATGCCGCAAGGCCTCGACGCTGGTCGTTCGACGAGTTGAAGGGGTTCCATCCGCAGGTCGCCCTGCCCAATCTTGTCGCCGCGCGGCGCCACGGACTGCTCGGCGACCACGGCCGGGAAGCCGAGGCGTTGATCCATGCATGGATGAAACAAGGCGATCACGGCCTCTCTCCGTCCCGGTTGCTGGCGATCTCGCCGCCCCGCCATTGACGATAACGGCCCGCTGCCTGGCAGCGGGCCATGTGACAATGCGGACAAACTACTGCGCTCGTTCAGGCGAACGGATTGCGTAGCACGATCGTCTCGTTGCGATCCGGACCGGTGGAGATGATGTCGATCGGCGTGCCCACTTCCTGCTCGAGGAAGGCGATGTAGGCACGGGCATTGGCGGGCAGATCCTCGACCCGCTTGGCGCCGAGGGTCGACTCGTTCCAGCCCGGCAGGTCGTGATAGAGCGGCTCGACCACTTCGTAGCCTTCGGAGTCCACCGGGTTGTCGATGGTTTCGCCATCCTTGCTGCGATAGCCGACACACACGCGGATGTTTTCGAGGCCGTCGAGCACGTCGAGCTTGGTCAGGCAGATGCCGGAAACCGAGTTGATCTGTACCGCATGGCGCAGCGCGACCGCGTCGAACCAGCCACAACGGCGCGCCCGGCCGGTGGTGGCGCCGAACTCGTGCCCCTTCTCCGCCAGATGGCGGCCGAACTCGTCGAACAGCTCGGTCGGGAACGGCCCGGAACCCACGCGCGTGGTGTACGCCTTGGTGATGCCCAGCACGTAGTCGAGGTAGAGCGGCCCGACCCCGGAACCGGTCGCGGTACCGCCGGCGGTGGTGTTGGAGCTGGTGACATAGGGATAGGTGCCGTGGTCGATATCGAGCAGCGAGCCCTGGGCGCCTTCGAACAGGATGTTCTCGCCCGCCTTGCGGATATCGTGCACCAACGAGACGGTATCGCAGACCATCGGCCGCAGCTCCTCGGCGAAGGCCATCGCCTGTTCCAGGACTTCCTGGAAATCGACCGCCGGCTCACCGTGATAGCGGGTCAGCACGAAGTTATGGTAGTCGAGCACTTCGCCCAGCTTGGAGGCGAAACGCTCGCGGTGGAGCATGTCGCCCAGGCGCAGGCCGCGACGAGCCACCTTGTCCTCGTAGGCCGGACCGATGCCACGACCGGTGGTGCCGATCTTGGCCACGCCGCGGGCCTTCTCGCGGGCCTGATCGAGACGCACGTGGTACGGCAGGATCAGCGGACACGCCGGCGACAGGCGCAAACGCTCGCGCACCGGCACGCCCTTGGCCTCGAGTTCCTTGATCTCGTCGATCAGCGCCTCCGGCGACAGCACCACGCCGTTGCCGATGACGCAGGTCTTGTCGTCGCGCAGCACGCCCGAGGGGATCAGGTGCAGCACGGTCTTCTGACCGTCGATCACCAGCGTGTGGCCGGCGTTGTGACCGCCCTGGAAACGCACCACGGCACTGGCGGACTCGGTCAGCAGGTCGACCACCTTGCCTTTGCCCTCGTCGCCCCACTGGGTACCCAATACGACTACGTTCTTGCCCATTGCTCTCTTCTCTCGATCAATTCGTCGCGATCGACTCGTCACGATGCATTCGTCGCGAACCATTCGTTTGCCGGCGTAGGGCCGTCGTCGACTCAATTCAGCGGCTCGGTGCACCATTCGCCGTTACTGAGTACCAGCCGGCGATTGCAGCGGTGCGCCCCCGGGCCGGTATGCTGGCCGGGCAGCGCCTGAATCACGCGCTCGCCCTGCCCCCGCAGGCGATTGATGGCCTCGTTGAGCGCGGCGTCCTCGTCGCTCGGCGCCCAGATGCCGTCGGCCGGCGGTTCACGCTCGGCCAGCGTCGCCAGCTGCTTGAGGTCCATGGAAAATCCGGTAGCCGGACGGGCCCTGCCGAAGGCCCTGCCGGTGTCGTCGTAGCGTCCGCCCTTGCTCAAGGCCTGACCATAACCCGGGACGTAGGCGGCGAACACCATACCCGTGTGATACTGATAGCCACGCAGCTCGGCCAGATCGAAATAGATCGAAACCTCGGGGTGTTCGTCGACGACACCGCGATGCAGCCGTACCAGTTGCTCGAGCGCCTCGAGGACGGCGCCCGGCGCCTCGCTCAATGTCCGCCGCGCGGGCTCGAGTATCTCGGCGCCACCATGCAGTCGCGGCAGCTCGCTCAACATCCGCGCCAGCGACGGATCCTCGACATTGGCCGCGACCAGCTGGTCGACCGTGGTGAACGCCTTGCGCTCGATGGCGTCGAACAGCGCCCTCTCCACCTCGTCGCTCCAGTTGGCCGCACGCGCCAGTTCGCGATAGATCGCGATATGGCTCAGTGCCAGGTGAATCTCGCCGGCGCCGGCGGCCTTGAGGCTGGAAAGCGCCAGACGCAGCACTTCGATATCGGCTTCCAGGCCCGCATGCCCGAACAGTTCGACACCGACCTGCATCGGGCTGCGGCCGCCCTGATGCTTGTCGGCCTGGGCGCGCAGCACGGTGGTGCAATAGCACAGCCGCACCGGTCCCTGGCGCTTGAGCGAGTGCGCGTCCATCCGCGCCACCTGCGGCGTGACATCGGCACTGGCCCCCATCATGCGACCGGTCAATTGATCGGTGAGCTTGAACGTCTGCAGATCCAGATCGGTGCCGGTACCGGTCAACAGCGAGTCGAGAAACTCGACCGGCGGTGGCATGACCAGGTCATAGCCCCAGCGGTGGTACAGGTCGAGCAGCGTCCGACGCAACTCCTCCATCCGGGTCGCCTGCGGCGGCAATACTTCATCCATGCCGTCGGGGAGCAACCAGCGGTCAGCGATCGTCATGAGCCTGTCCTGCCAAGCGGTAAGTCGGTAATGATTGGTGGTGCGGGCCTGTCTCGCCATGTCGAGCACGGCATTGCCACAAGGCGCGGCGGCGCGTGATGCTCGGACGTCCCGCACAAAAAAGCCGGGCATGACCCGGCAATGAAATGGTATCACGAAATGCCCGCGGAGAAATCCCGCGGGCCGTCGTTTTATCGGCAGCCCTTGCCGAGTTCAAGACAACGGTTCAAGGCGCCGACGCTCCCGCCTGCGGCGACGGATTCTTCAAGTAGCGGAAGAAATCGCTGTTTTCCGGGCTCAACACCAGCAGGTCCTTGCCCTCGCCGTTGAAGCTGTCGCGATAGGCCTGCATGGAGCGGTAGAAAGCGAAGAAATCGCGATCCTGCTGATAGGCGTTGGCGTAGATCTGCGCCGCCTGAGCATCCCCTTCGCCACGGGTGGTCTCGGCTTCCTGGCGGCCGCTGGCCAGGATCTCCTGACGCTGGCGGTCGGCATCGGCACGAATCGCCTCGGCCTGCTGCGACCCTTCGGCACGATAGGTGCGCGCCGCCTGCTCACGCTCGGAGTTCATGCGCTCGTAGACCGCCTGGGTCACCTCGGTGGGCAGCTCGATCCGCTTCACGCGGATGTCGAGGATATGCACCCCGAGCTCTTGGCGCATCGCCTGGTCGAGCTGCTGCACGGGTTCGACCATCAGCTCCTCGCGGGCGCCCTCCACCGTGTCGGCGCCCTTGTCCTCGCCCACCAACTGCCGGTTCTTACTCTCGGCGGCAATCCGCTCCTGGATGATGTCGGACATTTCGGTCTGGCCGAATTTGTTGCGCAGCGCCTCGTCGGTGCGCGGCGCGATCAGATTCTCGGCAACCTGAATGTCGCCGCGAGTCGCTTCGTAGAACTGACGCGGATCGGCGATCTTCCACTTGACGAAGGAGTCGACGATCACCGCCTTCGAGTCGGCGGTCAGGTAGCGCGTGGCGCTGGAGTCGACCGTCTGCACGCGCACATCGAAGATTCGCACGGTGTTGAAGATCGGCAGCTTGAAGTGCAACCCGGGGCCGATGTCGTTCTCGATCACCTCGCCGAAGCGCAGTTTGATCGCACGCTGGGTCTCGTTGACGATATAGAAGCTGGCGCTGGCGAACCAGGCGAGCAGCGCCAGAACGATGACGCCGATCAGGGCACGATTGTTAAACATTAGCGGCCCTCCCGCAGGCTGGAACCACTTGACTGCTGCGAGCTGCTGCTGTTCATGTGATCGACTACCTGTCTTGAAATCTGTTCGAGCTGTTGCGTGCTCATCGAAGACGAGCCATCGCCGCTGCGACTGCTACCGGCTTGCATCTGGTTGAGCGGCAGCACGGTTACCGCATCGCTGTCGCCGAGATCGACCAATGCCTTGGGCGTCTTGCTCAGCACCTGGCTAATGGTTTCCAGGTAGAGGCGCTGGCGCGTCACTTCCGGGGCCTGGCGATATTCGGTCAACAGCGAAATGAAGCGATTGGTCTGGCCCGTGGCGTCGGATACCACCGCCGCCTTGTAACCATCGGCTTCCTCGAGCAGACGCTGTTTCTGACCCTGCGCCTCGAGCACCACCGCCTGGCGATAGGCGTTGGCCTGGTTGATCGAGCGCTGACGCTCTTCGCGCGCGCGAATGACGTCGTCGAAGGCGTCCTGCACGCGATCCGGCGGCGAGGTCGATTCGACGTTGACGGTCTGCAGCCGCAACCCGGTGCCATAGGCATCCATGTAGGCGCTGAGACGGTCGAAGACGCGCTGCCCCAGGCGATCGCGACCGGTGGTCAGAATCTCCTGCAGATGCATGTTGCCCACTTCCTGGCGCAACGCGGAATCCATCGCGTTCTGCAGCGTCATTTCGGGTTCGTTGACGTTGACCAGGAAGGCGTGAGCGTCGCTGACCACGTACTGGGCGGAAACGCTCACGCGCACGATATTCTCGTCGCTGGTCAGCATCGAGTCGGTCTGGTTGGCCGAACGGATGCTGGTGACGTTGACGTTCTCGACCTGGTCCACGATCGGCGGATTCCAGTGGAGACCGGGATTGAGGGTGGCGGTGTACTTGCCGAAGCGGAACACCACGCCACGTTCGGACTGATCGATCAGATGGAAGCCGGAACCGGCCCAGATCACCACTGCCACGACCAGCACCAGGACCGGTAGCACGAAGGGGTTGCGCTTGCCGCTTCCGCCGTCGTTACCGCCGGTCCCGGGACGCTTGCCGCGGCCACCCAGCATGCGGTTGATCTTGTCCTGAAACTTCTTCAGCGCCTCGTCGAGGTCCGGCGGCCCCTGATTGTTGCCGCCATTGTTACCACCATTCCTTCCCGGACGACGGCCCCCTCCGCCGCTCCAAGGGTCCTGCTGGTTGTTGCCACCACCACCTGGCTCGTTCCAAGCCATACCTAAGTCTCCACTAATGCAGTCAAAGCGTTGCGTCAGGCATCGGGAGCACGAGCCGCCATGGCGTCCCGCCGCTGGCAAACAACGGGCATATTCGGCCTGATGTCGAATGCGTGTCGCCCTGCGTGGTTCGGATCCGATCGGACCACGAAGCTCCCCTGCGTATGTCCCTTCACTTCAGACCCGTTCCCAGTCAGCAACCGGTGTTTTTTCGTGAGCGGGTAAATAATCGTCGGCGCGTTCGCCCAAGCGAGCCATCATCTGCATAAACTCCCGCCGGGGCAAGCGAATCTCCAGATTCGTGCGGCCACTGTCATCGAAGTCTTCATGCCGCACGGCCTGTAAATCGTGCAGTGCCGCCCGTAGTCGACCCTGCTCGGGCGTCAGCGTCAAGCGGATATCGAGGATGTCCTCGGCCAGCCACTCGCCGACTGCCTCACGCAGCAGCTCGAGCCCCCGCCCTTCGCGCGCGGAGAGCCATACCACCTGAGGGCGCCCCTGCTCGTCGCGATCGATGCGCGGCGCCGTTCCCAGCAGATCGATCTTGTTCATCACCAGCAACCGTGGCACCTCGTCGGCGCCGATCTCGGCGAGAACGCTATCGACCTGCGCCACGTTGAGTTCCCGGTCCGGGTCGGCGGCATCGATCACATGGACCAACAGGCTCGCCTCGGCGGCTTCCTGCAGCGTCGCCTGGAAGGCTTCGACCAGCTTGTGCGGCAGATGGCGAATGAAGCCGACGGTATCGGCCAACACGACCTCGCCGACATCCGGCACGTCGAGACGCCGCAGCGTCGGATCGAGGGTGGCGAAGAGCTGGTCGGCGGCGTACACCTCGGAAGCGGTGATGGCGTTGAACAGCGTCGATTTGCCGGCATTGGTATAGCCGACCAGCGAGACGCTGGGAACCTCCGCGCGGGCCCGGGCACGCCGGTTCTGGTCGCGCTGGCGGCGCACCTTCTCGAGACGCTTGTGAATCGACTTGATCCGCGCCCGCAGCAGGCGGCGGTCGGTTTCGAGCTGGGTTTCCCCCGGACCGCGCAGACCGATACCGCCTTTCTGGCGCTCGAGGTGAGTCCAGCCACGCACCAGGCGCGTGGACATGTACTCGAGCTGGGCAAGCTCGACCTGCAGCTTGCCTTCGTGAGTTCGCGCGCGCTGCGCGAAAATATCGAGAATCAGGCCCGTTCGATCGAGCACGCGGCATTTGAGCGCACGCTCGAGATTGCGCTCCTGGGAGGGAGACAGGGCATGATTGAAGATGACCAGTTCGGCGTGGTGAGTCTCGAGCGCGTCTTTGACCTCGTCGAGTTTGCCACTGCCGATGAAGGAGCGAGGATCGGGACGGCGCCGACTCCCCTGAATCAGGGTCGCCGGCTCCGCTCCGGCGGAGCGCACCAGTTCCAGGAGTTCACCCGAATCTTCGCGCTCCTGCTCGTCCTGAAAGTCCACATGGACCAGAATCGCCGTTTCGCCGGCGTCGGGACGTTCGAAAAACAATCACAACCTCTCGATCAGTTATCGAGCCCGGGCGCGGCATTGGGGTCCTGCGGCGGCAACCGGACATTGCGTGACGGCACGACCGTCGAAATGGCGTGCTTGTAGACCATCTGACTGACGGTGTTACGCAGCAGGATGACGAACTGGTCGAAAGACTCGATCTGCCCCTGCAGCTTGATGCCATTGACGAGGAAAATGGAAACCGGAATGCGCTCCTTGCGCAAGATGTTCAGGTACGGATCCTGAAGGGACTGTCCTTTGGACATGTTGCTCTCCCTAATACTGTTATGAGTAGTGCTGTTTTAATATGGGCTACGGTTCGTTTCGCGATTCATTCCGACCCGGCATCGTAGCGCGGCATCGACCGCCGTCTGCAGTCGTCGTGACGAAGCCCACCATTTTACGCTAACTCCCGTGGTCACGCACGATTTTCGCGACCCGCTCCCAGACGTCCGGCGCGCTGCTGTCGATCCAGTGAAGATCGGGCCAGCGCCTTAGCCAGGTCAACTGACGCTTGGCCAGCTGACGGGTCGCCGCGATTCCCCGCTCGCGCAGGGTCTCGAGACCGTACGCCCCTTCGAGATACTCCCAGGCCTGCCGATAGCCGACGCTCCTCATCGAGGGGAGATCCGCATGAAGGTCGCCGCGTTGTTTCAATGTAGCCACTTCTGCCAGGAATCCACCATCCAGCATGGCCTCGAAGCGCTCGGCGATGCGTCGGTGCAAAACGGCGCGATCATGGGGTGCGAGCGCTATGGACAACAGTCGCCACGGAAAGTTTTCCCGTTGCTGGCGTCGCCAGTGCTCACTCAGCGGAATACCGCTCAAGCGGTAGACTTCCAGCGCGCGAATCAAACGCTGCCGGTTGCGCGGATGAATCGCCTCCGCCGCCGCCGGGTCGACCCTGGCCAATTCCGCATGCAACGCCTCGAAACCCGCGGCCTCGCCGCGCCGGCGGAGCGTCTCGCGCAGTTCCGGATCGGCCGGCGGCATGCTGGCCACGCCTTCCATCAGGCGCTTGGCGTACATCATGGTTCCGCCGACCAGCAGCGGCATTTTGCCGCAGCCGGTGATCTCGTGCATCGCCGCCAGCGCGTCGTCACGGAAGTCGGCGGCGGAGTAGCTGTCGGCCGGGTCGCGAATATTGATCAGCCGGTGCGGCGCCCGCGCGAGTTCGCCGGCCGAAGGCTTGGCGGTGCCGATATCCATGCCGCGATAGACCATCGCCGAGTCGACGCTGATCAGTTCACAGTCGAATCGTTCATGCAGGGCGATAGCGGTATCGGTCTTGCCGGCGGCGGTGGGGCCCAGCAGCATCACCGCCGCTGGACGGGAATCCTGCGTCACGTCATTGCCCCCGAAGGAACAGTTTGTCCAACTGCGCCATCGACATCTCGGTCCAGGTGGGGCGGCCGTGGTTGCACTGGCCGCTGCGCTCGGTGCGCTCCATGTCGCGCAGCAGCGCATTCATCTCCGGCACGCTCAACAGCCGATTGGCGCGCACGCTGCCATGGCAGGCCATGGTACTGAGCAGTTCGTTGATGCGGGTCTCGAGGCGGTCGGAACGTCCGAAGCGTTCGAGGTCGCCGAGCATGTCGCGGATCAATGGTTCGATATCGGCATCGGCGAGCAGCGCCGGTATCTGACGCACCAACAGTGTTTCCGGGCCGGCGGCATCGAGTTCGACGCCCAGCCGGCCGAACGCCTCCCGTTCACGCTCGGCGGTCTCGATCTCGCCCGCGCTGACCGCGATCGAGACCGGGACCAGCAGCGGCTGGGCATCCAGCGCGCCGGCATGAATCTGCTGCTTCATGCGCTCATAGACGATACGTTCGTGGGCAGCGTGCATGTCGACGATGACCATGCCGCGCTCGGTCTGCGAAAGAATGTAGACGCCATGCAGCTGGGCGATCGCATAGCCCAATGGCGGCGCCTGGGTATCGTCGCCCTCGGCCAGCGTCGCCACCGGCCTGGCGGGCCGCTCCCGCAGCGCGACCTCGGCGGCTTCTCCACCGGGCGCACCGGCGCCGCCTTCTCGCGGTGTGAGCAAGGTCGACTCGTGATCCGGATGCAGCGCGTGGTAGCCCGCCATGAACTCGCGGACACGCTGGGCCGGAGGCCGCTCGCGGTCCGTGCGCCAGCCGTCACTAGCCCCGCCGTTATCGACATCGCGCTGTCCGGCCAGCGGCATGCGTTGCTGCTGCCAGTCGGGTGTTGCCTGGGCCACGGCGGGCGCGCGCTGGTCTTCCTCCTCGGCGGCCTCCGCGACGCCGGCGCCGTTGGGCCGCACCTCCGCCAGCGCACGATGCAGGCTCGAGAACAGAAAATCGTGCACCAGGCGGCCATCGCGGAAGCGCACTTCGTGCTTGGTCGGATGCACGTTGACGTCGACGACCCGGGGATCGAGTTCCAGATAGAGCACGAACACCGGATGACGGCCATGGAACAGCACGTCGCGATAGGCCTGGCGAATCGCATGCGCCACCAGACGATCGCGTACCGTACGGCCATTGACGAAGAAATACTGCTGATCGGCCTGGGCACGCGAATGGGTCGGCAGGCCAACCCAGCCCCACAGGCGCAACCCCGACGCCTGCATGTCGACATGCAGCGCCTCGTCGATGAACCGCTTGCCGAGCAGCGCACCGATACGCCGTTCGCGGCCGGCCTGATCGCCGGCCACTGCGGGCAACTGATGCGCCACTTTCTGGTTGTGACGCAACAGCCAGGCGATATCGAAGCGTGACAACGCCAGGCGCCGGAACGCCTCCTCGACATGGCCGAACTCGGTCTTCTCGGTACGCAGGAACTTGCGTCGCGCCGGAGTATTGAAGAATAGATCGCGCACCAGCACCGAGGTACCGCGCGGATGCGGCGCCGGGGTCACTCGGGGCTCCATCTGGCGCCCTTCGGCGACGACTCGCCAACCACCGCTCGGATCGTCGGCGGCATTGGAGATCAACTCCAGGCGCGATACCGCGCTGATCGAGGCCAGCGCTTCACCGCGAAAGCCCAGGCTGGCGACGTCCTCGAGATCCTCCAGCGAAGCGATCTTGCTGGTGGCATGACGCGACAGCGCCAGCGGCAGATCGCTCTCGTCGATGCCGCTGCCGTCGTCGCGCACCCGAATCAGTCTCGACCCGCCGGCCTCCAGCTCGATCTCGATCCGCCGGCCACCGGCGTCGATGGCGTTCTCGACGATCTCCTTGACCACCGAAGCCGGCCGCTCGACCACTTCCCCGGCGGCAATCTGGTTGGCTAGCCGGGGATCGAGAATGCGTATGCGTGACGGCTCAGTCATGGCAACATCTCCCCACCGTCACCGCGCTCTGACTGAAAAATCGGCGAGCGACGGCCAGACAAGGCAAAAATCGGCGCAAAAGCGGAGTTTACGAGGTTGTAAATGAGCATTTTAAGCCGATTTTTAACGCAGTATGGGCGAGCGCAGGCATTTTTCCGGCAGAGCGTCGTCATGGAATGGTCAACACCTGCCCCACCCGGAGAATATCGCTGTCGAGGCCATTGGCCTGCTTCAGCGCCTTCATCGAGATGTTATGGCTCGCCGCCACCTGGGACAACGTATCGCCCGACTGGACGCGATATTCATTGCTGGCACCACCCCGGCCCTGGTCGCGTTGCCACGCCAACAGGCTCGAGGGCGGCGGATGCTGGCGAAAATGCGCCACGATGCCGGCGTAGATTGCCTGCGCCAGTTGCGCCTGATGTGCCGACGAGCGCAGCTGCGCCTCCTCGCGCGGATTCGAGATGAACCCGGTCTCGACCAGCAGCGAGGGAATGTCGGGCGATTTCAGCACCACGAACCCGGCCTGCTCGACGCCCGACTTGTGCAGCTTGTTGATCCGTCCCAACTGGTCGAGAACCTGGCCGCCGGTCGCCAGCGAGTCGTTCATGGTCGCGGTCATGGTCAGATCGAGCAGCACGCCGCGCAGGACTTCGTCCTTGTCGTCGAGGCTCAGGTTGCCGTCGACGCCGCCGATCAGATCCGACTGGTTCTCGGTCGCCGCCAGCCAACGGGCGGTTTCCGAGGTCGCGCCACTCTGCGACAGCGCATAGACCGAACTGCCGAAGGGCTGACTGCTGCGCACCGCGTCGGCGTGAATCGAGACGAAGAAGTCGGCCTTCTGCTGCCGCGCGATCAGCG
Organism: Salinicola peritrichatus; assembly: GCF_003206715.1. Taxonomy (GTDB): domain Bacteria; phylum Pseudomonadota; class Gammaproteobacteria; order Pseudomonadales; family Halomonadaceae; genus Salinicola; species Salinicola peritrichatus. The sequence continues at coordinate 10,019 of NZ_PZJU01000004.1, read as the reverse complement.
TGCGCTGGCGCAGCCCGACATAGTAATCGCCATCGCGGGTCAAGAACGCCTTGAAGCCCGGCGTCTGGTCGAAACGCTGCTTCAGCTTGCGCGCGATATCGAGCACGACGTCCTTTTCGCGGGTGCCGTTGGGGCCGGTGGCACCCGGGTCCTCTCCGCCGTGCCCCGGATCGACGGCGATGATGATGTCGCGCTTGGGATGCGGTTGCGCCTCGACCGCGGCGGCCATCTCGTCGGCCTTCTCTTCATTGCCTTGCGCGACCGCTTCGGTCTGGGCGCGCTGCGCGGCGATCTCCTGGTCCCGAATCATCGCCTCGATGGGGTCGATCGGGTCCTCGACCGCACTCGCTCCCGGATAGACGAGATCGACCACCAGGCGATCGGAATACTGCTCGTTGGGCGGCAGGGTGAAACTCTTCGGCACCACCGCGCGATTGATGTCGAGCACGACGCGCAGGCCGCCACTTTCTCGCACGCCGGTGCGAACCTTGTCGATGGCGCTGTCATCCAGATCGAGCTTGTCGACGTCGAAATCCAGATCGGTGCTGTCGAGATCGATGACCACGCGATCGGGGTTGTCGAGGGTGAAGACGTTGGCGTTGGCCGGCCCCGACATGTCGAATACCAGACGTACATGGTCCGGGGCCGACCACAGCCGCATGTTATCGACCGTCACCGTCTGGGCCTGGACCTGGACGGCAGCGCCGAGACAGCCCAAGGAAACCAACATCGTCACCCCGTGACGACCCAGCATGCGCCGCCGAGCGCCGCAACCGGCAAGCGGCGTCACAGCCAGAGTCGTCAACGTCACAATCAAAGTCGTCAACGTAAAAAACAGCGTCGTCAACGTCAGGGCCATCAATGCAAAACCGGCGTGTCCGGCGCCGGTCGGTGGAAACGAGACATCCTCATCGTCGTCGGCGAGCGGCGTCTCTCGAACTTCTGTCAGCATTCAGCATCCCTGAGATTCAAAACATGGGTGACTTAAAAACATGGGTGACTCAAATCCGCCGGCAGTCCGGCCAGCACGGCATGCCCGTGTTCGCCATGGGCAACGGCCCAGGCCGTACGGCCCTCGCCGGCCAGCGCCAGATGGAGCTCGAGATCCGCTCTCGGCAACCATCCAGCCCCCCGGCTGGGCCACTCGATCAGACTCAGAGACTCGCTCCCGAGCATGTCGCGGGCACCGATGAACTCGAGCTCCTCGGGGTCGCCGAGGCGATAGAGATCGAAGTGGTAGATGTGGTAACGGCCGATTTCATACGGTTCGACCAGGGTATAGGTCGGGCTTTTTACCGCCCCGGTATGGCCATAGGCACGCAGGATTCCCCGTGCCAGGGTCGTCTTGCCGGCTCCCAGTTCGCCGATCAGATGAACCTGACCATGGCCTTCCAGGGCATGGCCCAGGGATTCTCCAAAGGCCACCTGGGCGGCTTCGTTGCTAAGCGTGATCGGCATGATTCGGTAAAGATTGAGGGTTGGCCAGACGTCGCGCATAGGATGCCAGATCGCTAGCCAGCAAACCACGCTCTCCTCCCGCTTCCGCGGCAGCGTCGGCCGCGAGGGCGTGAATCAGGACACCGATCCGCGCCGCCTCGGCGACGCCATCCACCTGCCCCAGCAGACCGGCGACGACGCCGGTCAGTGCGTCTCCCATGCCGCCACTGGCCATGCCGGGATTGCCGAATGGGCACAGCATCAGGCGTTCGCCGTCGAAGACCAGGCTGCCGGCGCCCTTGAGCACGATGGTTCCGCCCCAGCGCCGCTGCAGCTCGACGACGGCCTGGCGACGATCGCGCTGGACCTCTGCCGTCGAGCACCCCAGCAGGCGCGCCGCCTCGCCCGGGTGCGGTGTCAGCACCCAATCGTCGCGCCGATATCCTTCCCAGCGCGCGGCCAGCAGGTTGAGCCCGTCGGCATCGATCACGCAGGGTTTACCGGCTTCCAGCACGCAACGCAGCGCGGCCTGGCCCCAGGCGCCGGTGCCGATGCCGGGCCCCGCGGCAAGGACATCGGCGGCAGCGATCAGCGAAGCCAGGTCGGGCGTGCCACGAACGCCATGCGCCATGATTTCGGGGAACCGGGTCAGACTGGCCGAGACGTGCGCGGGATCGGTGGCCAGGCTCACCTTGCCGGCACCGATGCGAGCCACCATCTCACTGGTCATCAGCGCCGCGCCCCCCATGCCGGGTGCACCGGCGACCACCAGCACGTGGCCGTGGGCCCCCTTGTGACTGTTGGGCGAGCGCGCCGGCAGCGCCGCTGCGATATCGCGCCGCGACTGGCGCCAGGCGACCGGTGTCAGATCGGCATGGCGGCGACCATCGACGCCCAGGTCCGCATGCACGACGTCGCCGACGTAATCCAGCGCGGCGCCGGTATGCAGTCCGAACTTGTCGCCGATGAAGGTGATCGTCATCGTCGCCTGCACCGCCGCGGCTTCGACGTGCCCGGTATCGACGTCGACGCCGGACGGCACGTCGATGGCGATGACCGGCCGCGCCGCGGCGTTCACCTGGGCGATCGCCGCGGCGTACGGTTCCCGCGGCGCCCCCTTGGCGCCGGTGCCGAGCATGGCGTCGACCATGATCTCGCCGTCCAGGGTCAGTTCGTCGTCCCAGCTCACCGCCTCGACTCCGGCCTCCTCGGCCAGCGCATGGGCGCGCCGCGCATCGCCTGCGAGCTCGCCGGGGGGTTTCAGCGCCACCAGATCCACCGCCAATCCATCGGCCGCGGCCAGGGCCGCGACGACATAGCCATCGCCACCGTTATTGCCGCCACCGCAGAGCACGCAAAGCCGTCGTACCCACGGCCAGCGCGCACGCAAGGCGTCGTAAGCGGCCTCGCCGGCACGCCGCATGAGTGCGAAGCCGTCACCCTCGGTAGCGATGGTCCGCCGGTCGAGCTCGCGAACCTGCTCGGCCGAATACAGCGGATGCTGATGAGAGGAGAGCGGACGTTGATGAGAAGAGACGGACATCTTGGCTCCTGTCGAATTAGGTAGCGGCAACGGAGGATGCCGCTGAACCTATAGTGGTGTAGGGTAGCGCACCCAGACTCCCAATCCTTGCTTCTCGAAGCGCCATGTCACAGCCATCGAGCATCGACTTCGACGATCTCGCCTCGCGCATCAAGCAGTGGGGGCGCGAACTCGGCTTCCAGGCCATCGGTATCACCGATACCGACCTGGCAAGCCATGAGCGCTACCTCGAGCGTTGGCTGGCGGCCGGCCACCACGGCGAGATGGACTACATGGCCAGGCACGGCACCAAGCGCACACGCCCTCAGGAGTTGGTTCCCGGCACCCTGCGCGTGATCAGCGCGCGCATGGACTACCTGCCGCCCGAGATCGAGACCACCAAGGTATTGGGACAACCGAGCAAGGCTTACGTTTCACGCTATGCCCTCGGACGCGATTATCACAAGCTGATTCGCAAGCGCCTGGACCAGTTGGCACGCCGGATCGAGCAGGAAGTCGGGCGGATCGGCTACCGTGCCTTCGTCGATTCGGCCCCGGTGATGGAGCGCGCGCTCGCCCAGAAGGCCGGGCTCGGCTGGTTCGGCAAGAACGCCATGCTGCTCAATCCCCAGGCGGGGTCGCTGTTCTTCCTCGGCGAACTCTACACCGATCTGCCGTTACCGCTGGACCCGGCGTTCGAACGCGAACACTGCGGCTCCTGCTCGAATTGCCGAACGGCCTGCCCCACCGGCGCGATCATCGACGACAAGGTGATCGACGCGCGGCGCTGCATCTCGTATCTGACCATCGAACTGCACGGCAGCATCCCGCTCGAGTTCCGCCGCGCCATGGGCAATCGCATCTACGGTTGCGATGATTGCCAACTGGTGTGCCCGTTCACCCGCTTCACCCGCGCCAGCGCCGAGCCGGACTTCGCTCCGCGTCACAACCTCGACCGCGCCGAACTGATCGAGCTGTTCGCCTGGAGCGAGGCCGAGTTCCTCAAGCGCACCGAAGGCAGCGCGATCCGACGCATCGGCTACGAACGCTGGCTGCGCAATCTCGCCGTGGGGCTGGGCAACGCGCCCTGGAGCGAGCGCGTCGAAAGCGCCCTGCGTGCACGCCTCGCCTACCCTTCCGACCTGGTTCGCGAGCACGTTCGCTGGGCACTGGAAGAGCAACGGATCAAGCGCGAGGCGCGCATCGCCAGCGTTTAGGAAAACGCTGCATAAATGTCTGCGCAGACGAATCGCTGCGTTACGCGGTGCTCGCAATCCTCACCTATACCCCATAGGCTCCGGTTGCTGCGCTCCGGGCGCCTTGCACTTCATTCTGCTCGCCGATTTATTCAGCATTTCCTTGGCCCGCCTGATTCTGAAGCTTCAGAAACGTCTCCCGATAATGCCGAAGCTCCGCCAGCGACTCGCGGATATCGTCCAGCGCCTGATGCGTGTTGCGCTTGGTGAAGCTCTCCGCGGCCGCCGGATTCCAGCGCTTGGCCAGTTCCTTGAGCGTCGAGACATCGAGATTGCGGTAGTGGAAGAAATTATTGAGCGCCGGCATCTCGCGCTCCAGAAAACGCCGGTCCTGATGCACGCTGTTGCCGCATACCGGTGATGAGCCGGGCGTCACGTAGCCGGCGAGAAACTCGAGCGTGCGGCGTTCGGCTTCGGCGGTATCGACCAGGCTTGCGCGCACGCGCTCGATCAGCCCCGAGTCGCCGTGCGTCTTCCTGTTCCAGTCGTCCATGCCATCGAGCAGCGCCTGCGGCTGATGCACGGCCAGCACCGGCCCCTCGGCGATCAGTTCGAGATTGTCATCGGTGATCAACGTCGCGACCTCGATGATGCGCTCGCGGTTGGGATCGAGCCCGGTCATTTCCAGGTCGATCCAGACCAGGAGATCGCTGCGCACGGTGGAAGGAGCGCTGGAAGAAGGAACTGGGGAAACAGAAGATGCCGGCATGAAAAGCTCCAGATCGATGCCGCCGCGCGACAGATGCGGGCGGACACGGCGGATAGGGATGGCTACAATGCCGCCATTCTACCTTCCCGCCAGGATCGATGGGCAATGAGCCGACGCAAACTGACTCGCCAGCAGCGCTGGCGCGTGGAAAAAGTCCAGGCCGAACGGGCCGAGCGGGCCTCGCGACGGGCCGCACGCGACACCGCAGGTCTCGAGGCGGGCGAATACGGTGGCGAACGCCCCGGCCGGGTCGCGGCGCATTTCGGCCGCTCGCTGGAAGTCGAGGCAACGGACGGCGAGCAGGTTTCCCGCCATCGCTGCCATCTGCGCGCCAATCTCGAAGGGCTGGTCACCGGCGACAACGTGATCTGGCGCGAGGCCAATGACGGCAGCGGCGTGGTGGTGGCCCGCGGCGAACGTGCCAGCGTCCTCGAGCGCCCCGATGCCCACGGCCAACTACGCCCGGTGGCCGCCAACATCGACCAGATCCTAATCGTCATCGCCACCGAGCCCGCGCCTCATGCCAATCTGATCGACCGCTATCTGGTCGCCGCCGAGAACACCGGCATCCCACCGGTGCTGGTGCTCAATAAGAGCGACCTGCTGCCCAGCGAAGGCGGCGCGGTGCGGGCACTACTCGCACGCTACGCCGCGCTCGGCTACCCGCTGGTCGAGGCCTCGGCACGTCAGGCCCATGGCCTGGATACCCTGCATGCCCGGCTCGCCGGTCGTACCTCGGTGTTCGTCGGCCAGAGCGGGGTCGGCAAATCCTCGCTGATCGGCCGCCTGCTGCCCGGCGAGACGCTGCGTATCGGCGCGCTCTCCGAGGACACTCGCAAGGGCAAGCACACCACCACCACCGCCCGGCTCTACCCGCTGCCGGAAAACGGCGAGGCCGGCCGCCCCCGCGAGGGCGACCTGATCGATTCCCCCGGCATCCGCGAATTCGGCCTGTGGCATCTCGACGAGCGCGAACTCGCCGAAGGCTTCATCGAGTTCCGCCCGTTCTTCGGCCACTGCCGCTTCCGCGACTGCCGTCACCGGGAAGAACCCGGCTGCGCCCTGATCGAGGCGGTCGGACGTGGCGATATCCATCCCGAACGCTTCGCCAGCTTTCAGCGCATCAGAGACGATATCGCCGCGCCCTCCTGAGAGCCACCAAGATTTATCGAAGCCGCCCCAGGCGCCTTTCAAGACGACGCTGAACGGCTCCCGCTGAGCCGGGTCTTGTGGCATGGATGCCACAAGAGGCGCGCCTGGACAGGGATGTCCTTGCGCGCCGACCCGAGCATAAGCGGAAGTCGTTCAGGGTTTCGTCGTCTTGTGGCGCGAAAAGAGGGGGAGCGACGAGGGGGCGAGCGTTAAGCCCCCTCGTCACGTCGAGCAATAGGCTGGATCAAGACTCGACAGTCGTAGCCCCACCACAAGGAACGCGTCATCCAGGCATGATTTTGATGGTAAAAAAGATCGCCGCGTTCTGGGACGCGGCAATCTTGGTAGTGTTGATAGATTCGGCCGTCAGCCAGGCTCGTCGAGCGATCAATCGAGGCAAATAGCGGCGAGAAAACGGAGTTTACGTGTCTGTAAATGAGTATTTCGAGCCGCTTTTTAATAAAGAGTGATCGAGCGTAGACAGCCTGGATCAGCCTTCGAACAACATCAGGACGGAAAGGAAGAACAGCACCCACATCGCCGGGCGTACTTCGCGTGATTTACCGACACCGACTTTGACCACCACGTAGGTCAGGAAACCGAACACCACGCCGTGGGTGATCGAGTAGGTCAGCGGAATCAGCAGCATCGCCACGAAGGCCGGAATCGCGTCGTCGTACTGTTGCCAGTCGATGGTGCGGATCGGCGAGAGCATGAACACCCCGACCATGATCAGCGCCGGCGCGGTAGCGATCGCCGGTACCAGAGCCAGCAGCGGCGACAGGAACAGGAATGGCAGGAATAGCAGCCCAGCCACCACCGCAACCAGTCCGGAACGGCCACCCTGGCTGATGCCGGCGGCGGATTCGACATAGGCGTTGGCCGGGCTGGTACCGAGCGGCGCCGAAACCAGCGCGGAGAAGGCATCGACCATCATCGAGCGGCGGATATTGCGCGGCTCGCCGTGTTCGTCGAGCAGATTGCCCGCCTGACACACGCCGATGAAGGTCGACATCGCATCGAAGAAGGTGGTGAACAGAATCACGAAGATGAACGGCCAGTAGGCGACCGACAGCGCGCCGACGAAATCGACTTGCCCCATGGCGCCGAAATCGGGCCAGGCGAAGACTCCCTGAAAATTGACCAGCGTCGGCGAACCGGTGGGCGACATCGCGCTGGCATCGCCCCACAGGCGACCGATGGGAATGGCCAGAACCGTGGTGATGACGATACCCAGAATCAGCGCACCCTGTACGCGCCGAGCCACCAGCACCGCGGTAATACCCAGCCCGACCAGAAAGGTGACGAGGGTCGGCGTCATATCACCGAGCCCGACGACCGTCGCCGGGTTGGAAACCAGCATGCCGGCGTTGACCAGACCGATCACCGTGATGAAAAGGCCGATACCGCAGGCGATGGCGTGGCGTAGCGTCGCCGGGATCGCGTCGACCACATAACGACGTACGTTGAACAGCGCCAGGATGCCGAACAGCACGCCCGACCAGAACACGCAGCCCAGCGCCGTCTGCCACGGAATCCCCGCGCCCATCACCATGGTGTAGGTGAACAGCGCATTGATACCCATGCCCGGGGCGACCAGGATCGGGTTGCGCGCGTAGAGCCCCATCATCACGCTGCCGAAGAAGCTGATCAGCACGGTTGCCGTCAGCGCCCCGGCGAACGGCACCCCGGCACTGGAGAGAATGGAAGGATTGACCACGATGATGTACATCGCCGCCAGGAAGGTGGCTACACCTGCCAACACTTCGGTCTTCGGCGTCGTCTCAAGCGAACGCAGGGAAAACAATTTTTCGAGCACGCAGAATCTCCTGGCAATCATGATTGTTATTGATGATGCGAACGGCGTCGCACCGGTGAATTTTGTATACGACGAAAGTCCCCATGAAAAGAGCCGAGAAGGATTTCGTGCCTAAATCACGCCTGGCCTCTCTCGAGCGGCGCGCAGTATAGCGAATCCGGCCGGCTCGTGCCGCCGCCGCCAAGTTGCCATTCATCTACCTACTCAGGCTGGCGTGTGCCATCATCGCTTCATGACACTCGATCGCGACAGGAGTCCGCCATGAGCTCGGAAACGCCGCAGCTGCCCCTGATTCTGGACCCGGCCACGCTGGCCGCCCATCTCGACGATCCGCATCTGCTGGTCATCGATGTCCCGCTCAAGGCCGAAAGCTACACCGAGGGCCATGTGCCGGGCGCCGTGTTTCTCGATCATCGCCGGCTACTGGCAAATACCGGCGAAGTGCCCAACGACGTGCCTTCCGAAGCCGCCTTGAGCACGCTGTTCTCCGAACTCGGGCTGACCCCGCAAACCCATGTCGTCGCCTACGACGACGAAGGCGGCGGCTGGGCCGGGCGTCTACTCTGGACCCTGGAACTGATCGGGCACCGCCGTTACTCGTACCTCAACGGCGGCATTCATGCCTGGCGTGCCGACGGCCAGCCGATCTCCACCGAGGCCAGCCAACCGACACCGAGCGACTACCAGGCAGCCTACCTGAATCCGCAGGCCCAGATTCGCCGCGAGGAGCTTATCGAGCGTCTCGGCGAACCCGGCCTGGCGGTATGGGACGCCCGTTCCGAGGAAGAATATCGCGGCACCAAGGGCCAGAACCGCAAGCTCGGCCATATCCCCGGCGCGGTCAACTTCGACTGGCTCGACGTGATGGACAAGAATCGCGACCTGCGCCTGCGCGACTACGCCGAACTCATTTCGGAGCTGGAAGCCCGCGGCCTGACGCCGGACAAGGAGATCGTCACCCATTGCCAGAGCCATCATCGCAGCGGCCTGACCTGGCTCGCCGCCAAGGCGCTGGGTTACGACAACATCCGCGCCTACCCCGGCTCGTGGAAGGAATGGGGCAACCGCGACGAGACGCCGGTCGAGNNCAGCTTAAAGCTTATAGCTCCGGGCGAAGCCCGGTTGCACCGACCCTGCAGTCCCGCTACCTTGTCCGCCTTCCAAACTTCGGGGTCGCCACCACCGTGGATCGTCAGGAACTCTTCGCCAGGATTCAGTATCCGTTGCCGCAGCACGCCATTTCGCGACTGATCGGTAAGATTGCCGATTGCCGCATCGACTGGGTCAAGGACCTGTTCATCCGCCGCTTCATTCATACCTACGGGGTCGACATGCAGCAGGCACTCGAACCCGATCCATCAGCCTATGCCTGCTTCAACGACTTCTTCACCCGCGCGCTCAAGCCCGATGCACGCCCCATCGGCGAAGGGCTGGTATCGCCGGCGGATGGCGTGCTGTCGCGTTTCGGCCGGATCGAGCACGGCACCCTGATCCAGGCCAAGGGCCAGACCTATTCGCTCAATGCGCTGCTCGGCGGCGATGTTGCGCGGGCGGCCCCGTTCCGCCAGGGCAGCTTCGCCACGGTCTACCTCTCGCCCAAGGATTATCACCGCGTTCACATGCCGATCACCGGCACCCTGCGGGAAATGACCTATGTGCCGGGGCGGCTGTTTTCGGTCAATCAGGCAACCGCCAATCACGTCCCTGGCCTGTTCGCCCGCAACGAGCGTCTGGTGTGCATCTTCGATACCGAACATGGACCGCTGGCGATGGTGCTGGTCGGCGCGATGATCGTCGCCGCCATCGAAACGACCTGGGCAGGCCAGATCACGCCACTCAGTGGCCGGGTGCAGACGACCCGCTTCGACGAACCGATCGTGATCGAAAAGGGCCAGGAAATGGGGCGCTTCAAGCTCGGCTCCACCGTGGTGATGTGCCTGGGGCGCGAGACCGCGTTCGGCGACTTCAACCCCCTGGGTCACCCGATCAGCATGGGCCAGTCGCTGGGCGATTATCCTGGCAAGCCATAACCCAAAAACCAGCGCCGAGACTTCTGGCATCACGCCAGCGAAGGCCCCAAATATGCGGCCAGCAATGACCAAGTATAAAAGTAACTATTCAGGT
>NZ_PZJU01000039.1 GCF_003206715.1 Salinicola peritrichatus | reverse complement strand
GAATCACCACACTAGGCTTTATACGAAAACTGCCTGCGCTCGCCGACTTCTGGTACGAAGCCTAGTGCATGAAACGATGCTTGGGCATGTGGTCGGCATAGAAGTGATTGAGCATATGCTCTAGCCCCGTAGTCAACAGAGCGCCGCCAATTGGCGGGCCGTGGCCCGTCGTTGCCGTTGCCGGTTTGAGATTGGCTAGACGGCGTACGGACTCAAAAGCCTGCCCCCAATCCTGGGTGAAATAACGCGGCGGTCCGCTGAGCTTGGCGCGTTGAAGAAAAACCTTGTGAAGCGATTCCTGTTGCACACTGACGAAGGCATCCCCCGCAATTAGCGTTTTATCCTCTTCCCTGAATAGCGAAACGTGGCCGGGCGTATGGCCCGGTGTCGAAATCCAGCGCCACGAATCCAACCCGGGCACCGACCCGTCCTCGGGCAGCACCGACAATACTGTGTCGAACTGGTAGGGGCCGCGGGGGAAAAGCCCGGACAATTGCGTAATGATGCCACCGCCGGCTGCGGTATCGGCGGGAGGATAGGGCTGTGCCCCTGTCAGATAGGGCAATTCGAATCGATGCGCATACAGTGGCGCCTGCCAGTGGTGACTGAGTTCCAGAGCCGAGCCCACATGGTCGAAATGGCCATGTGTCAGGATAATGGCAGCGGGTACGCGATCGCCAAAAAGTCGTTCGGCGCAGGCGATGATTTTATGCTCCTGTCTGGGAAGTGCTGCATCGATCAATACCCAATTGCCGCTATGGGGCTCTGCAACGAAACAGACATTAACGAACTTGAGGGTTAGCTGGGTGACGCAAGGTGCTACCTGGACACTATGGTTGTCATTGAGAGAAATGAGTCCCAAAGGCAAGTATCGCCGAGTCGCATCGTTCATGGTCTCTCTCATCAAGCTATTGAAGTCGGTTGAAATGAACAGGGCACTGTGACTCGCCGATGGCCAGGCTTCGGTGATGTAGAAATGAGGTTCTCTAGCTGGTTACTGGCCTGGCCTTGTGCTGATCCAGCCGCTCCCCGATGAGGCGAACATTGTCGATGATAAGCCCGCTTCGTGGCCGGGCCGGCATGGACGAAAGATCGAGAGCGAGATCCTGCGGCGGTACGCGGTAGCAAAGCTGTCGGGTGAACTTTTCGATCGTCAGGTCGATCAATGCCAAGGTGATCCATTCCCCGGGGCAGCGATGCTGGGTCGCATGTTCGCTCCCGCCTTGGGGAATCAGCGCGAACCGATGGAAATCCCCGGTTTCCTGCTCGAACCTTTCCGGCCGGAAGTGCTCTGGCGCCTCCCATCGGGCTGGATCGTGATTGGTTCCGTAAAGATCCAGTATCAGCCGCTAGCCGCGATGAAAGCGGTAGCCGTGCCAGGTGAAGTCTTTCTTGATTCGCGCAGCCAGAAAGGGGAAAAAGGGATAGTAGCGCCTGACTTCCTGAATGAAATATCGGCGGTAGTCGGTTGCGTTGTCCTGCTTGAGCTGTTCGCGGCAGCTGGGATGCTCATGCATCGCCTTGACGGCAAATACCATATAGCGGGCGACCGCTACGATCGGCCTTATCAGGTTGAGCAATTCGACGGCGACGATGCGGCTGGGCAAAGGCATGCCTTGCGCGTCCCGAAAATTGGCGAACTCCGCCAGCGGCAGCGTCCGTTCGGCATCGTTCGGCCGATGTCTATACTCTTCGATCAATGGCACCAGGGCGTTTTCGGTCATGCGCCGGGCTCGCCGACTCGCCCAATGTTTGGGGCCGATGGCACCGCCCCCTTCGATCAACAGAACGAGATTCTGCGTCAAGGCCGGTGCGTCCTCTTCCCGCAACGGAATGCCGCACCAGTCGCAGGCTGCACGGCACAGGATGAGGTGAAACTCGTCGAGCAGAACGATGGATGATGAATCCTCCCAATGGCCCATGCGCGATTGCCAATACTGTTCGACCAATTGCATCAGCCAATCGATCCGCTCCTGAGACATCAAGGAAAGAAACAGTGCCTTCCGCTGATGGTGAGGCGCGTCATCGAGGCCTTGAATGCCTCCTTCCCCGAAAAGAGTTTTCTGGAGCCGTTTCGGCGCGGCATCTTCCCGACTCATGAGGCTGGCGTCATAAAACAGCTTGGCTGCCTCTTCGCCTCGCAAGAACAACGTATTCTTCAATAACAGGCGTGAGCGAAAGATATCGGTTCCCAGGCGGTCGCACTGCTCTCCAATGTAAGGGTAACCACCCTTCACCAGAGCGAGCGTGCACTCCCGGCTCGCCAGCGGAGCTTCCAGATCGTGGCTCATCGGTGCCGTCCCGATAAGAAGAGTGACTCGGTAGCGCAGTATGTCGAAAATCGACCAGAGCGCGCCCCGAGGCATTCCTGAGATGACGGAACCGTCTGCTGAAAATTGCCGCCCAAGATGGCCTCTGCCTGCTGAACCACGCTAGCGAGCCGATCGAGGAAGTCGCTGGTCTTTAGCGTCATCGTTGGTTGGCTCCTGCTGTCGCAGCTCCGGCACCACGGGATGCTCAATGGGATTGCGGCCTTTTGGGAACAGGTCCATAAGGATTCAAAGAATAGGCATATGCCGTATTGAAACCTGCCAGAGCGAGTAGAGCGGTATAGTTCAATATACGGATATCATGTGAGTTCTTGTCGCGTATCAACAAACCTTTCGATTCGAGGTGGCTCAAGCAACGGCAGACATGGACATTCGTCATGCCCAACAAATCGCCAACGACTTGCTGGGATAAGGGTAGGGTTAGATTCATCACTTCAGGATGCGGAAAATTGAGGCGCGCATGAAGTTCCAGGATGAAATAAGCGAGACGAGCCGTTGCATCATGACTGATCAAGTTATTGAGTCGGTCGGCCATGATATTGCTTTGATGCATGGCGGTGGCCAATACACCTTGCACGAAATGATGGTCTTTCCGCATCATCTCATCGAGTTTTTGCTTCTGAAAGGGAATGATCAATCCCTCCGTCAGCATGGCGACTTCATCGAAGTGGCTTCCGCCGTGATAATCGCGTAATCCAACGATGTCTCCCGGAAGATAGAGATCGATGATTTGTCGATGACCATTCTGGGTGATTCGGCGGGAGCATGCCCAACCGTCTTGAAGCGCCAATAGATACTTGGCGTTTCGCGCATGGCTCTTGATGACATCCCCTTTCTTGACTCGTTTAGGTGCTTCCTGAAGGGCTGTCAGCGCTTCGCGATCACGAATGGTAAGTGAAGTGTGATGAGAAAGAATTTCGTAATAGATGGCATAGCCATGCCATGGCTGGCTTTCTGCTACGAAGTGGCGCTCTGGATTTTTCTGCCGGTCGGCGGCTACGGACAATGAAGCCATTCAGGCCACCTCTACGGAAAAACCTGCCAAGCATGCCGAGATGCTTGGCAGGTTCGTGGATTTACAACCGATCCTTGATGATCGATTTGGCATGGCTGGCCATCTCTTCGTACTGGCCCGCTATCTTACCGAAAAACTCTTGGCATGCTTGGTCTCCACTCGATTCAGCATCCCGACGATACTGCTGACTGAGTTCGGCACCTTGTAGTGCATGATAAAGCGTACTGACAAGATCGAAGTCCTTGTCCTTCATTGGGCTACTCATGGTGCATGTCCTTTCAGTCTCCAGAGCTGTATCATCGGCGGTCTTGCTTTAGTGGCCCTGGCTTTTGCCCCCTTTACGACCCGCTTCGGATGCTTTTTCCGGGTCGTTCTTGAAGTTGCCAGAACTGTGCTGACCGCCTTTGTGTCCCGCTTCGGAAGCACGCTCGGGGTCATTCTGAAAGTTGCCGGAACTGTGCTGACCACCTTTGTGGCCGGCCTCGGAAGCGCGTTCCGGGTCATTCTTGAAGTTGCCCGAACTATGCTGGCCACCTTTGTGACCGGCTTCGGAAGCGCGTTCCGGGTCGTTCTTGAAGTTGCCCGAACTATGCTGACCACCTTTGTGGCCGGCTTCGGAAGCGCGTTCCGGATCATTCTGGAAGTTTCCGGAGCTGTGCTGACCACCTTTATGACCAGCTTCAGAGGCTTTCTCACGATCGTTCTGGAAATTACCAGGATTGCGGTTAGTCATTACAAATCTCCTATGAATCTTTCTGCGATGTTCCTTTCGCGAACGATGGCTGTACCATCAATTTCAATATAGCTAGGCCTTCGGGTAATTGCTAACGAAACAGGTTTTTAAATGTTATTAATTGAAATTAGGAAACGCTGTTTATATTTTCCAGAGGGTTGGCTGATATGACGATAATTCAAGCTTGCTGATTCATTTCACTGACTTTCTTGTATTTCGTCTTTTCCGTCAGGCAAGGTTGTTAGCTGAGTTCGGTGTTTGATTGGAAGTTCGCTCCGAGCTACCAGTAGGGAAAGCGCGCAGGATACCTGACAAAAGGGCTTTGTCAGGCTTTCGCTTATAACGTGATCGATGCAGGATTTACTGAAAGGGACGCCCGGTCATTGGAAATTACTGGGTTTATTCTTGAGGTCCGAAATGGGGCGCTCCACATCACGATCCATGGCGTCATGAAAGACCTTGAGCCCGTCCAATAGCGGGGCGATCGATTTCCATAACGCCTCATCCTTGAGCAAGTGATAAGTGCCGATGAGGCCCGGGGCGGCGTCATCTTCACGATCGGAGCGAATCCCTGCTTCGACGGCCGCGGCGGCATCGCGCAGGGCGAAAACCGTTTTGTAGAAGCGCCCTGGGGGAATGCTCGACAACGCCAGGAAGAGACTCGAAAGATTCTGGATGGCGTTCAACGAGCTCTCCCGGTTCAGCGCGTTGATCAGCGTCCGCGCCAGGTCTTCCTCGCTGCCCACGACATCGTTGGCGAATCGCAGCACTCCCTGGCGATGCAAGATTTGAAGAAGTCGTTCCAGCTCCTCATGAGCGGAAGGGTCGAGGTCTTCGTTGGGTGGTGGAGTATATTCGATCCGTTCTGCCATCAGTTTCTCTCCGGATGCGATTGGTGCTCAGGGGGCTGGCGGTAATCTTTCTGCATCCATTTGACCTCGACGGGAACGCCATCGATAGGCGTGCGAGACCCATATCGGAAATTGTTGTGGGGTAGGGGAGGTTCTCCCTTCTCCCGCGCCAAGGGCTCGATTTTGACGGCCGTTTCCTTGTAGGCGGGAGTGTCGACGTCCGGATCGTGATGCTCCCCGGTAAGGAGATTCAAGCCGGGCTTTCCCTGGTGAATGGGCATGAAAGCGGTATATCCCTGGACTCGGTCGGTGACGCAAACCTTGACTTCAAGACTGCCACGCCGGGACGATACGCGAACCCAACTGCCGTCCTCGAGATTCATTTCCTTCGCCATGTCCGGGCCTATTTCGATGAACCAGTCAGGCACTTCTTTGAGCGTACCTTCCGTTTGCCCGGTCTGATTCATACTCTGGAAATGTTCCAGCATCCGGCCATTGTCCAGCATGAAAGGGTACTGCTCGTCGCTGATTTCCGCGGGTGGCTGCCATTCGAGCGGATAGAGCTTGGCCTTGCCGTTTTCCAGCGGAAACTCGTTGCGATAGAGATAGGGAGTATCGTTGCCTTCGGTGTCGACAGGCCATAGGAGCGATTTCCAGCCGGCCAGGCGTTCGTAGCTGACCCCGGCGAAAAGGGGGGAGATGGAGGCGCACTCATCCATGATTTCGGACGGATGACGATAATCCCACGCATACCCCATGTGGTTGGCCAGGTCGGTCAATATTCGCCAATCGGGACGGCTATTGCCCAGTGGCGGCATGACTTCGTAGAAGCGCTGGATGCGCCTTTCGGTATTGACGAAGGTTCCCTCCTTCTCGACGCTGGGGCAGCCTGGCAGAATGACATCGGCAAACTGGGCCGTACGGCTGACGAACATGTCCTGCACGACGAGAAAGTCGAGTTTGGTGAAGGCATCATGGACATTGTTGGTATCCGCGTCGGAGAACGCAGTCTCCTCGCCGATCACGTACATGGCCTTGAGATCTTCCTTTTCGGCGGCCTGTACCATGAGAAAATTGCCTTCCCCCGCCTTACCGGGTAGCGAGTCCTTGTCCATGCCCCAACCCTTGGCCCAGCGTTCACGCGCCGCATCGTCGGTGACCGGATCATAGCCAGGGTATTTGTTGCGCAGGCAGCCGAAATCGCTCGCACCCTGAACGTTGTTATGTCCCCGCATGGGGTAGGAACCGGTGCCAGGACGCCCGTAATTGCCGGTGACCAGCAACAGGTTGGAGAAGGCGCTGCTGGTATCGGTGCCATGGCTGTGCTGAGTCACGCCCATCGCCCAGACGATACAGAGCCGCTCGGCCCGGCCGACGGTCTCTCCTAGCTCTGCCAGCTCCTCGACGGACAGACCGGTTACCTCGGCGGTGAATTCGAGCGTATAGGGCTCCAGCAAACGACGGTATTCATCCACACCCGATACGCGCTTTTCCAGAAACTCCAGATCGGCATAGCCATGATCGAACTGGTAACGCGTAATGGCCAGCACCCAGGCCAGATCGGTACTTGCATGCGGGCGTAAGAAACGGTCGGCGCGCTTGGCCATTTCATGTTGGCGGGTATCGATGACGATATGTTTCTGATGGCCCTGCTTGTGCGCGGCCTTGAGGCGCGATGCGATCACCGGGTGACTCTCGGCGGTGTTGCTGCCCACCATGATGACCACGTCTGCCATTTGCAGATCTTCGATCCGGCCGGCATCGGCACCATACCCGGCAGTACGGCTCAGACCGGTCGAGGCCGGACTCTGACAATATCGCGACGAGTTATCAATATTGTTGGTGCCGATGATTTGCCGAGCCAGCTTCTGAGCCAAGTAAGCTTCTTCATTGCTGGCCTTGCTTGAACCGATGATGCCGATGCTGTCGGGCCCGTGCGTGTCGCGTACTTCCAGTAGGCGTTTCGCCACCAGCGATAGGGCTTCCTCCCAGTCGGCCTCGCGAAAGGCGCCATTTTCGCGAATCAAAGGCGTCTTCAAGCGTTTGTCGGAGTTGACGAAATCCCAAGCGAATTTGCCCTTGATGCAGGTGGAAATGCCGTTGACCGGTGCCTCTTCGACCGGTTGGATCTTGAGAATCGTACGATCGCGCGTCCACATCTCGAAGGAGCAGCCAACACCACAGTAAGTACAAACGGTCTTGGTGCGCTTGATTTCAGGCTGACGCCAATGCATGTCCAGAACGGAAATACCGGTAATCAAGCGCGCGCCGGTCGTTTTTTCAATCGTTTTCGTGGCATCGACCATCGACCTTTTCATGTCCTGAGGAACGAAGGTGAACGGCCCCGTATTTTCGTGCATCGTATTTTCCAGCAACGCATTGCACGGGCAGACCGTGACGCAATGGCCACAATGGACACAGCTCGATTCATCGATAGGGCGGCCGCCGTCCCAGAGCACGCGTGGATGCTCCATGTCATAGTCGATCGTCAATGTCTCGTTGACTTCGACGTTCTGGCAGGCCTCGACACAGCGACCGCAAAGAATGCACTGGTCGGGGTCGTAGGTATAAAAAGGGCTGGAAGTGTCTTTTTCGTAAGGCTTGCGCTGATATTCGTATCGCTGGATGTCGATGCCCATGTCGGCGACCGTGTTGTGCATCGTGCAGTCGCCATTATTGTTCTCGCACACGGTGCAATACAGTTCATGTTTCGACAGCAGTCGATCCATGCCTTCTTCGCGAGCTTTCCTTACGAGATCCGAATCGCTTCTGATCTCCATGCCGTGCTCGCTTTTAACCGCACAACTCCGTTTGAGCTCACCATCAACCTCTACCCAACAGGTATCACAAGTCTGGATAGGACCAAGAGACTTCAAATAACAGACATGAGGGACGTTGATACCGTTTTGTTCAAAAAAATCGACAAGCGGAACGTCACTTTTTCCAGTCAACGTTTCCCCATCGACACGTAGCGTACATTGTGTCATTGCTCATTCACCTTGTCACGGAAGTATGACCACTCTAACGTTGGTCCTTCTTCGTATAACGTAGCCAGGACGAAGAATCCCGCTAGCGCGAACTGAGAATGGGCTTGATCTAAGTTAATGAGATGTTTGTTGTGGTTTTTCTAATATAGCGTCAAGCTGATAAGAAGAAGTTTTCTCCTAGCTTCAGGCTAAAGGCGCAATTTCAGGCTAAAGGCGCAATAAAGAAAAAGAGAATGGCTCCTAGCGGAAATTACGACTCGGCAAGTAGATCATTACGCATCGGTATAATCTCCAGGCGTGGATACAGCCCTAAAACCCGGAAGGCTTTATCGATAGTGGAAAAGCGAGTACTAATTTCAATGTTGAAGAGATTGGTGATGCTGGGCGGCGTCAATCCCATCGCTTCAGCGAAATCATCACGCGTCCAACCTTTTTCAATGATGCCATTGGAAATGGCAATTTTAAGGCGGAGGCTAATCGGCGGATGCCAAACATACTTCGATCCATCCTTCACGGGGCTTTCCGGAACGTAGTGCGATGACGCCAGATAGCTGGCGATGATCGAACTCAAATTCTTTATGGCGAGCCGAGATAGGACCTCCAAATCGGCAGCGGTGGCAACGAATTCTGGAAATTCCCGACACATGGCGATATATCCAGCTTTATCCTTGGAAACCTGAATAACGTATCGCATGAGGCCTCGTTGTGGTCTGGTTACATCTTTTATCCAGATTAAAGCGTAGCGTTTCACAGACAGCAAAACAATAACTTAGGTTGGTTTCTCCCTACCGTTAAGTTGTGAATTGTCTACTACTTCAGCATAGAGTCCACTTCATACTATGAATGAAATCAATTAGATATACAATATGCGGGTTGTTCTCGGTAGCCATCTTGCCAAGCATGACTTCTCAGCGCGATGGATATAGGGACCATGGGGCACGGAACCACGCGGTGCCAAGACCATCGCATCCGATGGAAAATCGGTAGAGTGGCTGATGATGCGCCGCTAAACCAGGATAGAGAAAGGGAAGATGTATAGAGAAAGGGAAGATGTATAGAGAAAGGGAAGATGACTGCCGGTCGAATTCGATGATCTTGACAAGCGATACCAAGCCTACTGCTTCCGGGTATTCGCCTGTCAAGAACGCTTACAGTCACGGAATCGCGGATTGCCTTCAATGGGCTATTGTGTTGCTCGGTTTTAGATAGGAGTAGATATACGCAGTGCTGAACCCTGCAAGGCTAAGCAATTCCTCATAGTTCAGTATCTTGATGTTTCTCGTTTCTTTGTCCCTGTGGAGTAATTCAAGCGACTCCAGGTGGTTCAGGCAACGGCAGACATGTACATTGGTCATGCCGAGTAGGTCACCGATCACCTGCTGGGATAAAGGAAAAAAGATATCTCTGGCCTCAGGATGGCCAAGATGCAACCGCGCATGTAACTCCAGAATGAAATAAGCGATGCGAGTGGTTGCGTCATGGCTAATAAGATTATTCAATCGGTCAGCCATGATATTGCTTTGATACATCGCGGCCCCCAAGAAGGCGTGTATCAATTTCGAATTTCCCTCCATGGCTTTATCGATTTTGTTCTTGGGTGCAGGAATGATCAAGCCCTCCGTGAGCATAATGATTTCATCAAAACGCCCACTTTGCTGATAGTCGCGTAAACCGACGATGTCTCCTGGCAAGTAAAGATCGATGATTTGCCGGTCACCGTCTTTCGTCAACCGGCATGAGCAAGCCCAGCCGTCCTGGATGGCTAGCAGCATGCCGTTATTGCAGGTATCGCTTTTGATGACTTCTCCCTTTCTGACCCTTTTGGGGGAGCCTTGCAACATTCGCAGCGTTTCCCGCTCATGACGAGATAAGGCGCCATGCTGGGATAAGATGTCGAAATAGATGGAATAGCCAAACCAAGCTTGGCTGCTCGACACTGTATAGTGCTTAGGTTGAAGCTTTTCATCGACAGCGAGAGATGATGAAGGCATGGTCGCAAATCCTTATGTCAAGGAACTGCCAAGCACTCCACGGTGCTTGGCAGCCGTGCACTATTGAAGCCGTTCTTTGAGAAGCGACCTTGGATTTTCAGCAAGGGCGATTCAGGACATATCCTTATGTCGCTGAGACATGGGCGCAAAATTCATCGTCCCTGGTTTTTGCCGCCTTTATGGCCCGCCTCGGAAGCCTTTTCCGGGTCATTTTTAAAGTTACCGGAACTGTTCTGGCCCCCCTTGTGTCCAGCTTCTGCAGCTCTTTCAGGATCATTCTTGAAATTACCAGAGCTATGCTGTCCACCTTTATGACCTGCCTCGGAAGCCTTTTCCGGATCATTTTTGAAATTGCCAGAGCTATGCTGCCCACCTTTATGGCCTGCTTCAGAGGCTTTTTCTGGATCATTCTGGAAGTTTCCGGGGTTACGGTTAGTCATAATACTTCTCCTGAAATAATTTAAGGTCCTTCTTGGATGATATCCGTACCATCACTATCGAAATGTAGCTTCTCCTTGATGGTCGTCTAGGGATTCAGGTTTTTAAATGTTATTAAATTAAATTAGGAAACAGTGTTAGCTTTGTTTTGTTCAGGAACAGGTACGTTTCATTTAATTCAGCAACCTGAATTAAAAGGGTTTTTTATTTGGCAATCTGTGATTCTTATCATGAGTTAAATTGTAACATTGGGCGCCGGTGCACTGGTTGGCCCGTTATTGTCAACCCCGAATGGCCGACGTTGAGAAGTAAACGACACTTTTTATCGCTTGCATAACGACGCGTTCGAGGACGGGAACTCGTTTTCTTGGCAAACCGGGCGACGGGTATGGCTAGGCTTCTCTGCTAACTTGAGTGGTGCGCGTGGAGGGGGAAGAGATTGGCTGGCGAGAGCTGAGGCATTCCCTCCGGGCATTGCAATACATTCACGGAGCCCTGCTGGGCCATATACGTAAGGAAAACGTAGCGATGCAGCCGAAATCCAGAGCTTGGTGGCGTTACCCCATCATTTCGAAACGCGCTTCCCTCAACAATGCCGCTGGCGAGCCGCTCGTGGATTGGTGGAACAGTGCCGTCATCTACCAGCTATCGCCCTGGAGCTTTCAGGATAGCGACGACGATGGCATCGGAGACCTGCAGGGCATCATTCAACGCCTCGATTACATCGGTTCCCTGGGCGTGGATGCGATCTGGCTCACGCCGATCTTCGTTTCGCCCATGGATGATTTCGGCTATGACATCACCGGCGAGCGGGATATCGCTCCGATCTTCGGTACGCATGAGGATTTCAGGCGCTTGGTCGATCTGGCCCACCGACGTGGCTTGCGAGTCATCCTGGACATGGTCTGGAACCATACATCCGACCAGCACCGCTGGTTCGTCGAGAGCCGCTCCAGTCGAACCAATCCCAAGGCCGACTGGTACGTCTGGGCCGACCCCGCGGAAGGCGGCGGCCCGCCCAACAACTGGCGCTCCTCGTTCTCCGGCGAATCGGCCTGGCATTATGACGAAGCCCGCCGACAGTATTACTACGCCAATTTTCTCGCCAGCCAGCCGGATCTGAACTGGTACAACGATGACATGCGCGACGCCATACTCGAGATCGCCCGTTTTTGGCTCGAGGCCGGTATCGACGGGATGCGCTTGGATGCAGTCAACTTCTTCTGTCACGATCCCGAACTGCGGGACAATCCCCCGCGGGACGAGCAGTGCGGTACGCCTGATGGGCTGTCGATGGACAACCCCTTGGCGGAACATCAGCTCGCCAATAGTTTCTGTCGCCCGGAAACGCTGGAACGTCTGGCGCCGATCCGGGAACTGGTCGATCAGTATCCCGGCGTTGTGCTGCTTGGAGAGGTGATCGAGGCGGAGGATTCGATCAAGCTGGCGGCCGATTACACCGCGGGCGACCGCCGCCTGCACCTGGCTTATCACGGTGCCTTGCTGTTCGAAGAGCGCATGCAGGCAAGGCTGCTTCGGCAGGTCGTCGAACGTGCGCTGGATGCCTTTGGCGAGCAGGGGGCTTGCTGGATCGTCGGCAATCATGACTTCGGCCGGCTGCGCTCGCAGTGGTGTGCCGAGCGGGAAGCGTATTCGTTGGATTTCTATCGCATGATGGCCACGCTGCTACTGGTGTTGCCGGGCGCCTTCTGTCTCTGGCAGGGAGACGAGCTAGGGTTGGAAGAAGCGCGAATACCGGAAGACATCCCCCCCGAGAAACTGAAAGACCCGTTCGGCCGAACGATGTATCCCACGCTCAAGGGGCGCGACGGTTCGCGCACGCCGATGCCGTGGAGCGATGACCAGCCCCATGCGGGGTTCACCCGGGGCGAACCCTGGCTGCCGGTTCCCGAGCATCACCGCCGCCAGAGCGTGGCCGTGCAGCAGTCCGATCCGGATTCGATGCTCAACCACTGGCGTTGCCTGTTGCGTTGGCGCACTGTCCAGCCGGCGCTTCAGGCGGGCCGGACGACGGTGCTGGAGTTCGATGAGCCACTCTTCGGCCTCCTGCGCGAAGAGAACGAACAGCGTCTGTTGTGCCTGTTCAACGTCTCGGACCATCCGGCCAGCGTGGACCTGACGCCTTTCGGCGACTTGCGCCCGGTGGAAGGGCTCAGCCATCAGACCGGACTGGATACGCCGTATCAGTTGGGCCCCTGGGGCGTGCTGCTCGCCGATCTCGCCGTCGATCGGCCATCGAACGAACATTGATGCCGATACGTTTCAAGGCCATTGCGACGACCAAGGAGCCAAGACAATGACTCGAGACTGGCGTAACGATGCCGCGATCTATCAGATTTATCCTCGCAGCTTCATGGATGCCAACGACGACGGGATCGGCGATCTCGACGGCATCCGGCAGCGCTTGTCCTATATTGCCCAACTCGGCGTGGATGCCATCTGGATCAGTCCTTTCGTGCGTTCGCCGATGGAAGATTTCGGTTACGACGTCAGCGATTATTGTGCCATCGAGCCGATGTTCGGCGATATGGCAAGCTTCGAGGCACTGGTGACGGAGGCTCACCAGCTCGGACTCAAAGTCCTGATGGATCAGGTCTGGAATCACACTTCCGACCAGCATCCCTGGTTCCAGGAGAGCCGCTCGAGCCGGGACAACCCCAAGGCCGACTGGTATGTCTGGGCCGATCCAGCAGAGGACGGCGGTCCGCCCAACAATTGGCGCGCGACCTTCGGCGGCAGCGCCTGGACCTTCGACGAGAACCGGCGCCAGTACTACCTGCATAATTTCCTGGAATCACAGCCCGATCTGAACTGGTACAATCCTGAGGTGCGTGCCGCCGTGTTGGAGACCGGACGTTTCTGGCTGGAGCGAGGCGTCGACGGTTTCCGGCTCGATGTGGTCAATTTCTATGCCCACGACCGCCAACTGGCCGATAACCCGCCGCGTCCGCCCGGTGCGCCACGACCGGCTGGCGCCGGGCCGACCGATCATTACTTCGACGCCATCAACTCAGGTACCGTCAGCCGGCCAGAGACGCTCGAGATGTTGCCCGAGCTGCGCGCACTGGCGGATGAATATCCCGGCACCTTGCTGCTGGGAGAGATCTCGTCGACCGAGGACTCCCTGGCCGACGCCGCCGGTTATGTCGAGGAAGGCCGCTTGCATTTGGCCTACAATGCCGCTCTGGTCACCGACAAGCCGTTCACCGCCGACACCCTGCAAGCTCTGTTGTCGCGTTGTCTGAGACTCTTTCCCCACAACCGGCTGTGCTGGACGTTCGGTACCCATGATTTTCCTCGTCTCAAGGGGCGCTGGTCGGCGCACAGCCCGCTCGATCCCGCGCTTGAGCGGCGCCTCGACGGCTTGTTGGCGGCGTTGCTGGTCGGTCTTCCCGGCGCTTGTTGCATCTACCAGGGAGATGAATTGGGGCTGACCCAGGCACAGTTGACCTTCGAGCAGCTGCGCGATCCCTACGGTATCGCCAACTATCCCGACATCCTCGGCCGCGATGGCTGCCGCACGCCCATGCCATGGACGGACGAGCTGCCCAACGGCGGCTTCACCCGGGCCCGTAGTGCCTGGCTGCCGATGCCGGCAGAACACTTGGCGCTGGCGGTGCAGCGACAGGACGGTGATGCCGGTTCGCTGCTCAACGAATACCGTCGGCTTTTGAACTGGCGGCAAAGAACTCCGGCGCTGCGAGGCGGGGAAACGCAGCTGCTCGACGTTCAGGGCAATGTGCTGGCCTTCGAACGGGGAGCGGGGAGTGCGCGCATTCTATGCGCCTACAATTTTTCTGACGAAACGGCGACGTTGTCGTTGCCCCGAACTTCCCAAACTCCCGATCGCGCTCAGGGCTATCATCATCGCGCTCAGGGCTGTCACCTGTGCGAGCCTTCTTCACCGGAGGCGCTGGTGCAGGAAGGGCATCTGCGCCTGCCACCGTTTGGTGCTGCATTTCTATCGCGGGAAGAAAGGAAGGAGTGAAATCGTTGAAAACGTCGAACGCGCAAGAGACGAAGCATCTGATCGAAAATGCCCGACCTTTGGCCGGGCATTTCATTACTACATCTGTTCCCGCTGGGCTCCCGAGCCTTCTCGTGCCTTGCCTAGCGAGGGCTCCTGACCCAACGGCTCCGGCTGCTCCTTGACGGAATACTCCGCTCGGCCGTCGAGAGACGGACCTTGGCACCAACGACCCTGGGGCGCCTCCTTGTCCAGCAAGGTATTGAGATAGTAATAGGAGTGCTCGGTCGCTTCGTGCGCTTCCGGTGTAGAGTTCGGAATCGGCAGGTTTTTCTCGAGACCGCCGAGTTCTTCGATGACAGCGAGCCACTGCTGTTGGTGGAATGTATCTCTGGCGATCAGGAATGAGAGGAAATCCTTCATACCTTTATCGTTGGTCCAGTTGTAGAGACGTGTAGCCAGGACACGGCCGCCGGACTCCGCCGTGACGTTCGCCATCATGTCGGCAGCGATATTGCCGGTGGCGTAAACATGGCTCATGTCGAACGGCACGCCGTTGGAATTGACCGGCATGGCCGACAGCCCCGAGGAAAGCAGGTGTCTCGGATTGGCGCCGCCCAGAATGGCATTGATGATCGGATCCTTGGCGGACTCCTCCTGGTAGGACACCGGCGCCCCTTCCAGATTCAGGGCCACGGCATGACCAAGCATCTCGATGTGGGCCAATTCTTCAGTGGCGGTCGACATCAGCAGGTCGCGGATGCGATCGTCTCCCCGCGCGCCCATGGCTTGAAAGAAGTACTGCATGGCGACACGGATCTCGCCCTCGATACCTCCGATCGCCTGCTGCAGCAGCATCGCGAATTGGGGATCAGGCTGGTCGACTTTGACGGGATACTGGAGTTTTGAGGAATGATGGAACATGGGTTTGGCTCCGAACTTTCGAGTAGGTGGGTGCCTTTCAGCATCAGCACGAATGAAGCTAGTTCAGGCATTATGTGTTCCTAGTATCCCAGGTTAAAAAGAATCCAAAACATGAGTTTATTTATGTTTCCTGCCGCCTCGTTCACGTAAGGCATTGATATGGGTGATTTTATTTCGCATCATGGGTGCCGCGCCATTTGCGTGCAGCATTTACAGGCGCTGTTTCCGGATGACACGTGCACGCTTCTTACCTGGCGATACACTTCTCATAAAAAACATAACGCCCATCGATTTATCTGGCCCGCCATTCGAGGCATGCTGAATGGGCAGCGCTAGGAAGGCGTGGTGCCAGGGAAGGAATTGCAGGAAGTGATCTTCACAAGGACGCATGGCAGGGAGCCATGGCTGGTAAGCAAGGAAACGCAGCATTACTAGGGCCCGGCTTCGGCTGGGCCTTCTTTCGTCTGTTGCGGGCTTTTTGGCCCGTTCAGCTGATTCCTATGATCATTATGCCATTGGCCAAACGAGCCGCGACTTGGCGAGTTTTTCGAACTGAATCAGAAAAAACCGCCCATTGATGGACGGTAATATCGAACGGAAGCTTTAAATGAAGTCTAGCCAAGCAAATCCTAGGCGGCGATAGATGACAACGTCGCCTGACGACGTTGGATTGCGGTCAAGGCTTTTTCCAGGTCCCAGGTCTTGCATTTGAACGCCGTGCAGTTGGCACAACAGACGTTGGCGCCTTCCTGCGCCTTTACCGGTAAATGAAATTGGTGCTGGCCGCAAACGGAACATGTTAAATCGAGCGTAACCTTGGTCATGCTCAAGCCCTCCAGCGATGTTCGGAATCGTTCGACGGTTGAGCCACGCGCGCCATTTGCAGTGTCAGTGTGCGTGAGCGATCCAGCAACTGTATCAAATAATTAGGAGAGCGGGAGTCTTCCCAATGACCATAGGTGTCGATGAACTCGCCACACTCCGTACAGCTAATCTCGTCCCAGGCATCATGGGCTTCGGTCGAGATGACTTGCGTACTTCCGCAGCGAGTGCATGAAATATGCTGTCTCATGATCAGCCCTCCTTGGCTTCGATATCCGGCCGTCCTGGCCGATGATGAATGATGGCTATCCTTGCCTGATTCAGGATCGATGTTCCAGTTGATCCGCTGTCGGCTATCCTTGCCAACGCTACGGGATCAGAATTGCACATCCTTTTTGGATGTACAAGTGTTATACGGAATCGGAAGCGTGTAGAAATTATCGTGGATTAACCCTATTGGGTACGCAGGGCGTACTCACAGGACAGCGGCAGCCGTGATCGACCCCTGGCCGGGTCAGGCCAATGACGCACTCTGCGCTATGCCAGCCGCCACGGCCGCTGAGGGGGCGGTACGGACCAAGCGGGTGGTCATCCGTTGATCCGATAGGCGTGCCGACCAGCTATGCTGACCATGTCGCAACACGGAGCCGGGACGACCCATGAGTTCTCTAAGCCAGCACAAGGCTTTCATCTTTCTATTGACAGCGGTGTCGATCGCTTTCGTCTGGCTGCTGCTGCCTTTTTATGGCGCCGTCCTGTGGGCGGTCATTCTCGCTATCCTGTTTCAGCCGATGCACCGGCGGCTGGAAAGGCGATTGAAAGGGCGCCGCAATACCGCTGCCTTCATCAGCGTATTGGCCTGCGTATTCATCGTCATCATTCCCGTGACGTTGATCTTCGTGTCGCTCATAAGAGAAGGGGCGAGCGTCTACCAGCGTGTCAACAACGGTACATTCGACTTCAACGACTACCTGGACCAATTTCTCGTTACCTTGCCACCGACCGTTCAGAACTGGTTGGGCAGTGCCGGTATCGACAGTATTTCCGATCTGGGCAATCGACTCGCGTCGGCCCTGGAGCAGGGTAGCCGGCTGATCGCGACTCATATGCTCAGCATCGGTCAGAACACGCTGCAATTCCTGGTCAGCACTGGGATCATGCTCTACCTGCTGTTCTTCCTCTTCCGCGATGGCCGTTCGCTGGGGCATCAGGTTCGCGCAACGGCGCCGCTCAGTGACGCCTATACCTACCAGTTGATCGATAAATTCACGGCGGTGGTACGTGCCACGGTCAAGGGCAACGTGATCATCGCGGTTGTCCAAGGCACGATCGGTGGGGTGGCATTCTGGTTGCTGGGGATCGAGGCAGCCTTGCTGTGGGGCGTGCTGATGGCCTTTCTCTCCCTGCTGCCAGCGATCGGTTCGGCGATCATCTGGGTGCCGGTCGCCGCCTATCTGCTGCTGAGCGGCTCCTACGCCAAAGGCTTGGTTCTGGTATTCGTGGGGGTCGTCGTCATCGGCCTGGTCGACAATCTGTTGCGACCGCCACTAGTCGGCAAGGAAACCAAGCTGCCTGACTACGTGGTATTGATTTCGACCGTTGGCGGCATGACGCTGCTCGGCATCAATGGCTTCGTACTGGGGCCGTTGATCGCGGCGCTGTTCATGGTTTCCTGGTCGCTCTTTCGCAGCGAGAAGGAAGCCGATGAACAGGCGCATGAGGTCGACAAGACGCCTTCGGAATCGCCGTCGGAGCTACCGAAGTGACGACCGACATCGGAGGTATTCCAGCCGCGCCATGCTTGAAGGGCAAGGATGGCGAGCCACCAAGACGCGGTGCTTGTTCCCGGCCGCTCGGCTGATTATGATAGGCGCCGCCTGGCCGGTGTAGCTCAGTCGGCAGAGCAACGCATTCGTAATGCGTAGGTCGGTGGTTCGAATCCACTCACCGGCACCAGGCAATAATCGTAGTCATTTCAAATGGTTGCGACGAAAAGAGGCCGCCTGTTTGAGGCGGTTTTTTTGTGCCTGAAATTCTTGGGTATATGCAGGGTCTAGGACTTGCCCTGTGATATCAAAAGGAAGGAAGCCCGAGGCAATTTCCAGCTGCACGAATTCCGGGGACGTGCTGACCCGTACTCCAGTGGCCTAGCTGGGAGGACCCAGATAGTGCCCGGCTGAGACTGCAATTGGTGTGGCGGGGGTGCGGTTTCGGTGATCTCTGATGGCCACCATATCGGCCCACCCGCTTGCTGTTGCCATGCTGTTTGCTTGTGAGACAGCAGATCGTCGATCTCCCTATACACCTATAACCCTTCGAGAGTTTGAGAGCGGGAAAGCACCCCCGCCTTCGTGCATCGATCTGGAGCGTGTGGATGCGCGACTTGGGTGGGCCTTTTGGAGGGCGCGGGGCCTGCAAGTTGAGTCGCCTTGCTTTTGTTGTGTCCATTGTGTCTTTGTGTCCTGTTGTTTCTAAGTTGTTGTTTAACATATGAAATAATTCTGGACACAAAAAATCCGGACGCTGGACACGATTCTTCCAGATACGGGTTGTGTCCGGCAGCATGGGATGATTGCTTAAGCTCCAAACGTATCCAGCAAACGTCGACACGACACAAAAGGTGGAAACGGTGTTCTGTAACGATCAAGCCACCAGGCGAGCGTGCACATCAGCGGGCGCGCGCTCATTCGCGACGCATTGAACCGCGTCTGGTCTTTCATCTGTACTGGTGGTAATTTGCCCCTGAAGACCGCCCGAGTGCGGCGGGGATACCAGCCCCGTTACCAACGTGGTCCTTGCAGTTCCGCCTAGCGGCGAGGTAGCTGGCCTCGAAACCAAAACAGTATTCAACGGCCTTCGTGCCATTCTGAACCGGCCCTCGTGCCCGCTCCGCTTCCCTTCTCAGGGATCGCGGATGACCTGACTGCCGTCGCTGCCTTGAGCATGCGACAGCATTATGCCCGACGTTTGCCCGCGACCTGCGGCCACACCCCGGCGCATTCCTGCCCTCCGCCCTGGCGGATACTCCAGCTCTACGCCTCACGGCGATGCCATTGCGTGCACTGTCTCCGCATGCCTGGGCGCTTTTACGCTTCCGGCACGTCACCGGCAGATCACCGCCGATGCCGGTCGCTGTTGCGTCCAGTCCATGCCACCCAGTGCATGCGATGGCATCCCCCACCCGCGTCTCCTCGCTCCGAGGAGACGCGGGGTCCCCCTGGCCAGCCAGCCGCTCAACCCCGCGGTTTCCTGGTCACCCATCGTCGGACGAAAACCGACGAATGCTCTACCACGGCGCAATGCCGTTCCTCGAAACGACGCCCTGGGCGTCGATACGTGACAGCGACTCGGGCAGCCCCTCGCTAGGGCTGGGCCTTGGCCTAAGCCGGAGCTGGCAGCGATCGCTGCCGGCGTGCGTGAGCCCCACGCCATAGCACCCGCATGAGTCACCGTCACATCACCAGCGATCCAGTCCGCAGTAGGGAAACGTCTGCGAGAAAAAACGCCTCCTCCAGGTCTGCGCACACCTCAGATGCGCGTATCACTTACCGCCAAGACAGGGGCAGCGGGGGGATCTCCAGCAACACTTCGAGGAAAGAGCATGGCTAAGGCGAACAATTACGGGTTACGCACGCGGGATCTCGGCAAGGCAGGCAGGTTCGCCGTCAACGCTGTGGCCCGAGAGGGACAGATGGGATATGCCACGGCGGCAACCGTGGGCCAGCGCTGGCAGGCGTTCGCAGCGTTTGCCAAGGCAGAGGGCGTCAAGCGTCTGGAGTACGTCACGGCGCAGCTGGTGGCCAGCTATGGCCAGGCGATCGCCACTAAGGTGGCCACAGGGGAACTGTCCGCGGCTTACGGCCAGAATCTGGTCAGTGCCGTCAACACGGTCATGGGCCACGCCACGCGAGGGGAATGGCAATCCGTGAGCCCGACCAAGGATGCCGGCATTGCCCAGCGGGTAAACGTGCGGACAGCCATTCCCGATGGACTCGACCGGCAGGCTGTGACCGTGGCGAGTGAGGATCTGCGTAGTGCCGGAATGGCCAACGGTGCGGCAGTCGCGGAGCTGGCCCGGGATCTGGGGCTCCGAGCCAAGGAAGGTTCCCTAATCGACGCAAAGCGGGCACTCCAGGAGGCGCACGCTACCGGGCGCGTAACGATCGCCCACGGCACCAAGGGAGGGCGCATCCGGGAGGTGCCTATCACGTCTGAGCGACAGCTGGTGACGCTCGCCTACGCGGCCAGCGTCCAGGGCAATGCCCGCAGTCTGGTCCCGACAGGCCAGACCTGGGCGAAGTGGGAAGATGGAGGCTTACGTCAGACACGACAAATACTCCAGGAGCATGTCATCAGCCGGATCCATGAACTTCGGTCGGCTTACGCCGTGGATCGCTACCAGGCGCTCACCGGGCACTTACCCCGAGCGTTTGGCGGCAACCCCGAGTTC
>NZ_PZJU01000038.1 GCF_003206715.1 Salinicola peritrichatus | reverse complement strand
CCTGGCGCACGCGGAATAGACTCTCGATAGCGATGCCCCGTCCGAATCCCGATGCCGTCAATGCCGACCATCGTGCGCAGGCGAATCGGGCCGACAGCCTGACCTTCCCGCTCAAAGCCGCCATTCGCCGAATTGACTTTGTCGTACCGGCACGCTTAATTTGTCCGGACATATACTGTTTTTCGACCCTGTTCTTTCCTGATATCAGAGGTGTTGTGATGAGTTCGACGATGCTGACTTCCAGCCTGTTCAAGGACGCTTTCGGGAGCGAGGACGTGCGCCTAATCTTTGAAGATGCCGAACTCGTCGCTCAATACACGCGAGTGGAAGTCGCGCTGGCCCAGGCTCAGGCCAAATTGGGCATCGTGCCCCAAAAAGCCGCCGACACCATTGCCGCGACCGTCGATCCGCGCCGCATGGACATGCAGAAGTTCAAGGCGGATACCGAGAACGTCGGCTATCCCATCCTGCCCCTAGTCGAGCAGCTTTCGGCGCAGTGTGGCGAAGCGGGAGGCTACCTGCACTGGGGCGCCACCACCCAGGACATCATGGACACGGCGCTGATCCTGCAACTACGGGCCGCGTTGGAATTGATCGAGACGAAGTTGAGCCGGACACGCGAACTGCTCGCAAAGCTGGCTGCCGAGCATCGCGATACCGCCATGGCGGGGCGTACCCACCTTCAGCACGCACTGCCAGTCACGTTCGGTTATAAGGTGGCCGTGTGGCTGTCGATGTTCGATCGTCATCAAGCACGCCTCGATGCGCTTCGCCCGCGGCTGCTGCAAGTTTCCTTCTCGGGCGCGGCTGGCACGCTAGCATCTCTGCAGGACCAAGGGCTCGAGGTACAGCGTGCATTGGCCGAGGAACTGTCACTGGGCGTGCCCGATATCACTTGGCATACCGCGCGAGATTCATTGGCAGAAGTTTTGCAGTGGTTCGGCCTCGTCACCGCGTCTCTCGGCAAGGTGGCTCAGGATGTCATGCTGCTGATGACGGACGAGATCGGTGAGGTGATGGAACCGTTCGTGCCCGGACGCGGCGCCAGCAGCACGATGCCGCAGAAGCGCAACCCGATCTCCTGCGAGATCATCTGCGCCAATGCCAAGGTCGTGCGTCAGCACGCGGCATTGATGCTGGACGCGATGGTGCAGGATTTCGAGCGTGCCACCGGGCCGTGGCAGGCCGAGTGGTTCGCCATTCCCGAGAGCTGCCAGCTCACAGCCGGTGCGCTGGAGCAAGCCGTGTTCATGCTCTCTGGGCTGGAAGTCCGGGCCGACAGAATGCAGGCCAACCTGGGTATCAGCCGCGGACTGATCGTTGCCGAGGCGGTGATGATGGCGATGGCGCCACATTGCGGCCGCCAGCACGCCCATGAGATCGTTTACGAGGCCTGCCGCGCGGTACACGCCAGCGGCGAGACGTTGGCCGAGGTTCTATTGGCCGACGAGCGCATTACGCAGTATCTGGACGAGGAACGGATTCGCCGACTGACCGACCCCGCCAACTATGTCGGCCAGGCGCCGGAGATGGTGACACGGTTACTCGCGGCCCGAGTTGCGCAGTAACGAGTGAATGGCGAGCTTGCCGGGCAGGGATAGCGCACGCGTAACCAAAAGAAGCTGTCCCTGCATGCCCCAGTAGTGACGCAGAACCTCTAACGCCGCGGCGCCGGGTTTCCCCTCCAGCAGCGCCGACACCCGTTCGTCGAGCAGCGTGACATCGATTCGCTGAGAGATCTCGAGCGTCGGCTGATGATGCTGCTGCTCGACGAGTTCGCTGATCAGCGTTCGCGGCTGACGCGTGATCAGCGGCTCGATATCCCCATAGGCAGGTGCCAGCAGTACCTTGGTCCAGCAGACAGGGCGCGTCGCTTCCTGCGCCTGCTCGAGCCTCAGCGTTTCGATGCCGAGCCACTCGCTGCCCGGCTCGGCGTCGAACGTCTTGGCCTGCGCGGCGTTCAACGTCACCGGCGCGATTGACACCAGTTGACGCACGTGACGCTCGGCGAAATGCACCAGGTCGCTGATCGAGGCCAGCGTCTGGCTGTAACTTCTTCCCAGCGATTCCACGCGAGTGCCAACGCGCTTCTTGCGCGATACCAGCCCGTCCTCCAGCAGGCACTTGATCGCCTCGCGCACAGTGTGCCGGCTGACCGAATACAGATCGCACAGCTCCTCCTCGGTGGGCAGCAACGATCCCACGGGATACTCCCCCTCCAGAATTCGGCTACGCAACGCGATAGCTATCTCGCGATAACGGGGTGTCGACATGAGCTGCCTTCCTGGGCTTAAACGAAAGTCTTATAGGAGCCTGCGCTGCCAACAGCGAATATGTACGTACATATTTATTTTGTCAGGCCATAATTAGATCGAGGTGTTCATGGATCCAGCGATTGTGACGCTCGCCATTATCGGCGCGGCGATCGTCCTGTTCATATGGGAAATCATACCATTGGCGCTGACCGCCATGCTGGCGGTCGTCGCGTTCACGCTCACAGGCGTGCTCTCCTCGAGCGAAGCTTTCGCGAGTTTTTCGAGCAGCACCGTGGTGCTAGTCGTCGCCCTGTTCGTGCTCGGCGGGGCGCTATTTGAAACCGGCATGGCGGCCCGAGCCGGCAATGTCATCACGCGCTTCGCCGACGGCCAGCACCAATTGATCGCGGCGATCATGCTGGTAGCTGGTATCACCTCTGGCTTTCTATCCAACACGGGCACGGCCGCCGTACTGATACCCGTGGTGATTGGCATTGCCATCCGTACCGGTTTGAATCACCGTAACCTGCTGATGCCCTTGGCCTTCGCGTCATCCATGGGTGGCAATCTCTCGTTGATCGGGTCTACCAGCAACCTGCTGGGCGACACCATTCTGCGTAGAACCTTCGAGGGCACCGGATTCTCGTTCTTCTCATTCGCCATGGTCGGCCTGCCCATTCTGCTGTTGGGCATGTGCTACATGATCTTCTTCGGTCATCGGTTCAAGGAAGACCGAGACGACACGACCTCGGAGGTCACGCGGAATCCGGAGCCAAAATCCCTCTATCGGCAATACGGCTCGCTGATCGTTCTTGCCCTGACCGTGCTCGGCATGCTGCTGAGCGACACGATCGGCTTACCGATTCATCTCATTGCGGTGATCGGCGCGCTGTTCGTGATCCTGATTCGCGTCATCGACGAGAAAGAGGTCTATCGCAACATCGACCTGCGCACGATCTTCATTCTGGCCGGGCTGCTGCCGATGTCTGCGGCTCTTCAGAAAAGCGGGGCCGGCGAAATGATCGCCAACCATGTGGTGGGATGGCTCGGCGGGGATCCTTCACCGTTCATCTTGCTTAATGTCCTGTTCCTGCTGACCGCCTTTCTTTCCCAGTTCATGTCCAACACGGCGGCGGTGGGCCTGATGGCACCCATCGGCGGCACGATCGCCGTCAGCATCGGCGCGGACCCGATGGCGGTGATCATGGCCGTGGTCATCGGCGGCTCGTGTGCCTTCTTGACACCGCTGGCGACGTCGGCCAACACCATGATTCTCGGGGTCGGCAATTATCGTTTCAGTGATTTTGCCAAGGCCGGATGGCCATTGATGATCATCGCCTATCTCGTATCAATCGCGTTGCTGCCGCTTTTCTTCCCCTTCTATCCCTAACTGATCGAAGACGCGAAACGATAGCCAAGAACCGGCCATCCGTGGCCGATTCTTCGTTGCAGGAAGCATGTTGTACACCTTCGATATCTAACCCTGATTCACCACCGCCATGGTCAGCCTCGACATGCATACCAATCGGCCACGCTCGTCCTCGATTCGGATCTCCCACAGTTGCGTGGTGGCACCGAGATGCAGCGGACGCGCGCAGCCTTCGACCCAGCCTTCACGCATTGCACGCACGTGATTGGCATTGATGTCGAGCCCCACCGCCATCTTGTCCGGATCGGCCAGACACAAATTGGCGGCGATGCTGCCGAGCGTTTCCGCCAGCACCACCGAGCCGCCGCCATGGAGCAGGCCGTAGGGTTGGCGTGTTCTTTCATCCACGGGCATGCGCCCGCGCAAACAGTCATCGCCCAGCTCGGTGAATTCGATGCCGACATGGCTGACCAGCGTATTCCGACACTCGGCGGTGAGGGCGTTAAGGGATGACTCGCGTTTCCATATCGACATAGGGGCCCCGGTTTTTCAAAGTCAAAAGAGAACGGTCCAGACGTCTGTCTTATCACATTGACGCTAACGTCAGTCCACTCGGATCCCGGACCTTCGAAATGAACGAATCGGGTTTGCTCATTTCATCCTAGACCATGGTCGAGGGGCTCTAGCCGCCTTCGCATATTGACGTTAACGTCAACGTACCAAGACGTAGAAGCTGTATTGACAGCGAGGATTTCACCATGCACGCCCCCTACACCGAACTCGATTTCGGCCTCGACGACGAGCTGAACATGCTGCGCGAGCAGGTCAACGCCTTCGCCCGGGACGAGATCGCCCCACGCGCGGCCCAGATTGACCACGACAACGTCTTCCCCGCGGACCTGTGGCAGAAGTTCGGCGACATGGGCCTGCTCGGCATCACCGTCAGCGAAGAAGAGGGCGGCAGCGGTATGGGCTACCTGGCCCACTGCATCGCCATGGAGGAGATCTCCCGGGCCAGCGCCTCGGTGGGGCTCTCCTACGGCGCCCACGCCAATCTCTGCGTCAACCAGATCAAGCTCAACGCCACGGCCGAGCAGAAGGCCAAGTACCTGCCCGGGCTGATCAGCGGCGAGCATGTCGGGGCGCTGGCGATGTCCGAGCCCGGCGCCGGCTCGGACGTGGTCTCGATGAGCCTGCGCGCCGACAGGCAAGGCGATCACTACGTGCTCAACGGCAACAAGATGTGGATCACCAACGGCCCCGACGCCGACGTGCTGGTGGTCTACGCCAAGACCGACCCGGAGGCCGGCGCCAAGGGCATCACCGCCTTTCTGATCGAGAAGGGGTTCGCCGGTTTCTCCACCGCGCAGAAGCTCGACAAGCTGGGCATGCGCGGCTCCAACACCTGCGAGCTGGTGTTCGAGGATTGCCAGGTGCCGGCGGAGAACGTGCTGGGCGAGGAGAACCGCGGCGTACGCGTGCTGATGAGCGGGCTCGACTACGAGCGCACGGTGCTCGCCGCCGGCCCGATCGGGATCATGCAGGCGTGTCTGGATGTGGTGGTGCCCTACGTCCACGAGCGCAAGCAGTTCGGCCAAGCGATCGGCGAGTTCCAGCTGATCCAGGGCAAGCTTGCCGACATGTACACCACGCTCAACGCCTGCCGCGCCTATCTCTACGCCGTGGCCAGCGCCTGCGACCGAGGCCGGGTCAGCCGCAAGGATGCCGCCGGGGTGATCCTCTACTGCGCCGAGAAGGCGACCCAGATGGCGCTGGATGCCATCCAGCTGCTCGGCGGCAACGGCTATATCAACGAGTACCCCACCGGGCGGCTGCTGCGCGACGCCAAGCTCTACGAGATCGGTGCCGGCACCAGCGAGATTCGGCGGATGTTGATCGGGCGCGAGCTGTTCGCGGAATCGGCTTGACCCAAGAGAAAAGAGAGAAGAAAGAAGAGGAAAGAAGGAGTCCAGATTTTTTGCCTTTCCTTCCCTCTTCAAGGCACGAAGTGCCGCCTTCCCTCTTATGACTTTTGCTAAATTCCAGCACCTCGCATGCCGAGCCACGCGAGCCAGATCAGGAACCGAAACATGTCCATCCTGACTACCCAGATCAATCCGCGCACCGAGGCCTTCCAGGCCAACGACGCGGCGATGCGTGCCGAGGTCGGCAAGCTGCACGAGCTGACTGCGTCGATCGCCCGGGGCGGCGGCGACAAGGCCCGCGAGCGCCATGAGTCGCGCGGCAAGCTGTTCGTGCGCGATCGCATCGACCACCTGCTCGACGAGGGCGCGCCGTTCCTCGAGATCGGCGCGCTAGCCGCCCACGAGGTCTACGGTAGCGAGGTGCCGGCGGCGGGCGTGGTCGCCGGCATCGGTCGCGTAAGCGGCGTCGAGTGCGTGATCGTCGCCAACGATGCCACGGTCAAGGGCGGTACCTATTTCCCGCTGACCGTGAAGAAACACCTGCGCGCCCAGGAGATCGCCCGCAAGCATCGCCTGCCGTGCATCTACCTGGTCGACTCCGGCGGCGCCCACCTGCCCCACCAGGACGAGGTCTTTCCCGACCGCGACCACTTCGGGCGCATCTTCTACAACCAGGCCACGCTCTCCGCCGAGGGCATCCCGCAGATCGCCGTGGTGATGGGCTCGTGCACCGCCGGCGGCGCCTACGTACCGGCGATGGCCGACGAGTCGATCATCGTGCGCAACCAGGGGACGATCTTCCTCGGCGGCCCGCCGCTGGTGAAGGCCGCCACCGGCGAGACGATCAGTGCCGAGGACCTGGGCGGCGCCGACGTGCACGCCAAGGTCAGCGGCGTGGCCGACCACTACGCCGATAACGACGCCCACGCCCTGCAACTCGCCCGTCGCGCCGTGTCACGGCTGAACTGGCAGAAGCGCGGCCGGCTGGCGATGAAGGAACCTCGACCGCCGCGCCTCGACCCAAACGAGCTCTACGGCATCGTGGGCACCGACCTCAAGAAGCCCTATGACGTGCGCGAAGTGATCGCGCGGCTGGTCGACGATTCCGACTTCGACGAGTTCAAGCGCTACTACGGCGACACCCTGGTCACCGGCTTCGCCCACTGGTGCGGCCACCCGGTGGGTATCGTCGCCAACAACGGCGTGCTGTTCTCGGAGTCCGCGCAGAAGGGCGCGCACTTCATCGAACTCTGCGCCCAGCGCCAGATCCCGCTGATCTTTCTACAGAACATCACCGGCTTCATGGTCGGCTCCAAGTACGAGCAGGAGGGCATCGCCAAGCACGGCGCCAAGCTGGTTACCGCCGTGGCCTGCGCCAAGGTGCCCAAGTTCACCGTGCTGATCGGCGGCAGCTTCGGCGCCGGCAACTACGGCATGTGCGGCCGCGCCTATGACCCCAACCTGCTGTTCATGTGGCCCAACGCGCGCATCTCGGTGATGGGCGGCGAACAGGCGGCCAACGTGCTGGCGCAGGTGAAACGGGAGCAGATAGAGCGCGACGGCAGCGACTGGCCGGAAGACGAGGAAGCCGCCTTCAAGGCGCCGATTCGCGAACAGTACGAGCGCCAGGGCCACCCGTACTACGCCAGCGCCAGGCTGTGGGACGACGGCGTGATCGACCCGCGGCAGACCCGCGATGTGATCGGCCTGGCACTCTCCGCCGCGTTGAACGCAGAGATCGAAGAGACAAGATTCGGCGTGTTTCGGATGTGAGCCACGAGCCACGAAAATCAGCATCGGCCATGGTTAAAAGTTCGCAATCCCTTGAGCCCGAAGCCCGAAGCCCGAAGCCCGAAGCCCGAAGCCCGAAGCCCGAAGCCCGAAGCTCGAAGCTCGAAGCTCGAAGCTCGAAGCTCGAAGCTCGAAGCCAACATGATCATGAGAGGCCGCCATGGCAGCCATATCCGATAGCTTCACTCGTTTGACCATCGATTCCCGCGGCGTCGCGCGGCTGACGCTGGATCGCCCCGCAGTGCACAACGCCTTCGACGACGCCTTGATCGCGGCGCTCAACACGCATCTCGAACGCCTTCGCACGCTGGCCGAGCGCGGCGAGGTGCGGGTAGTGATGCTCGGCTCCGAAGGCAAGCACTTCTCAGCCGGGGCGGATCTCAACTGGATGAAGCGCATGGTGGACTACAGCGTCGACGACAATCTGGCCGACTCGCGCCAGCTCTCGCGCTTGATGCACGGGCTCGACACCCTGCCCTGCCCCACGCTCTGCCGGGTGCAGGGTGCGGCCTACGGCGGCGCGGTGGGGCTGGCCGCCTGCTGCGACCTGGTCATCGCCTCGGATGCGGCGCGCTTCTGCCTATCCGAGGTCAAGATCGGCCTCTCGCCGGCGGTGGTCGGGCCCTATGTCCAGCGCGCCATCGGCACCCGCCAGATGCGCCGCTATGCGCTGACCGCCGAGGTGATCGACGCCGCCACCGCCCGTACGCTGGGTCTGGTGCATGACGTCGTCGAGATGGACGCATTGGATGACCGCATCGATCAGACGGTCGACCGGCTGCTCGCCGCCTCCCCCCAGGCCCAGCGCGCCACCAAGGCGCTGCTCGCCGAGATCGCTCGAGAGCCGGACACCGACGCCTCTCGCGAAGCGACCTGCCGCACGATCAGCGAACTGCGGGTCAGCGCTGAGGGCCAGGAGGGACTGGCCGCGTTCTTCGACAAGCGCGCGCCTGTCTGGCAACGCACGGGGGATACCCACAGGGATAAAGACGGCCATTCGGATAACAAGGAACCGCGCTCATGAGCCTGACCGACGCCCCCCATCCGCTGCGCTCCGTACTGATCGCCAATCGCGGCGAGATCGCCTGCCGGGTGATCCGCACCGC
This sequence comes from Salinicola peritrichatus, assembly GCF_003206715.1. Classification (GTDB taxonomy): domain Bacteria; phylum Pseudomonadota; class Gammaproteobacteria; order Pseudomonadales; family Halomonadaceae; genus Salinicola; species Salinicola peritrichatus. The sequence continues at coordinate 3,638 of NZ_PZJU01000038.1, read as the reverse complement.
GCGGCGCCTCGGCCTGCGCACCATCGCGGTCTATTCGGATGCCGATGCCCGCGCCCGCCACGTGCGCGAGGCCGACGAAGCGATCCGCCTCGGCCCGGCAGCGGCTGGCGAGAGCTATCTCGCCATCGACAAGGTCATCGCCGCCGCCCAGCACAGCGGCGCCGACGCCATCCACCCGGGCTACGGCTTTCTCTCCGAGAACGCCGAATTCGTCGCCGCCTGCGACGCCGCCGGGCTCGTCTTCATCGGCCCGCCGGCCAGCGCCATCGCCGCCATGGGCGACAAGGCCGCGGCCAAGGCGCGCATGGCCCAGGCCGGCGTGCCGCTGGTGCCCGGCTATCACGGCGAAGCGCAGGATGATGCCTTGCTGCGGGAAGAAGCCGGCAAGATCGGCTACCCGGTGCTGCTCAAGGCCAGCGCCGGTGGCGGCGGCAAGGGTATGCGGGTGGTCGATTCCGAGCGCGAGTTCCAGGCGGCGCTCGATGGCTGCCGCCGCGAATCCCGCGCCGCCTTTGGCGACGAACGCATGCTGATCGAGAAATACCTGACCCAGCCGCGCCATGTCGAGGTACAGGTGTTCTGCGACAGCCTCGGAGCCGGCGTCTACCTGTTCGAGCGCGACTGCAGCGTGCAGCGGCGCCACCAGAAGGTGCTCGAAGAGGCCCCCGCGCCGCACCTGCCCGAGGCGCTGCGCCGCGAGATGGGCGAAGCCGCGGTACGCGCCGCCCAGGAGATCGGCTATGTCGGCGCCGGCACGGTGGAATTCCTGCTCGATGCGTCACAAGAGCAGGACGGTGCATTCTACTTCATGGAGATGAACACCCGGCTGCAGGTAGAGCATCCGGTGACCGAGATGATCACCGGCGAGGATCTGGTCGAGTGGCAACTGCGGGTCGCCGCCGGCCTGCCGCTGCCCAAGTCTCAAAGCGAGCTGACCCTGACCGGCCACGCCATCGAGGCGCGGCTCTATGCCGAAGACCCGGACAACGACTTCCTGCCCGCTACCGGCACGCTCGAACGATTCGGGATCGACCTGACCGCAGGCGGCCTGGCGGCGGATCGCGTGCGTCTGGATAGCGGCGTCGAAGCCGGTGATGACGTCTCGATGCACTACGACCCGATGCTGGCCAAGCTGATCGTCCACGGCGAGGATCGCGGCCAGGCCCTGGCGGAGATGGATCGCGCGCTGGCGGCGCTGGATGTCTCCGGCGTGACCACCAACCGCCGCTTCCTGCAGCGGCTGGTGACCCACCCGGACTTCATCGCCACCGAGCTGAATACCCGCTTCATCGAGCACCATCACGATGCGCTGTTCGCCGCGCCCCACGCCATCGACGCCGATATCGCCCGCGCGGCCCTGGTTGCTATAGATCAGCTTGCGATGGATCGGCTCGCCAGGAACCATACCAACGGAGCTCCGCGCACCGACGACCCCTGGCAGCATCGCGACGGCTGGCGGCTCAACGCGCCGCGCCGGCTGCGTCTCGCCTTCCAGGAGATCGACGGCAGCGGCACGTACGAGGTGATCGCCACTCAGGGGCTGACTCAGGGTCTGGCACAGGAGCCAGCACAGGCGACCTGGCAGCTTCAGGTGCAGCGCGACGGCGAGGAGACAAGCCGGCTCGCCGGGCAGTGCCAGCGCCTCAACAACGACACTCTGGCGCTCACCCTGGATGGCCATCGCCAGCGCCTCTTCGCCCGGCTCGACCCGGCAAGCGAGGGCGACGCCATCGTGCTCACCGCCGCCGGTACTGAATCCCGCCTGATCTGGCGCCGCGCCGACCGCGCCGACCATCTTCCGCAAGAGGCCGAAGCCAAGCTGACCGCGCCGATGCACGGCACCGTGGTGACGCTGCTGGTCGAACCCGGCCAGGCGGTGGAGAAAGGCACGCCGCTGGTGGTGGTGGAAGCGATGAAGATGGAGCACACCCTGAACGCCCCCGCCGACGGCGCGGTGGAAGCCTTCCATGTCGCGGTGGGCGACGCCGTGGCGCAGGGAGATGAACTGCTCGCCTTCGTGGGTAAGGAGGCCAGCGCCGACACAGGCAGGGAAAACTGATATGGGGATGCCAAAGCGAGTCAGTATCGTCGAAGTCGGCCCGCGGGATGGGCTACAGAACGAAGCCAAACCCATCGCCACGGCCGCCAAGCTGGAACTGATCGACCGGCTCGGCGCGGCAGGCCTCAAGCGGATCGAAGCGGCGAGTTTCGTCTCGCCCAAGTGGGTGCCGCAGATGGCGGATCACCGCGAGGTAATGACCGGCATTCAGCGCCGGCCGGGTGTGATCTACTCCGCGCTCACGCCCAATCTCAAAGGGCTGGAAGCCGCGCTAGAGTGCGGTGTCGAAAAGGTCGCAGTCTTTGCGGCAGCGAGCGAAGCCTTCTCGCACAAGAACATCAACTGCTCGATTGCCGAATCGCTGGACCGCTTCGCCCCAGTGATCGAACGCGCCCGGGAAGCCGGTGTGCGCGTGCGCGGCTATGTCTCCTGCGTGCTCGGCTGCCCCTACGAAGGCGAAGTCGCCCCCCAGCGGGTCGCCGAGGTCTCACGAGCGCTGTACGCGATGGGCTGCTATGAAATCTCGCTGGGCGACACCATCGGCGTAGGCACCCCGCTCAAGGCCAAGCGCCTGATCGACGCCGTGAGCCGCGATATCCCCAGGGACAAGCTCGCCGCCCACTTCCACGATACCTACGGCCAAGCGCTGGCCAACCTCTATGCCGTGCTCGAGGAGGGCATCAGCGTGATCGACAGCGCCGTCGCCGGACTCGGCGGCTGCCCCTACGCCAAGGGCGCCACCGGCAACGTCGCCACGGAAGACGTGATCTATCTGGTCAACGGCCTCGGCATCGACAGCGGTGTGGATCTGGATAACTTGGCAGAGACAGGGGTGTGGATAACACAGACGATCGGCAAGCCGAATCGGTCGAAGGTAGGGGTGGCGTTGGCGGCGAAGTTATCGAACCGCTGAAAACACAAAGTTCCCAATTGATGGCTTGGCTCGGGGCTTTGAGTGTCATGATCAGTGATTGATGCCAGGCGCTAACGCCCAATTAACGTTCTGATAGGTTGGTTACCCATTGCCTCTGGAATTCCGTTTCAGGCGCTCGCTCACCTCTGGATCGCGTGATTAATGCGAAGGACACTTCGGGCTCCACACCCAGCCTCGCCGCTAAAAGGCTAAGCACCATCGAAGAACGGTCAACGCCTCCCCCGACAGTGAAATACTATTTTTCTCTTCTTTTCCTGCAAAAGCGCCAAGGAATCGATGAACTGCACCACTTCCCGGTCATTATCGGCCACTTCATCTCTGATCGGGAAGTTAAGGTATAAAACTCCCTTATTCTGACAAACCTCTCCCTCAGCAAGAAGTTCAAGCTCTGCTTGTTCTCCACTCGTCAGCATGGAAACTACGATTTCATAACCTGTCAGTTTGGTTTCCTCTATACTCTGTTCAAGAAAACCACCTCCTTGCGGGTGAGGCATAATAGCAAACTGATCATCACAAAGCCCCTCAGCCTTATATATTGAATTTATCATTTATACTCACCAAAATATAACGCTAAGCTAAGCGGCGGCCCGTCAGCCCGGGATATTCATGACGGAGGGCTCGAAATAAGATAGATAGTCGGGTAGA
>NZ_PZJU01000037.1:4612-68189 GCF_003206715.1 Salinicola peritrichatus | reverse complement strand
AAACACCACACTAGGTCCAGTCTGAAAAGTCGGCGAGCGATGATCAGGCAAGGCAAAAATTGGCGCAGAAGCGGAGTTTACAAGGGGTAAATGAGCATTCTAAGCCTATTTTTAACGCAGCATGATCGAGCGCAGGCACTTTTCAGACAGACCGTAGGGCCTGACGCCAGAAATTGAGCATCCAGCGGGCCATCAGTTCGCTGTCCACGTCCGCATTCAGCGAGGCCTGCCCTTCCCGCACCCGATGCGCCGGCATGGCATCGCTGCGCAGCGTCATGAGATCCGCTGAGTAGCCCTTGGTGAATTCGGGATGCCCCTGAACGCCGAGGAAACATTCGCCCACCTGGATCAGATAGAAGGGACAGAAGTCGCTGGCCGCGAGCACCCGCGTCTGTGGCGGCAGGGTCTTGACCTGATCCTGATGGCTCACCAGCAGATCGAGTCCTTCCTGGTAGGGCTGCATCCACTCGGCACGCTCGATCAGCCGATTGAAGGAGACACCGATCCCCCAGCCGCGCGGGCTGCGCTCGACCTCGCCATGCAACGCCTTGGCAATCAGTTGATGACCGAAACAGACGCCGATCAGCGGCCGCCTGGCCTGCCACAGCTGGCGTACGAAGGCGCACAAGCGTTCGATCCAGGCATCGCCGTCGCTGACCCCGTATTTGGACCCGGTGATCAGCCAGGCATCGGCCTCACCGAACTCTCCTGCATCAGGTATCTCGCCATCCAGGCAGCGCCAGATACGAAACGCTAGCGTCGGGTCCACCCGCGTCAGCAGACGCTCGAACTGCTCGGGATAGTTGCCATGTGTGTCGCGTAGGGGCTCGGCGACGTCGTCGCACTGCAGAATTCCGATGCGCATGAAACACTCCTTTTTAGCATCGGCAGCATTCTACGCCAGCACTCGGGCCGGCACACCGATCCAGCGTGAAAACGCGGCCGGTGGCGACCGGCCGCGTGGCGGGCTCAGGGCTTGGCGGCGGATATCGTCTCGACGTCGGCCGCCGCCTGCTCGCGGCGCTCCATGGCGAACTCCTCCTCCGGGGAGAGAATCAGCCGATGGCGTCCGACGAGGGCGAAATAAGCGATGGCGACAGCAAACCACACGATCACCCCGAGAATACCGATCCGATATGTCGGATCGCTCAACTGAAAGAATAGTGTCACCAGCGCGATGACGATGGTGATCCAGGCCCCGGGCACGCCGAAAGGGCTGCGGTAGGGGCGCGGAATGTCCGCACGATTCCGACGCAGCAGAATGAACGACACCGCCTGTGCGATGTAGGAGCACATCGCGCCGAATACCGCCATGTTGAGCAGCGTGCCACCGATCACCGCCGAGCCTTGATCGACGCCCAGGCCGACGAACAGTACCAGCATGATGACCAGCCCCAGACAGGCACCGGTGATCATCGCCACGTGCGGCGTCCTGCGGGTGCCGTGGGTCAACGACAGCCAGGTGGGAAAGTAACCGGCGCGCGACAGCGAATAGATCTGGCGGCCCTGGGCGAAGATGATGGTGTGGAAACTCGAGATCAGCCCGATAATCGCCACCAGCGCCAGTAGCTTGGCCAGGCCGCTGCCGTAGATGGCGGCAAATCCGTCCAGCAGCGGCTCCCCGCTCTGCCCCAGCGCATAGGCGCCCACGCCCACCAGCGACGGATTCAGCACCAGGATCATCGATGCCGAGACGATCAGCGTGACCATGCCCAGGATGATGCCCTTGGGCATGTCGCGTCTGGGATCAACCGACTCCTCGGCGGCCAGCGGCAGCTGCTCGATGGCCAGAAACAGCCACACGGCAAACGGCATTGCCGCCAGCGCGCCGCCGATCCCCATGGGCAGAAACGGACCGCCGCCGCCTTCCAGCAGTTCACCGCCGCTGCCGATGTTGAGCGCCCAGGTGGAGAAATCGATGTGCGGAATCGCCGAGATCCAGAATATGACCAGTACCGCCAACGCCATCAGGGTCACCGTCAGCGTGACCTTGAACGACAACTCCACGCCGATGATGTTGAGCCCCACGAACAGGATATAGCCGATGACCCACCATAGCGGCTGCATGACTGCCGGCGTCTCGAAGATGCTGCCGAGATAGGAGCCGATGAAGAACACGATCACCGCCGGCGTCAGGATGTACTCGACGTTTTCGCACAGGCCGGTGATGAAACCGCCCCAGGGTCCCATCGACGAGCGCGCAAACGAGTAGGCGGCCCCGGTATGGGGTAGTGCCGGCGACATCTCGGCAATGCAGAAGGTCAGTCCCAGATACATGATCGCGATCAGCACCGTGGCGATGGCCATACCGCCCCAGCCGCCGATCGACAGGCCCAGGTTCCAGCCGGAGTAGTGCCCGGAAATGACCGCACCGACACCGAGCGCCCATAACGACCAGGGGCCGGCATAGCGACTCAAGCCCCGCTTGTCGAAATAGCTCGCGTCTTGGTGTCGGTACCGGATGTTCGAAGAGGGTTGCATAGCTGCCTCCCGCCGTTGGCGTTGTCATTGTTGTGTCGCGCAGGGAACCGGTGCGCGATGTCTCGAATCGAGCGACATCAGACTCTCAGAAATACTGCACTCCGACCAAGGTCGCAATCCCCTGGTGCGTCCCGCCCGTCATCGCGCCGGCAAGGCGTTGACAATCCCTCTCGAAAGCTACGTTAGGCAGCAATTATTTACCGTTCTTCTCTGGAGGGGGCGTTTTGCCACCAGTATCCTGCACAGCGAGGCTCCAGCGACTGTCGTGTCGGCATTCGTGCTCGGTTCGCGCGGTGGATGGAGTCCGCCTTGATGATGAACGACGGCGCCCTTCGATGGCGCCGCAAAAACCGACGATTTGCCCATGAGAGGCGGTCGCAAGACGCAGCAGGGTAATCCATGGCTCTATGGCTCAATCACATGCAGGAAGAGGCAGCACTGGGCATCGGCCTGTGTGCGCTTTTTCTACTCTATCGGCGATTACCGCATCCGCTCGTCGGTATCGTTGCGGTCGGCGTCCTGGGGCTGTCGATCCAGGTGCCGTTCATTTCTCCCGCGACCAGTCTGCTGGGCGCCTGCGCGTTGCTGTTGGCGGCGATCGCGGTCAATCGGCATGAGCGGTTGCCGATCTGGCTAGCCAGCACGCTTCCTTCCCCGCGCGGCAACGCCGAGGCGGCCGTCCAGGTAACGGCGCATCCCGTCAACGGCAAGCTACAGGTCTTTCATCTCTCGCGCTGGTTCGAAGCCATTCTGATCGATCCCGCCAATCCGCCGCTGCGCGAAGGCGAAATCGTCTATCTGATCCGTCGCAGCGGCCGCCAGGCCTGGGTCAGCCGGGTACGCAGCCACGCCCCGCCGAGCGACAATCATCGCCGCTGGGAATGGAGCCTGCACTGACTGTCTGCGCCTACTGGGCTGGCTAGCCCCTGCCGATGCTGCCCGTGGCAGACCGGGCGAAGCGCGCCACCAGCTTCGCCATGCCTGGCCCGACCAGTACCACGGTAAACAGTCTCAACGTCTGCAGCGCGACCACCAGGCCGACGTCGGCATGGGTATCGATGGCGATGATGGTCATCGAGTCGAGCCCACCGGGACTGGTGCCGAGATAGGCCGAAATGAACTGGGTATGCATCAGTAGCGTCATCAGCCAGGCCGACAGCGCGCACAACGCGATCAGCACCAGCGAAGCGAGGATCATCTTACCCAGCGAGCGAGCGATGTTGCGCACCGTTGCGCGATCGAAGCGCAATCCCACATAAGTTCCGATCAGGCCATAGGCCAGTTCCAGCAGCGGTTGCGGCAGCAGGATAGTGATCACCCCGGTCAGGTGCAGCACACTGCCGATCACCACCGGCCCCAGCAGCGCCCCGGCCGGTAGCCGCCCGTCGAACAGCCAGACGCCCGCCACCACGGCCGCCAATGTGGCGAGGCCGTCGCCCAGCTCGCCGAGAGAATCGGGCAGCCCCTGGGCGGGATGCCCGGGACCGCCGGTCACTCCCAGATAGTGGCTGACCAGCGCGCCGATCAGTACCACGCAGACCACGCGCACGTACTGCATTGCCGCCACGATGCGCGGGTCGGCATCGCTCTCCTCGGCCATCGCCACCATCGCCGCCGCCGCGCCCGGAGTGGTGCCCCAGGCCGCGGTCGACCCCGGCAGGCCGCCGTAGCGCACCAGGCCGATACCCACCACCAGGCTCAGCAGCAGCGTGATGGCCGTCGCCAGCAGCATGACCGGCCAGGCATTCAGAATCTTGAACAGCACCGTCATGCTCAGGGTCTGGGCGATCAGCACGCCGATGACCCCCTGACTGAGCTTGAAACAGGGGCGCGGCAGCTTGAGGCCGCCGATCGACACGCCATAGACGATCGCTACCGCCATCGGCCCGATGAATCCGCCGGCGGGCATGTGAAGGATATAGAGCAGACGGTTGGCGACCATGCATGAGATTGCCAGCAAGACCCATCGCGCCCAGACCGGCAAGGCGCGACGATGACTCGATGGATCAGAAGGTTCCGGGGGCAAGGAGATACTCCGATAAAAGGCAAGGGGCTGTTGACGTTTCACGCACGGCCGCGCCGGAGCCAGTTTTTGTGCGGGGCAAGGCATAAGGAGAGTAGTTTGGTCATTTCAAATGAACGACGAATAACGCAGCACCGTGCGAAAACTGGCCCGGCCCTTCGGGTTGCACGGCAAATGGCGCCATGCGGCGTTGCGGGATTTGAAAAGGGAACCACCCTTCTCTGTATCCCGCGCCTGGCCTGGCGCCATTTGGCGCAGCAACGCGGTTCGCGCTGAAACGTTAACAGCCCCTCATTATATCCATTTTCCTGCCTCTCGGTCAGCCGTTGTCGACAATCGCGTGTTCTCCCATTGCTGCTGGGGGGCTGCTACAGTGACGACTTACCGCTTTCGATTCTACGCAGTGGAGTCTCCCATGTTGCGCAGCCTCGTTACCTCATCCGGTACCGCCCTGCTACTCACCCTGAGTGGCGACATCCTGGCCCAGGAAGCGGTTCCCACCGGACCACCGAACGCTCCCGACCAGACGCCAGCCTTCGAGGGACAGACTCGGGCACCGGCAATTTCCGACGCTCCCACGCTGCATAGCGAGCGTGTCGCCGAGGGTCTGGAACATCCCTGGTCGCTGGTGTTTCTCGACAGCGACACCGCCCTGGTCAGCGAACGCCCGGGGCGTCTCAGGGCAGTCGATCTGCATGAAGGGACACTGTCGGCGCCGATCGAGGGGCTGCCGGAGATCGACGCCCGCGGCCAGGGCGGGCTGCTCGACATCAGCCTCGATCCCGACTTCGCCAGCAACCGCCATGTCTACTTCAGCTACGCCGAACCGCGGGGCGACGGCACCAACGGCACCTCGGTGGCACGCGGCACGCTGAACCAGGACCACACGCGTCTCGACGACGTCGAGGTGATCTTTCGCCAGACACCGGCCTGGGATTCGACCAGGCATTTCGGCTCGCGGCTGGTCTGGGACGACCAGGATCGGCTCTACGTTACCCTCGGCGAACGCTCGCTGCCCGAGCCGCGTCAACTGGCGCAGGATCTCGACACCCATCTCGGCAAGGTCGTGAGAATTCTCGAGGACGGCTCGGTACCGGACGAAAACCCGTTCGCCGACGGCGAAGAGGGACTGCCGGAGATCTGGTCCTACGGGCACCGCAATATCCAGGGAGCCGCCCTGCATCCGCAAACCGGCAAGCTGTGGACGATCGAGCATGGCCCGCGTGGCGGGGACGAACTCAATATCCCCGAAGCCGGCAAGAATTATGGTTGGCCGGTGATCACCTACGGTGAAGATTATGATGGCTCCCCGATCGGAGACGGCATTACCGCTCACGACGGCATGGAACAGCCGGTCTACTACTGGGACCCGGTGATCGCGCCGGGCGACATGGCCTTCTATCAGGGCGAGCGCTTCCCCGGCTGGAACGGCAACCTGGTGATCGCCTCGCTCTCGCCGGGCGGTCTGGTGCGCTTGACGCTCGATGGCGAACGCGTCGATGGCGAACAGCGGCTGCTGGAAGAACTCGGCCGGGTCCGCGATGTCGATGAAGGCCCGGACGGAGCGCTGTGGCTGCTGACCGATTCGAGCGACGGCGCGTTGATTCGCGTGACGCCGGAAGATAGCTAGGCGGCACTCGAGGCCCTGTACGAAAAGTCGGCGAGCGAAGCCCAGACAAGGCGAAAATCGGTGAGAAAGCGGAGTTTACGCGGTGTAAATGAGCATTCCGAACCGATTTTTAACGCCGTATAGGCAAGCGCAGGCAGTTTTCGTACAGAGCCTAAGCGAGCGGCAGATGCACGATCGCCCCTCGAATACCGCGCTCGTCCAGCCACAGCTTGCCCAGCGTGAGCGGCAAGCGGAATCGCCGTTTGCCGGCCGCGCCGGGGTTGAACCAGAGCTGCCGCTCGTCGTCGGCTTCGCGCCACTCGTTGCGTGGCTTGTGCGAATGGCCGTGCAGCACCGCCTCGCAGGCCATTCGTTCGTCGATATCCGCAATATCGTGAACCAGTTGCAGCGCCCGGCCATTGACGATCAGCCGGCGATGCAACGGCAGCGCCGCACATACTCCCTGCCGATCGATGTTGCCGCGAATGGCGTAAACCGGCGCCAGTTGCGCCAGGCGCTCGAGAATCGCCGGATCGCCGACATCGCCCAGATGAATCAGCGGCTGGCAATCGGCCAGTAGCGCCAGCGCCTCGTCCCGAAGCAGGCCGTGGGTATCGGAGATGATGCCCACCGGTGACTCCGTCTCGATGATTTCCGCAGGTATGGAAGCTGCCACGCGCACGCTCCGTGTGTTCGCAAGGTCTCTCCTACACTGAAGAGGTTAGCCAATGTCAGTGTGGAAACACTGGGAGCCAATCATGCGCCACACACCCCGTAACGTCACCCAGAAGCTGATCGCTTCGCACCTCGTCAGCGGCGACATGACGCCCGGCGAGGCGGTCGGCCTGAAAATCGATCAAACCCTGACCCAGGATGCCACCGGCACCATGGTGATGCTGGAGCTGGAGGCGATGGGTCTCGAGCGTGTCAAAACCGAGATATCGGCACAGTACGTCGATCACAACCTGATCCAGGAGGACAATAAGAACCCCGACGACCACCGCTTCCTGCAGACGGCAGCGCAGCGCCTCGGGGTCTGGTTCTCGCGCCCCGGTAACGGCGTCAGCCACCCGACCCATCAGCAGCGTTTCGGCAAGCCCGGCAAGACGCTACTGGGTTCCGACAGCCATACACCGGCCGCCGGTTCGCTGGGCATGCTGGCGATCGGCGCCGGCGGCATCGACGTCGCCATGGCGATGGCCGGCGAGCCTTTTTATACCCGGATGCCGGAAGTGTGGGGCGTGCGTCTCGATGGCCGCCTGCCCGACTGGATCAGCGCCAAGGATGTCATCCTCGAGATGTTGCGCCGTCACGGCGTCAGCGGCGGGGTCGGCCGCATCATCGAGTACTACGGCCCTGGGCTCGAGCAGCTCTCGGCCATGGATCGCCACGTGATCGCCAACATGGGAGCCGAACTCGGCGCCACCACCAGCGTGTTCCCTTCAGACGCCGCGGTGAAGGCATTCCTATGCGCGGAGGGCCGGGGCGACGACTGGCAAGAGCTACTGCCCGACGACGGCTGTCGCTACGACTGCCGCGAAGAGATCGACCTGAGCCATCTCGAGCCGCTGATCGCCAAGCCGTCGAGTCCCGCCAATGTCGTGCCGGTGCGCGAGATCGCCGGCGAGCCGCTGTCGCAGGCCTATATCGGCTCCTCGGCCAACCCCGGCTACCGCGATTTCGCCGTCGCGGCCGCCATGCTCGAAGGGCGCACCGTCGACGACGACGTCTCGCTGGAGATCAATCCCACTTCACGCTCGATTCTCGAGACCCTGACCCGAGACGGGCATCTGTTCAGCCTGCTGGATGCCGGCGCACGCCTGCATCAGGCCGGTTGCAACGGCTGTATCGGCATGGGGCAAGCCCCAGCCAACGAGGTCAACAGTCTGCGCACGGTACCGCGCAACTTTCCCGGCCGCTCCGGCACCCGCGAGGATCGCGTCTTCCTGTGCAGCCCGGAAACCGCCACGGCCTCGGCGCTCAATGGCGTGATCACCGACCCGAGGACCCTCGACATGCCCTATCCCCGAATCGAGGAGCCCAGCGACCCGATCGTCAACACGCGCACGCTGATACCGCCGTTGGACGAGGAGAAGGCGCGCAAGATTCATCTGATCAAGGGACCGAACATCGAATCGCTCCCCGATTTCGAACCGCTGGAGACGCGCCTGACCCTTCCGGTCCTGGTGAAGGCCGGCGACGATGTCTCCACCGACGAGATCATGCCCGCCGGTGGCGAAGTGCTGCCCTACCGCTCCAACATTCCGAAGATCGCCGAATTCGCCTTTCGCGGGGTCATGGAAGGCTATGCCGCTCAGGCTCGCAAGACCGGCGATCATATCGTCATCGGCGGCAACAACTACGGTCAGGGTTCGAGTCGCGAGCACGCCGCCATCGCACCGCGCTATCTGGGGCTGCGCATCGTGCTGGCCAGGAGTTTTGCGCGCATTCACGAGCAGAACCTGATCAACTTCGGCGTGCTGCCGCTGACCTTCGTCGACGCCAGCGACTACGACACGCTGGAGATCGGCAGCGAGGTCGCGTTCGAGAATCTGCGCCAGGCGCTGGAAGCCAGCAATGAGATTGGCGCCAGGGCCGGCGACAAGACGCTGCGCCTCGAACACCGTCTGACGCCGCGCCAGATCGAGATACTATTCAGCGGGGGCTTGATCGCCTGGATGCGCGAACATCGCGCCGCCTGATTCCCGAATGCAGCGAGGATACTGACAAACGTAGCGAGCGATGGCCAGGCAAGGCGAAATCCGCCGAAGAAGCACAGTTTACGGGGTGTAAATGAGCATTCTGAGGCGGACTTCAACGCCGCATGGGCGAGCGCAGTAGTTTGTCAGCATTCTCAGCGGTCCCGCGAAGGGACCGCGCTTATGCCCAACGGGACAGCTTCAAGCACCGCCCGGGGCGGATTTGGCAGTCGACGTCTTTTTCATGCCGTCGTAGGTCATGTTGCCATCGGCGTCGATCTGGCAGGTAAGGTTGTACATTGCGTTGCCTCGGCCGAGCAGATCGACGAGGAGTTCGAATTCTTCGCCTTGTTCATAGTCCTTGGCGTTGGTCTCGTAGATGGATTTGCCGTCTATCTCTTCGGAGTGGTCTTCTTTTTGCACGGCGAGATCGCGGCACGCCTTCGCGAGTCGAGGGGCCCCCTGCGCTTGCACATCGGTTTCATGAGCCCCTTCCTGCTCATCGATCTGCGCACCCGATTGTTTGTTGACCTCGGGCTGATCACTCATCTTGTCCTGCGCCAGCGCGCTGCCGGTGATCATCATTGCGCCTAGCGCCAGTCCCATGCCGGCGCTCATCATCCTTTTCGGTAACATTGCACATCTCCCTGTTGTGCCAACTTGCACTCGCAGTATAGGAGAGCACATGCCGTCTGCACGCGCGGCAAACGCAAGAACGCCCCGATGCGTTGCACCGAGGCGTTCTTGCGTTCTGGACGTTCGCCCTAAGCCGTAGCCTTGGCGTGCCGGCTCAATCGCCCAGCGCTTCGGGCAGGTCGGTCACCGCGCCCTTGGAGGCGGAGCTGACCGTGCGCGCGTACTTGGCCAGGGCGCCCCGGGTATAACGCGGTGCCGGGCGCTTCCATGCCGCGCGCCGACGTGCCATCTCAGCGTCGTCGATGTGCAGGGTCATGACATCGTTTTCGGCATCGATGGTGATCTCGTCGCCATCCTCGATCAGCCCGATCGGACCGCCGACGAAGGCTTCCGGGGTGATATGCCCCACCACGAAGCCGTGGCTGCCGCCGGAGAAGCGGCCATCGGTGATCAATGCCACCTTGTCGCCCAGGCCGCGGCCCATGATCGCCGAGGTCGGCGTCAGCATCTCGCGCATGCCGGGGCCGCCCTTCGGCCCTTCGTAACGGATGACCACGACATCGCCGGCAACCACGGTGAGGTCGTTGATGCGCGCCTGCGCTTCCTCTTCGGAATCGAACACGCGGGCGCGGCCGGTGAAGCGGGTGCCTTCCTTGCCGGTGATCTTGGCAACCGCGCCTTCCGGGGCCAGATTGCCATAGAGAATGCGCAAGTGGCTGGTCGCCTTGATCGGTGCGTCCAGCGGCTTGATGATCTGCTGATCGACCGGGTAAGGCTTCACGTCGGCGAGGTTCTCGGCCAGCGTCTTGCCGGTGACGGTGATGCAATCACCGTGCAGCATGCCGGCGTCGAGCAGGATCTTCATCAGCGGCTGGATACCGCCGATCGCCACCAGCTCGCTCATCATGTAGTGGCCGCTGGGGCGCACGTCGGCGAGCACCGGCACGCGCTTGCCGATCTCGGTGAAATCGTCGAGCGAGAGTTCCACGCCAATGGTATTGGCGATCGCCAGCAGGTGCAGCACGGCATTGGTCGAGCCGCCGAGCGCAATGACCACGGTGATGGCGTTCTCGAACGCCTTGCGGGTCATGATATCGGACGGCTTCAAGTCCAGCTCGAGCAGCTTGAGCACCGCCTCGCCGGCGGCGCGGCAATCGTCGTGCTTGGTCTGCGAGACCGCTTCCTGGGCCGATGAGTTGGGCAGGCTCATGCCCATCGCCTCGATCGCCGAGGCCATGGTGTTGGCGGTGTACATGCCGCCGCAGGAACCCGGCCCGGGGATCGCGGTCTCCTCGATCTGCTTGACCTCGATCAGCGACTTGTTGCCCTGGGAGTAGGCGCCCATCGCCTCGAACACCGAGACGATGTCGGTGTGACCGGCGCCGGGCTGGATGGTGCCGCCATAGACGAAGATGCTGGGGCGGTCGAGGCGCGCCAGGCCGATCATGCAGCCGGGCATGTTCTTGTCGCAACCGCCGATGGCGACCACGCCATCGAAGCCTTCGCAGCCGGCCACCGCTTCGATCGAGTCGGCGATGATTTCGCGCGAGGCCATCGAGTACTTCATGCCCTCGGTACCGTTGGCGATGCCGTCGGAAATGGTGATGGTATTGAAGATCACGCCCTTGCCGCCGGCGGCGTCGGCGCCGTCACTGGCCGCTTCCGCCAGCACGTTGATATGGCTGTTGCACGGCGTCACGCGGCTCCAGGTCGAAGCGATGCCGACCTGCGGCTTCTGGAAGTCCTCGTCGGTGAAGCCCACCGCGCGCAGCATCGCGCGACTGGCGGCCTTGCCGGGACCATCGACCACCGGTGCCGAGTGGCGACGACGATGGTCGGCACCGGCCGGGGAATCCGGCTGATTCATGCCGGGGGAATCCTGCTGGCTCATCAAGCGCTCCTGTTTATTCGACTCAATCTGGCTGATCTGATTGCCTCAATCGGCAAAGATCGGTGAACGCCTACCGGGCTGGGGTGAAGCAGCGAAAGAGGACGATCGGCGTATCCTGGTGTCACGGTCAGGTGACTTTGCGCGAACGTAGCGGCTCTTGTGAAGCGGATCGAATACGCCCGACGCAGAAAGGGTTCCCCATTGTAGCGACGTTGGCCGGAATCGGACATCCGGCCTGGCGGAAATCGTGCCGCCGACCCGCCGGCGTCGGTATGCAATACTGACGCGTCTGCAGCCAGCTCATCCCATTCACCGCGCACCGGGTCCGCCATGTTCGACTTCAAGGAAATCGAAGCCTTCGTCTGGATCGTCCGCCTGGGCTCGTTCCGCCTCGCGGCGCGCCACCTGCACCTGACCCAGCCATCGGTGTCCGATCGCATCGCGCGGCTGGAGTCGATCGTCGGCGAGCCGTTGCTGGAACGCACCCAGCGTCCGATCAAGCCGACGCCCAAAGGACGTCAGTTCCATCGCCACGCCCTGCGATTGATGGAGGCACGCCAGGAAGCGCTGGCGATGCTCGAGCTGGCCACGCCCTTCCAGGGCACGCTGCGTCTCGGCGTGGTCGAATCGATCGCGCACAGCTGGCTGCCGCAGTTCCTCGCCGAACTGTCGCGCCGTTTTCCCGAGATGACGCTGGAGCTCGAAGTCGACAGCTCCCCGGGGCTCGCCAACAAGCTGCACAGCCGCGACATCGACATGGCGTTTCTGATGGGGCCGGTCAACGTCCAGGAGGTGCTCAATCGCTTTCTCTGTCATTACACCATGGGCCTGATCGCGAGCCCTGCGCTCGGGCTGGATCCCGAGGATTTCTCGTTGCAGCGCCTGCGCGGCCTGCCGCTGATCACCTTCGCCCGCGACAGCCGCCCCTATCGGGAGCTGGGTTCGTTGCTGCATCAGCAGAAGCTCGAACATCTCAAGCTGCATTGCTCGAGTTCACTCTGGACGATCGTGCGCATGACCCTGGACGGGCTGGGCATCGGCGCGATTCCGCCCCGCCTGGCGCACGAGGAATTGGTCGAGGGAAAACTGGTCGAGTTGCCGATCGCGCTGCCCGAGCTCGAATTCACCGCGTCCTGGCCCCGGCATCTCGACAACGACCTGGCCACAGGCATCACCGAGCTGGCGATAGAGATCGCCGGACTCGATCAACAACGCCATTTTCAGTATGCCCAGCGCCGCCAATGAAAGGATTTATCAATCAGTAAAAATCAAAAAAATCGATTTGCCTTATCAATGACCGCTTTCTATCGTCGGAACATAATCACAACGCGAGTCGCCTCATGACCGACGCTCAGATTCATGACCTCAGACAGCCCCTCGGCGCGCGACAGGCCATCCGTCATGGAGGATGGGACCGACATACCAGTGGCCTCGCGCCGGGTTACGCCCAGGCCAATCTGGTGATCCTGCCGGCGCGCCATGCCGAGGACTTCCTGCGCTTCTGTCAGCGCAATCCCCGCGCCTGCCCACTGCTGGACGTGACCGATCCCGGCGACCCGCATCCGCGATCGCTGGGTACCGATATCGATCTACGCCATGACGTGCCGCGTTACCGCCTTTATCGAGACGGAATATTGAGCGAGGAACCCACGGATATCGCCGATTGGTGGCAGGATGATCTGGTTACCTTCTCGATCGGCTGCTCGTTCTCGTTCGAGGATGCGCTGATGGCCGACGGGCTCGAAGTGCGTCATGTCCAGCTCGACCGTAACGTGCCGATGTACCGCACCCGGATACCGCTCGAACCCAGTGGGCCGTTCGGCGGCAATCTAGTCGTTTCGATGCGCCCGTTCACGCCGGCGGACGCCATCCGCGCGATCCAGATCACCACCGACATGCCGAGGGTGCACGGTGCTCCGGTGCATATCGGCCTGCCGGCATCGCTGGGCATTGCCGACCTTGCACAGCCGGATTTCGGCGATGCGCCGATCATTCACGATGATGAATTGCCGGTGTTCTGGGCTTGCGGCGTGACGCCCCAGGCCGCGATCGAGGCAGCGCGCCTGCCGCTGGCGATCACGCACAGTCCGGGGCACATGCTGATCACCGACATTCCCAACCAACGCTTGAAGTACGGCTAGCCCGAGCCGAACGGGCCTAGCTCAGACAATGCCAATTCAAAAATGCCCACCCCGACAATGCCAACAAGAGGTCCGACATCATGATTTGTTCTTCCCAAGTATGCGCCGACTGGCGCAAGCCGGTCGCCGTCCTCGCTGCCGCCGTTCTCTCGACCGCCGCCATGGCGATGCCCGCCATGGCGGAAACGTCGCTCAACGTCGTCGGTAGCTGGGGCAGCCTGGAGCTGCATCAGAAATTCGAAAAGCCGTTCTGGAGCGAGACCCTGCCGGAAGCCAGTGATGGTGACATCACCACCCAGGTCACCAGCTTCGATCAGATGGGAATCGCCAGCGGCGATGTCTTCCGCTACCTGGGCGACGGTCTGTTCGATGTCGGCATGACGGTCGGTGACTATACCGTCAGCGATGCCCCGGAACTCGAAGGCCTCGACCTGCCGATGATGGCCACCGAGGCCAGTAAGGCTCGGGCGGTGGCCGACGCCTTCCGCCCGATCGCCGAAAAGGCCATGAACGATCACTTCAACAGCCATGTACTGGCGATCGTGCCTTATCCCGCCCAAGTGCTGTTCTGCAACACGCCGATCTCGGGACTTTCCGATCTCGAGGGCAAGAAGGTTCGTGGCAGCGGTCGCTCCACCGGGGAGTTCCTCGAGGCGCTCGGCGCCCAGAGTCTCAATATCGCCTTCAACGAAGTGCCCGGCTCGCTCGAGCGCGGCGTCATCGACTGCGCCGTGACCGGCTCGATGTCCGGCTACAGCGCCGGCTGGTATGACGTTTCGAGCCATATATTGCCGCTGCCCATCGGCGGTTGGGACTATGTCATCACCGCGATCAATCAGGACAAGTGGGGCAGTCTGAGCGCGGACGAGCAGCAGTTGATTCAGGATCAGGTCAACCAGCAGTTCGTGGCACCGGTCTGGGCCAACGCCAAGACCGAGACCCAGCGCGGAATCGCCTGCCTTACCGGCCAGGGCGAATGTCCGCTGGGCGAGCCCGCCGACATGACGCTGGTCAAACCGACCGACGCCGATATCCAGCGCGCCCACCAGGCCCTGGAGGAGAGCGTCCTCCCCGCCTGGGCCGGCCGTGTCGATGCGGATACCCTCACCCAGTGGAATGCCAGCGTCGGCAAGATCGTCGGCCTGCAGGCCAAAACGCCCTGAAGCGGCCCCAAAGCGCGCTGGCCTGTCGGCCGGCGCCCTCCGATAGGAACACACCATGTCTGGATTGACCCGAAGTCTGGACGGGCTGGTACGTATCACCCGCGGCATTTCACGTCTCGCCGCGCGCCTGATCGGCCTGGCACTGATGGCGGTGGTACTGTTCATCGGCATCGAGATACTGCTGCGCAAACTGGCCGGTCATTCACTGCCCGGCGTGCATGAATACTCGGGCTACGTATTGGCCGTGCTGTCGGCCTGGGGGCTCTCCCACACGCTGCTAGAACGCGCGCATATCCGGATCGACGTACTGCATGGACGCCTTCCGGCGTTGTCGCAGCATACGCTCAACGTGATCTCGCTACTGGCGCTCAATCTGGTCGCCTGGATGATCGCGCTGAACGCCTATCCGGTGCTGACCAAGTCGCTGGCCAATGCCTCCACCGCCAACACGCCTCTGGCCACGCCTCTCTGGATCCCGCAACTGCTGTGGGCAACGGGATACTGCTGGTTCGCCTTCACCACCAGCGTCCTGGGGCTGCGGGTGCTGGCCGCACTGTTCCAGCGCGACACCAAAACGCTCGATGCGCTGATAGGCATGGACAACGGCGAGCTTGGCGAAGCCTCGACCCGGGAGGAGTCACGCTGATGCTGGGCTTTCTCTCGATCGGTATCGTGGTGCTGCTGCTGGCCGGCATTCCGGTGGCGGTAACGCTGTTCCTGCTGGCCTTCGGCGTCGACCAGTTCTTTTCCCTCTTTCCGCTGACCAAGGCGCTGGGACAGAATCTGTGGTCGGCGGCGGATTCCTTCCTGCTGATCGCGATTCCGCTGTTCGTGCTGATGGGCGAGATCATCGTGCGTGCCGGCATCGCCGAGAAGGCCTACCGAGCGATGGATCACTGGCTTTCGTGGCTGCCGGGCGGCCTGATTCACGCCAACATCACCACCGCCGCGCTGTTCTCCGCCACGTCCGGCTCCTCGGTGGCCACCGCCGCGACGATCTCGACCGTGGCTCTGCCCCAGGGCGAGAAACTTGGCTACGATCCGCGACTCTTCTGCGGCAGCATCGCCGCCGGCGGCACGCTGGGCATCCTGATTCCGCCTTCGATCAATCTGATCGTCTACGGCTTTTTGACCGAAACCTCGATTCCCAAGCTGTTCATGGCTGGACTGCTGCCCGGGCTGGGCCTGGCGCTACTGTTCATGCTGATGGCCCTGGTGTTGTGCTGGTGGAAACCCAGCCTCGGCGGCCCGCGCCATGTCGCCAGCTGGGAAGCACGCTTTCGCAGCCTGGCGTTCCTGCTGCCGCTACTGGTGCTGTTCGTGGTCATCGTCGGCTCGATCTATCTCGGCTGGGCCACTCCCACCGAAGCCGCCGCCGTCGGCGTGATCGTGTCGCTGGCGCTGGCCGCCTGCAATCGACGGCTCGACCGCCGCATGCTGATGGCAGCACTCGATGGCACGGTGAAAACCACCGCGATGCTGCTGTTCATCATCCTGGCGGCCTCGTTTTTGAACTTCGCGCTGACCTCATCGGGACTGGTGCAGAAACTGACCACGCTCTTGAACACCTACGACCTGTCGCCCTATGGCCTGCTGCTGGCGGTCATCGTGCTGTTCATCGTGCTCGGCTTCTTCATCGAGACGCTGTCACTGATGGTGATCACGATTCCCATCGTCACCCCGCTGATCGCCGCCGCCGGCTTCGACAAGGTGTGGTTCGGCGTGGTGATGATCCTGTTCGTCGAGATGGCGCTGATCACCCCACCGGTGGGGCTCAATCTCTATATCGTGCAGGCAGCGCGGCGCGGCAAGCCATTCGCGGACGTGGTAACCGGCACGCTGCCGTTCATCGTCGCCATGCTGCTGATGGCGGGCCTGCTGGTGGCCTTTCCCGGCCTCGCCCTGTGGCTGCCCAGCTCCTTGTGACCTTTTTCTGATCAGGACGACTCTCATGCTGACTTTCGAAACGCCCCAGGGCACGCTCTCCCTCGAACCGCAACGCCTGGCCATCGCCGGCTGGGCCGGCCGCGACCAGGCCGGCGTGCGCCATCACATCGAGGAGCTCGCCGAACTCGGCGTCAAGCCCCCCTCGACCACGCCGCTGTTCTATCGCGCCAGCACCCAGCTGCTGACCCAGGCCGAGAACGTCGAAATGCTCGGCGGCGAAGGCTCCGGCGAAGCGGAAGTCTGCTTGGTCAGCGATAGCGATGGCCGCTTGTGGGTGACGCTGGCTTCCGACCACACCGACCGTAAACTCGAAGCGGTGGGCGTGGCCGAATCCAAGCAGCTCTGCGCCAAGCCGATCGCCACCCAGGCGTGGGCGCTGGAGGAAGTGCGAGAACACTGGGATTCGCTGGAGCTCGAAAGCCGGATCGAAGAGAACGGCGAGGTCGTCGCCTATCAAAAAGGCACGCTCGCCGAGCTGCTGGATGTCGATACGCTGCTGGCCAAACTGCCCGCCGCGCTCAAGCAGGGAGAGTTCCTGGCACCGAATACGCTGCTGCTGTGCGGCACCGTCCCGGCCATCGGCGGCATTCGGCCCAGCCCGCGTTTCTCGATGACGCTCAACGATCCCGTTCTGAATCGCCGCCTGAGTCACAGCTACAGCGTCATCGAACTCGAGGTTGCCCAATGAACGGACAGGACGCAGCACGAGCCTTCTGGTCGCGCCCTCCCCGCCAACGCCGGCTGGCGGATTGGCGGGCCGCCTTTCTGCGCGGAGACTTCACCCCGGGCGATGCCGTCGAGGTGCTTGCCGAGCGCGTCCAGGCGCAACCGGACGTTGTCGCGAAGACATTCATCGAATTCGACGCCGATCGCCTGCGAGCACAACTGCCACGCATCGATGCCGGCGCCCCGCTGGCTGGCCTGACGCTCAGCATCAAGGATCTGTTCGACGTGCGCGGCGAGATCACCAAGGCCGCCTCCAAGGTGCTCCGCGGTGCGCCGCCGGCCGGCGCAGACGCCCCCGCCGTCGAGCGCTTGCGCCGGGCGGGGGCGGTACTGACCGGCCGCACCAACATGAGCGAGTTCGCGTTCTCCGGGCTTGGGCTCAATCGGCATTACGGTACGCCGCCCAACCCGTTCGATGCCGATCGCATCACCGGCGGCTCGACCTCCGGCGGTGCCGCTTCCGTGGCCTTCGGCCTGGCTGCCGCCACGCTCGGCAGCGACACCGGCGGCTCGCTGCGGATTCCGGCGGCCTTCTGCGGCCTGACCGGGTTCAAGCCCAGCCAGGAAGCGGTGCCCGGCGAAGGCGCCTATCCGCTGGCACCGAGTCTCGACTGCGTCGGCCCGATCGCCCCCAGCGTCGATTGCTGCGCCCGGCTGTGGTCGGTACTCGCCGGCCAGCCGATGCCGGTGCTCGATCCCACCCCGCGCCCGCTGCGCCTGGCGATTGCCGAAGGCGGCCTGTTGGGCGAACTGGATGATACCGTCCGCGATGGCTTCGAAGCGGCCGTGGCCCGGCTCGAAAAGCTGGGCTGCCATATCGAACGCCTGCCGATGGCCGCCATCGACGGTACCCTGGCGATCAATCAGCAAGGCGGCCTGGTGGTGCCGGAAGCCGCCGCGCTGCACCGCGCAATGCTGGAACGCGCCGAGTCCGACTATGACCCACTGATTGCCGAGCGCTTGAACGGCGGCCACGGCGTCAGCGCGGCCGACTATCTCCAGCGCCTGTGGCCGAGGACGGGCTGGCAACGCCGCTTCAAAGAGGAAGTGGCAGGATTCGACGCCGTACTGCTGCCCACCGTGGCTACTCTTCCGCCAAAGCGGGCCGAACTCGAGAACGACGCCGCCGCGTTTCAGCGGGCAAACCGGCTGGTGCTGCGCAACACCAGCGTCTTCAACTACCTCGACGCCGCCTCGATCTCGTTGCCTTACTTTCCGGCAGGTAGCGACTTGCCGATCGGCCTGATGCTGTCGCGCCCCCAGGGCGACGACGCGGCGCTGCTGCAGCACGCCTGCGTCGTGGAAGCGATGCTGGATGCGTGATGGCGCCCGCTGTAACGATGTCTCGGGAAGATGCGCTCGCCTGGCCGGCGACCTCACCGTTGGCTTCAGCGTCTATCGGTCCGGGCACCAAGCCAACCGCCGAGTCTCCGGCCGATCTTCTCGATCAACCACAGCGGCGGCATGGCCGGCATGTAGAAGCGCGGGATCGGGGGTGACGGCGGGCGTGCCATATCCATCCGCGGGGAAACGTTTTGACTCGGCTCCGTGCCGCTCCCCTGCCTATCCGAGTGATATCCGGCCAGCACCGTCGCCAGGGCGATCACCGCAAAGACAACGAAGCAGACAGTGTATCCTGCGCTGCCGATCAGATAGCCGGCCAACGGCGAGCCGATGACCTGGCCGATAGCGATCATCAGAAAAGGCAGCCCCAGCCCGATCGCCGGCCGATCCGCGTAGAGCCTGACGCCCCAGACCAGATAGACCCCGGTGAGCATGATATAGGCGGCGCCGAAGAGGCCCGCGGAGACGAACACCATCGGCAGGTTCGAGGGGCTCAATACCAATAGCCACAACGACAGCGCCAGCATTGCCAGCGTCCCCCGATGGACGACATTGAGCCCAAGTCGGTCGATCAGATCGCCGGCCGCCGCGCCCGCCAGTCCGGCCATGCCGATCACGATCCACGTCACATTGGCCACGCCCTGATCGAGATGCCCCTGCGTGAGGATGACATCGCTGGAGAAGGTCCAGAAAGCGGCGCTGGCCATGCCCATGCCGGTGGCCGCCGCGATCAGCACCAGCGCACGCGGGCGCTGGAGAGCTCCGCCATGAACCTGTTGCCGGACATCACGCCGACGGTCGCCACCGGCATTCGCTCGCGGCACACTGATCAACAGCAGTAACGCATTGAGCAGCGCAGCAACGGCGAAGACGGCATAGGCGATCCGCCACTGGCCGGTGGCAAGAAAGGCGACCGGCCCGGAGACGGCGACACCGAGGCTGGTGCCGGCATTGATGACGGTATTGGCGCGTCCCTGCCTGTCCACCGGGACCGCGCTCGAGACCGCCTGTGCCATGGGCGGCGATGCCAGCCCGGTGCTCAGCCCCGCGAACAGAACGCCGCCGGCCAACCAAATCGCACTGGTGCTGACGGCGACGACTGCCATGCCACCTGCTGCGATCAGTGCTGCGGCGACCGCCATCCGGCGCGCGCCGAGACGCTCCACCAGTAGCGCGCTGGTCACGATGGCAACGCAATAGCCGACATAGGCACCGCTAGCGATGATGCCGGCCGCGGCGGAGCTCAAGCCGACATCGTCGCGCATGCTCGGCAGGAACAGACCGTAGGCGAAGCGCGCCAGTCCGTAGCTCACGCCGATCAGCATGGTGCCGGCAATGACCAGTCGACGTTCTTGGCGGGTCATATCGGAATTCTCCTTGGCTGATGAATCGGACGCTACCGAAACGCCCCAGACAATAGCCGTGATGTAAAATGATCGTTTTCCTTACAGTCGTAGCGAATCCGCCGGCCTTGACCGGAGGATAGAGCCATGGTGCTGTCAGGCTGTCAGAGTTATTGATTGCCGTGCCCGAACGGCATCCGCTAAGCGCGGGCGTCCGTGATCAGCCGCCGCGCTGCCCGGCGAGCGCCGGCGATAGCCGCGCTGCCGCTATAGGCCGCGGCATGGGTCGCGCCCTCGAACAGCAGCAGAAGCGCTTCGGCGAGTTCGTCGTCGCGGCGGCCGATCTCCGCCACGACGATTTCGTCGATGCGTTCCTGCAGGCGCTGCTTGTGTCGCGCCATCGCCTCGGCGATCTCCGGTACGTCACCGCCGGTTTCTCCCCAGGCCCGCAGGAACAGACAGCCCCGCGCGCCTTCCTGGTCGATCCACGTTTCCAGTGAGGCGAACAGCGCATCGACGCTGTCGACAGTCATCAAGCGATGAAAGCGACGATCCCGTTCGCCCAGGACGGCCGCCATCAGACCGTTCTTGCTGCCGACGTGCTTGTAGAGCGTGCGGCTGGAGATCCCTGCGGCCTGCGTCAGCCGGTCCATGCCGGTGGCGGTGAAACCGTACCGGTCGAAAAGTCGCTCGGCGGTCGAGATGAGTCGTGTGCGAATATCCATGGCCTCAATGTAAAACGATCATTTTACCCATGCAAGCCTGGACTTCGCTACGAGTCGGCACACTGACACCGCCACTTGCCCGTCACCTGAAGCTGGACCATTCGATCAAGGTTGGGTCCGCCTGACGATTCATCGATGCTAAGATGCCGTCCCGCTCACAACAGGTGGCCGTTCGTGTCTTCAGCATCGACTTCCCGTTCTCCGTTACCAGCCTGGCTGTGGCTACTGGCCTTCGGCCTGGCGGCGATCAACCTGCGTGCGCCGATCGTGGTGATCGGCCCGGTGCTCGATCCGATCATGTCGACGCTCTCCATCGGCGCCGGCACGGCAAGCCTGTTCACCACCGGAATGATTCTCTGCTTCGGGCTGCTCTCGCCGTTGGCGCCGGGATTCGCCGACCGAGTCGGCCTCGACCGCGCCATCGCCTGCGCCATCACGCTGATCGCCATCGGCGGCGTGTTGCGCGGCGTCGAGAGCCTGACGATCATGCTGCTGGGAACGCTGTGCGCGGGACTGGGCATCGCTTTCGGCAACGTTTTCATGCCGAGCCTGGTCAAGCGCGACCGCGGCGATCGCCTGGGCCGCACCATGGGACTCTATACAGTGATGATGGGCGTCGGCGCCACGATCAGTGCCGGCAGCGCGATTCCGCTGATGAATCTTTCGGGGAGCTGGTCCACGCCGATCTGGCTGTGGGCCGTCTTCGGCATCGGTTCCGCCATCGTGTGGTGGCGCGTGGCGCTATCTCTGGCACCGGAAGAACAGGCCGCCACGCGCCGCCCGCCGATGTCGCGCCTGTTCAGGAATCCGGTGGCGTGGACCCTGACGCTGTTCATGGGCGCTCAGTCACTCGGCTTCTACACCCTGCAGACCTGGGTGCCGGCGGTGGCAATCCAGGCCGGCGTACCCGAGGCGACCGCCGGGATCATGCTCTCGCTGATCAACCTGACCAGCATCCCGGGCAGCTACTTCATCGCCCGGCTGGCCTCGCGCCTCACCCACCACAGCCTGCTGGTGCTGGGACTCTGCGCACTGGTCGCCATCGCGCTGTTCGGCCTGCTGCTGGCGCCCACCGCCTCGCCGATTCTCTGGGCGCTGCTGCTCGGCGCCGGCCAGGGCGGCTGCTTCAGCTTCGCGCTGACCATGATCGTGCTGCGTACGCGACAGCCCCAGCACGCCGCCATGCTCTCGGGCATGTCCCAGAGCATCGGTTACCTGATGGGCGCCAGCGGCCCGCTGCTGTTCGGTGCCCTGCATGGCCTGAGCGGCGACTGGCAGCTATCGCTGATCTTCCTGATCGTGCTGCTCGCCGGGCAGAGCGTGGCCGGGGTACTGATCGGCCGGCCGAAGATGGTCAGGCTGGGAGAGGAGTAAAACCGCGCCGCTTCGCTTTGCAATTGCTACACGCCTCCTATCCTTAAGGTCACGACTCAGGAAAGAGGCCATGCCTGGAGTGAAAGCATGGCACGTCAGGACGGACAAGGAGAGCGGACATGGGCATCAAACTGAAGCACCTCGAAGATCAGGTCGTCGTGATTACCGGCGCGACCTCCGGCATCGGTCTATCCACGGCGCGCATGGCCGCCGATCGCGGCGCGCGCCTCGTGGTTTCGGCGCGCAACGAAGACACGCTGATTCAGCTGGTGGAGGAACTCCGCCAGCGTGGCACCGAGGCGGTGCACGCCGTGGCCGACGTGGGCGATCCCGCTCAGGTGCATGGCATCGCCGAAACCGCGTTCGAGCATTTCGGCGGCTTCGATACCTGGATCAACAACGCCGGGGTGTCGGTGTACGGCTATATGCTCGATGTGCCGCTGGAAGATCATCGCAAGCTGTTCGAGACCAACTTCTGGGGCGTCGTTCACGGCTCGCTGGAAGCGGCGCGTTATCTCTCCACACGCACCGCGGGGCACGGCGGCGCGATCATCAATCTGGGTTCGCTGGTATCCGACCGCGCGATCCCGATTCAGGGCATGTATTCCGCCTCCAAGCATGCCATCAAGGGCTTTACCGATGCGCTGCGCATGGAGCTCGAGGCCTTGGGCGCGCCGATTTCCGTCACCCTGGTCAAACCCGCCAGCATCGCCACGCCCTATGCCGAGCACGCCCACAACCATCTCGAGCAGGAACCCAGCCTGCCGCCTCCGCTATATGAGCCGAGCGTCGTCGCCAAGGCGATCCTGCATTGCGCCGTCCATCCCAAACGCGATATCCGTGCCGGAGGCGGCAGCAAGGCGATCGCGATGCTCGGCGACCTCGCGCCGCGTCTGACCGATCGCATCATGAAAGGTCCGATGATCGATCGGCAGAAGTCGGGGCACGCGGAGCATCGTCACGCTTTTGCCCTGCACGAACCCGGCATCGATATGCGCGAACGTGGCAGCTATCCGCACCATGTTTCCACAACCAGCCTCTACACCCAGGCCTCGATGCATCCTGTCATCACCACGGCGGTCGTCGCGGGCGCTCTGTTTGGTCTTGCCGCGCTGAGCCGACGTCGTTGACCAACGTGAATGGACGAGGCGCGGCCAAGGCGGCTCAAAAAGCGGCGAACTCTGAACTACGCGCGTGTCGTCGACTCGCGCTGAAACGGGTAGACGTTGCCGATTTCCAGCAGCTGGGTCAGCTCATCCAGCGCCGTGAGCGTCTCGTCGGCGAGCTGCGGGTCGGCCAGCTCGTCCGGCGTCAGGCTGTCGCGGTAGTGACGCTCGACCCAGCCCGTCAGATCGGCATACAGCGCGTCGTCCAATAGCACCCGGCCGCTCAGCGCCTGGCGCTCGGCCGCGGAGAGCACCACGCGCAGGCGCAGGCAGGCAGGGCCGCCGCCGTTGCGCATGCTCTGCTTGACGTCCTTGACCAGGACATCGCTGATCGGGTTGTAGCCCGCCAGCAGCAGATCCTGAATCGTGCGCCAGACGGATTCGTTCTCCTGGCACTCGCCCGGCACCACCAGCGTCATGCTGCCATCCGGATTCGACAGCAGCTGCGAGTTGAACAGATAGGTCGATACCGCGTCCTCGAGACTGATCGCTTCGCTGGGCACACGTATCGGGATGAGTGGCGTCGTCATTCGTTGGCGCAACGCATCCAGCGTCTTCTCCTCGTCGAGAAACGCCATCTCGTGATAGAGCAGCACCGGCCCGTTGCCCACCGCGATGACGTCGTTGTGGAACACGCCGGCATCGATGGCATCGGGATGCTGCTGAGCAAAGACGACCTGCGAATCCTCGAGGCCATGCTGGCGCGCGACCGCCTGGCTCGCCTCCAGCGTCTGACGCGCCGGATAGCGTTTGGGCGAGCGTTCGCCGCCGAAGGCGTGCCGACCGTAGACGAACAGATGCACGCCGGGCTCGTGATGATCGCCACACAATCGGGTGTGATTGGCCGCACCCTCGTCGGAGAACGCCGGCGTCGCCGGCAGCACCGGATGATGGGCGAAATGGCACTCGTCGCGGAAGATCGCCGCCAGCACGCGCCCCGTGGTCTCCGGCTCGAGATAGCGATGGAAGCTCGATTGCAGGTTGGCGGGCGTGAAGTGCACGCGACCGTCGGGCGCATCGAGGCTCGGCGAGATCGTGGCCGCGTTGGCGGTCCACATGGAAGACGCCGAGCACACCGCGCGCAGCAGCTGCGGTGCCTCCTGCGCGGCACGAGCGAGGATCGCGGCATTGCTGCCGTTGAACCCCAGGGCGCGCAGCGCACCCAGGTCGGGACGCTGCTGCGGCGGCAGTACGCCCTGGGCGTAACCGGCATCCATCAGCGACTTCATCTTGGCCAGCCCCTGCAGCGCGGCCTCGCGCGGGTTGGAGGCGAGCCCGCCGTGGCGCATCGAGGCCACATTGCCATGGGCCAGGCCGGCATAGTTGTGGGTCGGCCCGACCAGGCCGTCGAAATTGACCTCGCGTACGTCGCTATCGCTCGACATGCTCATAGCACGACTCCCGGCGGCAGCTCTGCCGGCATCGTCAAAGTGTCGGCCTCCATCGAGGCGACCGGATAGGCGCAGTAGTCGGCGGCGTAATAGGCGCTGGGGCGATGATTGCCGCTGTCGCCGATGCCGCCGAACGGCGCGTCGCTGGAGGCGCCGGTGGTCTGGCGGTTCCAGTTGACGATGCCGGCACGAATGCGTAGCAGGAAATCGTCCCAGTCGGGCTGGTCGCCGCCGATCAAGCCAGCGGAAAGTCCATAGCGGGTATCGTTGGCGAGTTCGATCGCCTCGTCCCAGTTCTCGTATCGATGGACCTTGAGCAGCGGCCCGAAGTGCTCCTCGTCCGGCACCTCGCAGCCGGTGACGTCGACCAGCCCCGGCGAGAGCAGACTGGTGCCGGCCTGCAGCGACTGCATGCGTACCAGCACACGACCGCCACGGGCCTCGAGATCACGCTGCGCCTCGAGCAGGCCTTCCGCCGCCTGCGGACTGACCAGCCCGGCATAGAACGGCGCCGGCTCGCTGAAGGGTTCCGCCACGCGCAGTTCGGCCAGGGTCTGCGCCAGTTTCTCGACCAACCGGTCGCCGGATTCACCCGCCGGCACGATCAGGCGACGCGCACAGGTGCAGCGCTGGCCAGCGGAGAGAAATGCCGACTGGACGATGGTCAGCACCGCCGCGTCGAGATCGCGCACATCCTTGACCACCAGCGGATTGTTGCCGCCCAGCTCCAGCGCCAGGATCTTGCTCACCTGACCGCCGAACTGACGATGCAGCAGCCCGCCGACCCTGGCGCTGCCGGTGAACAGCAGGCCGTCGATATCGGCGTTGCCCGCCAACGCCTGGCCGACCTCCGCCGCGCCCTGGACCAGGTCGATCACGCCGGCGGGCAACCCGGCCCGCTCCCAGCATTGCAAGGTCAGATCGGCGGTCATCGGCGTCTGTTCGCTGGGTTTGAACACCACGCAGTTACCCGCCAGCAGCGCCGGCACGATATGGCCGTTGGGCAGATGTCCGGGAAAGTTATAAGGACCGAAAACCGCCAGCACACCATGCGGGCGATGCCGCAGCACCGCCCGCGTGCCGCCGGCATCCCGGGCACGTTCGCCGGTGCGTTCGTGATAGGCGGTCAACGAGATCGCCACCTTGCCGATCATCGCGCCCACTTCGGTGCGCGCTTCCCAGATCGGCTTGCCGGTCTCGTGCGCGATGCACTCGGCCAGCGGTTCGCGATTGGCCTCCAGCTCGTCACGGAAACGCTCCACGATGGTCTGGCGTTCGGCAAACGGCCGACGCGCCCAGTCAGGAAACGCACGCCGCGCGGCCGCGATCGCCTCGTCGACCTGCTCCGGCGAGGCCGCCGCGGCCTGCCACAGCGTCTCTCCCGAGATGGGATCGCGCTTGTCGAAACGCGCGGCGGCGCCGTCGATCCAGCGGCCGTCGATCAGCAGTTGTTGCCTGGCGTGCATATGTCGCTCCTGGTTGTTCTGAAACGAGAAGGAAGAGATAAGAGGTCAGAAAGAAGAAGCAAAAATCCAACCATCACTACAAAACCCAACAACCGACTTTTCGCTTTTGACTTGGCTTTTTCTTCCAACTTATGACTTCTAGCCGCGTCGCGGCGCTTATCTCTTCCGACTGATGTCTTCTCAAGTTTCCAGCACCCTCAACCGGTCGCCACTGGCTACATCCAACCGCTCGGCTTCCGCGACGGTGAGCGTGATCACGCCATCCTTGCCGGGGCCGCGGCCGATCCAGCTGCAACGGAAGTCGCTCATGCCGGTGGTCGCCGCCAGCCAGCCCGGACGCTCCGGCTGCGAGAGCGGATCGCCGCTGACCTCGACCGTGACGCAGGATGAGTGGCGAATGGCGCGAACGTCGTCGATATAGGCCTCCACCGTGGGGCCGCCGTCGAAGATGTCGATATAGCCTTCCCAGCGCAGCCCTTCCTTCTTGAGCATTTCCAGCGCCGGCCGGGTGTGCTCGTGGACCTGGCCGATGCAGTCGCGTGCCGCCTGCGGCAGGAATGGCGTATAGATCGGATACTTCGGCATCAGCTCGCCGATGAAGCTCTTCTGTCCCATGCCGGTGAGCTGGTCGGCCTGCTTGAACTCCATCGGGAAGAAGTGACTGCCCAGACTCTGCCAGAACGGGCTGACGCCTTCCGGACTGAAGACACCGCGCATTTCCGCCAGCACCTTGGCCGGAAAGCATTCGCGGAACTCGGCCATGAACAGCCAGCGCGCCTTGGAGAGCAGCGTGCCGTTGCGGTCGCGGCGATAAGCCGGACGCAGGAACAGCGAGGCGACTTCGGCATCGCCGGTGTGGTCGGAGCTCAAAAACAGCGTATCGATGGTGCGGTGCAGGTCGAGCTGGACCGAAGAATGGGCCAGCTTGCCGACGCGATAGTGATAGAACGGCGTATCCCGACCGACCTCGGCCTCGATCGCACAGCAGCCCGCCAGTTCGCCGTTCGACTCATCTTCCAGCACGAAGAAATAGAGCCGCTCGGGCTCGGGAACGCGGCCTTCGAAAGCGGCCACCGCCTTGTCGATCTTGGCCGTCAGGAATTCACGACTGTTCGGCAGCGACGTGAAGCCGACGCCGGTCTCCTGCGCCAACGCCTGCAGCTCGTCGATATCGTGATGCCCAATGGGTCGCAGGCGCATTACAGTTCTCCCTCGTCCAGCGCGTCTTCGACATTGGGTAACGCCAGCGGCGCGACCAGTACCGCACGGCCCTCCTCGACGCCGAGCAGCGCCGCCTGCGCTTCCGACAGCATCAGTTGCCCCGTCGGCGTGAGCGCATAGCGGGCGACGGTGCAGCGAAAATCCGCCAGTTGCTGGTTGGCGACCATCGCCGGTTCGGCATCCGGCAGCGAGGCCTCCGGGCGAATCCGCACCGGATGCCAGCCGCAGTGGGTCAGGGTCCGCAGCCGCTGGCGCTCGCCACGCAGCACCGGACCGGCATCGAAGATATCGACGTGACGCGAACGCACGAAGCCTTCGGCCAGCATCTCCTGCAGTGCCGGTTCATGGGCGGGATGCTCGCGCCCGATCGCCGCGCGGGCCTGGGGGCTCAGCAGCGGCAGATAGAGCGGAAACTGCGGCATCACCTCGGCGATGAAACTTTTCGAGCGCACGCCCGCCAGCAGATTGATCTCGTGGTAGCCCTGCTCGAAGAAGTGACGACCGACACTGTCCCAGAACGGCGAACCACCGTCCTCGTCGAGGTAGCCGGGGAAGGCAACGCCCAGCGTCTCGGCGAAGCGCTCGGGATACTGGGCGATGAACATCAGCCGCGCCCGTCGCAGCAGTGTCGCCGCGCTGGTACCGCGATAGCGGGAATCCAGCGACAACGCGCAAAGCAGCGAGACTTCCGACATCTCGTGAGACAGCGACAGCGTCTGTACCTCGTGGCGCAGGTTGAGCTGCTGAGAGGCGTGGATCAGGGTTTCCTGGCGATAGGTGTAATAGACATCCTGCGCCCCCGCCTGGGCCCGGATGCTCGCGGTGCCGACGACTTCGCCCAGATCCCGGTCCTCGAGCACGAAGGTGTAGATCTCGTCGCCGGGAAAATCGACGTTGTGCGAAAGCGACCTCGAGGAGCGGGCGATCCGCTCCTCCAGCCGATCGCGATGCGCGGGCAGGTTGGTCAGTTTGGGCGTGGCAGCGCCGGCAAGCCGCTCGATCGCCGCCAGATCGCCCGACTGCGCCGGGCGAACCAGTAGGTGACCCACGCTTCGCGCTGTGGCCTCCCCCGCGGCGCCCGGGAAAACATCGGCATCGATCATGACGGGTTAACGAGTTGCCCGATGGCCAGTTCCAGCCGTGACATGCCTTCCTGGATATCCGCTTCCGGGATCACCAGCGACGGCGCCATGCGCAGCACGTTGGGACCGGCCACCAGGATCATCAGGCCCTGTTTCAGCGCCAGCGGTAGAATGTCCCGCGCCTTACCCTGGAAGTCGTCACTCATCTCGGCGCCGATCAGCAGGCCCATGCCGCGAATCTCCTTGAACACGCCATACTTACGGTTGATGGCCTCGAGATGCTCGCGGAAGAGTTCGTGACGACGCTCGACGCCATCCAGAACTTCAGGCGTATCGATGGTGGTCAGTGCCGCCAGGCCGACGGCGCAGGCCAGCGGGTTGCCACCATAGGTGGAACCGTGGGTACCCACCGCCAGCGACGGCGCCACCCGGTCGGTGGTCAGCATGCCACCGATGGGAAAACCGCCGCCCAAGGCCTTGGCCGTGGTCAGGATGTCCGGCGTCACGCCGTAATGCATGTAGGCGTAGAGCTTGCCGCTGCGGCCGACGCCGGACTGCACCTCGTCGAACACCAACAGCGCCTGGTGCCGGTCGCATAGCTCGCGCAGACCGCCGATGAATTCCTGGCTAGCGGGGGTGACGCCGCCCTCGCCCTGGATCGGCTCCACCACCACGGCACAGGTATCGTCGTCGATCAGCTCGCGCACGCTGTCGAGATCATTGAACTCGGCATGCACGATGCCGCCCGGGATCGGGCCGAAACCCTCGGAGTACTTGGGCTGACCACCGACGCTCACGGTGAACAGCGTACGGCCGTGGAACGCCTGCCTGAACGAGATGATCTTGTGCTTCTTCTCGCCGAAGTTGTCGTATGCCCAGCGCCGGGCGAGCTTGAACGCCGCTTCGTTGGCCTCGCCGCCGGAAGAGCAGAAATAGGCCTTGTCGGCGAAGGTCCGCTCGACCATTTCCCTCGCCAGGGAGAGCGCCGGCTCGTTGGTATAGACGTTGGAGAGATGCCAGACCTTGTTGGCTTGCGTGGTCAGCGCATCGACCAGTGCCGGATGACAATGACCGAGGGCATTGACCGCGATGCCGCCGGCGAAATCGATGTACTCCTTGCCCGTCTGATCCCACAGGCGGCTGCCCTCGCCGCGCACCGGAATCGCCTGCTGCGGCGAGTAGTTGGGCGTCATGTAGCGGTCGAAATCGTCACGTGTCGGGCTAGCGGCCATCTTGTTCTCCCTGAAGGTTAGGGTTGTGTCAGTTGAGTATAAGGAGGCGGTGTCGCCTCGGCTTTCAGCGATGGGACGGCTATTTGCGAAAAGCGCCCCGATGTGGAAGTGTACTCCTGCGACTTTCGTCGAGACCATGGTTGCCAGGATCAGGGAGCAGCATCTTTTCCGTTACCGAAGGCAAGGAGAACCCTCATGAAGATCGATCTGTCGGGCAAGACCGCCATCATCACCGGCTCCACCGCGGGCATCGGGTTGGCCATCGCCAAGGGACTGGCCAATGCCGGCGCCGGCGTCACCGTGACCGGGCGTACCCGGCCCCGAGTCGACGCGGCGGTCGCGACACTCAGGCACGAGCTGCCGAGCGCCTCCGTGGATGGCGTCGCTGCCGATCTGGGCACTGCCGAGGGCTGCCGCCTGTTGATCGGACAGAAGCCTTCCTGCGACATCCTGATCAACAACGTCGGCATCTTCGAGCCCAGGGATTTCTTCGAGATCAGCGACGAAGAGTGGCAGCAGTTCTTCGATGTCAATGTGATGAGCGCCGTGCGCTTGTCGCGCCATTACGCTCAGGGCATGAAGCAGCGGAACTGGGGTCGGATCCAGTTCCTGTCGAGCGAGTCCGCGCTCAACATCCCGCCCGAGATGGTCCACTACGGCATGACCAAGAGCGCCGTGCAGTCGATTTCACGCGGGCTGGCCAAGGTGCTGACGGGCACCCGGGTCACGGTCAACGCGGTGCTGCCCGGGCCGACCAAGTCCGAAGGCGTGGGCAAGATGATCGCCGACATCGCCAAGCAGCGGGGCATCAGCGAGGCCGAGGCCGAAGCCAACTTCGTCAAGGAGAACCGCCCCTCCTCGATCATCCAGCGTGTCGCCGATGTCGACGAAGTCGCCAATCTCTGCGTCTACCTCGCCTCGCCCCAGGCCAGCGCCACCACCGGCGCGGCGATGCGCGTCGAAGGCGGGATCGTCGATACGATGGCCTGACCCTCCGGGTCAGTAAGCGGAAAGAGCGGCGCTTCGCGCCTGGAAGCTGTAAGTTGTAAGGAAAAGCAAAAGCCAAATCGAACCCCATTGAATCGCTGGGAGTTCAGTCTCAGCTTTTGACCTTGCCTTTTCTTCAAACTTCCAGGCGCAAAGCGCCGCTCTTATGGCTTACAGCTCCGGGCGAAGCCCGGTCAGAACCGCTTGAAGATCACGCTGGCGTTGACGCCACCAAAACCGAAGCCGTTACAGATGGCGTGTTCCATCGATATCTTGCGCGACTCGCCGTGAACCACGTCCAGGTCCGCCGCCAGCGGATCGGGATCGGTGTAGTTGCGCGTCAATGGAGCGGTCTGATCGCGCAGCGCCAGCAGCGTAAAGATCGCCTCGACGCCACCGGCCGCGCCGAGCAGATGGCCAGTGGCCGCCTTGGTCGCGCTGATCGCCGGCGAATGCTCACCGAACAGACGGTGAATGGCCGCGAGTTCGCCACGATCGCCTACCGGCGTCGAGGTGGCATGGGCATTGAGGTGCTGAATGTCGGATGCCTCCAGCCCCGCCTGTCGCAGTGCGATCCGCATGGCGCGAGCGGCGCCGTCGCCATCCTCGGGGCCGGCGGTCATGTGATAGGCGTCGGAGGTGGTGCCGTAGCCGACCAGCTCGGCGATCGGCGTCGCGCCCCTGGCCTGGGCGTGCTCGAGCGTCTCGATCACGATCAGCCCCGCGCCCTCGCCCATCACGAAACCGTCGCGGGCCTGGTCGAACGGCCTGGAAGCCTGCTCCGGCGTGTCGTTGAAGTGCGTCGACAACGCCTTGGCGGCGGCGAAGCCACCGAGACTGACGCGATCGATGCACGCCTCGCTGCCGCCGCACAGGGCGATATCGGCCTCGCCGGCATGGATCATGCGGGCGGCGTCGCCGATCGCCTGCAGGCCGGCGGCACAAGCGGTCACCGGCGCGGCCAACGGTCCCTTGAAACCATGCCGGATGGAGACCTGGCCACAGGCGAGGTTGGCGAGAAACGAGGGAATGGTGAACGGCGACAGCCGGCGCGGGCCACGGCTGTCGACGGTGCGGACCGCCTCGGCGATTGCCGGAAAGCCGCCGATGCCGGAGCCGATCAGGGTCGCGGTGCGCTCCTTCTCGGCTTCCGTCTGCGGAACCCAGTTGGCCTGGGTCAGCGCTTCCTGCGCCGCGACCACCGCCATCTGAATGAAGCGGTCCATCTTGCGCCGCTCCTTGGGATCGATGGTGGCATCGGGATCGAAGCCGGCGCTGTCTTCCTCGATGGTCGGCACCGGGCCGCCAACGCCGGCGGCCAGCCCCTCGACGGTCTCGGCCGGTAGCCGACGCAGCCCGGAGGCGCCCGCCAGCAGTCGTTGCCATACCGTCTCGACGCCGCAACCGAGCGGCGAGAGGATGCCCATGCCAGTCACTACGATACGTCGCATGACATTGTCCTTTCAGTCGTTGATCGGGTGCCAGTCCCCGCAGGCGGGCTCGGAGTCGGCCGGCGTGTCGTCGGGGCTGGCGGAAAAAGCGCAGGCGTTCTCGAATGCCGCCTGCATGCGTTCGGCACGCAGGCGAATCGCCGGCGTGGCATCGGGTCCGGGTACGAGTCTGACGTCGCCCAGATCGAGCGGGCCACCCTGCCGGCCGTCATGGAGAGTCGGTTCGATCGGTTGCCGTGTCAGCCGATGAACGAGCCATTGACCCCGGGCTTCGATCGGCAGGTGATGCTCCCCCCACTGATAGAGCGTGAGAATCACCGGCGCCAGAGCGCGCCCTTTCTCGGTCAGGCGATACTCGAAACGCGGTGGGCGCGTCTGGTAACGACGCTTCTCGAACAATCCATTGGCGACCATGCGGTCGAGACGGCGGGTCAGCATGTTGGAAGCGATGCCCAGATCGCGCTGGAACTGATCGAAACGCGTCGCGCCCTGCAATGCGTCACGCACGATCAATAGCGTCCAGCTGTCGCCGACGCATTCCAGCGCACGGGCGATCGGGCAGAATTCGATGCCCTTACTCACTTTCATAATGAAAGCGACTTTAACGGATTCCGTCCGGCGGGAAAAGCGCTTGTTACTGCGGAATGTAATGCAATCTCACCCGTGGCAGACGCTCGCCGTGGCGCTCGACCCAATCCTCCGCGACCTGCGACCAGCCACGCGCCAGCAGACTCGGCGCCAGCACCAGGCTGGCGTCGATGGTGATCGACTCATGCCCAGCCTCGCGCAACGCCGCCAGCGTGAGCGCCAGCAACTGCGAGCCGATGCCCTGACGCGCGACGGAGGGCCAGACGTAGAGCGTTTCGATGCGTCCTTCCGTGGCGTCTCGCTCGCAGAAGCCGATACAGTGGCCGTCGCACTCGGCGACCAAGGTGGGATAGAGTGCCTGACGCGCCATCCATGCCTCGGCGGTTCGAGGCAATGCCGCCGCCCAGGCCTCGCGCTGGGCCAGGCTGTAATGGCTGGAAGCGCCTTCCATCACGGCGTGATGGAACACTTCGGCCTGATCCGCGGCATCGCGCGGCAGGGCTTCGCGAAAACGGGTACGCTCAAGCATCGTGCGCTCTCCTGGATCGATGAGGGCGGCGCATTCCGCTCACGCCGCAGCGTCGCCGACCAGCGCCTCGAAGCGTGGAAAACGCTGTGCGATATCGCTGGTCGTCTCGGCTAGATGATGCGACTCGACATTGCTCAAACTCAAGGTCACGAAATCCGGCTGCGGTCCCATGTCGAACCAGTGCGGCACGTTCGCCGGAATCGAGATCAGGTCGCCGCGCTCGCAACCGACGACATAGACACGGTAGCCCAAATGCAGGTAGAAGATCGCCTGACCGTGCAGGAACAGGTGCCAGTTCTCGCTGGCACTGCGAGATTCGGTGGAAAGCAGCTCGCGTCGCAGGTCGCCATCGGGATAGACCGGACTCATGCCGCGCAGCTCGACACGCCGGCAGCCGCTGAGCTGGCAGAGCTCGTCGATGATCGCCGCGTGCTGGTCGAGTACGGCGTCGGCGGTGGCGCTCGGCATCAATGGCGGCAACGTATAACGACGAAACTGAATCTGGTTGGCCACCAGCTCCAGCCCGATACGTTCGGGGTCCTGGGTCATCAACAGCGATTGATCGCCATCGGCCTCGTGATAGACATGTAGGAAACTCATCTCGAACCTCTCCCTGGTCGTTCGGCATACCGATCACGTTGCGCCGCCTTCGTCGAAACCGCATCCGCCCCACGCGACCGTGGGCCGAACCACCTTCCCTTGGTATGCTGCGAGCGAAGGAAACGCATCCGGTCACAGTATGGCACCGTTACGGAATTTCTCCTCTTGAAGACCTCCGCCACCGATTTCGAGGCCATCGACGCCTTCTCTCTCTCCGCGATCGGCCATGTCTCGAGCGACTATCCCGACAAGTTCGGTATCCCCCGCCAGCCCGGTCTGGCCCCGACGGCGCGGGCGATCGTCTATCTCGATTCGGCGTTCGACGATCCGCAAACGGTGGAAGGGCTCGACACCTTCAGCCATCTCTGGCTCACCTTCGTCTTCGACCGCAGCCCGACTCGCTGGTCGCCACGGGTGCGTCCGCCACGGCTCGGCGGTAACCGGCGCATCGGCGTTTTCGCCAGCCGCAGCACGCATCGGCCCAACCGTCTGGGGCTCTCGCTGGTCGAACTGGTGAATATCGAGTCCAGCCCGCGGCCGACTCCGGCGGCGCTTCCCATCGCCGGCTCCCGGCTCGAGAAGCATCGCAGCAGAGTGAAGCTGCACCTGCGCGGCCACGATCTGAGCGACGCGACACCGATCCTCGACATCAAGCCCTATCTGCCCTGGGCGGAATCGCGACCGGAGGCCCGCGCCGGATTCGCACCGGCAGCCCCGCCGGCGTGCCCGGTCTCGTTCAGCGCCGATGCCGTTCGCGCGCTGGCCGAGCATCCCGACGGTCAGACGCTGACTCGTCTGATCGGAGAGGTGCTGACGCAGGATCCCCGCCCCGCCTATCACGATACGTCACGCGAGTACGGTATCTTCCTGCGGGATGTGAACGTGCGTTTTCGCGCCGTCGAGCGCGACGGTGAAACCGAACTCATGGTCGAAGCGGTCGAACGCCGATGACACGGCCGAGCGTTCCGGCTAGGCTGTCTTCCCGACGATTATCTGGAGTATTTCGATGCTGAAGTCGCTATGGTGCCTGGGTCTGATTACCCTGTCTCTGGTCGCCCTGCCGGCGCTGGCGGATGCGGATCATCCCCATGTGCGCCTGGCAACCAGCCAGGGCGACATCGAGATCGAACTCGATGCCCAGGCGGCGCCGAACACGGTGAAGAACTTCCTGCGCTACGTCGGCGAAGGTTTCTATGCGGATACCGTGTTCCACCGCGTGATTCCCGGCTTCATGATCCAGGGCGGCGGCATGAGCGCCGAACTCGAACCCAGACAGACGCATGACCCCATCGCCCTGGAGAAGAGCGGCCTGAAGAATACCCGCGGGACGATCGCCATGGCGCGGACCGCCAATCCCGATTCGGCCACCAGCCAGTTCTTCATCAATCTGGTCGACAACGCCGCGCTCGATTATCGCGATCTCTACACTCCGGGCTATACTGTATTCGGCCACGTCGTCTCGGGAATGGATGTGGTCGACGCCATCGCCGAGGTGCCGACCGGACGCCAGGGGCCGCATGCCGACGTACCGCGCGAACCGATCGCCATTCTCGGTGCCGAGCGGGTCGACTGACAGCGCCGCATCGGCCTGGGTTTCGCTGTTGCCGCCGTTGCACATGAAGAAGCCCCGACAGCTCGGCTGTCGGGGCTTCCGGTATCGGTCAGGACAAGCACCGCAAGAACAAGCGCCTTAGCCGAACGTGATCCCCAGCCGACGCCCCACTTCCTCGTAAGCCTCGATCACGCCGCCCAGTCCCTGTCGGAAGCGGTCCTTGTCCATCTTTTCCCGCGTTTCGGCGTCCCACAGACGGCAGCCATCGGGCGAGAACTCATCGCCGAGGACGACTTCGCCGTCGAACACGCCGAACTCGAGCTTGTAGTCGACCAGCAGCATGCCGGCATCGAGGAACAGCTGCTTGAGCACCTCGTTGACGCGGAAGGTCAGCGACTTCATCGTCGCCAACTGCTCGGGCGTCGCCCAGCCGAAGGTTTCAGCCAGCGACTCGTTGATCATCGGGTCGCCCTTTTCGTCGTTCTTCAAGAACAGCTCGAAGGTCGGCGGGTTCAATGCGATGCCCTCCTCGACGCCGAGGCGGCGCACCAGACCACCGGCGGCCAGATTGCGCACCACGCATTCGACCGGGATCATCTCGAGCTTCTTGACCACGCACTCGGTATCGGAGAGCAACTGCTCGAAATGGGTCGGAATCCCCGCCGCCTGGAGCTTGCCCATGATGAAGGCGTTGAACTGGTTGTTGACCAAGCCCTTGCGTGCCAGCGCCTCCTTCTTCTTGCCGTCGAAAGCGCTGGTATCGTCGCGGAAATGCAGCACCAGCCGCTGCGGGTCGTCACTCAGGTAGACCGACTTGGCCTTGCCGGCATAGAGAAGGTCGCGTTTGTGCATGGGGGCTGTCTCCGCGTCGCGGCCCCGTCGGGGCAGCTGATTCTTGAGTATGAAAACTTAGCGATGTCTGAAGCGACGCAACGGGTAGCGTCACGCGACGTGCTGCCAATCGGTTCCCCGGTCCTGTGCCGAGACCAGCAGCCGTGATTCATCGCCGTCGAGCAGTGGCACCAGGGCCGCCAGCGCCAGCTCGGGGTGGTTATTTTGCTCCGACAGATGCGAGCAGACAATCCGCTGCAGCCGATCGAGCCCCAATTGACGCAGCAGCTCGGCCGCCTGGCCGTTGGCCAGATGCCCCCAGCGGCCGGCGACCCGGCGCTTGAGATAGGGCGGATAAGGCCCTTCGGCGAGCATGCGGGGATCGTGATTGCATTCGAGGAACAGCGCATCGCAGCCGCGGAAGGCCTCGACCACATGCGCCGTCGGATGCCCCAGATCGGTCAGCACGCCGAGGCGGCGACCGTGGGCGCGGAAACAGAACTGAATCGGCTCGCGGGCGTCGTGGGGCACGGTCACCGGGTCGATCTCCAGCCCGCCGATGGCGAAGCGCGCCTGGGGCACCAGCAACTCGTGCCTGGGTACCTCGCCCAGCTTGCCGGAAAGCCAACTGCCGGCGCTGAGATAGACCGGCAACTGGTGCCGCCGCGCCAGCGCGCCGACCCCGGTGATGTGATCGCTGTGCTCGTGAGTCACCAGCACCGCCGCAAGCTGCCGCGGGTGGACGCCGAGCCGCGCGAGACGCTTTTCCGCCTCGCGCACGCCGAAGCCGCAATCCACCAGCACTAGGGTCTCGCCGTCGCTGACCAGCGTCGCGTTACCCTTGCTGCCACTGCCCAGCGAGGCGAAATGCAGCCCTGGTGAGGAGCGCAGCCCTGCTGCCGACGGTTGCGCCATCAGCGCAGTGTCGCCGCGATCGCGTCGAGCAACTCCCGCGCCGCGGCGCCCGGTACTTCGCCCCCATCGGGATCGCTGACCGTCAGCGTAGTCGTGGCGGCATCGGAGTCGAGCTGCAGGCGGTAGTGCTGGAACCCGTCATTGTCGTCGCCGAACCAGTCGAACCAGCCGCCGCTGTCGGCATCGAGCGGGCGATAGTCGACGTAGAACTGACCGGCACTGCGATTCTGGTCGACCAGCTTCAAACGCTCGGCGTCGAAGTTCTGCAACTGATAGAGCAGCTCGGACCAGGCGCGCTCGGCATCGAGTGCCAGGTCGAGCTGCCAGTGCCCCTGACGGTTGAGCAACTTGACGCGCTCGTTCTGGTCGAGCGGCTGGGCCGCCAGCGACACACCGCTGTCCGCGCCGCCGTTGGCTTCCAGATAAGCCTTGACCGCGCTCAGACACTGCGCACTGCCACCGATGTCACAGCGCACTTCGCTGGTGCCGCTACGCAGTCCCTGACGCAGGCTCAAAGCGCCCTGAGCGGTCTGGATTCGGCCATTGGCGGCATCGATGGCGGTCGTGTTGACGCCGTGATCGACGGCAAAGCCCTGCAACCGCGGCCATACGCTGGCCGGTGCCGCGTTGATCAGCAGCCAGCGTTCGCTGCCCGCCTCGCGCAGCTCGACGTAGGGCTGGTCGTCGCCCTGACTGGCCGCGAGAGGCTGGGGACGCGGTGCGTCACCGTCGGCCTCGGAAGCCATGAAATCACTATCGGCCTGCGGAACCGGCATGGAATCCTGATAGCGGATCGGATTGCGCGAATCCGGCAACTGCAACGGCTCGCTCATCTTGGCGTTGCGGTACTCGTCGTTACGGTCGTAGTAATTGCCATCTTGAAACAGGCCGCAGCCGGCAAGCGCCAGCGACGAGCACAACATCAGGAGCATCCATTTGAGGATGGGCTTCATGCATCCACCTTATGTTCGTGGCAAGGATTCGTGGCAATGGTTCGAAGCGATGGGCTGGAACAACGCAGCAAATCGGCTTACGCGGATTCGATGCCCGCCAGTTGCAACGCCTCGCCGACGTTGCTGTGGTAGCGCTCGGAGAGCCACGTCAGTGGCAACCGGATGCCCTTGTCCGCGTAGCCCATGCGGTTGAGCGCCCACTTGACGGGGATCGGATTCGATTCGATTCCCAGCGCGGTATGCAGCGGCGCCAGCCGGGCATTGATCTGGTGCGCCTTCTCGCGCTGGCCGCTGGTTGCCGCGACGCAGAGATCATGCATCGACTTGGGAGCGACGTTGGCGGTAACCGAGATGTCGCCATGGCCCCCCATCAACATGAAATCGCAAGCGGTGGAGTCATCACCGGAATAGAGCGCGAAACCGCTGCCCTTGAGGCGCTCGATCAACTCTTCGGCACGTTCGAGATTGCCGGTCGCATCCTTCAGGCCGACGATGCGTTCGAGCTCGGCCAGACGGAAAACCGTCTCGTTGTAGATGTCCGAACAGGTCCGGCCCGGTACGTTGTACAGGATGATCGGCAGTTCGCTGGCCTCGGCGACGGCCTTGAAGTGCTGGAACAAGCCTTCCTGGGTCGGCTTGTTGTAGTAGGGCGCCACCGACAGGCAACAGTCGGCACCGACTTCGCTGGCGTAGCGGGCCAGCTCGACAGCCTCGGTGGTGTTGTTGGCACCGGTACCGGCGATGACCGGAATGCGACCGTTGACTTCTTCGACCACCGTGCGAATCACATCGAAGTGCTCGGCGAACGACATGGTGGTCGGCTCGCCGGTGGTACCGGCGGCGACGATGGCGTCAGTGCCGTGATCGAGATGGAAGTTCACCAGGCGGCGCAGCGCCTCCCAATCGATCTCGCCACCGGCTTTCATCGGCGTCGCCATGGCGACGATGCTGCCTGTGATCATCTTGCTGTTCTCTCCCTAATGACCGGATAGGCGTGGAAGCCCGTCGAAGGCCGGTGAAGCGCATTTCGCCAACTCTGCCGAGCCGTGCCGGCTCCTGACGTCCGCACCCTTGCCTGCGTATGGCAGGGCATCACCGTACCGGGCACGGTTTCGCAAACACCAGATGGTACTCAGGCAGCACCAGCGTGTACAGCCAACCGCCCCTCGATCAGCGCTTCCTGCCGGTACGGGCATGCACCGGAATCTACTTCGCTACCGAGCATTGACCGCCGAGATCAGCTATCGTTCGGTCCCAGCGGCACCGCTTCCGCCTTTTCCACCGCAACTCTTTCATCACGACTCTTTCATCACAATCAGGAGACCAGCATGGCAATCAGCGTCGGGCAGCCCGTCGAAGATTTCACCGCCGAAGCCACCAGCGACACGACCTTCCGCCTGAGCGACTATCGCGGCAAGCAGGTCGTGCTCTACTTCTACCCCAAGGACAGCACGCCCGGCTGCACCACCGAAGGCGGCGATTTCCGCGACCGGGCCGAGGCGTTTGCCGATGCCAATACCGTGATCTTCGGGGTCTCGCGGGATGGCGTGAAATCCCACGAGAACTTCAAGGCCAAGCAGGGCTTTCCGTTCGAACTCATCTCCGACCGCGGCGAAGCGGTGTGCCAGCAGTTCGACGTCATCAAATTAAAGAAGATGTACGGCAAGGAGCATCTGGGCGTCGAGCGCAGCACCTTCCTGATCGACGCCGACGGCAAGCTCGCCCGCGAATGGCGCGGCGTGAAAGTCCCCGGTCATGTCGACGAAGTCCTGGCCGCGGCACGCGAACTAAACGGTTGAATCCGTCTCGCCCGCTACGTGTCTTCCACGATTTCGGCCTGGCGCGACTCGCCTCGCGGCCAGGCCTGCACCAGCGCCTTGATCAGCGTGGCCAGGGGGATGGCGAAGAACACGCCCCAGAAGCCCCATAGCCCGCCGAAGAACAGCACCGCCAGGATGATCGACACCGGGTGCAGGTTGACCGCTTCCGAAAACAGCACCGGTACCAGCACGTTGCCATCGAGCGCCTGCAGAATGGCGTAGGCGACCAGCACGTAAAGAAACTGTTCGCCCATGCCGAAGTGAAACCCCGCCACCGCGGCCACCGGCAGCGTCGCCACCGCCGCACCGATGTAGGGCACCAGCACGGAAAGGCCCACGACCAGCCCGAGCAGCGCCGCGTAAGGCAGGCCGAAAGCCCAGAAGGT
Source organism: Salinicola peritrichatus (assembly GCF_003206715.1). Taxonomy (GTDB): domain Bacteria; phylum Pseudomonadota; class Gammaproteobacteria; order Pseudomonadales; family Halomonadaceae; genus Salinicola; species Salinicola peritrichatus. The sequence goes on along the minus strand of NZ_PZJU01000037.1, from coordinate 27,917 downwards.
AATGAACGCCACCCCGCCGACGATGATGATCTCGATGGTCTTGCCGCGCACATAGTTGGCGATCTGGTCGTCCATCTCCTGCCAGATGCGGGTCATCAGGGTGCGCTTGCGCGGCAGCAGCGAGAGCAGGAACTCGACCAGCCGTTCGCGATCCTTGAGCATGAAGAAGACCAGTATCGGTACCAGTACCAGATAGATGATGACCGCCATCAGGTTGCCCAGGGAGGCCAGCGAGAAGGTCAGTGCGCGCTGACCGAACTGCGAGGCTTGGCGTCCGGCGGTGGCGGTCCAGTCCTGCACCTGGTCCGGCGTCACTATCGTAGGGTACTGGGCTTGCAGGTCCCCCAGCCACTGTTGTCCGCTGGCGAACATACTCGGCGCTTCCTGCACCAGCTCCACCATCTGGTTCCATACCAATGGCAGCACGACCAGGGCCAATGCCAGCAACGCCCCCACGAACAGCAGGAACACCAGCCCCACCGCCAACAATCGAGGCAGGCCGCGCCGTTCCAGCCAGGCTACCACGCCCTGCAGCAGAAAAGCGACGACCAGCGCGGTGAGGAATGGCGCCAATGCCTTGCCCAGCCAGATCACCAGGGCGAAGCCGCCGACCAGCAACATCAGCAGGGTAATGGCTTCTTCATCGGAAAGGTAACGCTCGAACCAGTTACGCAGAACGCCTTTCAAGCTCATGCAGTCGTTTCCTTACCCGCTTTGCGCAGCCAATAACGATAACCGCCCTCGTCGGCGACGCGCTCGACCAACGAGTGTCGACTGTGCTCGACGAAGCTCTCGAAATCCCGCCACGAACCGGCATCGGTGGCGATCACTTCCAGCAGTTGCCCCGGCTGCATACCCGCCAGCGCCTGCTTGGCCTTGAGCAAGGGCAACGGACAGCGCAAACCGGAGGCATCGAGTCGTTGATCGGGCTGTTGGGGCATGACATATCCTGGAACGGGTAATGGATCGTCCGGGCCGCAGCGCCAGTTGCATACCATGACGTTTGCAGGCAACGTCTGCGGCAAGCTGCGGTCGAAGGCATGATAACGCAGAACCGTTGGAGCCTGTTCACGATCTAGCGAGCTAGGATCAAACTAGGCGAAAACGACTAAGGGAAGGACCGGGCTCGCGCTTGAGTTTACATAGGGGTAAATGAGTATTCCGAAGTCGTTTCAACGACGTTTGGCCGACGCGCAGCAGATTGTGAACAGGCTCTTACCGGCTACCGCCGCTTTCGCCTGTCTATAGGGACTCGGCATGAGGAACAGATTCATCGCACCCGTCAAGGGTCGCCTGATCGCCATCTCACTACTGGGCGCCACTCTCGCGGCTACCACACCGTCGGTGCAAGCCCAGCAGAGTTACCAGCTCCCCGATCTCGGCAGCACCAGCGCCACGGTCACCACCAGTGACGAGTATCACCTGGGCCGCGCCTGGCTACGCCAGTTCCGCGCCCAGACCGAGCAGTGGCAGGACCCTATTGCCCAGACCTATGTACGCTCGGTACTGGCCAAACTGGTGCCCTACAGCGGTGTCGATGCGCGCCTGGTGGTCACGTTGGTGGATAGCCGTCTGCTCAATGCCTTCGCCGTGCCGGGCGGCGTGGTCGGCGTCAATGCCGGACTGTTCGCTTCGGCGCCGGACGAGGACGAGTTCGCCTCGGTGCTGGCCCATGAGCTCGGCCACCTCGCCCAGCGTCACTATGCACGGCGCATGGAGCGTGTCGAGGAGACCCAGCTGCCGACCATGGCAGCGATGCTCGCGGGCATGATCATTGCCGCGGGCGGCGGCGGCAGCGCGGGTATCGCGACCATGATGGGTTCCCAGGCCGCCTTCATTCAGGATCAGCTCGCCTACTCCCGGCGTTTCGAACAGGAAGCCGACCGCGTCGGGCTCAATGCCATGGCCAAGGCCGGCTACGACCCGCAGGCGATGCCGGAGATGTTCCGGGCACTGCAGAAACTCGCCGCGCTGCAAGGCGGCAATCCACCGGAGTTTCTGCTCACCCACCCGGTGACCGAGTCGCGGATCAGCGATACTCAGGCGCGCGCCGATCAGTTACCCTCGCCGGCGCATCGCGACGATCCGTCCTATGCCATGATCCGGGCGCGCGCGCTGCTGATGCTCAATCAGGACATGCCATCCCAGGCGATGACCGAGCTCGAGCAGGACGATCCCCCCGAGGCGGCCGTGCGCTATCTGGAGGCGCTGAACGACGCCAGGCAGACCCGGTACGTCGCCGCTCTCGACAAGCTCGACGCGCTGGCACGCGACTACCCCGACCTCTCCATGATCCCGGCAACGGCGGCACAGATCGCCTATGACGCCAATCATCGCGAGGATGCGCTGGCCCGAGCCCGGCGCATCCTCAGGCTGTCGCCGAGCTACTACCCGGCGCAGTGGGTACAAGCGGAGGCATTGCTGCAGACGCAGCCGGCGCAGGCGTTCGACGTGCTGCGCGACATGAGCGAACAGTATCCGGAGGATCCCAACGTCTTCGGCCTGCTCGCCGAAGCCGCAGGTCGCAGCGGCCGCGATGCCTGGGGCCAGCTCGCCCGCGCCGAGCAGTTACAGCTCGAAGGCCGCATCGACACCGCGATTCGACAGCTCGACTCCGCCGAGCAGGTCGCCAAGGAGAGCGGCGACTACGCCATGGCCAGCCGCATCGAGCAGCGCCGCAAGGATTTCATCGGTTACCGGGAAACGATGCAGAATTTCTAGAAAAGGTACGATGGTGGGTCGTGTAGGATTCGAACCTACGACCAATTGGTTAAAAGCCAACTGCTCTACCAACTGAGCTAACGACCCGGAACGTACGATCGGCGATGGAATGCCGAATCGATGCCATGAAGGCGGTGAAGAGATCGATGGTGGGTCGTGTAGGATTCGAACCTACGACCAATTGGTTAAAAGCCAACTGCTCTACCAACTGAGCTAACGACCCACGAACCTTTGTTCAATCGCACTTGCGATAAAAACATCGACCCGTCGGAAAGTGGTGGGTCGTGTAGGATTCGAACCTACGACCAATTGGTTAAAAGCCAACTGCTCTACCAACTGAGCTAACGACCCCTTCCGACTGGGCGCACATGGTACTGATAAGCCTCGGAGCAGGCAAGCGTTTTTTCCAATCCCCCGAGGATACGATCAACCTGGCTCAAGGGGGCTCGTTCAAGACTCCTCACGCCGCGGGCGGCGCGGCTTCTTCATTGCCGTCACCGGGCGACGCTTGTGCTTGTCGCGGTTCCAGCGGTTCTTCTCCTGAGGAGTCAGTTCCGGCACCTGGCGCGGTTCGAGCCCCGCCATGGCGGAGAGTTCATCGATCTCGTCCTGGGAGAGTTCCAGCCATTCACCGGCCTTGGCCCGCTTGTCGAGAAAGATGTTGCCGTAGCGCACGCGCTTCAAGCGGCTGACGGTGAGCCCCTGGGATTCCCACAGCCGGCGCACCTCGCGGTTGCGGCCTTCCATGATCACCACGTGGAACCAGGTATTGATGCCTTCGCCGCCGAACTCCTGCACGTCGGTGAAACGCGCCGGGCCGTCCTCGAGCATCACGCCTTCGACCATGTTGACCACGTGTTCGCGCTGCACGTTGCCCATGACGCGCACCGCATATTCGCGCTCGATCTGATGCGATGGGTGCATCAATCGATTGGCCAGCTCGCCATCGGTGGTGAACAACAGCAGGCCGCTGGTATTGATGTCGAGACGACCGATCGCGATCCAGCGTTCGCCCTTCAGCCGCGGCAGGCGCTCGAACACGGTGCGACGGCCTTCCGGATCCTTGCGCGTGCACAGCTCGCCTTCCGGCTTGTTGTACATGATAACCCGGCGCGGCACTTCGTCGTTGGCGCGCAGGTTGACCGGGCGATCGTCGAGCGATACCCGGTCGCGCTGGCCGATCCGGTCGCCCAGCGTGGCGACCTGGCCGTTGACCTTGACGCGCCCGGCGCTGATCGCCGTTTCCATCTCGCGGCGGGAGCCGTAACCGGCACGTGCCAGAACCTTCTGCAATTTTTCGGTAGTGGTATCGGTCATGAGTTGTCATTGCCTCATCGGCTAGTGGAAGCGCCGCCTCGCCCGGACGCTCACGTTTCGTCGTGGGGCTCGTCGCGGGCATCCGGCGCTTCTCGGGTGTCCGCGCCCGTCTCGTCAATGGCCGGTGCGGAGCCCTGCTCCGCCTCTTCGGCCGCACGTTGACGGGCGCGTTCGGCCAGTCGCGCCTCGAGCTCGGCAAAACTCAGCGACTGGCCGGGGGACGCCATCTCGGCGTGTTCGTCGTCGGCCTCCGCCGACTCTGCCGATCCCTCTTCTTCCGTTACCGATTCCGCTTCTTCCGTTACCGATTCCGCCGTCGGCTGGTCGGCTTCCGGCGCGGTCTGGGGAACCTCGGGTTCGCCCCCTTCCTCGGGCGCCTCATCAGGCGAATCGGGAAACGGTTCGTGCATGGCCGTTTCGAACGTCTCGAAGCGCTTGAGTTCATGCATCGGCGGCAGCGAATCCAACGTCTTCAAACCCAGATCATCGAGAAACGCCCGCGTGGTGGCGTAGACCGCCGGACGCCCCGGCACGTCGCGATGCCCGACGACACGAATCCAGCCGCGTTCCACCAGGGTGCGCATGATCGAGCTGCTGACCGCGACCCCGCGCACCTCTTCGATGTCGCCACGGGTCACCGGCTGGCGGTAGGCGATCAGCGCCAGGGTTTCCAACAGCGCCCGCGAGTAGCGCTGCGGCTTTTCATCCCACAACCGCGAGACCCAGGGCGAGTAGCGCTGCCGGATGCGCACCTGATAACCCGATGCCGACTCGCTCAATTCCAGTGCGCCGCCACTCGCCAGCCGCTCGGAGAGCTTGTTCAGCGACTCGCGGATCGCCGCCCGCGACGGCGGCTGCCCTGAATCGAACAGCGATTCGATCCGCTCCAGCGATACCGGCTCGCCGGCGGCCAGCAGGACCGCTTCGAGAATTTCATCGAGCGCCGGCGCCAAGTAATGGGGATCGGTCAGGCGGTTCATGCTTGCGCCTCGCCATCGTCGGTATCGCCATCGCTCTCGAAGACCGCCTCGTCGTCGCCGAATGGCGGCATCTCGTCGCCCTCCAGCCCTGCGCTCCCGCTCGAGGCGCCGTCTTCCAGCGCCAGTCGGGCGCGAACGTGAATCGGCGAGAGCGGCGCATTCTGCACGATTTCGATCATCGACTCACGCGCTAATTCGAGAATCGCCATGAAGGTGACGATGATGCCGGCACGGCCCTCGGCAAGTTCGAACAGCGCCTCGAACGGGGTGTAGTACTCGGCATTCAACCGCGACATGATCGACAGCATCCGCTCGCGGGTCGACAGCACCTCGCGACTGATGCGATGGGACTGACGCAGATCGGCGCGCTTGAGCAGGCTGCCGAGCGCGCCGAGCAGATCCCCCAACGAGACCTCGGGGTGGATCACCCGCGGCTCCAGTTGCGGCAGTGCCGCCTGGGCGGGATGCCAGTCGCGCCCCATGCGCGGCAGCGCGTCCAGTTCTTCGGCGGCGCTCTTGAGCTGCTCGTACTCCTGCAACCGGCGGATCAGCTCGGCGCGAGGATCCTCCTCGCCTTCTTCGTCATCGCCCTTGGGCGGGCGCGGCAGCAGCGTACGCGATTTGATCTCGGCGAGCATCGCCGCCATCACCAGGTACTCACCGGCGAGATCGATCTCCATCGCCTGCATCAGCTCCACGTACTCGACGTACTGGTGCGTGATCGCCGCCACATTGATCGCCAGGATATCCAGGTTCTGACGCCGGATCAGATAGAGCAGCAGATCGAGCGGCCCCTCGAAGGTCTCGAGAAAGACCCGCAACGCCTCCGGGGGAATATAGAGATCCTGCGGCAGCTCGGTCAGCGGCTCGCCATTGAGGCGTGCCCATACCGTCGTCACCGAGTCACCGGAGATCTTCTCGCCATGCATGGGTTCGACGACGTTCACAGCGTGACCTTCCTCCCCGCCTTGCGTTCGCTGCCAGCTTGAAACGGACAGTCTACCAAGCCCGGCACGGGCATCCCACAAGCCTGCCCACGCGGGCCTACGCAGCGCCAGAGCAGACATTCCAAAGCCGCCGCAAAACGCAACTTCCTTAGGGAAACGCTGAATAAATCGGCGAGCAGGATGAAGTGGGCGGCACTCCGTCGCAAGGCGCACGGAGCNNACCGCGCAACGAAGCCCATTCGCCTGCGCAGACATTCATGCAGTGTTTCCTTAGCACTCCATGCGTGAAAAGGTGAATTTCCATGCCGGAACCGCCACGGCGGATACAAATCGGCGGCGTCCTGAAGATATAATTCGTCAATAACACAGATCAGGTTTTCAAATGTCACTTTTGTATTGACGGGAGTCCTGTCCCCCTCGTGCTCAGAAGGAGTTTTCATGGAGAATCTGTTGACCGGCGATGGTCAATTCGCTCAGTTGGCCCAGATGGCTTACGGCATGGTCATGACCTATGCGCCGAAAGTGATACTGGCGATCATTACCCTGGTCGTCGGGCTATGGCTGATCAATCGTTTCGTGGCCGTGCTGCGGTCCCGGCTGGGAAGCAAGGACCCGACGCTGGGTCAGTTCCTGTGCGGTCTGACCAGCATTACCCTGAAGATCATGCTGCTGATTTCGGTGGCGTCGATGGTCGGCATCGCCACCACCTCCTTCGTCGCCGTCGTCGGTGCCGCCGGCCTGGCCATCGGTCTCGCGCTGCAAGGCAGCCTGGCGAACTTCGCCGGTGGCGTGCTGATCCTGCTGTTCAAGCCCTTCAAGGTCGGCGACGCGATCGATGCCCAGGGCTATCTCGGCAGCGTTGCCGAGATCCAGATTCTCTATACCATTCTCAACACCTTCGACAATCAGCGCATCATCATCCCCAACGGTAGCTTGGCCAACGCCAGCATCACCAACTTGAGCGCCTATCCGACGCGCCGTTGCGACATGACCATCGGAATCGGCTACGGCGACGACATCGATCACGCCAAGGCCATCATCAAGCGCCTGATCGGTGAGGACCCGCGTACCCTCAAGGATCCCGAGCCCATGATCGTGGTGGGAGCGCTGGGCGAAAGTTCCATCGATCTGACCGTGCGCGTGTGGACCAGTGCCGCCGATCTCTGGCCCTATCACTGGGATATGCTGGAAAAGGTGAAGAAAGCCTTCGATGCCGAAGGCGTCTCCATCCCCTTCCCCCAGCGCGACGTGCATCTCTACGAAACCAAGCAGGGTTGATGTCGCTATGGCCCGGTCATGGCCGGGCCAGTTCAGACCTGTAAGCGTGAGAATCGCCGATAAGTGAAATCGTCGTCGCGCTGAGAGTCGACGATCGCCAGCGTCTGGATCTCGTCATGATAGGGCGAGCGCTCGCAGACCGGGTCCATCTGGCGGGCGTCGCCGGTCAGCATCAACGCCTGGCAACGGCACCCGCCCCAATCGATTTCACGGCGCTCGCAACTCTGGCAGGCATCGGGCATCCAGGCGGTGCCACGAAAGGCGTTGAACGCCGGGCTGTGTTGCCAGATATCGCCGAGCGCACGGTCGCGCACGCTCCAGAATTCGAGCCCGGGAATGGTCTCGGCGGCGTGACAGGGCAGTACCTTGCCAGAGGGAGAGACGTTCAACGACTGCCGCCCCCAGCCGTTCATGCACGGCTTGGGCAGGCGGGCGTAATAGTCCGGCACCACGGCGTCGATCACCAGCTTGCCTTTCAGCCTTTCCCGCGCCGCTTCCACCTCGTCGAGCGCCCGCATCACCTGATCGCGCGGCGGCATCAGCGCGCCCCGGTTCTCCAGCGCCCAACCGTAGTACTGCGCATGTGCGATCTCCAGCCGGTGCGCGCCGAGTTCCAGCGCCAGTTCGACCAGATCGGGAATCTGGTGCAGGTTGGCGCGGTGAATCACGCTGTTGAGCGTCAGTGGCAACCCGGCGTCGACCACCTCGCGGGCAAAGGCGCGCTTCTTCTCGAACGCGCCGGGCAGGTTGGCGATGCGGTCGTTGACCTCGGCCGTGGCGCCCTGCACCGAAAGCTGGACATGGTCCAGTCCGGCATCCGCCAGGGCATCGAGGCGTGGGCGAGAGATGTTGACTCCGGCGGTGATCAGGTTGGAATAGAGGCCGCTCTCGGCGCAGCCCGCCACCAGCGCCTCGAGATCCGCTCGCGCCGCCGGCTCGCCACCGGAGAGATGCACCTGCAACACGCCCAGGTCGGCGGCTTCGCGAAACACCCGCTGCCAACTCTCGGTGTCGAGCTCGTCGCGCTTGCGCGTGAGTTCCACGGGATTGGAACAATAAGGGCACTGCAGCGGACAGCGATGGGTCAGTTCCGCCAGCATGCCGAGGGGCGGCGGCTGTTGCGCCTCGAACGTTTCCCGCGCGGCGCTCATGCCATTTCCAGCACGTTCTTGGCGATCAGATCGCTCAACATGGCACGCACGTCGACCGATATGCGTTCCCGCGGCGCGTCGAAGGCCTGGGCCAGGTCGTCGACGATGGCGGCGATATCGCGCCGGCCATCGACACGCGTGAGGACTTGCACGGCGATCGCATCGAGTTGAAAGACCCGCTCCGGCGCCAGCAGCACCCAGCCGCCACGAGCCTTGTCCTCGCGCAGGCGTACGCCGCGCGGCAGGCGCACCACGTCGCTTTCATCAGGTTCGACCATTGTCAGCTCCCCTCGCCATCCCAGGCACCCGGCGGCACCTGGCCCGATGAATTCGAGCCGGAGCCGACGTAGGCGTGCTGGAGCGCGTCGAGCATTGCCCACAGCACGCTGCACTTGAAACGCAGCGCATCGATCACCGCCTGCTGCTGGTCGGCCCGCAGCGCATGGCGCTTGACGTAGTCGAGCGCCATTTCGGCATCCCGCGGCGCCTGGATCAGGCGCGGCTCGAAGTAGGCCAGCGTCTCGCGGGAGACGAAATCATAGTGTTCGAGCATGCCGCGCACGCGCTGGCCGATCACCATCGGCGAGAACAGTTCGGTCAGCGACGAGGCGATCGCTTCGAGCAAGGTGCGATCGCGCACGAAATGGGTATAGGCTTCCACCGCGAAACGGGTCGCCGGCAGGATCATGCGAGTGGAGACGACCATCTCGCGGTCGAGCCCCAGGCCATCGGTCAGCTTGAGCCAGCGCTCGATACCGCCCTCGCCCGGCGCCTCGCCGTCGTGGTCGACCAGCCGCGAGCGCCAGATCCGGCGCAGGTCCGGGTCGTCGAGCCGCGCGATCAGCGAGGCATCCTTGATCGGAATCATCGCCTGATAGTAATAACGGTTGAGCGCCCAGGCCTGGACCTGGCGCTTATCGAGCTCGCCGTTCTGCAGCATCAGTTGAAACGGATGCCGATGGTGATAACGGGTCTCGCCGACCTCGCGCAGGCGCGCTTCCAGCGCCTCGACGCTCAACGGCTCGACGAGATCCGGATGATTCTCGAAGTTCAACAGCTCGACTCCATACCGTCGAAGGCGATCTCCCAGCCGGCGCGCTCGGCCGCCTGGCGCTCGGGAGAGCCGTCGATCAACACCGGATTGGTGTTGTTGATATGCACGTAGACCCGCCGGCCCAGCGAGAGTTCGGCCAGCGCGGCGATGCTGCCATCGTCGCCGGACATCGACATGTGGCCCATGCGCCGCCCGGTCTTGACGCCGACGCCGGCGGCGATCATCTCGTCGTCGCGCCACAGGGTGCCGTCGAACAGCAGCAGATCGGCGCCATCCAGGCGCGCGGCCAATCGAGGCGTCATCGCCGCGCAGCCGGGAATGTAATAGGCGCGCTTGTCGCCGTGAAGGAGTTCCACGCCGACGGTACTCTCGCCCTCGACACCGATCTCGACCCGGTCGCCCTCGAGATAGAGCGCGGCCTTGCCGGGCACCGCAAACAGTCGCGCCCGGAGTCCGTCGAGCAGCTCGAACGGTTGGTCCAGCGCGACCGGCTCACGACTGACGTATTCGGGATTGAGCACATCGAAGATGGGATTGTCTTTCAGCACGTCGTGAATCATTGGCGTGGCCAGCAGCCGGTAAGGCGAACTCTCGCGCAGGCTCAACAAGCCACCGATATGATCGACGTCGGCGTTGGTCAGCAGAATCGAGCCGATTGGCGTGTGGCGGCTGCCGTGTCGCGGATGCAGCGCCGGGGTCTGACGAATCTGGTACAGAACGTCGGGTGCGCAGTTGATCAGCGCCCAGTGTTCGCCATCGACGCTGACGGCGATGGAGGACTGAGTCCGCGGGGTGACGCGAGGGTCGCCCTCCCAGACCAGGCGACATACATCGCAGCGGCAGTTCCATTGAGGCGAACCGCCACCGGCGGCCGCCCCCAGTACGCGCAGCTGCAGTGTGGCCGCCGCATGCGCGTCTTCATTGCTCATCAAAATTCAGCGGGCATGTAGTCGTTGATTTCCATGCCGACGCAGATTTCCTTCACTTCCGGGGTCGTCCAGCTCATGGGTGGCTCCTTGCATTCCAGGTTGGTGAATACGCTCGGATGAGCGCAGCCCCCATTCTAGTCAAACTCATCTCATCCACCGCAACAAATTCGTTAGTTTGTGAACGACTTTTCTTCGTCACCGGCAGCCGCCGCCTTGCGATAGCGTCCCGTGTAGTCGAACAGTTTCTCGCCGATCCGCCAGTGGCGCCCCGTTCTGCGCGCGATGACGAAATCCGGCGAACGCAGCCGGCCCGCTTCACGCTCGGCTTCCTCCGCCGACGCCGGCTGCCAGCCGCTTCCCGGCGCGCGCAGATGCTGGCGTAGAAAGACCCGCTCGAAGACATGCCGCTGGGCCGGCGTCTCCAGGCCGAACCACTCATCCAGGGTGTCGCCGTCCTCGTCGTGATAGATCACCTTGAGCCGGGGAACGCCACGCCCGTTGGTGGTCGCCTGGAGCTGCATGCCGCTGACCCTCAGCACCTTGGCATGCTTGAGCTTGAGCGCGTCGCGCAATTTGTCGTCGGGATCGACCAGGCGTTCGCCACAGTCACCGCAGGCGCGAGCGGCGATGTCGTTCTCGCCGCCGCACTGCTCGCACACATTGAAGCGGAACCGAAACGTACATTGTCGGCCCTCCAGGGCGCCCGAAGCCGCGCCTTGCTTTCTACTGGCGCCCGAAGCCGCGCCGGCATCCGCTTCCCTCGTCAGGTTTGGTCTTTCGCCTTTCGCGCGGGGTTGGGCGCGATAGAGAGAGCCGCGTGTAGATAGCACCAGCCCCTGGCAACGGCGCCCGTGATGCTCGATGACCCGCTCGCCATCGCGCTTGCCCCAGAAAGTGTTGGCGAAGCCACACTCCGGACATTCGACCTGCACCGGCTCACTATCGCTATCCGGCCTTGCCTGGGCGATCTCCGGCGCGTAGAGGTCCCAAGGATTGCCGGCATAGTCGAGAACCAGACAGTCGCGCTTGCCAGGCGACAGGCGCAGACCGCGGCCGACGATCTGCTGATAGAGGCCGACAGACTCCGTCGGCCGCAGGATCGCGATCACGTCCACATGCGGCGCGTCGAAGCCGGTGGTCAGTACCGCCACGTTGACCAGATACCTGATGTCGCGCGCCTTGAACGCCGCGATCAGCCGCTCGCGCTCCGGCCCCGACGTGGCGCCGGTGACCAGCGCGCTCTCCTCCGGGGGCAACAGCCGCAGTACCTCTTCGGCATGCGCCACGGTGGCGGCAAAGACCATCACCCCCTGGCGGTCGTGAGCCCGTTCGATCACGTCCGCGACGATCCGCGGCGTGGCACGATTGCCCCGAACGACACCATTGAGATCGCGCTCGGCGAACTGGCCGTTGCGCTGTGGCGTCAGCCGCGAGAAGTCATAGAACGCAAGCGCGCCATCGATACGCCTGGGCTCGGCGAGATAACCCTGGCGCACCATCACCCGCAGCGGCTGCTCGAACACGCAATCACGGAAGAAGGCGTCCTCCGGCCCACGCACCATACCGTGATAGTGGCGATGATAAATAAAGCCTTCGCCAAGCCGGTACGGCGTTGCCGTCAGCCCCAGCACCTTGAGATTGGGTCGCGCCTCGCGCAGCCGTGAGATCACTTTTTCGTAGGTGGAAGCGCTGCGCTGGCGATCATCGTCGACCTTTCCGGCGCCGCGGGTCAGCGCCTCTCTTGACATCGATAGGCGATGGCACTCGTCGATCACCAGCAGCGTGAAGTCGCCGCCGGCAAAAACATCCAGCCCGTTGACCACCGACTGCACCGAACCGAACACCACCTGGCGCCCGCTCTCCTTGCGTCCCAGTCCGGCACTGAAGATGTCCGCCTCCAGCCCATAGGCGAGATACTTGGCGTGATTCTGTTCCACCAATTCACGTACGTGGGCCAATACCAGCACCCGGCCACGGGCACGCCGCGCGAGTTCGGCAATCACCAGCGACTTGCCGCTGCCGGTGGGCAACACCACCACGGCGGGATCGTCGCCCGCGCGAAAATGCGCGACGACGTTATCGACGGCCTGGTTCTGGTAAGGACGGAGTTGAGGTACGGCGTGCGGCATGGGCGCATGGTACGCAGATTGTGGCGAGGCGGAAATGCCTTGGCGGTTTCGATCATGGATGCCCGTTCCGCCCTGGATGCCACGATCCTCCAGCCCGATACGCTATCGGTGGGCATCGATTCCTGACCCGGCCGGTGGGCCTGGCTTACAATGAAGGCAGTCGGCGCCATGGCGCCAGAGATTCGCATTGCCCGGAGCGCCATCATGCAAGCCAATACCCCGTTGGAACGCTACATCGAACAGCTGCGCGCGATGGAGATCGATATCGAAGCGATGGATACCCACGCCGCGCGCATCCGTCAGGACGACCTGGAGTTCGTGCTGGTCGTCGCCGCCGATGAACCGGCCTTCTTCCAACTGATGCTGCCGGGCGTCTGGCAGACAGCCGCCGCAACCCACCGCAGCCAGTTACTGGAAACCGCCAACGATGTGATGAATACCATCAAGGCGGCCAAACTGGTGGTGCACAATGAAGCCGTTCATGTCAGTGTCGAACAGTTCGTCGAAGGCCCCGATCAGGGCGTGGCGCTGGTTCCCGGCATGCTGGAACTGCTCAAGAGCGCCGTCGCCGAATTCCAGGAACGCCTCGGCATGGGCGAGGCGCCACGCGTACATTGAAACTTGCGACTTCACTTCCCTCGAACAGGAGAGCGTCATGGCCGAGACCAAACACTTCGTGGTTATCGCCGAGTTCCATATCAAACCGGGCCAGGTACCGGCCTTTCTCGCCCTGGCGCATAACGATGCCAGCGAGTCGCTGGCCAACGAGGAGGGCTGCCTGGCCTTCGACGTGCTGACGCCGGAAGGCAGCGAAGATCTGGTCGTGCTCCATGAGGTCTATCGCGATCGCGCGGCCTTCGAGCATCACATGCAGATGCCTCACTACCCGCCGTTCAAGGAAGGCACGGCACCGCTGCTGGCCAGCGAGCCGAGCGTACGCTTCTTCTATACCGCCCAGCGCCCGGCGTAGCGGATTTTCTCCATGCCCCATCATGAACCAGTCGTCTTCGGCCAGGCACCGCTCCCGCTGGAGTCGGTGGTCGCGCTGGCCGAGCGTCGGGCCGATTCTCGACTCGACGATGATCCCGGATGGCAGGCGCGGATTCGCCGGGGAGCGGCGGTGGTCGATGGCCTGCTCGATCGCGAAGGCCAGGTCTACGGCATCACCACCGGTTACGGCGACTCCTGCGTCACCGCCGTGCCGCTGTCCCAGGTCGAGGCGCTGCCGCGCCAGCTCTATACGTTCCACGGTTGCGGCCTGGGCCGGTTTCTCGACGCCCAGGGGGCCCGGGCGGTGCTTGCCACTCGGCTGCAGTCGCTGTGCCAGGGCGTTTCCGGCGTACGCCTGGAACTGCTCGAGCGGCTGCACGCCTGTCTCCGGGAAGACCTGTTGCCACGCATTCCCGAAGAAGGATCGGTAGGCGCCAGCGGCGACCTGACGCCGCTTTCGTATGTCGCCGCGATGCTGTGTGGCGAACGCGAGGTCATCTGGCAGGGGCGCGTCCGCCAGGCGTCGGAGGTCCACACCGCGCTCGGCTGGGAGCCGCTGACCCTGCGCCCCAAGGAAGCCCTGGCGCTGATGAACGGCACCGCGGTGATGACCGCCCTGGCCTGCCAGGCTTTCATGCGTGCGGCGTACCTGCTCAAGCTGGCGACCCGCATCACCGCGCTCAACATGGTCGCCCTGCGCGGCAATCCCGCTCACTTCGATGCCCGCCTGTTCGCGGCCAAGCCGCATCCGGGTCAGTGCCGCATCGCCGCCTGGCTGCGCCAGGATCTGCAAGCGGACGACGCCCGGCCCCGACAGCGCCTGCAGGATCGCTACTCGCTGCGCTGTGCACCCCATGTGCTGGGCGTATTGGCGGATAGCCTCGGCTGGCTGCGCGGTTTCATCGAGACCGAACTCAACAGCGCCAACGACAATCCGCTGATCGATCCCGAAATCGGCGACGTGATGCACGGCGGCCACTTCTACGGCGGCCACATCGCCTTCGCCATGGACAGCCTCAAGACCCTGACCGCCAACGTCGCCGATCTGCTCGACCGCCAACTCGCGCTGCTGGTCGACAGTCGCTACAACCACGGCCTGCCGAGCAACCTCTCCGGCGCGCCGGCGGACCGCGCGATGATCAATCACGGCTTCAAGGCGGTACAGATCGGCGCCTCGGCATGGGCCGCCGAGGCGCTCAAGGGCACGATGCCCGCCAGCGTCTTCTCCCGCTCCACCGAGTGCCACAACCAGGACAAGGTCAGCATGGGCACCATCGCCGCCCGCGACGCCCTGCGCGTGCTCGAACTCACCGAACAGGTCGCCGCCGCGGCGCTGCTCGCCGGACTGCAAGGCGTTTACCTGCGCGGCGACCCCCTTCCCGCCCCGCTTGCCGAGATGGTCGACACGCTGCGCGAAGACTTCGCCCCGGTGACCGAGGACCGCGCACTGGATGGCGAACTCAGACTCTGCCTGGAGCGGATTCGGGCGCGATACTGGACGCTTTATGGATAAGCGTTTCAGCATCATTTCTTGATGATAGCGATGAGGCTGGGCGAATCGGTGATGGTGAAGGTCTCCACCCCAATGACGCCTATTCAGGACGATACCGAACGATGAGCATCCAAACCGGGGCGCGCGACATGGATGTCGCGCGAGGCGCGTTGGGACAGGGATGTCCCTAGGCGCCGACCCGAGTTTGGTGCTCAGACGTTCGGGACTTCATCGTTCTGTGGCGTCAAAAAGGGGAGCGCGAGGGGCTTGCCCCTCGTAATAACGTGCATAAGGGCAGTAAAAGCGCCATCAGTCGTAACCTCGCCAAGATAGAGCCAACCGCCCAGCCAGGCGCTCATAAAAAAACCGGCTTGCGCAAGGGTATAGAACCCACGGCAAGCCGGTTTCCATTGTCACGCCACAACGCTGGCGCCAATCGTCCCTGCAATAATCAGTCGACCCAGACGCGGGCATTGCGGAACAACCGCATCCAGGCGCCATCCCGCCTCCACTCCGGCGGGCGCCAGGAGTTGGTCACCGCGCGGGCGACGCGCTCCGGGTGCGGCATCATGACGGTAACGCGACCATCCGGCGTTGTCAGCCCGGTGATACCGGCTGGCGAGCCATTGGGGTTGGCCGGGTAGCGCGTGGTCACCTGGCCTTCGTTGTCGATGTAGCGCAGGGCGATCTGGCCGTTGGACTGCATGCTGCGCAGGTGACCGCCATCCTCGAACAGCGCGCGGCCTTCGCCATGAGCGACCGCGATCGGCAACGTCGAACCGGCCATGCCGGCGAGCAGAATCGACGGGCTCTCCTCGACCTGGACCATCGACACCCGGGCCTCGAACTGCTCGGAGCCGTTGCGCACGAAGCGCGGCCAGCGCTCGGCGCCGGGAATCAGCTCCTTGAGTTGCGAGAACATCTGACAACCGTTGCAGACGCCGAGACCGAAGGTGTCCTGGCGCGCGAAGAAGGCGGCGAACTGGTCGCGCGCGCGGGCGTTGTAGAGCGCCGACTTGGCCCAGCCGCCGCCGGCGCCGAGCACATCGCCGTAGGAGAAGCCGCCGCAGCCGACCAGGCCTTTCATGTCATCCAGCGTGATGCGCCCTGCGATGATGTCGCTCATGTGCACGTCGACCGCCTCGAAGCCGGCATGGTCGAACGCGGCGGCCATCTCGAAGTGGCCGTTGACGCCCTGCTCGCGCAGGATCGCCACCCGCGGGCGCACGCCACGCTGAATGTAGGGCGCGGCGATATCCTCGTCGACGTCGAAGGTCGGATTGGCCGAGAGCCCCGGATCGCGCAGGTTGAGCAGGCCGTCGAACTCGCTCTTGGCCGCTTCGGGATTGTCGCGCAGCGCCTGCATGCGGTAGCTGGTTTCCGACCAGGTGCGCTGGGTGATGGCACGGGTCGTCTCCAGCAACGGCTCCTCGAACAGCGTCACCCGGACCTGGTCGTCGTAGCGCGGGCGGGCGATCACGCCACAGGTCTCGATGCCGGCGGCGGCGAACTGGGCAAGCACGAACTCGGTATCCTGGCGATTGACCTGGATCACCGCGCCCAGCTCCTCGGCGAACAGCGCGTCGACCGCGCCGGTGGCGTCGTCGATCAGCCAGTCGAGCTTGATCTCGAGTCCGCCATGACCGGCGAAGGCCATCTCCAGCAGGGTCACGATCAGGCCGCCATCGCTGCGGTCGTGATAGGCGAGCAGCTTGCCGTCGGCATTGAGTCCCTGGATCACGTTGAAGAAGGCGACCAGATCCTCGGCGTCGTCGAGATCCGGGCAGACGTTGCCGACCTGGCCGTAGACCTGCGCCAGCGCCGAGCCGCCGAGACGGTTCTGGCCACGGCCGAGATCAATCAGGATCAGATCGCTCTCGTCCTGATCGAGCCGCAGCTGCGGCGTGAGCGTGCGCAGCGCATCGGTGACCGGTGCGAAGCCGGTGACATTCAGGGTCAGCGGCGCGGTGACGCTCTTGTCGTCTTGCGCCTCCCCTTCTTCTCCGGTGGCCTGCCAGGCGGTGCGCATGGACATGGAGTCCTTGCCCACCGGCACGGCGATGCCCAGCGCCGGGCACAGCTCCATGCCGACGGCATGAACGGCGTCGAAGAGCGCCTGGTTCTCGCCGACGTGGTCGGCGGCACTCATCCAGTTGGCGGAGAGCTTGATGTCGGAAAGCTTTTCGATCGGCGCCGCGGCCAGGTTGGTGATCGCTTCTGCCACCGCCAGTCGGGCGCTGGCGGCCGGTTCGATCAGCGCCACCGGCGGCCGCTCGCCCATCGCCATCGCTTCGCCGGCGTGGGTGTCGAAGCTAGCCGTGGTCACCGCGCAGTCGGCCACCGGCACCTGCCACGGTCCGACCATCTGGTCACGCGCGACCAGGCCGGTGATCGAGCGGTCGCCGATGGTGATCAAGAAACTCTTGGACGCTACGGTCGGCAGGCGCAGCACACGATCCAGCGCCTCGCGCAGGTCGAGATTGTCGAGCCCCAGCCCGGGCAGGCTGAGCGTATGACGATCGAAGCTGCGCTGCATCTTGGGCGGCTTGCCGAACAGCACGCTCATCGGCAGGTCGACCGGGTCGGCCTCGAAATGACCGTCGCGCACGGCCAGATGGTGCGCTTCGGTGGCTTCGCCGACCACCGCGTAGGGGCAGCGCTCGCGGGCACAGATGGCATCGAACGCCTCGAGCTGCTCGGGCGAGACCGCCAGCACGTAACGCTCCTGCGCTTCATTGCACCAGATTTCCAGCGGGCTCATGCCCGGCTCGACGTTGGGCACCGCGCGCAGATCGAACAGCCCGCCGCGACCGCCGTCCTTGACCAGTTCCGGCAGCGCGTTGGAGAGTCCGCCGGCGCCGACGTCGTGGATGAAGGCGATGGGATTGGACTCGCCGAGCGCCCAGCAGCGGTCGATCACTTCCTGGGCGCGACGCTCGATCTCGGGATTGCCACGCTGCACCGAGGCGAAGTCGAGATCCTCGCTGGAGGCGCCGGAGGCCATCGACGAAGCGGCACCGCCGCCGAGACCGATCAGCATCGCCGGGCCGCCCATCACGATCAGCTTGGCGCCAACCGGGATCTCGCCCTTGAGCACATGCTCGCCGCGCACGTTGCCATAGCCGCCGGCGATCATTACCGGCTTGTGATAGCCACGGCGCTCGATACCGCCGGCACCGACGGCATCGAGCTCGAAGGTGCGGAAGTAGCCGTTGAGGTTGGGGCGGCCGAACTCGTTGTTGAAAGCGGCGCCGCCGATCGGCCCCTCGAGCATGATGTCGAGCGCCGACTGGATGCGCTCCGGCTTGCCGTAGTCGAAGGCTTCCCACGGCTGCACGAACTCGGGGATGCGCAGGTTGGAGACGGTGAAACCGGTCAGCCCCGCCTTGGGCTTGCCGCCGCGTCCGGTGGCGCCCTCGTCGCGGATTTCGCCACCGGCGCCGGTGGCTGCGCCCGGGTGCGGGGCGATCGCCGTCGGGTGATTGTGGGTCTCCACCTTCATCAGGATATGGATCGGCTCGTCGGCGGCGCCGTAGACCTGGGTCTCGGGAGACGGGAAGAAACGCCCCGCGCTGGTTCCCTCGATGATCGCGGCATTGTCGCTGTAGGCGGAGAGCACCTTGTCGCTCGATTGCTCGAAAGTGTTCTTGATCATCTTGAACAGCGAGTGGCTCTGTACCTCGCCGTCGATCACCCAGTCGGCGTTGAAGATCTTGTGGCGGCAATGCTCGGAGTTGGCCTGGGCGAACATCATCAGCTCGACGTCGGTCGGATTGCGTCCGAGCTCCTTGAAGGCGCCGACCAGATAGTCGATCTCATCCTCGGCCAGGGCGAGACCCAGCTCGGCGTTGGCGGTTGCCAACGCCGGGCGGCCGCCACCGAGCACGTCGACCGTCGCCAGCGGCGTCGGCGCATGATGCGCGAACAGCTTGGCGGCATCGCTCGAATCGAACAGCACGGTTTCGGTCATCCGGTCGTGCAGGCGGGCGACCAGCGCGCTGTAGGCCTCGGCGCCCGGGGCATTCTTGAGCGTCACCCGATAGGCGATGCCGCGTTCGATACGCTCGATCCGCGACAGACCGCAGTTATGCGCGATATCGGTGGCCTTGGAAGACCACGGGGAGATGGTGCCGATGCGCGGCACGACCAGGAACAGGTGGCCGTCCCGGGCCACCTCGCCTTCGGACTCGGCCCCCCGGCCTTCGAAACCCTGGGCTTCGAAACCCTGGGTTTCAAAACCATAGTCCAGCAGCCGGTCGAGGACCTGGCGGGCGGCGGCGTCGAGTTCACCGTTGTGATCGATGAAATGGACGTAGTGCGCCTTGAGGGTGTCGACTTCGGGTACGACGGCGCGCAGATCGGCGAGCAGTTTGGCGTGACGGAATGCAGATAGCGCGGGAGCGCCTTGCAATTCGAGCATGGCGGTGAAAGCCTCCAGGACGGTCGAGGATCGCGGGTCTTGGCAGCGACTCGGTGATGACGGGACACCGCGATGCCGGGATCAGGGCGCCATGATACTGGAAAGCGACGGCAGTCGCTAAGGAGACTCTGATTGACTGCTGCGACGTGAATCAGAACCTCCCCAAACCGGGACATTGGAAGCCGCGGCGACCGCAACCCATGATACAAAAAATTACCTTTAACAATCAACTGGTTTACGTTCTTCTTACAACTTAAAGCTTCTGGATTAAGACGATTCCGCTCACAGCGCCTGGCGAAGCCGGGTTGGCAGCAATGCCCGGGGCGGCTATGGTGTGACCTCACGCCGTTATCGATCCCATTGCATGTCCAATCTCCCGACGCGCCTGCGTGTCGCGTTGACAGTACTGCTGGCCCTGGCGACGCTCGTGTGTCCGGCAGAGTTGTCGATGCGCTTCAGCGACGGACTCGACCCGATTCGCAAACGCGATTTTCTGCAGGTGGCGACCCGCAACGGCCCCATCACCTTCTATGAAGGCGGGCATGGACCCACCGGCTTCGAGTACGAGCTGATGCGCCGCTTCGCCCGTTCGCTGGACGTCAGCCTGGCAGTGAAGAACGACGCCAGCATCAACGGCGTGCTCGAGGACGTGCGCAGTGGCCAGGCCGATATGGGCGCGGCCGCGCTGGCGCTCGATCTCGGCCAGCCGGGCATCCGCTACAGCCAGCCGATTCTGGAACTGCAGCCGCTGGTGGTCTATCGCCGCGGCCTGCCACCGGTGCGTACGCTGGATGATCTGGTCGGCCTGCGCATCGGGGTGATTGCCGGCTCCGGCAACGCCGGGGCACTGCGATCGCAGCAGGAAAGCCTGCCGGAGCTGGGCTGGCGCGAGGCGGACGGTTTGACCATCGCCGATCTGATGGAGATGGTCGAACGCGACGACCTCGACGCTGCCGTCGTCTATAGCCATCAATTCAAGCTCAACCGGCTGTTCTTCCCCGATGTCGAACGCGGCTTTGCCCTGGGCAACCCCCTGAGCCTGGCTTGGGCCTTCGCTGCCGATACCCCGCTGGATCTGCTCGACGCCACCAATGCCTTTCTCGAAGAGCAGCGGCGCAGCGGTGAACTCGATGAGTTGATCGCGCGCTACTTCGGTCACGACGACTATCTGGAATACGTCGGCGCGCGACTGTTCATTCATCATGTCGGCAGCCGGTTGCCGCGCTTCGTGCCCTATTTCAAGGAGGCGGCGCGAGAAACCGGGTTCGACTGGCGGCTGCTCGCCGCGCTGGGCTATCAGGAATCGCACTGGGAGGCCGACGCCACCTCCCCGACCGGCGTGCGCGGACTGATGATGCTGACCCGCCCCACCGCCGACGAGGTCGGCATCGACGATCGCCTCGATCCGCGCCAGAGCGTCGACGGCGGCGCGCGTTATCTGGCCCACGTCAAGCAGCGCCTGGCCGCTGACATTCCCGAGCCCGACCGCACCTGGATGGCCCTGGCGGCCTATAACGTCGGCCTCGGGCATCTGTTCGACGCTCAGGAGATCGCCCGTCTGCGCGGCGGCGACCCCAAGCGCTGGGCGGATGTGCGCGAGTCGCTGCCGCTACTGCAAAAACGCGAATGGTATTCCCAGGTCCGGCACGGTTACGCTCGCGGCGGCGAGCCGGTAATCTACGTGCGTAATATCCGTCGTTATTATGAGATATTGAAGTACGTGAACCATAGCCAGCAGCAGTTCAATCAACTGGGCGAGCGCGATCTCGACTCGGACGACCTGGCACCTTTCGAGGTCGTAGCGCCGATACTGTGAGTTGGCGGTGTGTGTTGGCGAAAGTACCGAGGAGAACAATAACCCCATGCCGCTGGCGTCACGCTTTGCACTCTATCTGGCATTGCCGGCCCTGCTTCTGGGGACTTGGCCAGATATGTCGCCAGATCAGCGCTGGGTATTGATGCCGTTGATGGGTCTGTTGTGGTTCGGCCAGCTTGCCAGCCAGCATCAGTGGATTCGCGCCAGTCGTTGGCTGTTGATACCGACCGGCCTGCTGGCACTGACGATCGTCGCCAACTTTCTCATCGCCGAGAACTGGATCACGGTCGCGGCCTGGCAGCACTGGCTCGACACATTGCCTGGCGGCTGGCTGCTCTATCATCTCCGCCCGCCGATTCTCTCCGCCTGCATGATCTTCGGACTGGCACTCAACCTGTTGTTGCTGTCGCGGCTGGGGTTGGGCTCGCCAATGCTGTTGCTGTTGATCCTGTTTTCGGGCGCCTGGTTGAGCTACCGTGCGCTGGCGCCGCTGCCGGTGCACGTCACCAGTACCGTGGTCGCACCATCAGGCGTCATCGTGGCCCTGTGGCTTTTGTGGTTATCCCAATTGCTGGATCTGCTGCCGATTCTGCGCCGCTACTGGCGGCGTATCCTGCCACCATTGACCGTGGGCGCTACGATCGCGCTGCTGGCAATGATCAGTTGGCAGGAGCAACGCCGGGCCGACGACGACCACCTTTATCGCTTGATCGCCAACGATGGCGATCGCATCGCTTCGCTGCTGGCCTCGGAGACCGACGCCCACCTCAAGGCGATGCGCCGTTTCACCAGCTTCTGGGACATGCTGGGCCATGTTCCCACCCGCTCCGAATGGGAACAGCAGGCCAAGCGATACCACGACGACTTCAGCTATTTTCGGAATATCGCCTTCATCGATTTCAGCGGCACCGTCATCCGGGTCTACCCCCGGCGTGGCAACCAGGCGCTGGTAGGTATCAATCTGTTCGACGCTCAACCGGATAATCGCGCGGCCCTGGAGCGGCCCTTGGTCTGGGGGATCGAGGGCAAGACGGGGATCGTCGACTTCCTGCAGGGCGGGCGCGGCGTGATCAGTTATCTGCCGGTCAGAAATAGCGTCAATGGTACGCTGCTCGGCGCGGTGGGCATGGTGGTCAGCATCGATACCCTGCTCAACTCGCTGCTGCTGCATACCGACAACCATGCCCAGGCAGTGACGCTAAGCGGTGTTGATCAGCTTTATTTCCATTACGGGCCCGTTGGCGATCTCGCCAACTGGCGCTACGCACAACAGGTACCGCTCGGCGCCGACCGGCTGACGCTCAGCGTCCAGCCCAGCCTCAACCGGCTGCTGGAATTGCGCAGCCGATTGCCCGAGGTAACGCTGATCTTCGGCATCCTGCTCGCCTATCTGCTGCACACGGTACTCTATATCTATCGCCGCCTGGCGCATCAGCATCGGCTGGCGAAGGCCGCCAACGATTCGCTGCGGCAGGAGATGGACAAGCGCGAACGGTTGCAGCAGGAAATGGAATGGATGGCACGTCACGACGAGCTCACCCAACTGCCCAATCGGCGCCAGTTGCTGCGCTGGATAGACGAGCAGAGCGAGCATTTGCCATTGACGCTGATGATCTGCGATCTCGATCACTTCAAGAGCGTCAACGACCATTTCGGACATCTCGAAGGCGACCGCTATCTCAAGTCACTGGCCCAGCGCTGCCGCGCTCCGGTAGAAAAGGCCGGCGGCCTGTTCGGCCGCTACGGCGGGGAGGAGTTCGTCGCTTGCCTGCCCCATTGCGATCGGGCACGGGCGGCGCTCATCGCCGACGAGCTACGCCTGGCGGTCTATCACAGCGATCTGGTTCTGCCCAACGGTCGGCCGGTGACCTTGAGCATCGGCATCAGCGTCTGCGAGAACGCCCCCGTCAATCGCGACCAGATGTTCCAGCTGGCCGACGAATCCCTTTACCGTGCCAAACAGCGCGGACGCAATCGGGTCGAACTGGCGACAGGGACGCCTTGAGTCTTCTCCGCCTCCGCAGGCTAAGGAAACACTGCATAAATGTCTGCGCAGGCGAATCGCTACGTTGCGCGGTGCT
>NZ_PZJU01000037.1:0-4605 GCF_003206715.1 Salinicola peritrichatus | reverse complement strand
ATTCAGCATTTCCCTAAATCAAACGGTTTTGCTTTTGATTTTTCTTCCAGCTTCTAGCTTATGGCTTACGGCTCCGAGCGACGCTGCTGGAAAAAGTCCTTCAGTAGACGCTTCGCCGGCGCCGCCAACACACCGCTATCCACAGCAACACGATGATTGAACCAGGGTTGCGCGAACAGGTTGGCGCGGGACTCGGCCATGCCACCCTTGGGTTCGGCAACGGCATAGACGAGCCGCCGGATACGCGCGTGAATCAGCGCGCCGGTACACATCAGGCAAGGCTCGAGCGTGACGAACAGCGAACAGCCTTCCAGGCGGTAATTGGCACGCCGGGCGGCGGCTTCGCGCAGCGCCTGCACTTCCGCATGCGCGGTCGGGTCGTGGGTGGCGATCGGCCGATTGTAGCCGTGCCCGATCACCTCGCCGTCGGCATCGATGACCACCGCGCCGATCGGTACCTCACCGGCGGCGAGCGCCAGCTTCGCCTGTTCCAGTGCTCGGTGCATATAGAATTCATCGCTGCGGATCATGAAACGTTCGGCTCTCGAATCGAATTGCGGCGTTGCGGCCAGGCGCGCCGGCATGGGATGACGGCGGCAGCGATTGGCACGATACTCTGACGATGACGTTGCGTACGCGCCACCCCTTCACAAGGATACCCGAATGACTCAAGCCCTGGATGATCTCGTACGATTGCTCGGCCTCGAGGCACTCGAAGAGAATCTCTTTCGCGGACAAAGCCAGGATCTCGGGCTGCCGCAGCTGTTCGGCGGCCAGGCGCTAGGCCAGGCGGCGGCGGCCGCCACCCGCACGGTGCCGGAAGACCGCTATCTGCATTCGCTCCACGGCTATTTTCTGCGCCGCGGCGATGCCCAACTGCCGGTGATCTATTCGGTGGATCGGGTTCGCGACGGCGGCAGCTTCACCACCCGTCGCGTCACCGCCATCCAGAAGGGGCAGCCGATCTTCTTCTGCAGCGCTTCGTTCCAGGGCCGCGAACACGGACTCCATCATCAACCAACGGCGCCCGAGGTGCCGACGCCGGACGTCCTGATCGCCCAGGGCCAGGCCGTGCATCAGCGTTTTCACGATCATCCGGTGGAATTCATCACCGTCGAGGAGCGCCACGCCTGTCCGCCATCGCGGATGGTCTGGTTCCGCCTGAGCGGCGGCTCGCTGCCGGACGATCCGGCCCTGCATCGCTATCTGCTCGCCTACGGTTCCGACTTCAACCTGCTGTTGACGACCCTGCTCGCCCACGATGTCGAGTTCGGCGACCCACGCCTGCGCATCGCGAGTCTCGATCATGCGCTGTGGATTCACCAGGACCCGAAGCTCGACGACTGGCTACTTTACGTGATGGAAAGCCCGTGGGCCGGCAGCGCCCGGGGCTTTGCCCGCGGCAGCTTCTATGACGGCGACGGCCGACTTGTCGCCTCGACCGCGCAGGAAGGATTGGTCAGGATTCAGTCTTGAGCCCGGCTTCGCCGGGAGCCGGAAGCCATAAGCTGTAAGAAAATAAATTCCAGGCAGCACGCAAAAATGCCAGCGACAGTGTCACTGGCATTCGGAAGCGAAAGAGCCAAAACCCGACCTGCCAAGGCAGGCGCTTTTGACCTTTCTTCAAGCTTACAGCTTACAGCTCTGGGCGCAGCCCAGACTCAGTTTTTCAGCGACGCCATGTCGATCACGAAGCGGTACTTCACGTCGCCCTTCTGCATGCGCTCCCAGGCTTCGTTGATGTTTTGGATATCGATCATCTCGACATCGCAAGTGATGCCGTGCTCGGCGCAGAAGTCGAGCACTTCCTGCGTCTCCGGCATGCCGCCGATCAGCGAGCCGGCCAGCACGCGGCGCTTGAACACCAGGTTGAAGCCTTCGACGGCGGGCTCGAGCGGCTCGAGCAGGCCGACCAGGATGTGCGTACCGTCGTACTTCAACGCATTGAGGTAGGGGTTGATGTCGTGCTGCACAGGCACGGTATCGAGCATGAAGTCGAACTGCCCGGCGACGGCTTCCATCTGCTGTGCGTCGGTGGAAATGACGACATGATCCGCGCCCTGTTTCTTGGCTTCGGCGACCTTGGCTTCGGAGCGGGTGAAGATGGTCACTTCCGCGCCGAGCGCCTTGGCCAGCTTGACGCCCATGTGGCCGAGACCGCCCATGCCGATCACGCCGACCTTGTGCCCGGCCTTGACGCCATAGTGCTTGAGCGGCGAATAGGTGGTGATCCCGGCGCACAGGATCGGCGCGGCGGATTTGAGATCGATGCCATCCGGCATGCGTACCACGAAGCGCTCGCTGACCACGATGGAGTCGGAATAACCGCCCTGGGTCAGGCCGCCGCCGTGACCGTGCTCGTCCGGGCTGCCGTAGGTCATGGTGAAGCCTTCGAGGCAGTATTGCTCGAGACCGTCCTCGCAGGCCTGACAATGACGGCAGGAGTCGACCATGCAGCCGACGCCGACCAGATCGCCCTCGCGATACTGGGTGACCTCGCTGCCCACCGCCGTCACGCGGCCGACGATCTCGTGGCCAGGCACCACCGGATAGACCCCATTCCCCCAATCGTTATGGGAAAAATGCAGGTCGCTGTGACATACGCCGCAGTAGAGAATGTCGATCGCGACATCGTCCGGGCGCGGCGCACGGCGCTCGAAATTCCATGGCGCCAGCGGCGTGGTGGCGTTATGAGCCGCATAGCCCTTGGCAGGCGTGGCAGTAGCTTGAGTCATGAACAGAGTCCTTTTCTGGGCCGGAACCGGCGATTGGAGAACGCTGAAAGTTTGATCCATCCCGCGCTGGGCAGCCATGCCCGTTTCTGTCGAAGCTTTGCAGGATGCTGTGATCATGATCAGGATAAGAGGTCACAAAGCGCCGTTTTCATGCACAATGCGCTGACCGTTCGCTAGACTTCGTACGAAAAAATGGTGAGCGAACGCCGTATGGCCGAGTACAGGCAGTTTTCGTACAAAGCCTAATTCGCCGGGAGATAGCCATGTCCGCGTCCCACTCATCCCTGCTCGATCGCGCCCCCTCGGCCGGCGGCCGCGTCGGCGCCAAGCCGCAGCCACCCACGGCTCACCGATTGGCTCGGGCATTGATGCCACTGGTCAGCGGCGAGGGATTCAGCGATACCGCGATCGAAGGCGTCAAGCTGATCCATTCGCACTGCGGCCACTCGCGCACGCCGCTGATCTACGAGCCGGGAATCTTCGTCATTGCCCAGGGCGACAAGATCGGCTACCTGGGCGAGCGAGTGATCCATTACGGGCCCGGCAACTATCTGGTCCAGGCGCTACCACTGCCCTTCGAGTGCGAGACGCGCGCGGACGCGGACACACCGCTGCTCGGCGTCAATATCGCCTTCGATCCATTGACCCTGAGCGAACTGGTCCAGCAGATGCCGGCCGGCGTCGACGATGGACGCCAACCGGCACCGATGGCAGCGGTGGAACTGGATGCAACGATGGAGGAGTGCGTGCTGCGCCTGGTGGATTGCCTGCACGACACGAGCGCTTGCCGTATTCTCGGGCCGGGACGCGTACGGGAAGTCCTGTTTGCCGCCCTGCGCGGGCCACAGGGCGATTCGCTGCGCCAGCTGGTGCAACGCCAGGGGCAATACGCCCGCATCGTCGATGCATTGGAGTATCTGCACCGCCATTTCGCCACCGCGCTGACGGTGGAAACGCTGGCGGCACGGGCCAACATGAGCGCCTCGCACTTTCACCATCATTTCAAGCGCACCACGCAACAGTCGCCGCTGCAGTATCTCAAGCGCCTGCGGCTGCTCAAGGCCCGCGCCCTGCTCGGCCAGCAGCGAATGAACGTCGCCCGCGCGGCCAGCGAAGTGGGCTACCGCAGCACCTCCCAGTTCAGCCGCGAGTACAAGCGATATTTCGGCGTCAGCCCGTCACGGGGTTGAAGGTCGTCACGACAGCAGGCCGATCAGGCCTCGTATCAAGTAGTAGGCGCCGACGACGGTGACAATCCAGCGCGTCCAGTAGCGAAAGCCTGAATCGGTCAGCCGGGTCAGAATCAGATTGCCGCTGCGGGTGCCGAGAAAGGCGAACGGGATGCCCAGCAAGACCCAGCCCCACTGCCCGCCGCTCATGGCCAAAGCCGCCTGCCAGTAGAACAGGATCTTGAGCGTGTGGGCGATCACCTGGATGGTGGCCTTGGTCGCCACCACGGTACGCCGATCGAGCTGGGTGCGGATGAAGCCGATGTCGATGGTCGGCCCCGAGACGCCGACGGCGATGGTCAGACCGCCGGAGACGATGCCGCAGGCCACCGCATGCCAAGGGCGCGACACATCGAAGTGGAACCAGCGCTTGGGAATCCACACCATCACCGGCATCAGCCCCAACACGATCAGCACCACGGTCTCGCTCGGCGAGTAGCGAACCAACGCCAGTAACGAGGCGGCGATGGCCACGCCCACGGCGATCGAGCCGACGATGCGCCAGTCGATGAAACGGCGCGATAGCCAGGCCCGCGAGGCGTTGGCAGAGAGCTGGATCACCCCGTGCACGGCGATCGCGGTAGCGGCCGGCAGCCACGCCAGCAGAAAGCCGAGCAGGATCAGGCCACCGTGAGGTGGTC
>NZ_PZJU01000036.1 GCF_003206715.1 Salinicola peritrichatus | reverse complement strand
CTTCCGCTCGTAGCTGCCGATCCGAGAGACTCGTCACAACCGGATCGGCAGCATGACGATCCTCATCTCTTTCCATACGAACAACGCCGCCACGATATTCTGCAGCGCCAGCACCAATGCCAGGGACATCGCCGCGCCCAGCGCTCCGAACAGAGGAATCAATAGAAGAAAGGCCAACACCCCCAGCCCGCTGCAAATCAAGGTGATGTTACGCATCAGCTTTTCGCGCCCCGTCATGGTCAGCAGAAAAGCCACGGAGCCAGTCGCCACATTGATCAGATGACCGATGACGATAATTCGCAGCAGATTGGCAGCCTGGTGGAACTCGGCTCCGAACCAGCCCAGTACCCACTCGGGAAAGACGAAACAGAGGATCGCCGCCGGCAGCGCCATGGTGGTCGCTACCAAGGAGCTCTGCCGGGCCAGACGCTCGAGCGCAGCATGTTTACCTTGGTGAAAGAGTTTGGCGAAACGTGGTGGAAACACCGCGTTGATGACCAGCAGAATGAAGCTGATGATCATGCCGACACGTTCGGCGGACTTGAATAGCCCCAGGTCGCTGTGGCTCAACAGCGCGCCGGCGATCAACATACCCAGTACCTGCTGCAGGAACATGGACATATTGAGCATGATGAAACTCTGCGCCGTGGAGAAGAACGCCCCCTTCGACGGCGGGGCTGCTCGATCCGCTCTTCCGGCACGCCTGACATGCGGATGCCGATACAACCAGCGCCAGGTATGGAATCCCCCTTGGGCGCAGACCAGCCATGCAGCCAGGCAGAATCCCCACCCCGCCTGGGAAATGGAACGCGAGTCATCGACTGCCACGAAGACGACGGTACAGATCGCCGCCCATAACGAAATCGACCCATTCTCCTGCAGGCTGGCACGTGCCGGCATACCGACGCCCTTGAGAAAGCCCGACAGCACGAAGGAAAGCGTGAAGGCGGGAATGGCAAGTGCGATGGCGACCAGCAATCCCGCGAGATCCGGCGAATCGAAAACACTGGCAATGGGATGACGCAGGGTTCCTACCAACGCGCCAAGCAACAGGCTCAAGCCGATGGAGCGCAACATCGCCCAGCGCAAGTAGCGCATGATGTCGGGGCTATCGTTGTCCTGACTGACATAGCGCATCAGCGCGCCATTCAGTCCGTAGCAAGCGATGATACCGGCGCCGAATATCACGCTCTGGGCCAGAGCGAAGATCCCAACCCCCTGGGGCCCGTAGAGACGGCCCAGGACCACGCCCAGGAAAATCGTGCCGAGCGCGGCAATGCCCCGGGCGGCGAAGGTTCGACATAGTGACAGGAACAGGTCCCCCCGCAGTCGAGAGGCAACCCGGCGGTGCCAGCCTGTCGTCAATGTCCGGTTCATGCCGTTCACTTGTAGCTATAGTGGTAGTAGCCGTAGCCGTATTCGGTGGCCGCCTTGCGCTCCACCGCGTTGAGAATCGCACCGCGCGGTTCCACTCCCGCCGTTCTCAGGCGATTGACGGCCAGCTCGAGCTCCTTGACCGGGTTGAGCTGGAAGCGCGCCAGCATCAGGGTCGTTCCCGCCTGCTTGCCGATAATGGCCGCATCGGTCACCGCCAGAATCGGTGGCGAATCGATGATCACCAGATCGTAGCGTTCACTCACAGCGGTCATGAACTCACTGAAACGCGCATTCATCAGCAGCTCGGAGGGATTGGGCGGCACCATGCCGCGAGCCACGTAATCCAGGCTGTCGAAACCCTCGACGTCACGGATCACGCTCTCCAGCGGCAATTTTCCGGCCAGGTAGTCGCTGAGCCCGTTCGCGGAATCCGCGTCGAACACACTATGGACATGCCCCTTGCGCATGTCGGCGTCGACGATCAGTACCCGCTGGCCGCTCTGGGCACAGACTGCCGCCAGGTTCACGCTGATGAAACTCTTGCCGACATTCGGGCTGGGCCCGGTGATCATCAGACGATTGTCGCTCGCCTCCAGCATGGCGAAATGCAGGCTGGTGCGCAGGCCACGCAGCGCCTCGACCGAAACGTCCGCCGGGTTGCGCGCCGCCAATAGCCCGGCCGGATAGCTGCGCCCGGCGGGCGACTTGCGCTTCACCCGGCTGCGGTTGAGCTTGCTCTGCTCGTCGGAGAGCGGCACGGTGGCATAGACCGGCAATCCGAGTTCCTCGATCTGCTCCTGGGTTTCGATGCCGCGATTGAACATGGCGCGCAGGAAGACCGCCGCCACACCCACGATTAGACCGACGATGATCGCCACCGCCATCAGCAACGGCTTGTTGGGCGCCACCGGCGCCGGCTGCGCCTGGGCATGGTCCAGAATGCGCACGTTACCGACGGTGCTCGCCTCGGCGATCTTGGTCTCCTGCACCTTGTTCAACAGCTGTACGTAGATCTCGTTATTGACCTCGACGTCACGCTGCAAACGCAGGATTTCCTGCTGGGTCTGGGGTAGTTGCTTGACCTGCTGGTTGAGGTTCTCACGCTCGCGCTGAAGCTGGGCCTTCTTCTCGAGCAGCGCCTGATAGGTCGGATGGCTCTTGGTGAAACGCTGTGCGATCTCCGCTTCGTTCATCTCCAGTTCGTTGAGCTGGGACTCCAGATTGACGATGCGGTCCAGCACCGACTGGGTCTCCATCGACAGATCCACGCTGTCCTTCGATTCACGGTAGGCGTTGAGCTTCTCCTCGGCCTGATTGACCTGCTTGCGGATCTCCGGCACCTGGGTGTTGAGGAACTCGAGGCTCTTGCGAGCCTCCTCGGACTGGCGCTGGACGTTCTGGGAGTAGTAGATGTCGGCGATGGTATTGAGCGTCTTCTGGGTTTCGGCGGGATCGGTTCCGGTCAGACTCCAACTCAGAATGCCCGTTTCGCTGCCGGCCTCGGCCACCGCGAAGCGCCCCCGCAAGCCGTTGATCGCCGCCAGACGCGGGATATGCTGGACATCGAATTCGGCCCCCGCGGGCGCGTCGATCGAGGTCACCCGCATCGACAGGCCACCATCCAGAAAGGTGCTCAGTTCGCCGACCTTTCCGGTACCCAACGCATCGCCGTCCTCGTCGAATAGTCGATAGCTGTAGCTATCGATCACCTCGAGCCTGAAGGTCTGCCCCAGATACTGATCCGCAGCCGGCATTTCGCTGACCGCCACCGACTCGCCGCTGAAGGCGTAACCCCAGTGTTCGGCGAAACCGGGGCGCCCGATGCCCTGACGCTGCAGGAAGGTACCGATCACCGGCACGCTCACCGGCGAGACGTTGATATCGAGATTGAGCAGATCGACCGCTTGCCCCAATACCATGCGCGACTGAATGATCTCGATCTCGGAGAGCGTCGGCGGCTCCTGCCCCAACAGCGTGGAGACTTCCTTCAACGGATTGTTGCCCGGCGCCGCGCTCTCGATCTGCACCAACGCATCGGCACGATAGATCGGTGTCGCCAACGACACGTAGACCAATCCGATCAGCGCGAACCCGATTACGCTCAGCAGTATCCACTTCTTGTAATCCAGCAAGATACCCAGCAGTCGCCGAATATCGATCTCTTCGTGATTGCGGGCGACGGGCATTGTCGATGAGGCAGTCGTAGTCATGTGTGGTCGTTGCATCCTTTCATCGGTCCGGCATCTTGCCTATCCAGCTATCAGCCGCGCGTACCAGCAGTTGATGGACATGCTCGAAAGCGCTTTCGCTCTTGCGGTAGGGATCGGGCACCTCGGTCTCGTCGAGCCAACGGGCGAACAGCATGGTCTTGCCCGAAGCCGAGGGAAAATGCTCGGCGATCGCGCGGCGTTGGCCATCGCTCATCACCAGCACGAGATCCGCTTCCCGCAGCATGGTTTCATCGACCTGGCGCGCGACGTGCCCGCCGACATCCAGTCCGTCGGCCTCGGCGAGCGCTCTCGCCCGCGCATCCACGCCCTCTCCGACCAATGCCCCCAGCCCCGCGGAAGCGATGCGCTTGGCTGGAAAACGCTGCTTGAGCAACGCCTCCGCGACCGGGCTGCGGCAGACATTGCCGGTGCACAGCACCAATATGCGATCAAACATCTCAGTTGTTGGAATCCCGGAGTTCGTCGAAATCGCGTGTTGCACGCGTCACCTGATAGACAGAGGTGATGGTCGGTGTCAGCTGGTTGACGACGCGGTTCCAACGACTGAGCGGCGCCGCCGTCACGTAGACGATGTCGGTCGGCTGAAGCATGAACTGGGTTCCCAGAACCAGCGCCGTCGCGTTACGTGCGTCGAGTTGATAGACCGTGGCGAGCTTGCCGCTGTCCGGCGATGCCTGGCGAATGACGAAAATGCCCTTGGCATCGGCCTGGGCCTCGTCCATCCCGCCGGCCTGGGACAAGGCGTCGGTCAGCGACAAGCGTGAGTTGCCCATCGGCAGGGAAACCGGGTCCATGACCTCGCCCATGACGAAGACTTTCTGGTCACCCAAATCCGGCACATGCAGCACATCCCCATCCTGCAACAGCCGATTCTGTTGTAACTCTCCCTTTTGCAGCATGTCGTAGACATCGACATGAAATGTCTCGTCGCCACGGGTCAATACCACGTCGTGCCAATTGGCCTGGGTATCGAGCCCCCCTGCCAGGTTGATGGCATCCAGTACCGTCAGCGGCACGTTGGTGATGGCCATTACCCCCGGTGAATCGACCTGCCCCGTCACATAGACTTTCTGCGAGTTGAAGCCGGCCACCCTGACGTCGACCTGGGGCTCGGTGATGTAGCTCGCCAATCGACGTTGCAGCTCGGCTCGAACCGCCTCGACGGTCCGGCCGGCCACCGGAACGCGACCGACATAGGGATAAAAGATGGTGCCGTCACTCTCGACGGTGCTGCCCGACTCTTCGCTGGGGCGCTCGCCACCCGCGGGAATCGTCAGTTCCGGATGGTCATAGACGGTAACCGAGAGCACGTCACCGGCGCCGATACGATAATCGTAATTGCGACTCGCCCCCGTCTGCCTGGCATCGGCAACCGCTCGATCCAGAGCTCTCGGATCCAGTCCAGCGGTCTGTGCGGTACCGTCCGCACCGGCATCGGCGCTCATCGTCTGCTGGGTACGCACCAATCCCAGCGTGATCGGCTCCACATCGACCAGGTCGTCGATGGGTGCAGAATCGGTGTCGTAGTCGATATGGCCGCCGGGAGCGAAGGCACATCCCGTCAATCCAATCAATAACGAAACGCCGGCGCAAGCCGCACTCCACCTACCGCCATGCAATCGCATCATCCGTATTGATACCTTATTCGTCGTCCCAGCCGGGCGCCGGCCGCGCATTCGATCCGACGCCGCGTAATAAATAAGACCCTATATCTTTATTTGATAAAAATTTTAAACACGCTACCGCCCCAAGGTAATAACGGCATTCCCCGAAGCCCATTAAATAAACTTGGAAGCCGCACTAAGTGTCGGCTCGAAAAGCTCACCAATCCTTATCGGGAGCGATAAACAATTCAAGCAATGCGAATTACATGCCAAGTTAATAAAAAGACAACAAAGCCATAACAATTACGTTACATTAACTGACATCCCATGTCGTCAATGCGACAAAACGCCATTTTCTTACGCATTTCGCAGAACCAGAGATAGCGTAGAAGTGTGACGTATTTGCGACAACCCAATGCGGATTCCCTAGGATTATTAACGCAGTTAAAGTACATTCAGATACATATTAAAAATATAATATACAAAATTAACCTTAGTTTACGCAGATCGGGTAAGCCTTTGACCTAGCCGAAACTCATGCCCAACTCCCCGCATGCGGCTTATCTAAGCCTTTCGTAGTAAATCAATGAGATAGAAAATCCGCTAAGTTGGTTCAGCACTCCTCGAAGCTCAACGCCCCGCCACTCTCTCTATTTCTTCCTCGAGCCAACCTGTCGCTGTTCCCTGACATTTAAAGTTTGTTTTTTACGAAATGTTTTCTTTGCTTTCATAAACAAACAATCAACTGTCGCCAAACACGCGAGCTTGCACCACTTTGTACAAAACCGAAGTTTACTTGTGACTCATCAGTGCATTGCGACTAGATATCTCCAAAAAGACAATTTCATGGCATTCAGGAAAATGAATTGACAAGTTGTAATTGCCGCGACGCATAATATTGGTAAGAATGTAGATGGTCTTCGGACCACATCCGTTGGTTTAACCAACATTTAGGAGGTACTTATGAAGAAACTGGCCATCATGGCAGTCGCTTTAATGGCTGTCTCTTCAGTTGCCACCGCCCAGGAAGTGGCGATCGGCCACGCCGCCGGTGCCGGTAGCGCCGCCAGTGCTACGGCAGCATCCGCTGTTGCCGTTAGTGCGGCGGCGTCATCGGTCGGCGCCTTGGCTGTCGCGGGTGGTAGCGATGGCACGAGCGGTACTGGAACTACCGGCACGACCGGTACGACCGGGACCCGGTAATGACAGCGGTACGTCATTACTGCCTGGAAGGCCGCCTTCGGGCGGTCTTCTTTCGTCTGTCGGCCTGCGTCATAGCGATGTCCACGGCTGGCTGTACGCTCGGCCGGGGCCCTTCGGTCAATAGTCTGCTCGAAGGTGCCGGCGACGAGGATATCAGCGCCCAGGCCGAAGCGACCGAATACGCCTCTCTCGACCTGGAAGTCAACGGCAACGGCGGACTGATCATCCTGGCCGAACAGGCCGGCGACACGACGTACTGGCAGTTTGCCGACAGTTCGACCGTCACCATGCAAGACGGCTACCTGAAAAGTACCGCGGGGCTTGAAGAAGACCTGATCGACACGCGAATCAGCGACGCGGGCGACAACGATGGCCAGGGATTACCCTGGCGGACACTCTCGGGGCGGACCACTTATCGTGTCTCGCGAGAGTGGAAAACGGCGGACGGTTACGTCCACCAGGGCCAGGCCGAGGCCACCCTCGCCTGCGAACCGGACACCTCGGACGTCACGCTACCGCTGATGACTCGCGCTTTGCAGGTTTGTCACGAAACGCTCATCTGGGACGACGGCGCGGTGACGACGAGTACCTTCTGGCGATCGCCCGAGGATGGCCGCCTGTGGGCGGCCGAAACGCAGCCCTGGCCCGAGGCGCCGGCATTCGAGTGGCGAATCGCGCGGCCATGGTAGTCTCAGCCAATACGGCTAGTGGGTAATTCGGAAAGACAGGGAAAAGACAGGGATTTCCGTGAAGGAAATGCTGAATAAATCGACGAGCAGAATGAAGCGCAAGGCGCACGGAGCGCAAAAGGCGAGACATAACATGGGTTAGGCGAGTCTTTGAGCACCGCGCACAAATTCGCCGGGAGCGAATTTAAACGGCCGCAGGCCGGCCTTCGGTGACCGCCAGGGATGGCGGACATAACGCAGCGATTCAACTGCGCAGGCATTTATGCAGTGTTTTCAAGCCAATCAAGGATGTGATCGCCCCATGGTAACCCCTCAGAACCGATTGTCATCTGCCAGCCTCTGGCTACTGGCGCTCGCGCTATGCAGCGTCGCCGGCGACGCTCATGCCCAGGATGACACCGAACCGGCATCGATCTTCACTATCGACGTCGAAGGGCATCAGCCCCCATCGCCGGAACCGACGCTGCTGGACGCCTGGCTGGAGATCGAGCGAGAGATGCCGGTGAACTGGGCCCGCGCTTATGTGGTGCGCGACGATCTCGAGGCAGAGGACCGCCATCGGCGGCAACGACTCGTGGCCGAGCTCGACGGGCTCGCAATGCAGGCTCGCTTATGGGCTGCACCGGAAGTGGCAGATGGCCTGCAAGCCTGGCAGGAAGGCCTGGCCAAACTGGATAAAGGACGCATTCCCGGACGGGTCGACCCCACTTGGCTGATGGCCCACCTGCGGCAGATACCGCGGATCGAGGATATCGACCAGATGGGCTGGTGCGAGACACCGAATTGGGTCGAGGCATGGACCCCGCTGGGTGTCGAGCGGCTAACGTGGCAACCGGGAATGACGACCGACACGCTGCTCGACGATCTGGACGAAACGGCCTATGCCCGCGCCGACACCATGCAGCTGGTCTCTCCACAAGGAGACGTACGCGAACTGGGAATTGCGGCCTGGAACCACGAGCAGGCCCCGTTGGCCCCCGGCAGCCGTGTCGTGATCGCTCTTCCCCTGGCTTCGGTCAGTGCCCAGTGGGTCGATATGGCACTGCCCCGGTTCCTGGCCACACGCTTGCCCGGCGATGAGTGCATCTCGGTCGTTCCAGCCCATCTCTACCAGTAAGACCAGTAAGCCACGCTCATGACGAAAACCGCAGATCGCCGCATGACCACGCTGCGCCGTGTTACGCCCGCCATGGGCGTTTCTCTTCCCATGTTGCTGGCATACGCGCCCTTGGCGCACGCCGAACTGGGCCAGGCCCGCGCCGACTTTGGCGGCGTGGGGCTGATGCAGACGCCAACCGCCCGCATGGCACCACTCGGCGATATCTCGCTCAACTACAGCCATGTCTCGCCCTATTCGCGTTACAACGTCAGTGTCCAGGCAATGGATTGGCTCGAGGCGGGTTTCCGCTACACCTCGGTGCTGAACCGAGATTATGGCGCATCAGGCGACGATGATCGTTCTTATCTAGATAAAGGGGTCGACTTCAAGTTTCGTCTACTCGAAGAAAGCCGTCATCTTCCCACCGTCGCTCTCGGGTTTCGCGATTTTGGCGGCACGGGGTTGTTCGGTAGCGAGTACTTGGTGGCCAGCAAACGCTGGTACGATTTCGACTTCACGCTGGGGCTTGGCTGGGGGTATCTGGCGGCCGGGAGCAATATCGGCAATCCGCTGTCTGCGATATCGGATCGGTTCGACAAGCGCTCAACCGAGAATCCCGAACAAGCGGGAGACTTCGAGCTAGGCGATCTGTTCAGCGGCGACATGGGTTTGTTCGGCGGGGTCGAATACCAAACCCCGTGGGAACCGCTGACCCTGCAGCTCGAGTACGACGGCAACGACTACCGCAGCGAGCCGCTCGACAATCCGCAGGACCAGGACTCGCCGCTCAACCTCGGGGCACGTTTCCAGCTCAATGACAACATCGCGCTCAGCGCCGGATGGGAGCGCGGCAACACCGCAATGTTGGGCATCACCTTCAGGGGCAACCTGGCCGGCTGGTCGCAGCCCAAGACCGGCGATCCGCAACCAGTCCCCCTGCAAGCAGCACCACGCCAGACGACCCAGGATTGGGACGGAGTCACCCGCGAGCTTCAGAACAATGCCGGGATGCGCGTGCGGCGCATCACCCGCGACGACGACGAACTGGTGGTCGAGGCAGAAGCCACCAAGTACCGCTCGATGCTGGAAAGCGAGAGCCGCGCCAACCGCATTCTCAACAACCATACCGCCGACGACATCGATACCTATCGCTACCACTGGCAAAGCGTCGGCATGGGGCTTCGCGACGACGTCCACGACCGCCGGGCTTATCTCAATGCCGCCCGTTCCACCGCTTACGATCAGCAGTATCACTACGGCCTATACGCTTCCGCGCTGACCCAGCCGAGCGATCGAAAGCCCAGCGGCGAATTGCTTTACGAGGACGACCTGGAACAGTTCAGCTGGAATCTTTCACCGGGACTGAACCAGAACCTGGGCGGGCCGGACGGTTATCTCTATCAGATCTACGCCAAGCTGGACGCGGAGTATCGGACGGATCCCAACGGCTGGTTCAGCGGTCAGTTGGCACTGAACCTGGCGGACAACTTCGACAAGTACGACTATATCGCCAGTTCCGAACTCCCCCGCGTGCGGACCTACATCGGCACCTATCTGGATGAGACCAATCTGGGGATCTATAACCTGCAGTACACGCGTACGGCGCGCTTTGGACAGGACTGGTACGGCATGGCCTATGGCGGCCTGCTGGAGATGATGTATGCCGGTGCCGGCGGCGAGATTCTCTACCGTCCGTTCGACAGCCCGGTGGCCTTCGGCATCGATCTCAACTGGGTCAAGCAGCGCGACTTCGACCAGCGTTTCGACATGCGCGACTACGATACCTGGACCGGTCATGCCACCGCCTACATCGAAACCGGAATCGAAGACGTGCTGGCGCAGATCAGTGTTGGCCGTTACCTGGCCAAGGATGAGGGCGTCACCTTCGACCTGTCGCGGGCGTTCGACTCCGGCGTGCGCGTCGGCGCCTGGGCGACCTTCACCAATGCCGGCGACGCCTACGGCGAAGGCAGCTTCGACAAGGGGCTTTATGTCTCGATCCCGTTCGATGCCTTCTTCACCGAATCCAGCCGCAACGGCACCACCATCGCCTGGCAGCCGCTGACCCGCGACGGCGGTGCCCGTCTGGCGCGCCGCTACACGCTGTACGGGCTGACCCAGGATCGCGACATGGGCCGTTACTGGGACGACTATGACAAGATCTGGGAGTGACCCGCAGAGGCATCCGACATCGAGTGCCGAATCCGGCGAGTTGACACGACATCTCGCGTTACACTGGCGTCTCTTCGATGGGTCGCGGAGCGAACGCCATGCTCGATCCCCAACAATGCAGGCAAGCCCGCCTGGCGCGCGATGCGCGATTCGATGGCCGGTTCTTCGTCGCCGTCACCACCACCAGTATCTTCTGCCGGCCGGTATGCCCGGCGATACCGCCGCAGGAACGCCACGTGCGCTATTTCGAATCGGCCATCGCCGCCGCCCGGGCCGGCTTCCGGCCGTGCCTGCGTTGCCGCCCGGACAGCGCCCCGGATTCCCCCGCCTGGCAGGGTGCGCAAACCACACTGACGCGGGCCATGCGCCTGATCGACGAAGGCGCCCTGCAGCGTGGTAGCGTCGTCGAGCTGTGCGAGCGCCTCGGCATCGGCGAACGCTATCTGCGGCAGTTGTTCCAGCGCGGCTTCGGGGTTTCGCCCAAGGCCTATGCGCTCTATCGCCAGTGCCTGTTCGCCAAGCAGTTACTGCACCAGACCAGCCTGCCCGTCACCGATGTCGCCTATGCCAGCGGCTTCGCCAGCCTGCGACGTTTCAACGATGCCTTCAAGCACCAGATGGCGCTGACACCGAGCGACATCCGGCGCTCGCGGGGAGCGGGATCGCAACAGGCGCGACTGACGCTGAAACTCGCCTATCGCCCGCCCTATCGATGGGAGCGCCTGCGTCATTTCTACGCGCGGCATCTCATCGAGGGTCTCGAGTGGGTCGAGGAGCACGCCTTCGGGCGCACGCTGCGCTGGGGCACGACCACCGGCCATTTCACCGCGATACACGATGCCAGGCATCATCGCTTCGAGGTCACCCTCGAACTCAGCGATCTCGGCTCGCTCAATGCCATCGTGCGCCAGATCCGGCGCCTGCTCGACCTGGATGCCGACACCCAGACGATCGAAAGCCATCTCGCACGGTGTGCGCCCTCGCTGCCATTGGTTGCTGGACTCCGTTTGCCCGGTCTGTGGGACGTTTTCGAGGCCGGTATTCGTGCCATCCTCGGCCAGCAGGTCTCGATCGCCGCCGCCAACCGCCTGATTCAGCAGCTTGTCGATCGCCTGGGCGAACCGGATGAACAGGATCGTCGCCGCTTCCCCACCCCGGCCACCATCGCCGCCAGCGATCTCGCCTTCCTCAAGCTACCCGCCAGCCGCCGGGAAACCTTGAGATGTCTGGCCCGGGCAACGCTCGCGGGAGACATCGCCGACAAGCCATCGGCCTGGACGCGACTCAAGGGCATCGGTCCCTGGACCGCCGATGTCGCGGCCTTTCGCGGCAATAGCCACCCGGACATCTGGCTTGGCAGCGATCTTGGCGTGCGCCGCGCGCTGGCGCAATTGGAAAGTCCGCTGGATCCGGCGCTCGCCTCGCCCTGGCGCAGCTATCTCACACTGCAACTTTGGAATGGCATTCTATGAACCGCTTTCCTCCCCATCCCCACGTCGATCCTCGCCTGCCGACCCTCGAGGACGAGTACGTCGACGTCTACACACCGCCCGGCGACGTCCCGCTCGGCCCGATCGAGATCCGCGCAAGCGAATCGGGCCTGACCTGGCTTTCCTTCACCGGCGAGACGCGCCATCCACGACGTCCAAGCGCGCTGACCGAGGAGTGCTCGCGTCAGTTGCATGCCTACTTCCAGGGATGCCTGAGCGCTTTCGATCTGCCTCTGGCGCCGCGTGGCACCGCATTCCAGTGCAGCGTATGGCAGGCACTGCGGGAAATTCCGTATGGAGAAACCCGCTCGTACCGCGAGTTGGCGGCGGCCATCGGCCGGCCCCAGGCGGTGCGCGCGGTCGGCGCGGCCAACGGACGCAACCCGATCGCGATCATCGTGCCTTGTCATCGCGTGATCGGCGCCAACGGCAAGCTGACCGGCTACGCCGGTGGCCTGCCACGCAAGCAGTGGCTGCTGGGGCACGAGGGGCTGACGACGCTGGCGTGAGTTCTCTTCGGCAATGACGCGCCCCCTATTCGCGGTGCGACATAATCACACACCTGCCAAGTCGGGATTGGCGTCACGCCTCATACCCGCTAGAGTCGCCGGACTGTGACGGCGCCCCGGGCTTCCCTATGACACGCTTCTGGCATCGCTGGTATCGATCGCTGACCTGGCTGGCACTGTTCGCCATGCTGATGGCGTTTGCCGGTCCGTTGATCAGCCAGACCCAGCGGCTCATGGACATGCCGTCCGGCGCCGCGGCATCGATGGCGCACTCGATGCCGTCGTCGGTGCATGCCCATGGCATGGAAGAGACTGGCGCGACCTCGAAGCCGATACTCCTCTCCGCCCACGACATGGCGGCGTGCGGCTATTGCGAGCTGTTCCTGCATGCCCCCGGACTGGAACCGCCCAGGGTCGTGCCGGCCGTTACCCCACCGCCGGCGGGCTTCGTCGCATCGGCCACAACGGTTACGACGCCGTCGACGCCCATCTATCCCCGTTATGTTACCCGCGCCCCTCCCGGCGTTCGTATTCCGACCTGACCCACTCATCCGCCACCGGAACCGACCTGCGTCGGCTCGTCCGGTGGTCGATCGCGATCGCCTCGGATGGATCGATGGCGGTAGCGCTACACGGTTCGAACCCGGAGATCTTTCATGGCACTTTCTTCCTCGTCGCCGGCCGAACGCCGTCGTACGCAACAACTGCTGATCGCGCTGATTACGCGGCTGCATTTCTATGTCGGCCTTTTCGTTGGCCCTTTCCTGCTGGTCGCCGCGCTGTCCGGCATCGCCTACGCGCTGACGCCGCAGCTGGAAGACTGGCTTTATCACGATGCCTTGACCACCGAAAACCCGTCAGGCACGCCCCAGCCATTGGCACGCCAGATCGAAGCGGCGCAACGGGCGGCCGGTTCATTCCTGTCGCCGGCGGCCGTGCGCCCCGCTCCCGAGCCGAGCACCACCACTCGAGTCATGTTCGCCGGCGAGCAGTACGGTCCTTCGGAAAATCGCGCGGTATTCGTCGACCCCGTCACCCTCGCCATTCGTGGCGACATGACGGTCTACGGCACCAGCGGCGTGCTGCCGCTGCGCACGGCGCTCGACCAGTTCCATCGTGGCCTGCTGTTGGGCGATGTCGGTCGCATCTATAGCGAACTGGCCGCTTCCTGGCTTTGGCTCGCGGTCTTGGGCGGCGTTTTTCTATGGTGGCAACGTCGCCGTGGCCGGCAAGCCGTTGCCCGCGGATCACAGCGCATGCGCCAACGCCACGCCACGCTGGGC
This sequence comes from Salinicola peritrichatus, assembly GCF_003206715.1. Taxonomy (GTDB): domain Bacteria; phylum Pseudomonadota; class Gammaproteobacteria; order Pseudomonadales; family Halomonadaceae; genus Salinicola; species Salinicola peritrichatus. The sequence goes on along the minus strand of NZ_PZJU01000036.1, from coordinate 28,310 downwards.
GTCGTCGCCGTGATCGGCCTGCTGTTCTTCTCCGCCACCGGGCTGACCTGGTCGCAGTGGGCGGGCGGCAACATCGCCCAGTTGCGGCATGCGTGGGGCTGGGGCACGCCCAGCGTGTCGACCGAGTTGACCGCATCGTCACATGACATGGCGGATGCACACGCCGAGCACCACGGCGCAACGATGGCGCGGATGACGAGTCCCGCCGTCGCCCCGCAGGACTTCGATCGCGCGTATCGGGCCGCAAGAGCCGCCGGTATCGATGCCGGCCGGATCGAGATGATCCCACCCGTCGACGCGAATCATGCCTGGCAAATCCGCGAAGTGGATCGCAGCTGGCCGACCCAGGTCGACCAGGTCGCCCTCGACCCGAACAGCATGGCGGTGACCGATCGCGCCGATTTCGCCGACTATCCGCTGGCGGCCAAGCTCACCCGCTGGGGCATCGACCTGCACATGGGCATTCTGTTCGGCCTGCCCAACCAACTGGCACTGATCGCGTTCGCCTCTGCGCTGGCCACGCTGGTCTGCTGGGGATATGTCATGTGGTGGCGACGCCGCCCGCTGCAAGCGGACAAGTCCGGAGCGCAAACGCTGACCGCCATTTTCCGGCGCCTGCCCTGGCGCCCCCGGATGGCCGTGGCACTGGTAACGGTCGCGTTGGGCTACGCCTTGCCGGTCATGGGCGCCAGCCTGGCACTGTTCGTGGCGATCGACTGGGCCCGCTGGCGATTGGCCGAAGCCGCTTCGGTGACGCATATCGCCGAAACCTGAGTATTCAACGGTTCTCATGGCGGCTGTGAGCGACCCCATGTTGTGCTAAAACGGATGCCCCTGGATACTGGTCCCTACACTCCGGTCGCCATGACACGAACTCACCATCCCCATCCCCGCTTTCAGCTGCGCCTGGTCGCCGACAAGGAGATCGTGCTCGGTCCGGGCAAGATCGATCTGCTCGAGGCGATCGATCGTCACGGCTCGATCGCCGCCGCGTGTCGCGACATGCGCCTGAGCTACAAGAAGGCATGGCAGTTGCTCGACACCATGAATCGATACTTCGCCACGCCGGTGCTGGCCACCTCTTCGGGTGGCAGCCAGCGGGGCGGCGCCGTGCTGACGCCACTGGGCCGCGAACTGGTCGAGCACTATCGGCAACTGATGCGGACGCTCGATGCCGATCCCCACGGCCAGGCCATATTGGACACTCTCGCCGCCGCCGAAGATAACCGCGACGCTTGATTCGCTCTCGACCATCCGTGCCGAGGTGTCTATAGTGGCTTTTCGTTATTTCCAATCATACATAGCGAGAAAACCGTGATTCATCCGCTACGCAAGACCTCGTTCTGTGTTCTCGCCATCGCTGCAGCGATGCCTTTCTCCGCCCAGGCTGCCGACGAAGCACAGCAGGAAACCGTGCAGGTCTACGCCGCGGCGTCGCTGACCGATGCCATGAACCGCGCCATCGATACCTACGAGGCCGATCACGACGTCGATATCGTGCCGGTCTATGCCTCGTCTTCGACGCTGGCCCGCCAGATCGCCAATGGCGCTCCCGCCGATGTTTACCTGTCGGCCAATGAACAGTGGATGGACTGGCTGGAAGATCAGGGCATGCCGGTCAGCGAACGCGTCGATCTACTCGAGAATCGCCTCGTGCTGATTGCCCCGACGAATAGCGACATCACGGACTTCACGCCGGGCGGTGATACCAGTATTGCGTCCCGGCTCCAGGACGATCAGCGGCTCTCGGTGGGCGACACCGACCACGTGCCGGCCGGCATCTACGCCAAGCAGGCACTGCAGTCGATCGGCGAATGGGACTCGCTGCAGCCGCGCCTGGCCAACGGCGACAACGTGCGCGCGGCAATGGCGCTGGTCGAGCGCAATGAAGCCCCGCTGGGGATCGTCTACCAGACCGATGCCAAGGCCAGCGACGACGTCCGCCAGATCGGTGTCTTCCCCGACGACAGCCACGATCCGATCGTCTATCCGATGGCGGTGGTCGATTCCGATCCCAGTGATGCCACCGAGGCGTTTCGCCAGTGGCTCGCCGGCGGCGACGCGCAGGCGATCTTCTCGGACTTCGGCTTCACGCCAGTCGCCGCCGACTGATCGGGGTCGCGGATGCTCTCCGAAGCCGAATGGCAAGCCGTCTTTCTGAGCCTGAAGATCGCCGGTAGCGCGGTGGGCTGGATCGTGATTCCCGGCATCGCCATGGCGTGGCTGCTGGCACGCCATGAGTTTCGTGGCAAATCGTTGCTGGACGGCTTCTTGCACCTGCCGCTGGTACTGCCGCCGGTGGTGGTGGGCTACCTGCTGCTGCTGTCGCTCGGGCGCAGCGGCTGGTTGGGCCATTGGCTTTATCAGAGTTTTGGCATCTCGCTGCCCTTCACCTGGCAAGGCGCGGCAGTCGCCGGTGGCGTCATGGCCTTTCCACTGCTGGTGCGCGCGGTCAGGCTCTCGTTCGAGGCGGTCGACCCCAAGCTGGAAGCGGCCGCCGGTACGCTCGGCGCCAATCGCTGGCGGGTGCTTTTCACCATCACCCTGCCATTGGCGGTGCCGGGGCTGCTGACCGGCACGGTGCTGGCATTCGCCAGGGCCTTGTCCGAATTCGGCGCCACGATCACGTTTGCCTCCAACATTCCCGGCCAAACCCGTACCTTGCCGTTGGCGCTGTATACGCTGATCCAGACGCCCGGCAGGGAAGCCGCCGCGGCCAGGCTCTGCGTGCTGTCGATCGCCATCGCCATGCTGTCGCTGATCGTCTCCGAATGGCTCGCCAGACGCGCACGCCGCCGGTTACAGGAGCGCGACCAGTGAATACCGCCGGCGACAACGCCCTGGATTGCCGCGTGCGCAAGCGTCTCGGCCACTTCACCCTGGACATGGCGTTGAGCGTTCCCGCCAGCGGGGTCACTGCGCTGTTCGGGCAATCGGGCAGCGGCAAGACCAGCCTGCTGCGGCTGATCGCCGGACTCGATCGACCGGATGCCGGCCATGTGCGACTGGGCGAACGCCTGCTGACCGATTGTGACCGACGCCTGCACGTACCGATCCATCGCCGCCGGCTGGGGATCGTATTCCAGGAAGCCCGGCTGTTCCCGCACTACCGGGTACGCGGCAATCTCACCTACGGCATGCCGGCCACGGCTCGTTCGCGCTTCGACGACATGGTCGGCCTGTTGGGCATCGAGCATCTTCTCGACCGCCTGCCCGGCACGCTCTCGGGTGGCGAGGCGCGCCGCGTGGCGATCGGCCGCGCCCTGCTGACGCAACCGCGCCTGCTCTTGATGGACGAGCCGCTGACCGGACTGGATGGGGATCGCAAGCAGGAGCTGCTGCGCTATATCGTGCGCCTGACCCGCGAGATCGACATTCCCGTGCTCTATGTCAGCCACGACACCTCGGAAATCAACGCTATCGCCGACCATCTGGCATTGGTCGAACGGGGACGCCTGATTGCCCACGGCGCGCTGGACGATCTGATGATGCGCCTCGACCTCACCGACCGGCTGGGTGGGTTCGACGCCGCCACCCGGCTCGACGCGCGGATCGTCGATCATGACACGCGCTATGCGTTGACCCGCGTGGTTCTCGAAGACGGCCAGACACTGCGCGTTCCGCTGATGTCCCGGCCACCGGGACAGAGGGTACGTCTACGCATCGGTGCGCGTGACGTCGCGCTATCGCTTTCGATGCCCAAGGACACGAGCTTCCGTAACGGTCTGCGAGCGCGTATCGAGGCGATCGAACCTTCCCCCCAGGAAGCCAGCGCCAACGAAGTCAGACTCCGGATTGGCGGCCAGGCACTGAGAGCCCGCCTGACACGTCAAGCGTGTGACGAAATGCAACTGAAAGTCGGTTCCAAGGTGATATCTCTCATACGCAGCGTCGCCTTCGACCAGCATTTCTAACCCAAACAATGACTTAAAAATTGCTTAACGGCAAATAACTTTCCTTTGGTATCTTTTTGTAAATAAAGAACTTTTTATGAATTTCGCATTAGCTTTAACGATCAGCCGTCGTATAGAATGCCTGAGGCAAGGATGTCAGTGTCGCAAGGATGCCGCCCAGGGAAGAAGTCTGGTCGCATGGCATGCGGTTAGACATAGCATCCAAGGACCGACAGCAGAGCAAATGGACGTTGCCGGCCCTCAAGGTAGAGACTCGACAGGAGGTCGAGTGCGAAAGGACTCGCTTCCGTCATGCGGAGCGCGAGCCCAGCCAGCAGCCGTTATGTCGACCTGATAGTCCTTCACCCCCGCTCCGGGCACGCTTCTCTTCACCGCGCCTTGACCCCACACCCCTTCAGAATCACCTGACACAGGAAATCACTGGCCGAGGCGAAGTCACGGTCACTGAGCCGTGTTCGATCCGTGATGCCCGTGATCTGCGCCTCGAAGTCGGCATAGTGCTGTGTCGCCGACCAGATCAGAAAGATCAGCCATACCGGATCGACGGGATCCATCAGCCCCTGGTCCGCCCAGAGCCGGAAAATTTTCGTCCGCGACTCCACCCATTCGCGCATGTCGCCTCGCAGTGACGCCTGCAGAAACGGCGCGCCCTGCAGGATCTCGTTCGCGAACAGCCGCGAACTCAGCGGATGCGTCTGGCTGAGTCGCATCTTGCTGCGAATGAAACCCTCGAGCACCGACGCCGGATCGTCATCGACCGTGATATCGCTCAGTGCCGTATTCCAGCGCTGCATCGTGCGCTCGAGCAGGGTCATGTAGAGCTTGCGTTTGCTGCCGACGTAATAGAGCACGTTGGACTTGGGCAAGCCGGCGGCAGCGGCGATGGCCTGAATGCTGGCCCCACGGTAGCCATGTCGGGCAAATACGCCCTCCGCCGCCTCGAGTATTCTTTGTAAGTTTCGCTCCCGAACGGTCGCTTCGGGCAGATTCGGATCACTCACACCCACTCCTTGTTTTAAGCTCGGCATGCCGGGACGCCTTTCGCCGATGCTATGCTGAATCCACGCCCTTGTCTTCCAAACGCCCGACAACGGGTCGCTGCGAAACCCGAGCCACTCCGATGGCGTTTCGGCGGATTGGGGTTGCCATGCAGGGCAGAATCGATGACGCTATAAAAAGCTGACCGATCGGTCAGGATGCTTTCTGCAAAGCCGACCTGCGCTTCCCGATGCCAGGCGGCCATGACAATGACAACGGCAGGTTTCCTATGATCGAATTCTTTCTCAATGGCCACCGCCAGCGGCTTGCCGCGGCTCCCGACAGTAGCGTGCTCGCGCTGTTGCGCGACCGGCTCGCGGCCTGCGGAACCAAGGAGGGCTGCGCCTCCGGTGATTGCGGCGCCTGCACGGTCGTCGTCGCCGAACCCGACGACGATCGCGACGCACTGAGCTACCGTACGACCAACGCCTGCATCACGCCGGCCCATCAGCTCCAGGGCTGTCATCTGATCACCGTCGAAGGCCTGGCCCGTGGCGATGCACTGCATCCCGCCCAGGCGGCGATGGTTGCCTGCCATGGCAGCCAGTGCGGTTTCTGCACGCCCGGCATCGTGATGTCGCTGTTTGCGCTGCATGAGCAGCAGCGTGCCGAGCCTTCCCGGGCGCTGGACGGTCACCGGCTGGAAGCGGCGCTGGGCGGCAATCTGTGCCGCTGCACCGGCTACCGCCCGATTCGCGACGCTGCCCTGAGCATGGCAACGCATGCCGATACCCGTCCGTCCTGGGCCGACGACCCGACGCTCGACGAGCAGGTGCGCGCCCTGCCACGCCGATCCGCGGACAGCCGCTACCTGACGCCCGCATCGCTGGCCGAACTCGCCCAGGCGATGCAGGCGTATCCTTCCGCGCCGCTGGTGGCCGGCGCCACCGATCTGTGGCTGGAAGCCACGCAGCGACTCACTGCCTACGAGCGGGTGATCGACCTGCGCCGGGTCGCCGAACTCCGGCGGATCGAGGAAACCGCCGACGGCTGGTGGATCGGCGCCGCCGTTACCTACCGCGAGTGGGAACCCTTGCTGGCAGCGCATTACCCGGCCTTCGCCCATCTGCTCACGCGCCTGGGTTCTGCGCAGATACGCAACCGCGGCACGCTGGGCGGCAATATCGCCAACGCCTCGCCGGTCGGCGATACCCCGCCGGTACTGCTGACGCTGGATGCGCGGGTTCGGCTGGCGAGCGCCGAGGGTATTCGCGAGCTGGCGCTCGACGAATTCTTCCTCGACTACAAGCAAACCGCGCTGCAACCCGGCGAATGCGTGGCGGCGATCTTCCTGCCCCGCCCTGAAGCCGGCGTCGAACAACGGGTGTGGAAGCTCTCCAAGCGACGCGAGGACGATATCTCGACCCTGCTCGGCGCCTTCCGCTGGCGAATCGACGGCGGCGGGCACCTGCGCGACGTGCGCATCGCCTATGGCGGGATGGCGGCGATACCGCTGCGCGTTCCCGCCGCCGAAGCCGCGCTGGAAGGAAAAGCGGACCTCGACGCGGCCTTCGACGCGGCCAAACGGGCGCTGCGTCATACGCTCACGCCGATGAGCGATGTCCGCGGCTCCAGCAGCTATCGCATGACAGCGGCGGTCAATCTGCTGGAGCGCTGGCGGCTGACGCTGGCCCGGCCCGAGCCGGTGGACCCGACCCAGGAGGTGGCCCTCGATGCGTACGCTCACTAAGCGTGTCTTCACCGCGCCGACCGTCGCCGACGACGGCCAGCCGGGCGATGCCCTGCTCGAGCCGGCGATCGATGGCGCGCGCCAGGAGATCGGTCGCCTGGAAGGCGACGAGCCGGTGGCCCGCGATAGCGTGACGCCGCGCCCGGATGCCACGACACAGCACAGGCCGCGCGCGCAGGCCCACGAGAGCGGGATCAAGCACGTCACCGGCCGCGCCCGCTATATCGATGATCTGCCCGCGCCCCACGGCACCCTGCATGCGATGGTGGGCTTGAGCCCGATGGCGCATGGCCGACTGACCCGGCTCGATCTGGACGCGGTGCGCCAGGCGCCCGGAGTGATCGGCGTGATCAGCGCCCAGGACATCCCCGGCCACCGCGACATCGGTCCGGTGTTTCCAGGCGATCCGCTGTTCGCCGATGACGAGGTCAGCTATGTCGGCCAGCCACTGTTCGCGGTCGCCGCCACCAGCTACACGGCGGCGCGGCGTGCGGTACGGGCGGCAACGATAGAGATCGAACCATTGCCGGCCCGCCTGGACCCGGTCGCCGCTGCCGAAGCCGGCGAGTTCGTGCGCCCCACGCATCGGCAAGTCAGCGGCGACTGGGAAAACGTGCTGGCGAGCGCCCCGCACGTGCTCGCAGCCGAACAGTTCGTCGGCGGCCAGGAGCACTTCTATCTCGAAGGCCAGGCGTGCCTGGTGGTGCCCAGCGAGGACGAAGGCGTGACCGTCTTCACCTCCAACCAGCATCCCAGCGAAACCCAGAAACTGGTTGCCGAGGTGCTCGGCATCCCGTTCCATGCCGTCACCGTGGAGAACCGGCGCATGGGCGGCGGTTTCGGTGGCAAGGAGACCCAGGCCGCGCCCTGGGCCTGCGTGGCGGCGTTGCTGGCACGGCGAACCGGTCATGCAGTGCGTCTGCGCCTGCCGCGGGCCGACGACACCCGCGCCACCGGCAAGCGTCACCCGTTCCACAATCACTATCGTCTCGGCTTCGACGACGAAGGCGTGCTGCTGGGCGGCGACATCAGCGTGATCGGCGACTGCGGCCATTCGCCGGATCTTTCCGAAGCGGTGGTGGATCGCGCCATGTTCCATGCCGACAACGCCTACTTCCTCGGCGCGGCGCGGGTCACCGGATATCGCGCCCGCACCCATACCGCTTCGAACACCGCCTTTCGCGGTTTCGGCGGCCCGCAGGGAATGATGATCATCGAACGCGCCATGGACGACATCGCCCGCCACATCGGCGCCGATCCGCTGACGGTGCGCAAGCGCAATCTCTACCGCGAGGGACGCGAGACGACCCATTATGGCCAGCAGGTCGATCAATACCCGCTGATGGTCGAGATCGTCGAGCGCCTGGAGCGCGACAGCGATTACTGGAACCGGCGTCGGGAGATCGCGGAGTTCAACCGCGCGAGCCCGGTGATCAAGCGTGGCCTGGCGCTGACGCCGGTGAAATTCGGCATCTCCTTCACCGCCAAGCACTTGAACCAGGCCGGCGCCCTGCTGCATGTCTATACCGATGGCAGCGTGATAATCAACCACGGCGGCACCGAGATGGGTCAGGGGCTGCACACCAAGGTGTGCCAGGTGGTGGCGCGGGAGCTGGGGCTCGATTTCGCCGCGGTGCGGATCAGCGCCACCCGTACCGACAAGGTACCCAACACCTCGCCCACCGCCGCCTCCAGCGGCGCCGATCTCAACGGCATGGCCGCGCGCGACGCCGCCCGCCAGGTGCGCGAGCGACTGTTCGATTTCGCCGCCGGGCACTACCAGCTGGACCGCGAGGGGCTGCGTCTCGAGAACGGCCAGCTGGTCAGTGGCGTCGGCGACATCCAGCGGCGCATTCCCTGGGGCGATCTGGTTCAGGCCGCCTATCTCGGCCGGGTTTCGCTGTCGGCCAGCGGATTCTATTCGACGCCGCTGATTCACTACGATCGCGATAGCGGTCAGGGGCGGCCGTTCTACTACTTCGCTTACGGCGCCTCGGCCAGCGAAGTGCGCATCGACACCTTGAGCGGCGAATACCGGGTCGAGCGCGTCGACATCCTTCACGATGTCGGCGACTCGCTCAACCCGGCGATCGACCTCGGCCAGGTCGAGGGCGGCTTCATTCAAGGCATGGGCTGGCTGACCAGCGAGGAGCTGAAGTGGAACGCCGAGGGGCGGCTGATGACCGACGGCCCGGCGACTTACAAGATCCCCACCTTCGGTGACCTGCCGCCGGTGTTCAACGTCGAGCTGCTGGAAGGTCATCCCAACTCCCAGGCCAGCATCTACCGCTCCAAGGCGGTGGGCGAACCGCCGTTCATGCTCGCCATCTCGGTATGGTCAGCGCTGCGCGACGGCCTCGCCAGCCTCGCCGACTACCGCATCAGCCCTGCGCTCGATACCCCGGCGACGCCGGAACGCGTACTGATGGCGGCCGAGGCAATGCGCCGGGAGGAACACGCCCGATGAGTGCAAGCGGCTCTCTCGAAACCCAAGATCGGCGCGAATCCTGGCACGCGGCACTTCACCGGCTGCAGCAGGCCGGCGAGCCCCACGCCCTCGCCAGCATCGTGGGTGCGGCCGGTTCGACGCCGCGAGAGCCTGGCGCCAAGCTGGTCGTCACCGCGGATGGCGTGATCGACACGCTGGGCGGCGGCCACTTCGAACAGCAGGTGATCGAGATCGCCCGCGAACGGCTATCGAATGCGTCCACGGCGGCCGAAACGCACCTGGAAGCCTTCCCGCTGGGCGGACGTTCCGGCCAGTGCTGTGGCGGCTTCGTACATGTACTGATCGAGGTCTTCCCCGGCGCCGAGCAGCGCCTGGCACTGTTCGGCGCCGGCCATGTCGGCCAGGCGCTGGTCGAACTGCTGAGCCCGCTGCCGTGGCGCATCGAGTGGTTCGACAGCCGTGCCGACGCCTTCCCGCATGGCGACTATCCGCCACGGATGCGGACTCGCTTCCTCGCTATCGAGGAAGCCGGCCTGGCGCAGGCCGTCGCCTCGATCGACGCCGGCAGCCATGTGCTGGTGATGACCCACGATCACGCCCTCGATCGCGAGCTGATCCAACGCCTGCTACAACGCGACGACCTGCGCTCGCTGGGTTTGATCGGCTCCGCCAGCAAGTGGGCCAGCTTTCGGTCGCGACTGATCGCAGCGGGTGTCGATGAGGCCGCGTTGACACGGGTGCGCTGCCCGATCGGACTCGGCGCGACCGCCGCCAAGCGCCCGCGCGAGATTGCGATCAGCGTCGCCGCCGAACTGCTGGCGCTCTCCGCCGAGCCGCCGCACCCCGGGGCGCGCGGCGTGGCACCGGAAACCCTGCGGGACGCCTTTGCCTTTCAGTTTCAAGACGAGCGAGATTGACCATGTCCGCAAACCAACGCCTGCTGCGCGGCCCGCTGTTCACCTGCCTGGACGATCCCGGCGAGGAGAACACGCCGCTGACCGGGAGCATCCGCTATCTGGAAGATGGCGCGATCTGGATCGTCGATGGCCGCATCCATGCCGTCGATGATTACCAGGCACTGGCCGGCGCGCTGCCCGCGGGCAGCGAGACCGTGGATTACACCGGCAAGCTGATGATGCCGGGATTCATCGACAGTCACGTGCATTACGTTCAGCTCGACATCATGGCCTCCTATGGGCGCGAGCTGCTCGACTGGCTCAACGACTACACCTTTCCGGCCGAGTGCCGCTTCGCCGATCCGGCCCATGCCAGCGCCTCCGCCGAGCGCTTCCTCGACGAGCTGTTGCGGGTCGGCACCACCACCGCCCAGGTGTTCTGTTCCTCTCACCCCGTTTCGGTCGATAGCTTCTTCTCCGCCGCGCAGCGACGCCAGTTGCGCATGATCGCCGGCAAGGTGCTGATGGATCGCCACGCGCCCGAGGCGCTGACCGACGACACCCTGGGCGGCGTGCGCGACAGCGAGCGCCTGATCGCCGACTGGCACGGCCGCGACCGCCTCGCCTACACCCTGACGCCGCGCTTCGCTCCGACCTCGACCCGCGAGCAGCTCGACGCGGTGGGCGGCGTACTGCGCAACGCGCCGGATCTCTACCTGCAGACGCATCTGTCGGAGAATCGCGGCGAGGTCGCCTGGGTCGCCGAGCTGTTCCCGGAGAGCCGCGACTATCTCGATGTCTACGAGCGTTATGGCCTGGTCGGCCCACGCAGTACCTTCGCCCACGGCATCCATCTCGATCACGAGCAGCGACGACGGTTGGCTACGCGGGGGGCCAACATTGCGTTCTGCCCGACTTCGAATCTGTTTCTGGGCAGCGGGCTGATGGACCGGCTGGCCTGTCGCGATGCCGGATTGGCGACGTCGCTTGCCAGTGATGTCGGTGGCGGGACCTCGTTGTCGGGGTTCGGCACGCTGCAGGGCGCCTATCAGGTCGGGGCCTTGCTGGGCCAGCCGCTGACCGGCTGGCAGGGTTTCTACCGGCTCACGCTGGGCAATGCGCGGGCACTGCACCTGGGCGACAGGATCGGCAGCCTGCAGCCCGGTTTCGAGGCGGATATCGTGGTACTGGACCCGAATGCCACGCCGTTGCTCTCGCGGCGGCTCTCCCAGGCGACGACCCTGGCGGAACGCTTGTTCGCGATGATGATGCTGGGCGACGACCGCACCGTGGCCGCCACCTGGGCCAACGGCCGGCTGGCCCACGACCGGGAGCGAGCGACATGAGCGCGGAACGCGCTATCGAAGGCCGGCCGGCAGCGGATATCGCCGGTTCGACGTGCCGGCCTTGATCACCTGCCCCGGTACCTCGTGGCCAATCATCGCCGGCAGCATCTCGGCCGCGGCGACGAGGCGTTCGAGATCGACGCCGGTTTCCACGCCCATCTGCGCGAACATGTGCACCAGATCCTCGCTGCAGACGTTACCGCTGGCCCCGGGCGCGTAGGGGCAACCGCCCAACCCGCCCAGCGCGGCATCGAAACGGGTGACGCCGTTCTGCCACGCAGCCAGAGTATTGGCGAGTCCCATGCCGCGTGTGTCGTGCACGTGCAGCGTCAGCGGCAGCCAGGGCCAGCGGTTCAGCGTTTCACGGCACAGGTCGGCGACCTGGCGCGGGTTGGCCATGCCGGTGGTATCGCACAGCGTGATGCCCTGCACACCGAGCGCCAGCAGTCTCTCGGTGATCGATAGCACGCGCTTGAACGGAACGTTACCCTCGAATGGACAGCCAAAGGCCGTGGAGATGGAGGCATTGACGAACACCTCGCTGCCCTTGGTGATTCCCAGGATGTTGGTAAAACGCTCGAGCGACTGTTCGGCGGTCATGCGCAAGTTGGCCAGCCCGTGGCTGTCGCTGGCGGACAGCACCAGGTTGATCTCGTCGACGCCACAGGCAAGCGCCCGCTCGGCCCCCTTCTCGTTGGGCACCAGCACGACGTAGCCGACCCCCGCCACGCGCTCGATGCCGCGCATGACCTCCTCGGCGTCGCGCAAGTTGGGGATCGCCTTGGGCGAGGTGAAGGAGGTTGCCTCGATCTTCGCCAGGCCGGTACGCGACAGCGCATCGATCAGCCGAATCTTGTCTTCGGTCGGCACGAATCGGGCTTCGATCTGCAGGCCGTCGCGCGGGGCGACATCGTGGACGGTTATTCGATTCGCGGTCATCGGATCACCCCTCTCTGTTTCAAATCACGCCTCTCTCGCGCATCTTTGCCTGGGTTTCACGATCGATTCCCAGCTCGTCGAGCACGTCCCGGGTGTGCTGGCCCAGTTCTGGCCCGCCACCCGTGATTCGACCGGGCGTGCGACTCAATTTGGGCAACACGCCCGGCACCTTGAGCGAGGCGCCGTCCGCCAGGCCGATGGTCTCGATCATCTCCCGCGCCAGATAGTGCGGGTCGGCGACGATATCCTTCGCCGTGTAGGGATAACCCACCGGCACGTGGGCGCTCTCCAACACATCGAGCACGTAGTCGCGCTGGTGCTGGCGCGTCCAGTCGGCGATCGCGCCGTCGATCAGCGCGGCGTGCTGGCTGCGTCCATCGTTGTGGGCGAAGCGCGGATCGTCGGCCAGATCCTGCCGGCCGATGGCAGTCATCAGGCGCTTGAAAATGCTGTCGCCGTTGCCGGCGATCAACACATACTCGCCACCAGCACAGGGATAGGCGTTGGAGGGCGTGATGCCGGGCAGCGCGCTACCGCTGGGTTCGCGTATCACGTTGGCGGCGTCGTATTCGGGAATCAGGCTTTCCATCATCGCGAACACCGACTCGTAGAGCGCCACGTCGATGTACTGGCCGCGTCCGCTGCGGTGGCGCTCCTGCAGTGCCAGCAAGGCACCGATGACGCCGTAGAGCGCGGAGAGCGAGTCGCCGATGCTGACCCCCACCCGCACCGAGGGCTGGTCGGGATGGCTGGAGAGATAGCGCAGCCCGCCCATCGCCTCGCCGATCACGCCGAAGCCCGGGCGGTCGCGGTACGGCCCGGTCTGGCCATAGCCGGAGATGCGCACCATGATCAGACGCGGGTTGAGCTCGCTCAGCGCTTCCCAGCCCAATCCCCACTTTTCCAGCGTGCCGGGGCGGAAATTCTCGATCACGATATCCGCCTCCTCGACCAGCCGGCGCACGATCGACTGCCCCTCCGCGGAGCGCAGATCCAGCGCCAGCGAGCGCTTGTTGCGGGTCTGGACGTGCCACCACAGCGACGTACCGTCCTTCAGCACCCGCCATTTGCGCAGGGGGTCGCCGGTACCGGGCGGCTCGATCTTGATCACGTCGGCGCCGAATTCGCCCAGCAATTTGCTGGCAAAGGGGCCGGCGATCAGCTGTCCCAGTTCGATCACCTTGAGCCCGGCCAATGCCTGAGCACTATTGCCACCGCTGGCACTGTTGTCACTGCTGGCACTGTTGTCACTGCTGGCGCTGGCGGACATCGTCTCCTCCTGTTTGTCTTCCCGACGGCCTTCGCTGCGCTCGACAAGCGCTAGATTCCGTGAGGATGATTCAGGCAGTTGGCCGCGACAATTGGACAATCGCCAAGCGAGGCTTCGTCGCAGACGAAACCTGCGTTAGGCTGCACGCGACTTTTCCTGCCGGACACGCCCCAATGAAGCGACTCGACTTCGTCACCTTGAAACTGTTCGTTGCCATCGCCGACTCCCGTAGCCTGACTCGTGCGGCGGAGCGTGAGCATCTGGCCCTGGCGGCGGTCAGCAAACGCATCAGCGATCTCGAGACGCAGTTGTCGACTTCGCTGCTCTACCGGCGTCCGCGCGGCGTCGAACTCACCCCCGCCGGCCACGCCCTGCTCCACCACGCGCGCCAGATGCTGGATAGCCTGGAACATTTGACCGCCGATCTCAGCGAATACAGTATCGGCATCCGCGGTCATGTGCGGATGTACGCCAATACCTCGGCGGTAATCGAATTCCTGCCGGACGATCTGAGCGACTTCACCTGGCGCTATCCGCAGATCCGCATCGACATGCAGGAGCGCCTCAGCCACGAGATCATCGCCGCCGTGCGTGACGGGCTGACCGATATCGGCATTTTCTCGGCTCACATCCCGTTCGACGGATTGCAGGTCAGGCCCTATCGGCGCGATCGCCTGGCGCTGGTCACCGCCAGCGACCACCCTCTGGCCAATCGCGATTGCATCGCCTTCGCCGAGACGCTGGATTACGATTTCATCGGTCTGGAACAGGATTCTTCGCTGCATAGCCTGTTGCACCAGGATTCCCAGCGCCTCGAGCGGTCGCTGCGGATGCGCATCCAGGTGCGCAGTTTCGAGGGTATCTGTCGGATGATCGATCGCGGTATGGGCATCGGCATTCTGCCGGCCCGCGCCGTCACGGCTTATCGCCACAGCCTGTCGCTGGCGACGATACCGCTGAGCGACCCGTGGGCCGAGCGCGATCTGGTCGTCGGCATGCGGGATTACGACTCCCTGCCTTTGATCGCGCGCGAAATGGTCGATCATCTCGTCGCGTGCGGGCAGCACGCCACGATGGCACCGCAGCCAGTCACGACCCAGGCGTAAAGCCTTCGGCGATCGCGAAGTCTCGCCTGCGCCTGCCTGTAAAAACAACACGAAAGTCGTAGCCATAGCGCCTAAGCTGGAACGAGTCGAAAAAACAATCGTTGGCTCAACCATGACTGCATCCCGCATCAACGCGCTGATTTCGGAGTGGCTCGACGCCATGCCCTTCTGGGTCATGGCGGCAGTGATCATTGCCGCCACCGTCATCGCCCATGCGCTGCTCAAGTATCTTCATTTCCGTCTGCGTCGTTTGAACGACGGCCGGCTGCATCTGATCAGCACGACCGCCAAGGCCATCCACCCGCCGCTGGTGGGCGTGCTGTGGGTCTATGGCCTGTTCGGCGCGGCGTATTTTCTCGTTCCGCGAACGCTTCAGGGCCACTCGCTGATCCTGACGGTGGCGCATTTCTGCGCCGCGCTGCTGGGCGTCTGGCTACTGGTGCGGGTATCGCGCCGCCTGGTCACCGTCATGGATCGCTGGGCCGACAAGCGCACCTCGATGCTCGAACGTTTTCTGGCGCCTTTCATGGCGAGATGCCTGGCGGCACTGATTCCGATCTTTGTGCTGTTCTCGCTGTTTCCGGTCTTCGTCACTTCGGCCAGTCTCGACGCGGCGCTGCACAATCTGACCAGCCTGATTCTCATCGGCAGTATCGCCGGCGTGCTGATCCATGGCGTCAATATCAGCGAACGCGCGCTGAGCGAGCGCTACCGCTTCGACGATGACGAAGACGCCGTCGCGCGCAAGATTCATACCCAGATCACGGTGCTGCGCAAGCTGATCAACTTCATCATCGTCATCCTCGCCGTGGCCTCGATGCTGATGGTGTTCGACAAGGTTCGCCAGCTCGGTGCCAGTATCCTGGCATCGGCGGGGATCATGGGGGTGGTGCTGGGCTTTGCCGCGCAGAAGGTGCTGGGCAACCTGATCGCGGGCATCCAGATCGCGCTGACGCAGCCGATCCAGTTGAACGATGCGGTGATCGTGGAAGGCGAATGGGGCTGGGTGGAAGAGCTGACGCTCACCTATGCGGTGGTGAGACTGTGGGACTGGCGCCGGCTGGTGCTGCCGATTACCTATTTCGTCGACCATCCGTTCGAGAACTGGACCCGCCGCGAGAAGGATTTGATCGGCACGGTGATCCTGTATGCCGACTATCACCTGCCGATGGAACCACTGCGCGAGGAAGCGCAACGCCTGGCGGAAGCCTCACCGAGATGGAACCGCCGGGTGTGCACAGTGCAGACATTGGAGATGACCGAGCGCAACAAGCAGCTGCGCGTGCTGGTCAGCGCCACCGGCGGACCCAACGCCTTCGATCTGCGCTGCGAGATTCGCGAAGGCTTGATCGACTTCATCTGTCGCCATTATCCGGAGCATCTACCGACAGTGCGCCTGGAGATGCCGGAGCGCAACGGCGGCAATGCCCCACAACCGCCGTTGTCGGAAGTCCTGCCGGGGAGAGATGCGGCAGGCGACGCTGCCGGCTAGGCGCTGCCCGGATTTTCCGGGCAACGGGCAACGCCGAGCGGAATGCAGGTCGGTGGATGCTCTTCCAGCAGGTTCGACGCAGGGCCACCGGATGGCGAACTCAATGTGCCCGGCGTTGGCAGACCCGCAGCGAATCTCCTCGGCCCACGGCGAAGTAGAGCAAACCGGCTGCGCGCACCGCCGCCGGATCGAACAGGTTGCGACCGTCGACGACGACAGGGGCCTTCAAGGTGCGTTGCAGATGCGAGAAATCCACCGTGCGGAACGACTTCCATTCGGTACAGATCACCAGCGCATCCGCTCCCTCCAGCGCCTCGTCACGGGCATCGACCAGTATCAGATCGTCACGCTCGCCGTAGAGACGCCGGCACTCTTCCATCGCCTCCGGATCATAGGCGCGCACCTTGGCACCCACCGCCCACAACGCTTCCATCAGTTCGCGGCTCGGCGCTTCGCGCATGTCATCGGTATTGGGCTTGAAGGCCAGCCCCCACACGGCGACGGTCTTGCCGGCGAGGTCACCATCGAACGCCTGGTTCAGCTTGGCGAACAAGGTCGTCTTCTGGCGATCGTTGACGGCCTCGACCGCATTGAGCAGTTGCGGCTCGTAGCCGATCTGGGCCGCCGTGCGCGCCAGGGCCTGTACATCCTTGGGAAAGCAGGAGCCGCCGTAGCCGCAGCCGGGGTAGATGAAGTGGTAGCCGATTCGCGGATCGCTACCGATGCCCCGCCGCACCTGTTCGATGTCGGCTCCCAGGCGCTCGGCGAGGTTGGCAATCTCGTTCATGAAACTGATCTTGGTCGCCAGCATGGCGTTGGCGGCGTACTTGGTCAGCTCGGCACTGCGCACATCCATGAACATCAGTTTCTCGGCACGCCGGTTATAGGGCGCATAGCACTCACGCATCAGCGCCTTGACCCTGTCGGAGTCGGTCCCGACCACGATACGCGCGCCGTGGGTGAAGTCCTCGATCGCCGCGCCCTCCTTGAGGAATTCGGGATTCGAGCAGACATCGAAAGCGATTCCGGCACCGCGTTCCGCCAGCGTCGCGGCGATGGTGTCACGCACGCGATCCGCCGTGCCGACAGGCACCGTGGACTTGTCGACCACAACCTTGTAATCGTCCATGTGCTGGCCGATCGATTTGGCCACGGCCAGAACGTACTGCAAATCGGCACTGCCATCCTCGTCCGGTGGCGTACCTACGGCAATGAACTGCAGTGCGCCAAATGCCACGGCTTCCGCGACATCGGTGGTGAACAGCAGTCGCTCCTGGGCGACGTTTTCGGTCACCAACGTCTCCAGTCCAGGCTCGTAGAGGGGGATCTCTCCCTGTTTCAGCCGAGCGACCTTGCTCTCGTCGATATCCATGCACATGACTTCATGGCCCGTGTCGGCCAGACAGGCCCCCGTGACCAAACCCACATAACCCGTACCGAAAACCGTGATTCGCATTACTGTCCCTTCAACCCATCGGTGTAAAAGCGCGACCGCCGAAGCGCGCTCCAGCGGCTACCTCCCTCGGAGCGCATGTACTCATGGTAATGCGTTTTACCCTTGAAGGCGCGCTTCCCCGTTCGAGCCTCACTAGAGAGTTACCAGGTTGGCGCCAATACTTGGGCCAACGGGCCACAACAGGAGATGGCATCGATCGCCATGGGCCGAACCAGCAGCCAGGCAGGCGGTTTATATTCAGCGATGCACATCGCGAAGCGCTTCAAGAACAATTCTAGAGATTGCACCGAGCGCGACCGCGCCGCTTACCATCAAGAAAAACTGCGGACAAATACAGAGCATCGAGACCGAGCGGTTCCCTCGCTTAAGTCCTGGTCACGCCCGGCGCTATTTTTTAAAACAAACAAGAGCTTGAATCGATATCAGGCAGCCATGCATGAACATCCACACGATCCAGGTTTGGTTCCCGGCATACGGCAGCGATCCACCGAAACCAGATAACAAACAGCCAAGCCTTCATTGATGAAGTTTAACCATATTCCCCAACGGAGCTTAACCTTTAAACATGATTAAGATAAATATTGCCAGCCACGAGCAGCTCAAGAAATCTTCTTGAATTGCACGAGTGTACTCAGCATCTCGTGTACACAGCTCCGACTCAGCGCATATTCTTCCATCAACATATTGAGGCGTTCCTCGAAACTGGATCGCTCGGAAGGCTGGGTTGGCGGGGAATGGGGCTTACGGCCGAGGCCTTCCAATTCTCGAAGCGCTTGCGCGAAAGCGTCATCCAACTCTCGAAATTTGCGTAGTTTTTCTCGTTCGTCCATTTGACGTGACATAGAATTACGTTCGTTTGCAGGCATAATAATAAATCAACTAGATCGATTATGGGAAAGATACCCACATAACCCGAAAAAGAAGCTGACATGGGGGAATTCTTGATGTAAAAGCCGTAAATTCAGAAGCCTATCTACCCGACGAGTCCCCTAACTCCCGCAGCATAGCCGATTTCCGTTCCAAAAGCATCTGGCGCGTGCACACCCTAGTTCCAGATTAAACGACTCCTGACGACCAAGGCATCGCTTATTCGCCATAAAACGCAGCTTGGATTGATTGGCCATTCTCGGATTCCATACATTCAAAGGCGCCCATCACAGCGTAATGGGCGCCTTTTCAGTCCGCATCGTCGCGTGACCATGCGACAAGTATGAACCGTTACGACAACTCAGTCTTCGGTACGCACGACCCAAGACTCAACGGTGTCGCTGCCGTGCTCGTCTTTCCAGGCCTTGAGGGTCTTGTGATTGCCGCCGCGGGTCTCGACGACCTCACCGGTATTGGGGTTCTTATAAATTTTCAGCTTGCGCTTGCGCCGACTACCGGTGCTGCTGGACTGGGTCGTGGTGGGTGCCGAAGCTTCCGGCTTGGGGCTCAACAACTCGATGACATCAGAGGCTGACTTGTCATATTCGGACATCAGCGCTTCCAGCTTCTCCTTGAACTCGAGTTCTGCCTTGAGCCGTTGATCCCCCTCCATTTGCTTCAGCTCTTCCTCTAACTGCTTGAGGAGCTGTTCCTTCTTGACGTAGTCACTCAGTAAAGACATCAGAAATTCCGCTGCAGATTGGTTGAAGGGGATATTATTGCGATAAACTTATTGTATGCAACCCCCAGCCACATGATATTTTTTAGTTTTTAATGATTGATAATATTTATTTCCTTCATCACTGGAACCGATTTAGCCAGCTTAGCCGTTTCAGGCCTTTTCCCGGCGCGATACATAGGCTCCAAAGGATCTCGCAAGCGAAGCCTCCTACCGACGTCTGCCGCAAGTAATTGAGCTCTCTCTAAATCAGATGACACTAACTGTCAACCATGTCAGGCAGTTTCGCTACAGTTATTCTCGCCGTTGACGATATTGTGTGTGAGTACCGCTGAGTTGTTGCCGGCAAGAAGCACGCAGGGCTATTTGCCGACAACAAACTTTGCCGGGCACCGATCACTCTCATATCGACAAGAGTCCATGCCGAGAATCCGTTCCCGTTTTTTGCTGATCTTTGCGCTGTGCGGGGGATGGCTAAGCGTATCCGCCGTTCTGACCGCCGCCGGCTGGCTGAGTGCCAAGTTCTCCTCGATCCTGCTGGCGGCAACACTTGCCTGCATCGTTTGTGGCCTTGGCGTCACCTTGTCGTTTTTGACGCTCAAGCGGCAGTGGCTTGGCCCAATACGCCGTTTGACGGAACACGTTCGCCTGGAACATGACTTTGGCAATACCGGGAGGTCTTTACCGGTCGACCTTCACTCGCGAGATGACGAGATCGGCCTATTGGGAAGGCAGTTGCAAAAGTTGATCGAGGAACTGCGCAATCACAATGCAGCGCTGCTCGAGCAGACATTGAACGATCCGCTCACGGGGCTCGGCAATCGGCGCATGCTGGAACATCGGCTCAACATGATCGTGCCGTTGAGTCGAAGGCTCCATTGCACGGTGTCCGCGATGATGATCGATGTCGATCACTTCAAGGCTTTCAACGACAACTACGGTCATCCGGCGGGTGATGCCTGTTTGGTCGAGATCGCCGGTGTACTGCGAGACACCTTCCGACGAGAAACGGACGTCGTCGTTCGTCTGGGCGGCGAAGAGTTTCTGGTGCTGTTGATCAATACGGGCGAAGAAGAGGCCTTGGCGCTGGCCGACGCTATGCGAGGCATGATTCAAGCATTGGGCCTGCCTCACGCCTTCTCCCCTGTCGCACCGGTGGTGACGGTGAGCGTCGGTGTCGTCACCAGCCCCAACGGCATCCTCGTCAACATCGATGACATGATCACCTATGCCGACCAGGCGCTTTACGACTGCAAGGCCCACGGTCGCAACCGTGTCGCCGCCCGGCTGGTCGGCGGGCCGACGAGCGATACCGAATCCCGCTCTTCTTCCATTTCTAGCCGCTGATCGACGCCACGTCTCTAGCCGCTGATCGACGCCACGTCGCGAGAAAAAACGTTACACCAAAATACTGGATATAAGTACAGTATTTTGTTTATTGTATTCCTACCTGCTGTATTAGAAGACGCCTTTAGCGCCTATAGCATTTTTTGTGCATAAAAGAAAAAATAGCTTTTTTTATCTATACTCGTGTCTGGCTTGGAAGGAAGCCGCCAGCGAGGTTCGTCATGCAAACGATCGGTGTACTCAGCGGCGATGTCGTGTCGTCGCGCGAAATAGACGACAAACGCAAACTCAGAGCCGCCATCGATACCGGCATCGATCGGCTCGGCGAGTCCTTGGGCGCTATCGGCATGCGCTTCCGTGGCGATGCATTCCAACTGGCTCTGCCCCATGCCGCTGATGCCTTTACCGCGGCAGTCCTCATGCGCGCCAGCCTGATAGAGCACTCCCCCTCCAGGCAGCAGATGTGGGATGCCAGGATCGCCATCGGCCTCGGCGAAGCCCAACTGCCTTCGGTCGAGGATTTCGTCGATGCCGACGGCGCGCCTTTCGTGCGCTCCGGCCAGGGGTTGGACGCGCTGGGCCAGGGTCAGCAGCGCTTGGGGCTTTTCGTGGAGAAGCCGCAACCCGAACTCGACCTTCTCATACGTTTCGCCGACGACATCGTCAGCCACTGGACCCACAACGCCGCCGAGGTGATTCGCTTGAGCTTGATGTCAGGCGCCTCGCAGAGCGAGCTGGCAAAGCGGCTGGGCCGTTCCCAGCCGACCATCAATCGGCGGCTTGCCGCGGCACGCTGGGCATTGATTCGAGATTTTCTCGATCTCATGCAGCAACGATTGGAGGCAACGACATGAACGATATCAGCCTGTCGCTGCTGCTGGCGTTACTGTTATCTCATACCGTTGGCGACTTCGTGCTGCAGAGCAATGCGTGGGCGGCGCAGAAACAGGCGCGTCATTTCCGGGCGCCTTCGCTCTATTATCACGTGGGCATCCATATCCTGCTGAGCCTGGCCGTGTTGCTGGCCTTCGGGATCGATCTGCAACGGAGTCTGATCGGCGTGACGGCGATCGGCTTGTCTCACTGGCTGATCGATACCCTCAAGAGCTATACGTCGTCTCGCCCCATTGGTTACTTCCTGCTCGACCAGGGGCTTCATCTGATCGTCATCATCGGGCTATGGCTATGGCTGATCGGACCGTCGGCAGCATCTTTCGACGTCGATTTCGCCTATCTGTGGCAGCCCAGAACGCTATTGGTCGCTCTCGCCTATCTGGTGGTTCTGCGCCCCGCCTCGGTGCTGATCGCCATGATCATGCGACGCTGGAGTCAGGGCGTCGATACCCGCGGTACGCTGGCCGATGCCGGCGCGCGTATCGGTATGCTCGAGCGCTTTCTGATTCTGACGTTCGTATTGAGCAACCAGATGGCCGCCATCGGCTTTTTACTCACCGCCAAATCGGTTCTACGCTTCGGCGATCTCTACGAGGATCGTGATCGCAAATTGACCGAATATGTCCTGCTCGGAACGATGCTGAGTTTCTCGATCACCTTGACGCTCGGGCTGATTACCCGCTACCTACTGAAAGTGCTATGACTCCGGATTCCCGATTTCGCTGCTGCCTGGGTTACCGCTGGTTTGGTGGACTGATCGCCCTGGCCATGCTGGCGGGCTGCGCCAGCTCTTCCCAACAGGAATGGCGCAATGGCTACGTCGCCGACCATAGCCACCGCTCGAGCGCCTTCAATCAGCGGATTCGCTATCTGGTATTGCACTATACCGATTCCGAGGCGCCTCGAGCCTTGCGCACGTTGATGGGGCCGAACGTCAGCTCGCACTATCTGGTACCGCGCCAGCCCGAGCAGCAGGCGGGTCTGCCCGTGATCTGGCAACTGGTCGATGAAGACAAACGCGCCTGGCATGCGGGTATCAGTGCCTGGGAGGAGCGCACCCAGCTCAATGACACCTCGATCGGCATCGAGATCGTCAACGACGGTCCACGAGACACACCCCAGGGCCGGACGTGGCAAACCTACCCGGATAAGCAGATCGACGCGGTCATCGCCCTGGCCCGGGATATCGTCGAACGCTATGGGCTGCCACCCACCGCAGTCGTCGCTCATGCCGACATTGCCCCACGGCGCAAGATCGATCCCGGTCCACGTTTTCCCTGGAAGCGCCTTTTCGAGGCCGGCGTCGGCGCCTGGCCGAATGAAGAGGATGTTGCGCGCTACCACCAATATTTTATGCACTGTCCACCTTCGATCGCGCAATATCAGCGGGCGCTCAGGGACTATGGCTATAGGCTGGAGATCACCGGAAACCTGGACGCAGCGACGCGGGACGTCACCCGAGCCTTTCAGATGCACTTCCGCCCCGCCAGTTATTCGGGCCAACCGGACGCGGAGACGGCGGCCATTGCCTGGGCGCTACTCACCCGCTATCGCCCCCATGCGTTGGACGACGCAAGACTTGCGCCACCTGAAACCTGCCCGGCAGATGCCAGGACGCTACCCACCCATCGCCGCCCCACTAGGTAGCCGAGACCGGCAAGCGCTACCCAGCGGCGGTATGTGTCGCCCCGTTCATGACATCTTTCAACGGAGCCCATTCATTCACGAACCGCCAATCAGGCGATTTTCCGCCCTCACCATGGCCAGCGCCTGATCCAGCGTACCGGGCCTTGTCACTCGCACGGTCTCGCTGTGCCAGTCGATGTGTCGCCCGCTACGGGTCTCGATCAGCGATGCCAGCTCGCCGACGTTCATGTCGCCCCGGTACTTCACACGGTCGACGGAAACATCATGCGTACCCGGGAGATAGATGGTGTTGTTCGAGAAATCGATGGCATAGGCGATCACGCCGGGAATGATGAAAAACAGCAGACCGACACCGTCGGCGATCGCCACGCCAGGATCGACCCTCCCGGGCAATTGTCCCTTGCGTTCCGGATAGAACAGCGTACCGCAGCCGCTCAGGGCAACGGTCATGGCGAGCGTCAAACTCAGCACGGCAATACGGCGTGGGGCAAGCAGGTTCATCATCGAATCCAGACATCAGAAAGAGAGGTATACGAGCGCCACGAAGCGGGATTCCGCACCGCCAGGTAACGTCGTGTAACCTAATCCATCCGTGCCCATCGCGTCCAGGCCGACAAGTTTACCAAAGCAATGCCCGCCGAACCCGGCGGGCATTGCTGACAGGCATCGATACCGAGGCGTGACCGCGGGCTACCGCGCTACACGAACGACGCGCCATAACCCCACAACAGCACCGTGATCGCCAGTAACGCCTCCAGCACCAGGATGCCGATGGCCAGCGCCGCGCTCGAGGCCCGCAGCCCTTCGTGATGGTCGATACCCAGGAAAGACGGCATGCCGGCATACAGCAGGTAGGCGGTATAGCAGAGCCCAATGATGCCGGCCAGCAGGCAGAGCCAGACCAGCGGGTAGAGCGCGACCACCCCGCTCAGGAACATCGGGGTGGCCATGTAGCCGGCGAATATCACGCAGCGATTCAGGTCCGGCCGCGATGGATAGCGCCGCGCCAGCCAGTGGATCACGTTGCCCATCAACCACACCGCGCCGAGCATCAGCGCATAGAAGACGATCGCCAGCAGGACGGCGGTCGCCGGCGCTACCTGGATGCGCTCTTCCACGCCGGTGAGCGAGTCGAAGTGCCAGCCGACCATGGTGGTACCGATGAACGAACAGATCACCGGGATCAACGCCATCAACAGCACGTGAGAGCCGTACAGGTGAGAAACCGTTTCGTTCTCGCCACTGATCTGCTGCCATTCGCGACCGGGATGCGTTAGAAGTCCCCAAACATGGTGAATCATGACACACCTCCTCACCGCCGCAGGTCGTCAACGACGGATTGCTGTTTTGCCTGCCCCGCTCGCCTTTTCGGCGATACCGGCTGCGACCCTAACCACACTTATAGGAAAGAATAGAAGAGATTGCCCGATAGGAAAGCCCAGCTTTTTGGCCCCGGCCCCTCCCCGCCGCGGAATCGCGCCTCTATACTGGCGTCCCTACGAATTCATTGTTCACGCCGCCGAATACAGGAACGAACACCCAATGCGTGCCAGCCAATTACAGATCTCGACTCTCAAGGAAACGCCGGCGGATGCGGAGATCATCAGCCACCAGCTGATGCTTCGCGCCGGCATGATCCGGCGCTTGACCTCGGGACTCTATACCTGGCTGCCGGTGGGGCTGCGCACCCTGCGCAAGGTCGAGCGCATCGTGCGCGAGGAGATGGATCGCGCCGGCGCCCAGGAAGTGCTGATGCCGGCCGTTCAACCTGCCGAGCTGTGGCAGGAATCCGGTCGCTGGGAAGAGTACGGCCCCGAGCTGCTGCGACTCAAGGATCGTCATCAACGCGATTACTGCGTCGGGCCGACTCATGAAGAGGTCATCACCGATCTGGTACGCCGCGAGATCAGCAGCTACAAGCAGCTACCGACCAACTTCTACCAGGTCCAGACCAAGTTCCGCGACGAGATCCGTCCGCGCTTCGGTGTCATGCGCTCGCGCGAGTTCATCATGAAGGATGCCTACTCCTTCGATGTCGACGAGGCCGGCCTGAAGGCTTCGTACCAGGTGATGTACGACGCCTACATGCGGATTTTCGAGCGTCTCGGTCTGGACTTCCGTGCCGTGCTCGCCGACAACGGCTCCATCGGCGGCACTGGCTCGCACGAATTCCACGTATTGGCCGACTCCGGCGAGGACGCGGTGGTCTTCTCCACCGGATCCGACTACGCCGCCAATATCGAAAAGGCCGAGGCGCTACCGCCCAAGGGCGCCGAGCGTGCCGCGCCGCAGGAGACGATGCGCCAGGTCGCCACGCCCGGCGTGCGCACCATTGCCGCGCTGGTCGAGGGCTTCGATCTACCGATCGAGAAAACCGTCAAGACGCTGATCGTCCACGCCGCCGATGGCGGCCTGATCGCTCTGATGGTGCGCGGCGATCATCAGCTCAACGAAATCAAGGCCGAAAACCTGCCCGCCGTCGCCGCACCGCTGACCATGGCCAGCGAGGAAGAGATTCGCGCCGCCGTTGGCGCCGGCCCCGGCTCCCTCGGCCCGGTCAACCTGCCACTGCCGCTGATCATCGATCGCAGCGTCGCGCTGATGAGCGACTTCGGCGCCGGCGCCAACATCGACGATCAACACCTGTTCGGCATCAACTGGGAGCGCGACCTGCCACTGCCCGAAGTCGCCGATATCCGCAGCGTGGTCGAGGGCGATCCGTCGCCGGATGGCAAGGGAACCCTCTCCATCGCCCGCGGCATCGAGGTCGGCCATGTGTTCCAGCTGGGCCAGAAGTACTCCAAGGCGATGAACGCCACGGTGCTCGACGACAACGGCCAGCCGGCGACGTTGTGGATGGGCTGCTACGGCATCGGCATCACCCGCGTGGTCGCCGCCGCCATCGAGCAGAACCATGACGCCGGCGGCATCATCTGGCCCGATGCCATCGCCCCGTTCCGGCTGGCGATCGTGCCGATGAACGCACATAAGTCCGAGCGCGTGCGCGAGATGGCCGAAAGGCTCTATCGCGAACTGAGCGATGCCGGCATCGATGTGCTGCTCGATGACCGCGATCTGCGTCCCGGGGTCAAATTCGCCGATCAGGAGCTGATGGGCATTCCTCACCGTCTGGTGATCGGCGATCGCGGGCTCGATAACGGCGAACTCGAGTACAAGGGCCGCCGCGACAGCGAGGTGACCATGGTCGCGGTGGACGATCTCAAGCGTTTCCTCGAAGACAAGTTCGCCTGATCGCAGCGGGGCTATTGGCGTTTCCGTGCGAACCGCGTCGCTGCGCCGACGTCGACGGCCCCTGATCATGCGCCGAGCGCTCGTCGCGCTGACGGTAACGGCTTGCCTGGTTGCCGGCGGATGGCTGACGAGCCCGACGGTATCGGCACAGGCCACCGCCGAGCCCGAAGAACCGCCGTCGCAGGCGCTGCTCGATTCGCTGGCGCGCGTCATGGCCTCGCCGGACGGCTTCGTGGACGCCTTCGACGCCCAGGTATGGCTGCTCGACATGCAGTCACGCCTGGCCAGGCGCCAACCCGCAGGCTATCCCACCCGCGCGTCTCGCCTGGCGCTGCTGGAGCGCATCCACGGCGAGGCGCAGCGCGCCCAACTGCCGCCGGAGCTGGTGCTCGCGGTCATCGATGTCGAGAGTCGCTTCGAGCCGGAGGCCGTCTCCTCGGCCGGCGCCCAGGGGCTGATGCAGGTCATGCCGTTCTGGAAAGAAGAGATCGGGCGGCCGCAGGACGACCTCCGCGATCCGCAAGTCAACCTGCGCTACGGCTGCACCATCCTCGCGCATTATCTGAAGCGCGAGCATGGCGACTGGACCCGTGCGCTGGCGCGCTACAACGGCAGCCTTGGTCGTACCCGCTATCCCGAACGGGTAATGGCGGCCTGGTTTACCCGCTGGTGGACCGAACGCTAGATGGACCTAACGTTTGCGATCCTCGACCTCGCCGTGCGAGCTCCCCGGCGGCAGCGGATGCCCCTTGGCCAGCTCCGCCCGCGTCGCCTCCCGAACTTCCAGAATCTCCAACTCGTATGTCAGCGTTTCCCCGGCCAGCGGATGGTTGGCATCCACGGTCACGCGGGTATCGCCGATCGCCGTCAGCGTTACCGTGCGCGGCCCATCCGGCCCTTGTGCCTGAAAGCGCTGACCCGGACGCAACGACTCGTCGGGAAACGCCGAGCGCGGGCTCTCGCTGACCAGCGCCTCGTTCCGCTCGCCGTAGGTTTGTGCCGGAGACAGTGTCACGCTGAGCGCTTCACCGGCGCCCTGCCCGGCCATCGCCTGCTCCAGCGCGGGAAACAGGTTGCCGTGCCCATGCAGGTAGGTCAGCGGCTGCTGGCGTGCTCTGGAGTCATCCAGGGTACGGCCCTGCTCGTCGCGCAGCGCGTAGTGCAACGCGACCACGCGCGACGGCGCGACCATGAGCTGATTCATGACAAACTCCTGACAAAACGTGTATTCGAAATGCGCCTACTCGCCCCGCTTGCGCAGCGAAGCCACCGGCACCTCGATCCGCTGGGTCTGCTGTAGCAGATTGAGCAGGACGATCGCCCGCTCTTCGCCTTTCTGGGCGTCGAACACCGCTTGCAGGGCACGGAACGGTCCGTCGGTAATCTCGACGATGTCGCCCTGACGATAGTAGACGTTGGCTCGTTCACGACGGGTGTCGGCAGCCATGCGATCGCGTAGCGTCTCGATCAACTCGTCCTGCACCGCCACCGGCTCCTGGCCGAAACTGACCAGCCTCAGTACGCCGCGGGTCGAGCGAATCGGACGCCAGTTGCTCGCCATGCGGTCGAGCCGAATGAAGAGATAGTGCGGAAACAGTGGCTCGGCGACCCAGGTCAGCTTGCCGCGGCGGCGCTTCTGAACTTCGAGAACCGGGTGGAACACCTGGTAGCCTTGATTGTCGAGATGCTCGCTGGCACGAAACGATTCACCGCCCTTGCACTGGATCACATACCAACGGGGCAATGACTCGCCCTCCAGTGTCGACTCCATGGTCATCGGTTCGCCTTTCCTGATTGCGGTTACTCATCCCTGGATGCGATAGAGTAGCATTTTCGACCCGGCACGTCCGCCCGCGCCGTGCCGGCCAAGGTTTTTGGGAAACGCTGAATAAATCGGCGAGCAGGATGAAGTGGGCGGCACTCCGTCGCAAGGCGCACGGAACGCAGGAGCCGGAGCCTATGGGGTAT
>NZ_PZJU01000035.1 GCF_003206715.1 Salinicola peritrichatus | reverse complement strand
GGATAGAAGCCTGACGATGACCTACTCTCGCATGGGGAGGCCCCACACTACCATCGGCGCTGAGCGGTTTCACTGCTGAGTTCGGCATGGATCAGGTGGTTCCCACTCGCTATGGTCGTCAGGCAAAACTGACGTCGGGATGACTGGCGTCTGGCTGCCTTCATCCCAACCGATTCGGATCATGCTGACCGATACGTCTCACGTATCCAGCCATTGTCGGGGCATCGACCACCAGACCCCTTGGGGTTATATGGTCAAGCCTCACGGGGCATTAGTACACGTTAGCTCAACGCCTTGCAGCGCTTCCACACCGTGCCTATCAACCAGCTCGTCTTGCTGGACCCTTTAGGAGACTCGAAGTCTCGGGGAGATCTCATCTTGAAGGGGGCTTCCCGCTTAGATGCCTTCAGCGGTTATCCCGTCCGCACGTAGCTACCCGGCAGTGCCACTGGCGTGACAACCGGAACACCAGAGGTGCGTCCACTCCGGTCCTCTCGTACTAGGAGCAGCGCTTCTCAAATCTCCAACGCCCACGGCAGATAGGGACCGAACTGTCTCACGACGTTCTAAACCCAGCTCGCGTACCACTTTAAATGGCGAACAGCCATACCCTTGGGACCGACTTCAGCCCCAGGATGTGATGAGCCGACATCGAGGTGCCAAACACCGCCGTCGATGTGAACTCTTGGGCGGTATCAGCCTGTTATCCCCGGAGTACCTTTTATCCGTTGAGCGATGGCCCTTCCATACAGAACCACCGGATCACTAGAACCTACTTTCGTACCTGCTCGACCTGTCCGTCTCGCAGTCAAGCACCCTTATGCTCTTGCACTCAATGCACGATTTCCAACCGTGCTGAGGGTACCTTCGTGCTCCTCCGTTACGCTTTCGGAGGAGACCGCCCCAGTCAAACTACCCACCACACACTGTCCTCACACCGGATCACGGTGCCAAGTTAGAACGCCAATGATGCCAGGCTGGTATTTCAAGGTCGGCTCCACCCGAACTGGCGTCCGGGCTTCCTAGCCTCCCAGCTATCCTACACAAGCAACATCAGCGTCCAGTGTGAAGCTGTAGTAAAGGTTCACGGGGTCTTTCCGTCTAGCCGCGGGTACACAGCATCTTCACTGCGATTTCAATTTCACTGAGTCTCGGGTGGAGACAGCGTGGCCATCATTACGCCATTCGTGCAGGTCGGAACTTACCCGACAAGGAATTTCGCTACCTTAGGACCGTTATAGTTACGGCCGCCGTTTACCGGGGCTTCGATCAGGAGCTTCGCTTGCGCTAACACCATCAATTAACCTTCCGGCACCGGGCAGGCGTCACACCCTATACGTCCGCTTACGCGTTAGCAGAGTGCTGTGTTTTTAATAAACAGTTGCAGCCACCTGGACTCTTCGACCGGTTCAGGCTCCGGAGGCTAGCTCCTTCACCCTAAGCCGGCGCACCTTCTCCCGAAGTTACGGTGCCATTTTGCCTAGTTCCTTCACCCGAGTTCTCTCAAGCGCCTTGGGATTCTCACCCTGACCACCTGTGTCGGTTTGGGGTACGGTCGCATGTGATCTGAAGCTTAGAGGCTTTTCCTGGAAGCGTGGCATCAATGACTTCCGCACCGTGGTGCGTTCGTCTCGCCTCTCGGCACAAGGGATCCCGGATTTGCCTAAGATCCCAGCCTACCGGCTTTCACCAGGACAACCAGCGCCTGGCTCACCTAGCCTTCTTCGTCCCCCCATCGCAATCACATCCGGTACGGGAATATTGACCCGTTTCCCATCGACTACGCTTTTCAGCCTCGCCTTAGGGGCCGACTCACTCTGCTCCGATTGACGTAGAACAGAAACCCTTGGTCTTCCGGCGGGGGCGGTTTTCACGCCCCTTGTCGTTACTCATGTCAGCATTCGCACTCGTGATACCTCCAGCAAGCTTCTCAACTCACCTTCGCAGGCTTACACGACGCTCCTCTACCGCNNACCCGTAGCTTCGGCATCTGGTTTGAGCCCCGTTACATCTTCCGCGCAGGCCGACTCGACTAGTGAGCTATTACGCTTTCTTTAAAGGATGGCTGCTTCTAAGCCAACCTCCTAGCTGTCTGGGCCTTCCCACATCGTTTCCCACTTAACCAGAATTTGGGGGCCTTAGCTGACGGTCTGGGTTGTTTCCCTTTTCACGACGGACGTTAGCACCCGCCGTGTGTCTCCCACGCTCTACTCACCGGTATTCGGAGTTTGCCTCGGGTTGGTAACCCGGGATGGGCCCCTAGCCGAAACAGTGCTCTACCCCCGGCGGTAATACGTGAGGCGCTACCTAAATAGCTTTCGAGGAGAACCAGCTATCTCCGAGCTTGATTAGCCTTTCACTCCGATCCACAGCTCATCCGAATCTTTTTCAACAGATCCCGGTTCGGGCCTCCAGTTGATGTTACTCAACCTTCACCCTGGCCATGGATAGATCGCCCGGTTTCGGGTCTATATCCAGCGACTGGTCGCCCAGTTAAGACTCGGTTTCCCTACGCCTCCCCTACTCGGTTAAGCTCGCCACTGAATATAAGTCGCTGACCCATTATACAAAAGGTACGCGGTCACCCCTTCACTAAGCCACCTCTGCTTGTTTGTTGGGTTGGTCGTTACTCGAACTTCACATCGTTGAGTGAGCTCGTAACGACAACCGTCAACCTCGCAGAAGTCATTCACTCTCCACGTCTTGCGAAGTGGCTTAGTGAAGGGGCTCCCACTGCTTGTACGCATACGGTTTCAGGATCTATTTCACTCCCCTCTCCGGGGTTCTTTTCGCCTTTCCCTCACGGTACTGGTTCACTATCGGTCAGCCAGGAGTATTTAGCCTTGGAGGATGGTCCCCCCATGTTCAGTCAGGGTTTCACGTGCCCCGACCTACTCGATTTCACACATTCAGGTTTTCGACTACGGGGCTATCACCCACTATGGCGATCCTTTCCAGAATCTTCGTCTAACCCGTCACATGCTTAAGGGCTACTCCCCGTTCGCTCGCCGCTACTGGGGGAATCTCGGTTGATTTCTTTTCCTCGGGGTACTTAGATGTTTCAGTTCCCCCGGTTCGCCTCACACCCCTATGGATTCAGGATGTGATACCCAGCTGGGCTGGGTGGGTTTCCCCATTCGGAAATGCCCGGGTCACAGGTTGTTTGCCACCTCTCCGAGCCTTATCGCAGGCTACAACGTCCTTCATCGCCTCTGGCTGCCAAGGCATCCACCGTATGCGCTTAATCGCTTGACCATATAACCCGAAGGAGTCTGGTCCGGCGATCAATGTCACGACAATTGCCGGATACGCTTGAGACGTATCTCNNCTTGCGACTGATCTCAAACGATGACTGTTGGGCAATCTTTTCCAGACAAGGCAAAGGACGACGAAGTTTATGAGGTATAAACAAGTCGGACTTTAACGCCGTATGGGAAAGATTTGGTGGAGCCTAGCGGGATCGAACCGCTGACCTCCTGCGTGCAAGGCAGGCGCTCTCCCAGCTGAGCTAAGGCCCCTGGCGCAAGAAAGAAGAACGAAGATATAAGAATGAAGATACTCTTCCTTCTTATCTCTGATGACTTCCGTCTTGAGTTGGTGGGTCTGGGCAGACTTGAACTGCCGACCTCACCCTTATCAGGGGTGCGCTCTAACCAACTGAGCTACAGACCCNNTCTCGCGATCCGCTAATCGTTTAAGGAGGTGATCCAGCCGCAGGTTCCCCTACGGCTACCTTGTTACGACTTCACCCCAGTCATGAACCACACCGTGGTGATCGCTCCCCCGAAGGTTAAGCTAACCACTTCTGGTGCAGTCCACTCCCATGGTGTGACGGGCGGTGTGTACAAGGCCCGGGAACGTATTCACCGTGACATTCTGATTCACGATTACTAGCGATTCCGACTTCACGGAGTCGAGTTGCAGACTCCGATCCGGACTGAGGCCGGCTTTCTGGGATTCGCTCCACGTCGCCGCTTCGCAACCCTTTGTACCGGCCATTGTAGCACGTGTGTAGCCCTACCCGTAAGGGCCATGATGACTTGACGTCGTCCCCACCTTCCTCCGGTTTGTCACCGGCAGTCTCCCTAGAGTTCCCGACCGAATCGCTGGCAAATAGGGACAAGGGTTGCGCTCGTTACGGGACTTAACCCAACATTTCACAACACGAGCTGACGACAGCCATGCAGCACCTGTCTCAGAGCTCCCGAAGGCACCAAGGCATCTCTGCCAAGTTCTCTGGATGTCAAGGGTAGGTAAGGTTCTTCGCGTTGCATCGAATTAAACCACATGCTCCACCGCTTGTGCGGGCCCCCGTCAATTCATTTGAGTTTTAACCTTGCGGCCGTACTCCCCAGGCGGTCGACTTATCGCGTTAACTGCGCCACTAAGTCCTTAAAGGTCCCAACGGCTAGTCGACATCGTTTACGGCGTGGACTACCAGGGTATCTAATCCTGTTTGCTACCCACGCTTTCGCACCTCAGTGTCAGTGTCAGGCCAGAAGGCCGCCTTCGCCACTGGTATTCCTCCCGATCTCTACGCATTTCACCGCTACACCGGGAATTCTACCTTCCTCTCCTGCACTCTAGCCTGGCCGTTCCGGATGCGGTTCCCAGGTTGAGCCCGGGGCTTTCACAACCGGCGTGCCAAGCCACCTACGCGCGCTTTACGCCCAGTAATTCCGATTAACGCTCGCACCCTCCGTATTACCGCGGCTGCTGGCACGGAGTTAGCCGGTGCTTCTTCTGTGGGTGATGTCCTTCTTGCCGGGTATTGGCCGGCAAGCTTTCTTCCCCACTGAAAGTGCTTTACAACCCGAAAGCCTTCTTCACACACGCGGCATGGCTGGATCAGGCTTGCGCCCATTGTCCAATATTCCCCACTGCTGCCTCCCGTAGGAGTCTGGGCCGTGTCTCAGTCCCAGTGTGGCTGATCATCCTCTCAGACCAGCTACGGATCGTCGCCTTGGTGAGCCGTTACCTCACCAACCAGCTAATCCGACATAGGCTCATCCGATAGCGCGAGGTCCGAAGAGCCCCCGCTTTCTCCCGTGGGACGTATGCGGTATTAGCCTGGGTTTCCCCAGGTTATCCCCCACTACCGGGCAGATTCCTATGCGTTACTCACCCGTCCGCCGCTCGCCACCAGGGAGCAAGCTCCCCGTGCTGCCGCTCGACTTGCATGTGTTAGGCCTGCCGCCAGCGTTCAATCTGAGCCATGATCAAACTCTTCAGTTAAAAGCTTGATAGTCCTTACTTCTCTCAATCCGAAGAAAGAGAAGAAAAGCGGACCAAACTTGGTTCAAGGTCAAACGAATCTCGACGAGTCGCTTGCCTCGATATCGCGTGACTGGCGTCACGCAAGACAAGCGCCCACATCAATTACCTGATCGATTGTTAAAGAGCG
>NZ_PZJU01000034.1 GCF_003206715.1 Salinicola peritrichatus | reverse complement strand
GTTATCGGTTGATGAAAAAAGCCAGATTCAAGCGTTGAACCGCACCCAACCCGGACTCCCACTGACTGTCGGCAAACCTGCAACGCGCACCCATGACTACCAGCGCCATGGGACGACGTCGCTGTTCGCTGCCCTGGACGTGGCGACGGGTGAGGTCATTGGACGTCTCAAGCGTCGCCATCGCAGCGCGGAGTTCATCACGTTTCTCAATGCCATCGACAGGGATGTGCCAGCGGGCTTGGATGTTCACCTCATCATGGACAATTATGGGACTCATAAGACGGACAAGGTGAAAACCTGGTTGTCAGAGAGGCCGCGCTATCATGTCCATTTCACCCCCACATCGGCCTCATGGCTGAATCTGGTGGAGCGCTTTTTCTCCACGATCAGCGAGAAATGGATCAAGCGGCAAGCGCACACTAGCGTAAGCGATTTGGAAAAATCGATTCGGCATTATCTGACGATTTACAACGAAGATCCCCAACCGTTCCAGTGGCGAAAAACGGCGGATGACATTATCGCCTCTGTTGGCAGAGCGGCTGCCTCACTGAATCGGCAGAAAGACAGGCCTGATTAATGAGTCTTACTTGTAAAACACCACACTAGCGCGGAATGCCACGATGCAAGACACCCAGCACGCAATCAGCTGCTCATCGATACCGCCGGCTGACGTTTGCCAGCCAGGCTGACCAGGATCAGTGTGACCGCCGCCAGTGGCATGGCCACCAGCACGCTGTTCCAGCCCATCGGCTTGCCCAGCGCGATCTCCCACACCAGCGTCATGACGCCGCCGACGATCATCGCCGCCAGTGCGCCGGCCGGCGTCGCCCGCGGCCATAGCAGCGCAGCCAGGAAGACCGGGGTGATGGCGGCACCATACATGCCGTAGGAGTACATCTGCATCGCCAGCACGCTGGGGAAGAACGCCCCGAGGATCCACGCCAGTACGCCCAGGCCGACGACGGTCAGCCGGTTGACCATCAGTGCCTTGCCTGGCGCGATCTGGATCTTCAGCAGACCGCCGAGGATGTCCTGCGTCAGGCTGGCGGATGCCGAGAGCAGATAGGAGTTCCCCGTCGTCAGCAGCAGCGCCACGATCGAGGCCAGCAACAGGCCACCGACGACCGTGGGCAAACCCTGCTGTGCCAGCGTCATCATGGCCGTGGAAGGCGTGATGTCGGGGTACATCACCCGCGTGGCGCAGACCAGCAGGGTGATCAGGCCGGTACAGACGATCGAGGCGATCACCAGGCCCATGGCGGCCTTCTTGGCCGTGGCCGGATCACGCGCGGCGGCAAAGCGCTGGAACAGATTCTGATCGCCCAGGATCAGCAGGAACAGCGGCAGGAAGTAGCCCAGCGCCTGCCATGACGACAGCCCGCCCAGCAGCGTGCGATGCGTTGCTGGCAGCGCTTCCAGCATGCCGTCGAGACCGCCCAGCCGCGTCAGCACCAGGGGCAACGCGATCAACATGCTGCCGAAGATGATCACGGCGCTGAGATAGTCGGTGTACGCCACCGAGACCAGCCCGCCCATGGTCGCCAGGCCGATCATCACCACCGCAGCGATCAGCACGCCCTGCCACACCGGCAGGCCGAAGGCCAGGTTGAGCGCCTGGCCGGCACCGGTGAACTGGTAGGAGACGATGCCGACGTAGGCCAGCAGAATGATCAGCGAGGCGATGGAGCGTGCCGTGGGTCCGAAGCGCTCCTCGATCAGACCGGGAATGGTGGTTGCCCGCGAACGCCGCATCTTTC
Source organism: Salinicola peritrichatus (assembly GCF_003206715.1). Lineage (GTDB taxonomy): Bacteria > Pseudomonadota > Gammaproteobacteria > Pseudomonadales > Halomonadaceae > Salinicola > Salinicola peritrichatus. The sequence continues at coordinate 53,942 of NZ_PZJU01000034.1, read as the reverse complement.
GCGCCAGCAGGAAATAGACCACCAGAGCGGCAATCGGCGTGCCGGCGAAGAAGAAGATCGCCGCACCCGGCCCGTGCTGAAACACGAAGCTGGCACCGCCGACGATCGACCCCGAACCGACGAAAGTCGCCAGTAGCGTCGCAGTCAGGACCATCGTGGAGAGCGAACGTCCCGCCACGATGAAGTCGGTATCGTCGTGGACCTTGCGCCGCGAGAAGTACAGTCCGATGACGATCATCAGCAAGATATAGGCAATGACGAAGAATGCCTGCATGGTCGCAGTCTCCTTTTATGGTTGTTATTTGCTTCGGTCGTTATTGGCTTCGATCGCTATTCGCTCGAAGCCGTCATTCGGATACCGGCACTTGCGATACCGGCATTCGCGTGTCGTCGCGATGTCAGCGGCTCAATCGATCCTTGACCGCGCGACCGCTCTGCATGATCAGAGAAAGATGCTCGCCCTGGCCGGTCAGCAGCCGCATGTCTTCCAGCGGATTGCCGTCGACCACGATCAGGTCCGCCCGGGCGCCCGGCGCGATACAGCCGATCTCGCCTTCCATGCGCAGAAGCTTGGCGGCGGTCAGCGTGGCGCTGCGGATCACCTCGTGCGGCGGCAATACCTGAGCGCGGATCACGAACTCTTCGGACTGGTGCGGCTGCATCTCGCCGAGCAGATCGGTGCCGAAGGCCATCGGCAGGCCCGCCTCGCGCATGGTCTGCAGACTCTCGAGTCCGGCCAGGCGCACGTCGTCGATCTTGGCCACGGATTCCGGCTTGAGCCCATATTCCGCCCCTTCCGCCTTCAGCCGCTCGTAGGTGACGAGCGTCGGACACGCCATGGCGCCGCGTTCGGCGGCCAGTTGCGCCGTCTCGAAGGTGATCAGGTTGCAGTGCTCGAGCGAATGAACGCCGGCTTTCACGGCACGCCGGATCGCTTCGTCGGTGTAGAGGTGCGCGCTGACGTAGGTCTGGGCGTTGCTGGCTTCCTCGACGATCGTCTCGAGCTCGGCGACAGAGAAGCTCAGAAAATCGATGGGATCGCTGGGAGACGACACGCCGCCGTTGGCCATCACCTTGATGAACTGGGCACCGGCCTTGATCTCCTGACGCACGGCCCGCCGCACGGATTCGACGCCGTCACAGATGCGCCCCATGGAGCCCAGACGCCGGGTCTGGTACTGATCGTCGCGCTCGTCATAGAAGCCGCGATAGTCGTTGTGGCCGCCGGTCTGGGACAACGCCTTGCCACAGATCACCAGTTGCGGGCCGACGAAATGCCCTTCCGCCACCGCCTGCTGAATGCCGCGATCGGCACCGCCGACGTCACGCACGGTGGTGAAACCTCGCATCAACATGCCTTTCAGGAGCGGCGTGGCGCGGGCCGCGATCAGGGAATCGGGAAGCAGCGCGTTGGCGCCGAGATCGGCGGTCGTCGCGATGACGTGCACGTGGCAGTCGATCAGTCCGGGCATCAGGGTTCGACCCTGAAGGTCGACGACGCGGGCGTGTGGCGCGTCGATCGACTCGTCAGCCACCTGAACGATGCGGCCATTCTCGACCAGGACCTGGACGCCGGTACGCGGTTCGGACGACGAACCGTCGACCACGTCGGCATTACGGAACAGGACGGCTTGCGAGGAGCGTGAAGAGGAGAGTTCGGTCATGGATTGGGCTCTTGGGAGGCGATGTTGTGCTTGTGAAGTACTGTCGTGATAGTCATCCGAATACGGCATGAGCCTACCCAGCGCCTCGAGAACCTGAAAACGCAAAAAACGCATGCATGCATGCGGTCAACGCATCGATCGTGCGCTTCATTCGGTGGCGGGGGCCGCCTCCATCAACCAGCGCTTGAAGCAGCGCGTGGCGAAGTTTTCCCGCCGCTCTTCGGGCGTGACGAGGAAGTAGCCGCCGCCATGGCTGGCCCAGTGATCGGACGCCCGTACCAGCAGGCCACGTTCGATCTGACTGTCGATCACGTGCTGCCAGCCGAGCACGACGCCCTGCCCATGGACGGCCATTTCGACCAGCGACGGATAGTGATTGAATACCACGGCGTTGTTCGTCGATGCGCTGGCGAGCTGGTGATAGCCGAACCAGTCCTCCCAAGAGATCCATAAACTCTGAGCATCTTCCAGCGTCAGTAGCGTCTCCTGCAGCAGATGCCCGGGTTGAAGCCGCTGATCGTCAGAGAGCCCGTGACGATCGCGACACGCCTCTAGATAAGCGGGCGCGCACACCGGAAAGACCTTTTCCGGAATCAGGTAGTGCGTCTCGAAACCCGGCAGGGTCTCTCGCTTCAGGTAGTAAAGGCCGATGTCGAACTCGAACGACGACAGCGAGGTGACGCCGTCGCGCACGATCAGGCGCAGCTTGACGTTGGGATACTCGCGGCGGAACCGGCTCAGCTTAGGCGCCATCCAGAACTGCGCCACGCCGGCGGTGCAGGCCACCGTCAGCTCGTTCTCTCCGGTGCTCTTCATCACCTCGGCGGTGGCGTGAACGCAGTCATCCAGAATGGCCCGAACCTGCAGCGCGTAGGTCTCGCCGGCGCGGGTGAGAATCAGCCGACGCTGCTGACGCACGAACAGCTGCCGCCCCAGAAACTCCTCGAGATGCACGATCTGGCGGCTGATCGCGCTCTGGGAAAGATTCAGTTCGACCGCGGCCCGCGTGAAGCTCATGTGGCGTACGGCGGCTTCGAAGGCAACCAGAGAATTCAGCGGAGGCAGCGGCGACATGCGCATGGGACAAGCTCCGATCAGCGAGAACGACACAGGATACGCTATCTTCCGGCTCGGTCGCTGAGGCTGATTTCCGAGAACAGAGACTCTGCGAGATTGCGTCGCGCTAGGCGCGCTCGCGAACGAAATCGATGAAGGCCCGCAGCGGCGCGGGCACCAGGCGACGGCCGGAATAGTAGAGATAGGGGCCGGAAAAACGCGGCCACCAGGATTCGAGTACCGGCACCAGTGCGCCGCTGGCAAGATACGGTTCGACCCACTGCTCGAAGATCATGATCAGACCGACGCCCTGCAGTGCGGCTTCGACGCCGAGGTCGACCCCGCCGCCAATGCTGACTTCCAAAGGCCCGCGAGGCTCGATTTGGATCAGCTCTTCGCCCTTTTCGAACTCCCAGGCAGGCAGGTTGCCGTTGGTGAAGCGGCCACGAATGCACGCGTGCTGCAGCAGTTCCTGCGGATGCACGGGCATGCCGCGACGCGCCAGATAGTCGGGCGAGGCGACCAGCGCGAAACGCTGCTCGCGTGGGCCGATGGGCACGGCGATCATGTCCTGCTCCAGGCGTTCGTCGTAGCGAATGCCGGCATCGTATCCCGCAGCGAGAATATTGGTCACCGCGCTGTCGGCCGTGATCTCGACGCGGATCTCCGGATACGCCTTGAGAAAGGCGGGCAGAATCGAGGGCAATACCAGTCGCGAGGCGCTGACCGGCACGTTGAGCCGCAGCGTGCCGGCCGGCCGATTCTTGAACCCGTTGATCGCATCCAGCGCGCTTTCCACTTCCGCCAACGCAGGCGATAGCCGCGCGACCAGCGCTTCACCCGCCTGCGTCAGTGTGACCGCCCGCGTGGTGCGATGAAACAACCGAACACCCAGCCGGGTCTCGGCCCGACGCACCGCATCGCTCAAACGTGAAGGACTGCTGCCGGTAAGTCGCGCGGCTTCTCGAAACCCGTTGGCCTTGGCGACGGCCAGCACCGCCTGTAGATCAGCGAGATCCGCGCTCATTGTGCATTTCCCCGTACGACCTGTCTCGATTGAATAGAATAGTCGCACAGCGGGGGTAGGCCTACCATGAAGTCGTTCTATCCGCTGTTCTCCAAGCACCGTTTCCAAAACACTGCCTTCGCAAGGAGTGAACGCATGTCCCTCATCGACAAAGCCGGCACCTACGCCCTCGGCGACCGCCGGGTCAAACGCATGGGGTATGGCGCCATGCAGCTCGCCGGTCCCGGCGTGTTCGGCCCGCCCAGGGATCCGACCCGTGCCGTGCAGGTGCTCAAGGACGCGATCGCCGCGGGCATTGATCATATCGACACTTCGGATTTCTACGGCCCCCACGTCACCAACCAGCTGATCAAGCAGGCGCTGCATCCCTATCCCGAAAATCTCTGCATCGTCACCAAGGTGAGCGCCCGACGCGACGAACAAGGCGCCTGGTTGCCCGCGATGTCACCGGCCGAGCTGACCCGGGCGGTGGAAGACAATTTGCGCAACCTGGGCCTCGAGCAGATGGAAGTCGTGAACCTGCGCAGCATGCTCGACGTTCACGGCCCGGCGGAAGGCTCGCTGGAAGCGCCGTTGACGACGCTTGCGGAGCTGCGCGAGCGCGGGTTGATCAAGCACATCGGGCTGAGCAACGTTACCGCCAGACAGGTCGCGGACGGGCAGAAGATCGTCCCTATCGCCTGCGTGCAGAATCAGTACAACCTGGCCAATCGTGACGACGATGCGTTGATCGACCAGCTTGCCGCGGACGGCATTCCCTATGTGCCGTTCTTCCCGCTGGGCGGATTCACGCCGTTGCAGTCGGACACGCTTTTCCAGGTGGCGAAGACGCTCGACGCGACGCCGATGCAGGTGGCGCTGGCCTGGCTGCTCAGGCGTTCGCCCAATATTCTGCTGATTCCCGGCACCTCGTCGCCCGAGCATCTGCAGGAAAACATTCACGCGGTGGCGCTGGAAATACCCGATGCCCAGATGGCATTGCTGGATCGTATCGGAGGCGAATAAAACAGCGGGCGTCGGCGACGGCGGCCGGCAGCGCCGTCGGATCTGCTCATGATGGCGACAGCCCGCTGGACCTCGAAGGCGGGCGCGCTGCCGGCATCCGCACGATTCTGGTCAACGTGACGGAGAATCATTGACCAGCGCTCGCCGACTGACACCATCAGGATTGCCAGCGGCTGCTGGCTCAGCTCTGTGCGCGCCGGTCGTCATGACAACGGATCCTTCACCTGGACGTATCGCCTCGTGCGGGCAAGCGCAGGGGAAGCCCGGCAGAATCCTGATGCTCCGGCGAGCTCTGGTCCCGTGATCGACGCGTGTAAGCGCCATAGCGCGCACTCAGCGGTGCGGATGAGAGTCCGTGCAGGTAGATGCTGAGCAAAATGGTCCAGGCGGCGACGATGAAGACGAGATCGGCGCCGGGTACCCCGGCTGTCTCGGCGATGAGTACCGCATAGACGATGGAGGCCAGACCGCGCGGCCCGGCCCAACCGAGAAAGCCCACGCTGGCCGGCGAAAGCCCGGTGCCGAGCAGCGAGATCGCGACGGCAATGGGGCGTACGACGAATAGGCTGATCAGGGCATACACGATGACACGCCAGCTGGCGTCGCCGAGCACGTCGATGACCATGATCGTCCCGAACAGCAGGAAGGTAACCAGAGTGAGCAGCTGCCCTTCGGCCTCGGCGAAGCCGGTGGTGCGGGGCAGCAGCGAACGTGCCGACGTGCCGACCACCAGCCCTGCGCTGAAGGCCGCAACGAAACCATTACCTCCCAGCAGCTCGCTGCCGGCGAACGCCACGGCGGCGAGGGAGATCGTCGCGAGCCGCTGGGTGGTATCCGTGGCCCAGTCGCGCGAGGCACTCCATTCGAGAATGCGCCCGCCAAGCCAGCCCACCGCGACGCCCACGGCAATACCGATACCGACCAACGAGACGAACAGCCCGACATAGCCGAGCGCCGAGCCGGTCTCGTGGCGGGCGACATCGAGCAGCACGGTGATGAACGGGACGGCCAGGCCATCGTTGAGCCCGCTCTCCACGTTCAGCGTCTGGCGAATTCTTTGTGGCACGGTCTGGTTGCCGACGAATGCCTGGCCAAGCGCTGCATCGGTGGGGGCCAGCGTTGCGGCGAGCAGGGCCACTGCCGCAATCGACAAGGTCGGCAGCAGCAGCAGGCCGGCCCCGGTACCCACGAGGACGGCAAGCGGCAATCCGAAGCCGAGCAGGCGCAGGGCCAGCGTATGCTCTTTCAGTACCTTGCGCAGATCCATGCGCGAGGCATCGGTGAAGAGCACGACGACCAGCGCCGCCTCGGCCAGCGCGCTGATCGTCTCATTGTGGACATCGAAGTGGATGATGCCGAGAACGCCCGGCCCAAGCACGATGCCCGCCGTAGTAAACACTATCGGCATGGTAAGCGGGGAACTCTGCAACCGACCGGCAAGCATTCCAAAGGCCAGTACGGCCAGCGCGACGACGAAAATGTTCGCCTCCATGCGACTGTTCTCCTTGTCTGGTTGCGTCGTCACAACATAGTCGCTGAGATACGGCTGTGCCCGCCTGTAGTTGCCGTTGGTGAAACGGCCTCGAATACAGGTGTTCGCCGAGCGCAACGGCGCCAGCCTGATGTCCGAGGAATAGCACGGCCGCCGGCGCGCGAGCGTTCGAAGATAGCGCCTGATCGACACTCGCAAAACGGTGCCGGGCTAACGTCGTTTATCGAGATCCGACTGCATCGTGGTCAGGAATCGGGTCATCATTTCGTAGCCATCTTCGATATCGCGACGGATCGCGGCGCCGGCGGCGTCGGCATCATGCCGTTCCAGCGCTTCCAGCACCTCCCAATGGTGCTGGATCGCGACCCGCTCGGAGAAGGCGCGATAGGCCAGAGCGATCACCGGCCCGGCGCGCATCCACAGGCTGTCGATAAAGCGCTCGAGCAACGGTGACTCGGCCAGTGCCGCCAGGGCGAAGTGAAACTGCTGGTTGAGTTTCATCGCCTTGGCCATATCGCCGGCGGCGATCGCCCGATGATTGTCCTCCACCTGCCGAGTCAGTGCTTCCATGCCGGCTGCCTCGATGTTCGCCGCGGCCAGCGCTGCTGCCATTCCTTCAAGCTCCAGTCGCAGCCGATAGATTTCGTCGTACTGCGCGACGTCGATCACCGGCACGCGAATGTCGCGGGCGGACCGCATCTCCAGCACCTGCTCCTTGCACAGACGCAAGATCGCATCGCGTACCGGCGTGACGCTGGTGCCGAACTGATCGGCCAGCTCGCGGATACGCAGGCGGTCGTCGGGCTTGAGCTGCCCGCTGATCAGCGAATCGCGTAGGTGGGCGTAGACATTGCCGCCGAGCGAAGCATGCTCGACGCGATCGAACCGGTGATCCATATCGTCTCTCGAAGCGGGAAACCGACGCTACGCTACCGCGAACCCTGGCGCATGCCCAGCCATCATCACCATGACTTGGTTCCTGACGCCACTCGGCGTAAGCTCACTGCCAATATGATGCATCATGCATCTGAATAGCGATAGCGGACCGACAACGACGACCCAGGAGTCACGCGTGCACGTTTTCACGAGCGATACCCATCACGATCACGACCCGCAGTTCTTCGTCGTTCGCGGTCAGGTCCAGCGCAGCAACGAGCAGCCGGAGCGCGCCGAGCGTCTCGAGCAAGCGGCAAGGCGCGCCGGCCATACGCTCATGCCCGCCGCCGCCTTCGGCCGCGAACCGCTGGAATCGGTGCACACGCCGCGCTATCTCGACTTTCTCGAGCACGTGCATGCCCGCTGGCTCGAGCTGGAAGATCGTAACCCCGAGGAGGTCGTCGCCAACATCCATCCGTTCCCCGGCGAGCCCTGCACCTATCCCGACCACCTGGTCGGCCGGGTCGGCTTTCACCTGGGCGACATGGCCGCGTCGGTCGGCGCCGGCACCTGGCGGGCCGCGATCGGCGCCGCCAATTGCGCGTTGAGCGCCACAGCGCACGTATCCGCGGGCCATGCTCCGTCAGATAAGGTTCAGCCTGGTCATCAGGTCGCCTATGCGCTGTGCCGGCCGCCGGGACATCATGCCTATGCCGAACGCGCCAACGGCTTCTGCTATCTCAACAACGCTGCCATCGCGGCCTGCGATCTGCGCCGACATCACGAACGCGTGGCGATACTCGATATCGACGTCCATCACGGCAACGGCAACCAGGGCATCTTCTACGAGCGCGCCGACGTGCTGACGGTATCGCTGCATGCCGACCCGCATTTCATGACGCCATTCTTCACTGGCCATGCTCACGAGACCGGACGCCACGAGGGCGAGGGTTACAACCTCAATCTGCCGCTGCCCAAGGGGCTGGATACCGTGGGTTATCTGCGCGAGCTGGATCGCGCCTGCGAGCGCATCGCCGCGTTTGCCCCCGGGGCGCTGGTGGTATCGCTGGGGCTCGATGCCTACGAACACGATCCCTACCAGGGCGTGGCGGTGACCACCGAAGGCTTCGAACGCATCACCCGGCGCATCGCCCAGCTCGGCCTGCCCACCGTGCTCATACAGGAAGGCGGCTATCTCTCCGATGCGCTGGGCGACAATCTGGCAAGCGCCCTGGCGGGATTTGCGTGATGACCGACCGAGCGAGTCCGGACGAAGACGTGCTGGACGCACCAGCGCTGGAGGTTTCCCTCACTACCGCGCGACAGCTGCTCGAAGCGCGTTTCGGCCTCGAAGCCACGCTCGAGCCGCTGGCCGGCGAACGCGATCGCAACTTCCGCGCCACCGCTGCCGACGGCCGCCGCTATCTGCTCAAGTTCACCCATCCGGCGGAGCGCGAGACGGTGACGGACTTCCAGGTTCGTGCGCTGACGCGGCTGGCCGAGCGCGATCCGACCCTGCCAATTCCGCGCGTGGTGAACGCCCTCGATGGTGATCCGGCGCCGCCCCATCGACTCGAGGACGGCCGGATCAGCCGTGTGCGCCTGTCGACCTTCGTGGCGGGAACGCCGCTGGCCGGGCGGGTGCCGTCACGGACCTTCCGTCGCACGCTGGGCGTCTGGCTGGCGCGTATCGACGACGCGCTCGCCGACTTCCAGCATCCGGTGGCCGATCAGCCCATGCCTTGGGATCTGCAGCGTGCCGATGCGCTGATGCCGCAGACCAACAGCCTGGTCGAGGCCGAGGAGCGTGAGTTGATCCGCCAGCACCTGAGCGACTTCCGCGACCGGCTGCGACCGCGTCTGGCCCGGCTGCCACGCCAGCCGATCCACAACGATCTCAATGGCCATAACGTATTGTTCGACCCGAAATCGCTGATCGACGGCGTTGCCGATTGGCCGGCAGGGATCATCGACTTCGGCGACATGCTCTTCGCCCCCCGGATCGTCGACCTGGCCGTCGCTGCGGCGTACCAGATGAACGATCCCGACGATCCGCTGGCCGGCTCGCTGGCGCTGATTGCCGGCTATCATCGGCAGTCGGCGCTGCGTGCCGAGGAGGTCGAACTGCTGCGCGGTCTGGTCGAGACGCGGCTCGCCATGGCGATCACCGTCTCGACCTACCGCGCCAGCCGGCATCCGGAAAATGCCGCCTATCTGCTGCGCAATACCGCCGGTTCGTGGCGGGCTCTGCGCCACTGCGCCAGCCTGCCGGCCGCGACATTCGAACGCCGCCTGTCAGCGGCGCTCGACGACGCCACCATCGCGGGAGGCCCGCACGCATGACGGACCCTTACGACGACACCCTACTCGAACGCCGCCGCCGTCTGCTCGGTGCCTCCTACCGGCTGTTCTACGACGAGCCGTTCCATCCGGTACGCGGTGACGGCGTGTGGCTCTTCGACCGCCATGGCGCGCCGCACCTGGACGCCTACAACAACGTCGCCTGCGTTGGCCACTGCCATCCTCGCGTGGTAGAGGCGATCGCCCGTCAGGCGGCCACGCTCAATACCCACACCCGCTACCTGCACGAGACGATACTCGACTGCGCCGAGCGTCTGACCGAGTCGCTTCCCGCGCCGCTGGCGCAGATGGTGTTCACCTGCTCCGGCAGCGAGGCCAACGATCTGGCCCTGCGCATGGCACGCACGTTCACCGGCGGCGAGGGGCTGATCGTTACCGAATTCGCCTATCACGGCGTGACCCAGGCGATTGCAGAGGCCTCGCCGTCGCTGGGCAGCCGCGTCAGGCTAGGCGATGCCGTCAGGACCGTACCGTCACCGGTCGACTGCGGCGACGGTGAAGCTGCCATGGGGCAGCGCTTCGCCGCCGGCGTGCAGGCGGCGATCGACGATCTCGTCGCTCACGGCATTCGTCCCGCGGCCCTGCTGCTCGACGGCGTGTTTTCCAGCGACGGGATCGTTACCGATCCGGTCGAATTCCTCGCCCCGGCGGTGGCGACGATCCGTCGTGCCGGCGGACTCTACATCGCCGACGAGGTACAGGCGGGACTCGGCCGCACCGGCACGATGTGGGGCTTTGCACGTCATGGCGTCACGGCCGACCTGGTCACGCTGGGCAAGCCCCTGGGCAACGGTCATCCGGTGGCGGGAGTCGTGGCGCGACGCGACGTGATGGATCACTTCGGCGAGGTCGCGCGCTACTTCAATACCTTCGGCGGCAATCCGGTGGCCTGCGCTGCCGCACTCGCGGTACAGGAGGTGATGGCAGAAGAGGACGTCATCGACAACGCCGCCCGCGTCGGACGTTACCTGCACGACTGCCTGGACGAGCTGGCCAGGGCGAGCGAGCGGCTCGGCGAGGTGCGCGGCAGCGGTCTGCTGGCTGGGGTCGATGTCCTCGATGCCGAAGGTCGCCCGGACGCTGCAGGCGCACAGACCCTGGTCGATGGGCTGCGTCGGCGCCGTGTGCTGATCAGCGCCACCGGCCCCCACGGCAACGTGCTCAAGATCCGCCCGCCGCTGGTATTCGCCCGGGAACACGTGGACAGACTGAGCGACGCGCTGGCGGCTTCGCTCGCGGGATGGGCAACGCCCCGCTAGGCTGACCGGGAAGCCGGCGGCCTGTCACTCGGCCCGCCCCAGACCGTCTCAACTCGAGGAACCAGAGATGTCCAACGACGCCCCCGTGGTCATGGTCAGCGGTGCCAATCGTGGCATCGGTGCCGCCATCGCCGAGACCCTTCACGCCGCCGGCTGGCGCGTCAGCCTCGGTTGTCGGACCGAGCCCGCAGAACGTCCGGAGCGCAATGACTGGCTGGTCTGCCACTACGATGCGCTGGATTCGCAGAGCGCCCGGTCCTGGGTCGAGGAGACGGTACGCGTGTTCGGCGGCATCGATGCGCTGGTCAACAACGCCGGCATTCTCAGCCGCGCCTCGGTGCTGGAAGCGGACAGCGACGAATTCGACCGGGTCATGGCGGTCAACGCCAAGGCGCCGATGCTACTGACGCAGCAGGCCTGGCCCCACCTCGTCGCCGCCGAACGCGGCAAGGTGGTGTCGATCGTGTCGCTCTCGGGCAAGCGGGTGCGCTCGGCGGGGTCGGGGCTCTACGCCATGAGCAAGTTCGCGGCACAGGCGTTCGTCCACGGCCTGCGTCACTGCAGTGCGGAGACGCGTGTGCGCGCCACCGCGATCTGCCCCGGTTTCGTCGCCACCGACATGGCCGCTGGCGCCGATATCGATGCCGAGGAGGTCACCCAGCCCGAGGATGTCGCACGCATCGTTCGCCTGCTGCTGGAACTGCCACCATCGGCCAGCATCGCCGAAGTGCCGGTCAACTGGCGGATCGAGGACACGGTCTAGCGTTCGAGAGCGGAAAGCATTGAACGGTGAGGCGGACCGAGAGAAAGGGCGCCAAACAACATCGCATCCGAATACATCACGCCCCGTATCGCAGCAGCGATACGGGGCGTGGTCGATGCGATCAGCGCGGCGCTCGAAGGCGTTGTTACCGGCTCATTCGAACAGCTGCTTGAGCGTATGCGGCTGGCTGCGCAGATACTGCTTCGGCGCGTGGACGCTGGCGCCGAGCCTGGCGGCGGCGTGCCACGGCCAGCGCGGATCGTAGAGCATGCCGCGTGCCAAGGCGACGGCGTCCGCCTCGCCGCTGAAGACGATACCTTCGGCCTGCTCCGGCTCGGTGATCAGGCCGACCGCAATCACCGGCATGTCGACCTCCTGCTTGATGCGACGCGCGAACGGCAGTTGATAATTGGGGCCGACGTCGAGCGCCTGGCGCGGGTCGAGGCCGCCGCCGGAGCAGTCGATGAAGCTGCAGCCACGCGCGTCCAGCGCCTTCGCCAGCTCGACGCTCTGTTCGAGATCCCAGCCACCTTCGACCCAGTCGCTGCCCGAGATGCGAATGCCTACCGGCTTGTCGGCCGGAAACGCGGCGCGCACCGCGTCGAAGACTTCGAGCACCAGGCGCATGCGGTTCTCCAGGCTGCCGCCGTATTCGTCGTCGCGCCGGTTGGAGAGCGGCGACAGGAATTCGTGCAGCAGGTAGCCGTGGGCGGCATGGATCTCGATCAGCTCGATGCCGAGCCGGTCGGCGCGCTTCGCGGCAGCGATGAAGTCCACCTTGAGCTGCTCGATACGCTCGCGGCTCATTGCCTGCGGCGGGCGCTGGTCCTGCTGATACGGCACGGCGGAAGGCGCGATGGTTTCCCAGCCGCCTTCGCCCAGCCCCAGTTGCGCGCCGCCATTCCAGGGTGCCTGACAGGATGCCTTGCGCCCGGCGTGGGCGAGCTGGATACCGACCGGCATCGGCGAATAGGCTCGCACCGCCTCGAGGGTGCGTGCCATCGCCTGCTCGTTGGCGTCCGAATAGAGGCCCACGTCCCAGGGCGTGATGCGTCCTTCCGGCGATACCGCCGAGGCTTCGATAATCATAAGCCCCGCCCCGGAAAGCGCGAGATGTCCCAGGTGAATGGTGTGCCAGTCCGTCATGCTGCCCTCGCCGTCGGCGGAGTACTGGCACATCGGCGAGATGACGATGCGGTTGGCAAGTTCGAGTTGGCCGAGCTTCAGCGACGTGAAGAGTTTCGGTGTTGCCATGGAACGCTCCTGAGAGAGGTTGGAATGGCACAAAATGTAGCCGGCTAATAATTTCTTGGCAATGGCGCGAATCGGGCCGGGCGGCCAAAAAAAAACCCCGGCCCGACTCTTTCGAGGGGACCGGGGAAACTCTAGTGGAGACCAGACCACAGAGCCGGGAAATCAGGCGGCCATGCCCCAATCCGGGAACGGGTCCTCGAGCGTCAGCCAGTATTCCTTGCCGCGCGCCATCTCCTCTTCCGACAGCAGGCACGCTTCCAGTCGTCGTCGAATGTCCTGGGCGTCGAGCCCCTGGCCGATGAATACCAGTTCCTGGCGCATGTCGCCGAACGGTTCCTGCCACTTGGCCATGATCCATTTCCGCGCCTCGGGGTCCTGCGGCCAGCGGGATTCCGGCACCGAGCGCCAGAACAGGCCGGCGAAGCCGTGATGCGCGATCCCGCCGGCCTGGCTCCACTGGCCGGCGAACTGCGGCCGGCTGGCGAGCCAGAAGAAGCCCTTGGAACGCAGCAGCCTGCCGCCGCCCCAATCGCCATGAAGAACCTCGAAGAACCGCCGCGGATGGAAGGGACGCCGCGCCTCGAACACGAAGCTGGAAATACCGTACTCCTCGGTTTCCGGCACGTGTTCGCCGCGCATCTCCTTGAGCCAGCCCGGCGCCTGCTGCGCCTTTTCGAAGCTGAATCTGCCGGTGTCGATGACCTTGCCGAGCGGCACCCGGCCATGTTCGATGGCCACGATCTCGGCATCGGGATTGAGGCTCCGCAAGACCGCCTTCAACTCGTCGAGTGCGTCCGCGTCGATGAGGTCGGACTTGGAGATCAGCAGTACGTCGCAGAATTCGATCTGATCCACCAGCAGGTCGGCGACGTTGCGCTCGTCTTCCTCGCCGAGGCTCTCCCCGGCGTCGGCCAGCGACTCGGCCTCGTGATACTGCGAGAGGAAATTGGCGCCATCGACCACGGTGACCAACGTGTCCAGGCGCGCCACCTGCGACAGGCTGCGGCCGTTCTCGTCCTCGAAGGTGAATGTCTCCGCCACCGGTAGCGGCTCGGAGATGCCGGTGGATTCGATCACCAGATAATCGAAGCGCCCCTCGTCGGCCAGCCGGTTCACCTCGACCAGCAGATCTTCACGCAGCGTGCAGCAGATGCAGCCGTTGCTCATCTCGACCAGCTTTTCCTCGGCACGATTGAAGCCGATTTCGCGCTCGACCAGGGCGGCATCGATGTTGATTTCGCTCATGTCGTTGACGATCACGGCGATACGGCGACCGTCGCGATTGTTGAGCAGATGATTGAGTACCGTAGTCTTGCCGGCCCCCAGGAAGCCGGACAGCACGGTCACGGGTAACGGATTCATGACAATCTCCTGCAATCAGGTACCGGTCGAACCGGCAGGACAAGCGGAGGTTCCCGCCTTAGAACATTAAATATGTTATAACATAACAATATTGTCGCCAACCCGTTTCTCTGCTCGGAAACGAACATGGATGATGCTCAATAGCGAAAGTCGAATGCGCTTCGCGACGGATTTTGCGCACACTGTGACAAAACCATGACATCGACCACGGCCCTGACCGACAGACAAATCGCGTAGTCGATGTCGCCAATAACGACCTCCGTTTCAGGAGCCAACGCCATGCAACGACGTTCCTCGCGATCCACGTCGCTTTCTCCAAGCTCGCCTCTCTCGTTTTTGACCACCTTGGCCCTGGGTTGCGGTATCGCCATGTCGGCGTCCGCCGCCGAGGAGTGTTCGCAGCGTGGCGATCTGGCGCCGATGTACTGCGACGCCGACGGCGACCTGGTGGCCGACGCGCCGACCGATCCGTCGCAGTACCTCGATCCCGACCCGCTGGTCTTCGCCTATACCCCGGTGGAGGACCCCGCCATCTATGCCGACATCTGGGACCCGTTCATCGAGCACCTCAGCGAGGTCACCGGCAAGGACGTGCGCTTCTACGCGGTCCAGTCCAACGCCGCCGAGATCGAGGCGATGCGCAGCGGCCGCATCCAGGTGGCCGGTTTTTCCACCGGCCCGACGCCGTTCGCGGTCAACCTTGCCGGCGCCGTCCCGTTCGCGATCATGGGCAGCGACGACGGCGAGTTCGGCTATACCCTGCAGGTCTACACTCGCAAGGACAGCGGCATCGACGAACTGAGCGACCTCAAGGGCAAGCGGGTGGCCCACACCTCGCCGACCTCCAATTCCGGCAATCTCGCGCCTCGTGCGCTGTTCCCCAAGCAGGGCATCACCCCGGACGAGGATTATGAAGTGGTCTACTCCGGCTCGCACGACCAGTCGATGCTGGGAGTGGTCGCCGGCGACTACGACGCCGCGCCGGTGGCCTCCGAAGTGGTCGATCGCATGGCCGAACGCGGTCTTTATGACCCCGACGAGGTCAAGGTCGTGTTCGAGTCGAAGCGCTTCCCGACCACCTCCTATACCTACGCCTACAATCTCGAGCCCGAACTGATCGACAAGATCAAGGAGGCGTTCTTCAGCTTCGACATGGAGGGCACCGAACTCGGCGAGGAGTTCGACGGCGTGACCAAGTTCGTCCCGGTGACGTATCAGAAGGACTGGGAGGTGATTCGCGATATCCAGGATGCCAACGGCGTCGTCTACTCCCAGGAAAACGTCGAGTGAATCGGCGAGGGTCGGCGGCGGCCCGCCGCCGACCGTCATGCGAGGAGAACAACGCATGCTGAGAATCCGCAATCTGGTCAAGCGCTACGGGAACGGAGAACCGGTGCTGCGCGGGCTCGATCTCGACGTGCCCGGCGAGTCGGTGGTTTCGATCATCGGCGCTTCGGGAGCGGGCAAGAGTACGTTGCTGCGCTGCATCAACCGCCTGGTCGAACCCAGCGAGGGCAGCATCGAACTCAACGGCCTGGAATTGACCCGGCTCAAGCGCGAGGAACTGCGCAAGGCGCGACGGCGCATCGGCATGATTTTCCAGGGCTTCAACCTGGTCGATCGACTGACGGTGATGGAGAACGTCCAGTGCGGCCGCCTCGGCTACCTGCCTTACTGGCGCGCGGCGCTGCGCAAGTATCCGGCCGAGGACATAGAACGCGCCTACCATCTGATGGAGCGGGTCGGCATCGCCCACTATGCCAACCAGCGCGCCGATGCGCTTTCCGGCGGCGAGCGCCAACGCGTCGGCGTGGTTCGCGCGCTGATGCAGCAGCCGGAAATCCTGCTCGCCGACGAACCGACGGCATCGCTCGACCCGGTCAGCTCGCGTCAGATCATGGAACTGCTGCAGTCGCTCTCCCAGGAGCTTTCGCTACCGGTATTGATCAATATCCACAATGTCGCCGAGGCCCGGGAATATACGCAGCGCATCGTCGGCATGCGCTTCGGCAAGCTGATTTTCGACGGCGGTCCGGACGATCTCGACCAGTCGGCGATGGACGCGGTCTACAGCGGCACGCCCGCGGCCGAGCGGCAGGAAGCCGCCGCGGGTTCCTGGCGGATGGCCACGTCATGAGCCACGCCGAACACATCACCACGCGCACCTGGCGCAAACCGCCATTCATCGCCAACCCCTGGTTGCGCTGGGGATTGGTGGTCGGGTTCGTGGTCTACGCGATCTGGGCGGTCTCGACGCTGCCGTTCGATATCGAGCGCATCAGCCAGGGCTTCACTCGAGCCGCACGCATCTTTTCCGGCGCCGTGCCGCCCAATTTCTCGCGCTACGAACTGCTGATCGACGGCTTCCTGGAGAGTCTGCAGATTGCCATTCTGGCGACGCTGCTGGGCCTGGCCCTGAGCGTACCGATCGCCTTCATGGCGGCGCGCAACGTCGCCGCCAAGCCGATCTATCTGCTCGGCCGCGCGATCATCATCGTCGCCCGCAGCTTCCATCCGGTGATCGTGGCGATCCTGTTCGTCAAGGCGGTGGGCTTCGGACCGGTGGCCGGTATCCTGACGCTCACGCTCTATTCGATCGGTTTCGTCGCCAAGATGCTGGCGGAGCGCATCGAGGAGATCGACTGGGGCCAGGTGGAGGCGCTGCGCGCCAGTGGCACGCCCTATATCGGCGTGCTGCAGTTCGCGGTATTGCCGCAGGTCATGCCGCGCCAGATCGGCCTGGCGATCTATCAACTCGATAGCAACCTGCGCGCCTCGGCAGTGGTGGGCATCGTCGGCGCCGGCGGCATCGGCGCCACCTTGATGAACGCCTTCGGTCGCTACGACTACGATTTCGCCCTGGCGATCACCCTGGTGATCATCGGCGTGATCCTGATCAGCGAGGCGGTCAGCGGTCGTATCAGGAGGAACATCGGATGAGTACGAGCGTCGCCGAACGGACGTGGACGCGCTATACCCCGGCGCAGCGCTGGAGACGCTTCGCCACGCTGATGATCGTGGTGTTGGCGGTGGTGTGGTCGGTGGAAAGCATCGACATTATCTGGCCCTGGGTATGGGACGCGCCAGCCCAGGTCGGCGATCTGTTCTCACGCATGGTGCCGCCGGACGTGAGCCGACTCGACGCCATCCTGTGGGCATTGGTGGAGACGCTCAACATCGCCACCATTGCGACGTTCGCCGCGGTCTTGCTGTCGTTGCCGATCGCCTACATCGCCGCCCAGAACACCACGCCCAACCGCTTCACGCTGTGGCTGGGGCGCTTCATCCTGGTCTCCAGCCGCTCGGTCAACACGCTGATCTGGGCACTGCTGTTCGTGGCGATCTTCGGCCCGGGGGTATTGGCGGGCATCATCGCGATCATGTTTCGCTCGCTGGGATTTCTCGGCAAGCTGCTGGGCGAGGCGATCGAGGAGATCGACCGCCGCCCGGTCGAGGCGCTGGAGGCCACCGGCGCGTCGCGCGCCAAGGTGGTGCTCTACGCCATCGTACCGCAGGTCGTTCCCACCTTCTTCGCGGTCAGTATCCTGCGCTGGGACATCAACCTGCGTGAATCGACGGTGCTGGGGCTGGTCGGCGCCGGCGGCATCGGCGTGATCCTGCAGGGCGCCATCGATACCCTGGCGTGGCAAATAGTGGCGACGGTGCTGCTGGCGATCATCGTGCTGGTGGTTCTGGGCGAGCTGGTCGCCGCCTGGCTGCGGCGCAAGGTGATCTGAGCGCCCCGCACCGCCCGAGCGGCCTCAGGAGGCATCGGGACGAATCCGCTTCAGCCAGCGCTGCTTGGCGTACTTGCGCAGGTTACGCACGTTGTCGGTCTCGTCGACGATGTCCTGACCGAGAATCGTCTCGATCACGTCCTCCATGGTGATCAGGCCGACCCAACTGCCGTGCTCGTCGTAGACCACCCGCATGTGGTTGTGATCCTTGAGCATCGCGGTGAAGACCTGCTCGACGCTGTCGCTCTCGTCGACTTCGGCAATCGGGTGCATGATCGCCTTGAGCGTCTGCTCATCCTCGGTGTGATAGGTGTCCGCCTTGTGCACGTACCCCAGCGCCCGCTCGGCGCCGTCCATCACGGGATAGCGGGTGAACTGGGCCTTGCCGTAGCGCTGATCGAACTCGGCCACGCGCATGTCCGGCCTCACCGTTTCACACACGGTGCGCGGCGTCATCACGCTCTTCACCGGAATTTCGTGCAGGTTGAGAATATTGACGATGGTGCGTGTCTCGTCGGCATCGAGGGCCTTCTCCTCAAGGCCGATACGCGCCAGCGTCTTGATCTCGCCACGCATGTCGACATCCTTCTCGTACTTGGCGATGCGGTTGGTGATCATCTCGGAAAGCCAGATGAAGGGCAGCAGCGTCGACACCATGAAGCGCAGCAACCGAGGCAGCAGCGGCGCCAGGGCGCGCCAGTAAGTCGCCCCGATCGTCTTGGGAATGATCTCGGAGAACACCAGAATGGCGAAGGTCATCAATGCCGAGGCGATCGCCACGTGGGCCTCGCCGAATATCGCCGCCACCTGTGCACCGACGCCGGTGGCACCGACGGTATGCGCGATGGTGTTGAGGGTCAGAATCGCGGCCAGCGGCCGGTCGATATTGGACTTGAGATCGTTGAGCGAATCGTGGAGGCGCGGGCGCGTTTCCTTGAGCTGGGCGATGTAGCTCGGCGTCAGCGAAAGCAGTGCGGCTTCCAGCACCGAACAGAGGAAGGAAAAACCGATCGAGAGAACGACGAATGCCGTCAGCAGAAGCATATGGGGCCGCTATATGAACAGTGAAGGTCTTTTATCCAGGCTTGGGCGATGGCTGTCAAATCACCGATCCCAGGGCCTGTTCACCCCATGCGCCGCGTGGCCGCGTGGCCGCGTGAATAGCGTGAACAGACCCTAACAGACTAGTCGCGCCCGACCGCCGGGCAAGCGGCCCGCCGGCCGCCTGGACTATGCTGAAGGCTCACCACGGAAGGCGCAGGGACATGCACATCGCGATCGAGGGCCCTATCGGTGCAGGCAAGACCACGCTTGCCCGCCAGCTGGCGGCGTATCTTCGCCAGCAGACACGAGAGACGGTGCGCCTGAGCCTGGAAAATTATCAGCGCAACGCCTTTCTGGCCGATTTCTATGCCGATCCCGAACGCTGGGCGCTGCCGGCTCAGCTCGATTTCCTGGTGTCGCGCCATCGTCAGCTCGAGGCGCTGACGCCCGCGGCAGGGACAATAACGGTCGCCGACCACACCCTGCTCAAGGATCGCATCTTCGCCGAACTGGTGCTGAAGGGGCGCGAGCTCGCGCTCTACCGCGAGATCGCCGACGCGATGCCGGCCGGCGGTTCCCAGCCAACGCTGATCGTCTATCTCGACGCCGACACGCCGACGCTATTGACGCGCATCGCCGAGCGTGGACGCGACTTCGAGGCGGCGATCACCGCCGAATACTTGAGCGACCTTCACCGGCTGTATCGAGACCACCTCGCCACGTTGCACGTGCCGGTGCTGGCGGTCGAGGCCAGCCGCGTCGAGCCCGGTTCGCCGGCGCAACTGACCGCGCTCTGGCAGCATATTTGCCGGGCACACCAGCGCGCACCCGACTGACGCCTGCCCGGCCGGGCTATGCTCGGCGGTGCGGCTCGATATACTGTCGCCATGAACGATCCAAAAGTCGCCATGATCAATGAACAAGCGTTTTCCCTGGACCACGCGGGGCTGATCGCGGAGCTGGCCGCGATCGACAACCTGCTGATCATTCAGGATCTCGACGGGGTGTGCATGGGGCTGGTCGGCGATCCGCTGACGCGCCGCCTCGAGCGTCGCTATCTCGATGCCGCGCGAGACCTGGATGGTCATTTCTATGTACTGACCAACGGCGAGCACATCGGCTCGCGTGGCGTCAACGGCATCGTCGAATCGCTGTTCGACACCACCGATCGCGCTGGCGAACAGGGCCGCTATCTACCCGGGCTCGGCGCCGGCGGCGTGCAGTGGCAGGATCGTTTCGGCAACGTTTCCCACCCCGGCGTCAGCCAGGCCGAGCTCGATTTCCTGCGCGATTTCCCGGCCCGGGCCGAGGCTTTCCTCGACGACCTGCTGTCCAGGCCACCCTACTGCGTGGATTCGGAAGCGAAGCGCGACCTGATCGCCAGCGCCGTGCTCGACAACCTGGCCTCGCCGACGCTCAATCTCAACGTCTTCTACCGCCATTGGCGGGACGCTCCCGCTCGCTATCGAGCGCTGCAGATCGCCGTTGCCGATTTCATGCGCGATCGCCTGGAAGCCGCCAGCCAGGCCGGCCTCGACGACGCCTTTTTCATCCACTATGCCCCCAATGCTGGCCGGGATGCGCAAGGCAACGAGCGCCTGCGGGAGAGCGACGGCGACGACAACGCCGGCACGAAGACAGCAGGCACGACGGACTTCCAACTGATGCTGCGTGGCGCCGTCAAGGAAGTCGGCGTGCTGGTGATCCTGAACCGTTACTATCACCGCCATACCGGCCACTACCCGCTGGGCGAAGCCTTCAACGCCCGCGAGGCGCCACGCGATCACGCCGCGCTGTTGCAGCTCGCGCGCGAGCATTTCGACCCCGCCTTGATGCCGACGATCGTCGGCGTCGGCGATACGGTGACCTCGTTCACCCACGAAGCCGACGGCCGGGTGGAGCGTCTGCGCGGCGGCAGCGATCGCGGCTTTCTGACTCTGGTCCAGCAGCTAGGGGATGCGTTCGACAGCGGCAACCGGGTGCTCTACGTCGACAGCAGCGGCGGCGAGGTACGCCGCGCCGGGGTAGATGCCGAACGGCTCGCGCGCCACGCCGAGGACCCGAACGTCGATGCCTGGCCGGGTCTGGAAGGCATTACCGATGCCGACGATCCGCTGCGCCTGGACGTGATCTTCCCCGGCGGCCACATCCAGTACATCGATTTCTTCTGCGCGCTGGCCGAACGTCGGGCAAGGCACGGCTCCGCAACCGGCGCCGAACGGTTATGATGGCTGAACGGCGACATACAACACATCAATAAGGAACCTCGAAGAATGCCACTCGAAACACAATCCTACTCCGACGTAAAACTCTACATCGATGGCGAATGGCGCGAAGGCAGCGACGGTCGCCAGATCGATGTGGTCAATCCGGCTACCGGCGAGGTGATCGGCCGGGTTGCACACGCCACCACCGCCGATCTCGACGCGGCCCTGGCCGCCACCGAACGTGGCTTCCAGGTCTGGCGCGCCACTTCCGCGTTCGAGCGCTACAAGATCATGCGCAAGGCGGCCGAACTGCTGCGCGAACGCGCCGATGGCATCGCACGGCTGATGACCCAGGAACAGGGCAAGCCGCTGGCCGAGGCACGCGGTGAAACCCTGGCCGCCGCCGATACCATCGACTGGCTGGCAGAGGAGGGTCGGCGTACCTACGGGCGCATCGTGCCGGCGCGGGCAGCCGGCGTCGAGCAGCGTGTCGTGCGTCAGCCGGTCGGCCCGGTCGCGGCCTTCACGCCGTGGAACTTCCCGATCAACCAGGTGGTGCGCAAGCTCTCCTCGGCGCTCGCCACCGGCTGTTCGATCATCGTCAAGGCGCCGGAAGAGACGCCCGCCTCTCCGGCCGAGCTGATTCGCGCCTTCGCCGATGCCGGCGTACCAGCCGGCGTCATCGGTCTGGTCTACGGCGTACCGGCGGAAATCTCCAGCTACCTGATTCCTCATCCGACGATCCGCAAGGTCACCTTCACCGGTTCCACCCCGGTCGGCAAGCAACTGGCCGCCATGGCCGGCGAGCACATGAAGCTCGCCACCATGGAACTGGGCGGCCACGCGCCGGCACTGGTCTTCGACGATGCCGATGTCGAGCAGGCCGCGCGGCTGCTCGCCGGTTCGAAATTCCGCAACGCCGGCCAGGTCTGCGTCTCGCCGACCCGCTTCCTGATCCAACGCGGCGTGTTCGAAACCTTCCTGGAGCGCTTCGTCGCCCTGGCCCGCGAGGTCAAGGTCGGCAACGGACTCGACCCCGACGTGACCATGGGGCCGCTGGCCAACGAGCGCCGTCGTCCGGCACTGGAAGCGTTGATCGAAGATGCCCGCAGCCAGGGCGCGACCGTTCAACTCGGCGGCAAGGGCAGCGACGGCCCCGGTTACTTCTTCGAACCGACCGTGCTGACCGGATTGACGCCGCAGATGCGCGCGATGAACGAAGAACCGTTCGGCCCGCTGGCGCTGCTGGTACCGTTCGACGACCTGGAAGAGGCACTGGCCGAGGCCAACCGTCTACCGTTCGGCCTGGCCGCCTACGCCTTCACCGCCTCGTCGAAAACCGCCCAGGCGCTCAGCGACCGGCTGGAAGCGGGCATGCTGACCATCAACCACCTGGGTATCGCGCTGCCCGAACTGCCGTTCGGCGGCATCAAGGATTCCGGCTACGGCTCCGAAGGCGGCAGCGAAGCGCTGGAAGCCTACCTCACCACCAAGCTGGTCACCCATATGGGGTAAATAAACCTACCCCGCCAGTACCTCGTCGACCAGCGCCTTGGCTTCCTGCTGGATGCGCTTCAAGTGCTCCTCACCCTCGAAGCTTTCGGCGTAGATCTTGTAGACATCCTCGGTGCCGGAGGGGCGCGCGGCGAACCAGCCGGCATCGGTGACCACCTTCAAGCCACCGATCGCCGCCCCGTTGCCGGGGGCTTCGGTCAGCTTGCGGGTGATCGGATGGCCGGCCAGCGTGTCGGCGGTGACCTGCTCGGGCGAGAGCTTGCCGAGCCTGGCCTTCTGCTCGCGATTGGCCGGCGCGTCGACGCGCTGGTAGACCGGCGCGCCGAAGCGCTCGGTCAGCGCCTGATAGCACTCGCCCGGGTCCTTGCCGGTCACGGCGGTGATCTCGGCGGCGAGCAGGCCGAGGATGATGCCGTCCTTGTCGGTCGACCAGGGCTTGCCGTCGAGCGTCAGGAACGACGCGCCGGCGGACTCCTCGCCGCCGAAACCGAGGCTGCCTTCGATCAGCCCATCGACGAACCACTTGAAGCCCACCGGCACCTCGATCACCTTGCGGCCCAATCCTTCGGCGACGTAATCGATCATCGACGACGACACCAGGGTCTTGCCGATGGCCGCCTTGTCGCCCCAGTTCGGGCGGTGAGTGAAGAGATACTCGATGGCCACGGCCAGATAGTGATTGGGATTCAGAAGCCCCGTGGAACGGGCGACGATGCCGTGACGATCATGATCGGTATCGCAGGCGAAGGAGACGTCGAAGCGGTCCTTGTTCTCGATCAGCCCGGCCATGGCGTGGGGCGACGAGCAATCCATGCGGATCTTGCCGTCCCAGTCGACGCGCATGAAGCGGAAGGTCGGATCGACCGTGGTCGAGAGCACCTCCAGCGGCAGATCGTACTTCTCGGCGATCCGGGGCCAGTAGTGCACGCCGGCGCCGCCGAGCGGATCGACACCGAACTTGAGGCCGGAATCGCGAATCGCGGCCATGTCGATCACCCGGTCGAGGCCGCCGACATAGCTGTCGATGAAGTCGAAGCGCTGGGTCGTCGGCGCTTCGATCGCCCTGGCGTAATCGATACGCTTGACCTGCTTGAGACCGTCGGCCAGATGCGCGTTGGCGCGCTCCTGGATCCACTTGGTCACCCCGGTATCGGCCGGGCCGCCATTGGTGGGGTTGTACTTGAAGCCGCCATCCACCGGCGGATTGTGCGACGGCGTGATGACGATGCCATCGGCCAGACCGCTGGACCGGCCCCGGTTGTAGACCAGGATCGCGTTGGAGATTGCCGGCGTCGGCGTATAACCCACCTCGCCGCTGGTCTCCTCGCAACCGGCATCGATCCGCGTCTCGACGCCGTTGGCCGCCAGCACTTCCAGCGCCGAGACGAAGGCCGGCTCCGACAGCGCGTGAGTATCCATACCGATGAACAACGGCCCATCGACGCCCTGCGCCTGACGGTACTCGCAGATCGCCTGGGTGGTGGCGAGAATGTGCCACTCGTTGAAGCTGGTCTTCAACGACGAACCGCGATGTCCGGAAGTGCCGAAGGCGACCTGCTGGCCGGGATCGCTGGGATCCGGATGCTCGCTGTAATAGCGCGAAACCAGGCGCGGCAGGTTGGCGAGGCTGTGTTCGTCGGGCAAGCGTCCTGCTTGGGGGTCGATGCTCATCGTCGGTTCCTTTCGATGGTTCTGTGGGCGATGATCCTGTGGAAAAGCCAGAGTTCTTATAGCAGACCATTATCTCTGCCCGACAAGCAAGATTGAGCCACGCCATCCTGGTTTGCGGATTCTCTCCTTTATTGGCAGGTGGTGGGCACGGCGTCGCCATCGACCGACGCTCGCGGCTCCGCAGCATGGCGGGGCAACCGCCTCCGTTGCCAATAGGCATGAAAGGCTTCGAGTTGGCGAATATTCGCCGGGGCATTACAGATGAGTTGCGATAATAGTTTACGGAGCAACGATTATTTGGCATTCATAGTAGCGAAAAGGCTAATAAAACATGGCGTTCCCGTACCAGGAATGGCTCCCGCCCGACGCTGTTCTGGAATTCCGGGGGCCGAGTGCGGTTCTCGTTACATTCGATAGGGAGTTCGCATGATTACAAGAAAAACCCTCGTTCTCGCGGCACTCTTCTCGGTTGCCCCGATAGCCCACGCCGACATGCTTTCGGTCTGCATCGAGGGCTCGCCCGACACCTTCAACCCGGAACTGACATCGAGCGGTACCACGGCCTACGTGCTGGGGCAGATCTACGACGGCCTCGTCTCGGTCAAGAAGGGGTCGTCCGACATCGAGCCGGCGCTGGCGGAAAGCTGGGACATCTCGGAGGACGGGCTGACCTACACCTTTCACCTTCGTCATGGCGTGAAGTGGCAGTCGAATGCCGATTTCAGTCCGACGCGGGATTTCAACGCCGATGATGTCATGTTCACCTTCCAGCGAATGATGGATCCCGGTCATCCCTACGCCAAGGTGAGCGGCGGCATCTACATCACTTTCGATACCAAACTGGCCGATGCCCTGGCCAGCGTCGAAAAGATCGATGACTACACCGTTGCCTTCAAGCTAAAGGAACCCCTGGCGCCGTTCATCGGTATCCTGGCCCACGGCTCGCTGGCGATGACCTCGGCCGAATATGCCGATGCGATGATGAAGGCCGGCACCCCCGAGGCATTCGACCGCGACCCCATCGGTACCGGCCCGTTCGAGCTGCAAGCCTATCAGCAGGACTCGATGGTCCGGCTACTGCCCTTCGCCCAGACCTGGGGCGCCGAGCAAGGTATCGCCGACCGCACGCCGATGGTCGACACCGTGGTGCTGGCCATTACCCCCGATGCATCGACACGCCTGCAACGCGCCCTGGCCGGTGAATGCCAGGTGGCGCTCTATCCCAACCTCGCCGATCGCGAGACCATCGAGGAGGCACCGGGCATCGACGCGGTGGCGACGCCCGTGGCCTCGTCGGGATTCATTACCTTCAACTTCCGCGAGAAGCCGTTCCAGGACAAGCGAGTACGCCGGGCGCTGGCCGAGGCGATCGAGATCGAGCCCCTGGTGCAGTCGGTCTACAACGGCATGGGCCACGTGACGGGCGCGGTGATCCCGCCGGCACTCTGGGGATCGGCGACGGACATCGGGCCCTACCCCTACGACCCGGAACATGCCAGGGAACTCCTCACCGAAGCCGGCTATCCCGACGGCTTCGAGACCCAGATCTGGGCCATTCCCGTCGCGCGCCCTTACATGCCGAGTGGGCGCCGCGCCGCGGAAATGATTCAGGCCGACTGGGCCAAGATCGGTGTCGAGGCCGAGATCGTGACCTACGAATGGGCCGAATATCTCGATCGCGCACGGGCAGGAGAGGCCCCGGTCGGCATGTTCGGCGGCATTTACGACTTCCCCGATCCCAGCCAGATTCCCAACAACTATTTCACCTGCAACGCCGAGGGACAGCCCAGTCCTTCCAACATTGGGGCCTGGTGCGACGACCAGTTCATAGAAACGATGAACCGGGCCGGCCGGATTACCGATCAGCAGGAACGCGCGACGCTTTACCACCAGGCGCAGGAGCGGCTGCACGAAGAGGTACCGGCGGTCATTCTCGGCGGCGCGGACGCCATCACTGCCGTCTCGCAACAAGTCAAGGGTTACGTCCCGGCGATCTTTGGCTCGACGCGGTTATCCGGCGTGACGGTCGAATGATCATCGGTTCCGAACCTCGACTGGCGCTCGCTACCAGGCGCCCATGAACCAGAATGGAAGCACAATGAAATTCTTGATCATCGGCGCCGGCATGTTCGGCGCGAGTACCGCCTACGACGTTGCCTGTCGCGGCCACCAGGTCGAAATCGTCGACGAGGTCCATCCGGGCAAGGCGACACTGGCCGGAGCGGGCATCGTCTGCCCATGGGCGACACGGTTGACCGACCCCGACTGGTACGCCATGTATGCCGCCGGCGCCCGCTATTACGGCGAATTGATTGCGGGTCTCGAGGCGCGGGGCGAGACCGATCTCGGCTATCGCCGGGTCGGTGCGCTGGTGGTGTCCGAGAATCCCGCCGAGTTCGCCGCCGCGGGTGAACGAATCGCTGCGCGGACCGCCGACGCGCCCGAAGCGGGCGAGATACGCCGGCTCGGCAGCACCGAGGCGCGAGCGCTTTTCCCGCCCCTGCGCGAGGGGCTGGAGGCCATTCACATCGCGGGCGGCGCCCGGGTCGATGCCCGCCGGCTGTCGGCGGCCATGGTCAGGGCCGCCGTGACGATGGGGGCGCGCTATCGCAACGACTACATAACCCTGTCGACCCATGGCGGCCGGGCGCGTGCGCTGGACAGTACCGGGCGCGAGATCGCGGCCGACGAAATCGTCGTCTGCGCTGGCGCCTGGGCGGCGCAGATTCTGCGTCCCCTGGGATTGATGCATCCGGTCAAGCCACAGAAGGGACAGATTGTCCACCTGCGACTTGCGGGCACGGCAACCGCCAACTGGCCGGTACTGTTGCCGATGAACAGCTACTACATGCTGGCCTTCGACGACAGCCGCATCGTCGTCGGCGCCACCCGCGAGGACGATTCCGGCTTCGACTACCGCGTAACCGCCGAAGGCCAGTTCGAGGTGCTGGGCGCGGGACTCGATATCGCACCGGGACTTGCCGATGCCGAATTGATCGAGACCCGCATCGGCTTCCGCCCCGCCGCTTCCAGCGTCCGGCCGATCATCGGCCGAGTCCCCGGATTCGACAACCTTGCGCTCGGCAACGGCCTTGGCGCAGGCGGCATTTCGATCGGCCCCTTCGCTGGCCGGCTTCTCGCCCAGTCCCTAGTCGGCGAGAAGCCGGAACTGCCCATCGAAGCCTATGCTCCCGGTGCCTGATCCCCATTTCCGTTTCCGCAACGTCGCCATGCATGGCGCCGTTTGCCGTAACCGTATACATCGCCGTGCTGGCCGGTCATACCGGCTGGAGGCGCCCGCCGCGTACAGAGAGGACTGAGCCGATGACACGTGTCGACGACCGCTATGCCACCGCGGAGAGATTCACCACCCTGCGCGGCATCGAGCGCGAGGCGCGCCGCCAGTTGTCCGAGGTGGCGTGGAACTATTTACACTGCGGCACCGGCGACGAGGTGACGCTGCGCGACAATACCGCCGCCTTCGACCGACTGCGCTTCTCCACGCCGCTGTTCGCCGGGATCACGAATCCCGAGACAGCGACCCGAGTACTGGGCCATGAGCTATCCTTCCCCGCCTATGTCGCCCCCTTCGGCGGCGGCGAGGCATTGTTCCATCCCGAAGGGCACCTGGCCGTGGCCCGGGCGGCCGCGGCCGAGGGCATCCGGCAAATGGTGCCGGTGGCCGCCGCCCATTCGCTGGAGACGGTCGCTGCCGCCTCACCGGCGCCGGCCATCTTCCAGGTGACTTTCGTCGGCGAGGAAGAGGCGGTACTGCAACTGATCGGCCGGGCTCGGGATGCGGGCTACACCCATATCTGCGTCACCTACTCGCCGATCCGCCAGTGGCGCGAACGGATGACCGAGGACCGTTTCACCGTCCGCGGTGAAACCGGACCTGCCAACTTCGGTCCCGGCCTATCGGACCCGGCGGCACTGGCCGAGCAGCTGGATTTCACCCGTCCCCGCTGGAACTGGGAACAGGCCGCGCGGGTCATGGCCGCCTCGCCGCTGCCCTGCATCGTCAAGGGCGTCACCTCGGCCCGGGACGCCGAGGCCGCGCTCCGGGCTGGCGCGGCAGGGTTGTATGTCTCGAACTACGGCGGCCGCAGCATCGACCGGATGCCCGCCGCGATCGAGACGCTAGCCGAGGTTCGGCGTGCCGCCGGCAACGATGTCCCCATCGTCTTCGACAGCGGTATCCGCCGTGGCAGCGACATTGCCATGGCGTTGGCCCTGGGCGCGGATGCGGTGGCACTGGGCCGAACCGTGGCGCTGGGGCTGGCCGCCGATGGCGAAGCGGGAGTACGAGCCGTGCTCAGGATCCTGCGCCAAGAATTCTGGACCACTCTCGGCCACCTCGGTTGCTCCCGCGTTTCGGAGCTGGGACCACACGTCTTGTGTTGATTTGACCGCCATACCACATCGGAATGCGCCGAAAATGGTCTTCGGCCATCAGCCAGACGCGCCCGTCAATTGGACTACTGAACTATCCAGTGTCAGCGCCGGGCCAGCGTCTCGTCATCCAGACCGTAATCGCGCTCGACCCGGGCAATACGGGTCCGATAGGCCGAATACCAGCGCTCGCGCCCCAGCCGCTGCGCCTGCTGGTGTTCGATATCCTGCTTCCAGGCCCGGATGGCCTCGAGATCGGTCCAGTAGGAGATGGTGATGCCAAGCGCTTCGCGGGCCGACTCGACGCCCAGGAAGCCGGGCTGACGCTCGGCCAGCGCAAGCATGCGCGTTGCCATGGCGGCGTAGCCTTCGTTGTCGCCGCTCAGCAGCGAGGTGAAGATGACCGAGTAGTATGGGGGCTTCGGCGTCTTGGCCAGGACGGACATTGCTATTCTCCATGGCGGGTGTGAAAAATAATCGACGTGAAAAACGCCCGGTGCCGTGTCGTCATCGACGCCATTCGACACGATACGCCTGGTCTGCGCCAGGCGGCTGGAAAGGGCATTTTCAGCGCTGCGTCAAGCGCCGCCATGCCGAGGGAGTGCCTGATTCGAAGCGCTGCCAGACGCGCCTGAGTTGCCGCTCCTCGCCAAACCCCGACGCTTCGGCAATTCGCGCCAGGCTCCAGTCAGTCTCGTGCATGAGCTGGCGCGCCAGTTGCAGACGCAGCCGCGCCAGATAATCGTTCAGCGACATGCCGGTCAACTCGGTGAAGCGTCGTCGCAGGTGGCGCTCGCTCATCGCGGCCTGATTCGCCATCTCCTTTAGCGCCCAGGGTCGATCCAACCGGGTCGCTAGCGCATCCTGCAAACGATGAATACGCGCATCGACATGGTTGCGCCCTTCCAGCCAAGCGCCGATCTGCGGCTCTTGGCCACTGCGTCGCCAATAGAGCACCAGTTCGCGTGCTACCTGCAGAGCCATGCGATGCCCCTGGGTGCGGGTCAGCCAATGCAACATGGTATCGATACCAGTGGAAATACCAGCGCTGGTAAGGTAATTGCCATCCTCGGTGAAAATGCAATCACCGCGCACCTTGGCGTTGGGAGCCAGCTTCCGCAACTCATCGAGCAATGAATGGTGAGTGGTACAACGCCGGCCATCGAGCAGGCCGGCGCGCGCCAGCAACAAGGCGCCGGAACACACCGCCATCAACGTTCGGCAGCTTGCGGCTTGCTCGCGCAGCCAGATCACGGCGGTCTGCCGCGTCGCCGAATCAAGGCATTGGCGATATTGACCCGGCACGAGCAATAAATCGAGCGATATGGGCTCATGAGGCAACGGTTCGATACCGGAGAGCTGCAAGGGCCCCATCCATGCCAAGCTCCGTGTCGGTCCGAAATAACGCACTTGCAAGGCCGCGCCCTGCTGCACGGCGCTCTGCAATACCTGTAATGGCCCGGCCAGATCCAGGGGCACTTGCCCCGGCAGCATCAACACGCCAATCACTAGAGAAGGTTCGGGCATCAAGCCGTTTCCGTTGCCAGCCACTCACGCTGTAAGGTTGCAATATCAACGATACGCGCAAAGCGCCCTTCCAGCACCAGTTCGGTGCAAGCATGAATCTCCTCGGCGCTCCATTGACGACCAGCTCGGGTCATGGGAAAGGTCAGCGTCGCCTCACTGACAAAATCGATTTCGAAGCCTAGATCCGAACCGATTCGAGCGGTGGTTTCACAGCACTGCTCGGTACGGATACCGCTGATGGCCAGGCGTTTGATGCCGGCAAGCCGTAACCAGCGTTCCAACCCGGTATCGGTGAAGGCATTGTGCGCACGCTTGTGAAAAGTCACTGCGACATCATCCTCGAACCCCATCAATGGACGTACCAAACCAGAGTCGGGATCGAAGGGCGTCATGCTGCCCGGCTCCTCGTGCAGGATACGGATCACCGGCAGGCCGGCCTCGTGGGCCAGATCGAGCAGCCGGCGCTGGCGCGGACGCCAAACCTCGGCCAATGCCTCGTCCCAGTAATTCTTGGCCGTAAACGAAGCCTGAACATCAATCAACAGTAGGGCCATATCGGACATTGCGAGATACTCCAGTTTCAATGTGGAGACTCATGCTAGCGTCCGCCAAATGTGGCAACGAGGACGAGGCATACGCAAAAGCGGACGATTTCGGCCAAACCTCTCAGCTTGATGCCATCTGGAACGCTTGGATGCTGGAAACGCTACATGCGCGCCCCTAACTCTTCGTGATCGTAGCCAATCAACAATGCCTTTGACCCATTCCAGCGGCCACCGCACTATAAAAACGGCCAGCATGGCAGATCATCAGGAAACGGGACGAGGTCGAAGAATATTGAAAAAGGAACGAGCACCCACGATTCGTGATGTGGCAAAAGCGGCCGGCGTGGGCATGGGAACGGTCTCACGGGTCATCAACGACAGCGGTTACGTCGGCGAAGAAACCCGCGAAAGGGTTCTCAAGGCCATCGAATCGCTCTCCTTCAAGCCCAGCTTCATCGCCAGCGGCATGCGCTCGAACCGATTACGCAGCATCGGTGTCATCGTCAGCGATATCACCAATCCGATGTTCGCTGCCATCGTCCAGAAGGCCCAGCAGTTGCTTCTGGATAACGACTATCAGCTCTTTCTCGGTGTCACCAACGACGATCCGGGACTGGAAGCACAGCTCTTCCAAACGCTGGCCCACCAAGGTGCCAGCGGGATCATGGCGACACTGAACGACGATGCCTCGCCCCGGACGGCAGAACTCATCGAGACGATGGAAGTGCCGGTGGTGCTTCTCAACCGCGCGCTGGTACATGGGAATGCCACGGTGGTCGCCAGCGATCAACGGCCCGGCTGCCAACAGGCCGTCGATCATCTCGTCGAGATGGGCCATCGCCGCATTGGGCTACTGATCACGGATCGAACGACGCTACCCGGGCGGGAGCGCCGCAAGTCGATCGAGGCCGCCATGGCCGGGCATGGGCTGGCGCTGGCATCCGAACGGGTTGCCACCGTGCGCCACGATGTGGCTAGCGGTTATGACGCCATGGCGAAGCTGATGGCACTCGACGCACCGCCTACCGCGATCGTCGTCGGCAGCAACCGCGCCCTGATCGGCGCCTTGGATTATCTACGCAAGCGCCGCCTGCGCTATCCCGAGGACGTTTCCATCATCGGCTTCGACGAGACCGATGTGACTCGCCTGCTGTCACCGGCGATCTCCATCGTCAATCGCGATTTCGAGGCGCTTACGACGGAAGCCGTCGATCTCCTGCTCCATCGCATCAATCATCCGGCATCCAAGGCCGAAAGCGTCCTCTTGCCCACCTGGCTGGAAAAGCGCGAGTCGGTCAAGAGGCTGGCTGACGAAGCCGGCGCCTGAGCCAGCCTCGCGATGGTTTACTGATCCACGACGGAACCATCCACATGCAGCCGGGTATTCACTTCCCGCCGCCGATAGGGGAATCGCTCGGTCACGTCATCGACCAGCGCGATACCCAGCCCCGGCCGCTCGGGCGCGGCAATGAAGCCGTTTTCCGCCCTGGGCACCCAGGTCACCATGTCGCTCTGCTTGAACGAGCCCTGGCCGACGGAGTCGCTGCTGGTGTAGCGCTCGGTCGCCGAGACGGTATCGTGGTCGGGCAATTCCATGACGGCGAAATTGTCCACGGCGACCGACAGGTGCAGGCAGGCCGTGGTGCTGACGGGACTCAGCGGATTGTGCGGGACGATCTGCACGCCATGAGACTCGGCGATGGCGGCGATCTTGCGCGTCCCCGTGATGCCGCCGCACAAACAGACGCTGGTTCTGGCATAGGTCATGGCATTGCGCGACATCAGCATCTGGAATTCCTGGATCGTATGGATCCGTTCCCCCGTGGCAATGGGAACCGTGGTCTTGCCGGCCACCAGCCCCATCGCATCGAAGTTGTCGGGGGGAATGGGATCTTCCAGGAAGAATGGGCGCCAAGGCTCCACCGCTTGCGCAAAGGCGATCGCTTCGCCGGGTTTCATGCGGCGATGCAACTCCAGGCAAAGATCGACCTCGTCGCCCACGGCTTCGCGCAGCATTCTCACCCGGTCGGCGGCTTCGTTGATCATCTGCGCGTAAGGCATGAAGTAGGGCTTGCTCCGGGGCTCGTCCAGGAAAGGCGATAAATGCCCCACCGCACTATAACCCTGCGCCTTGGCCTGGACGCATTCATCGATCAGTTCCTCGATCGTCTCGCCGCTGACGTGGTAATAGGCGCGGACCTTGTGACGGGATGGCCCGCCCAGCAGCGTATGGATCGGCGCATCGAACCACTGCCCGGCGATATCCCACAGGGCGATGTCGATCGCGCTGATGGCGCCCATGATCGCCGCCCCCCGGAAGTGGAACGAGCGGTAGAGATATTGCCAATGGTGCTCGATATGCAGCGGATCCTTGCCGATCAGATATTGCTTGAAGGTCTCCATGGCCTGTGCGGATGCGTCGAGAAATCCCCAGGCTCCCGATTCCCCAATCCCTGTCAGTCCTTCATCCGTCGTGATCCGGACATACAAGAAGCGATTGACCGGCAATATTTCGACATCGGTGATTTTCATGAAAAATTCTCTATGAATTCCGGAATTGAAAACGATTTAAAATAGGAGGAAACCAGCGATCAATAGAATCAACGCTCCACCCAACCGCGACGATATCTGCGCAAAAGGCATCAGTTCCATGCGATTGGCTGCCGATAGTACGGCGACGTCTCCCGTCCCGCCCATGTTGGCCATGCACAATCCTGCCGTGATTGCAGCCTCGATGGGATAAAAACCCACCAGCTTTCCGGCTATTCCGGCTCCCAGCGCGGCGCCCGCAACGACCCCGAAAATGATCAGGATATAACTCAGGCTCAGCGTCCCCAGGACGGCGCCAATATCCGTATAGACGATGCCGATTCCGGTCAAAATGACGATCACGAAATTACGGATACAAAACTCATACCACTGTTTCGCACCATCAACGACGGATTGTGGAACGATGTTGCTGACCTTGATGAGTGCGACAGACAGAATCATCAGCGCATAAGGATGGATCGGAATGAAGATATGAAGAATATAACCCAGTGCGAGAAACCCGCAGGAAAGCACCAATCCAGCGCCCATTTTTCCTACATCCAGCGGCGCCCGCTTATCCTCTTCGTATTCGAAATTCTTCAATACCTTCCCGTTCCCCGACAGACTCGGGAAACGATTGCCGATCATATTCAGTACGCTACCCATGATCAGCGCGAAAACATTACCCAACGCCAACGCGGGTACCAGAATGGAGATGTAATAGGCGGGATCGTGTCCCAGGGCGGAGGCATACATCTGTGACATCGGCACGGCTCCGGCACCCATGCCACCGCCCATGATCGGTAGCGCGATGACCATGACCGCCTCGCGTAAGTCAAAGCCCACGATGGCCGCCACGATAACGGCGAGCAAGGCCGAACCGGCAACCGCCGCCAGCAACGGAATGATATAGCGTACGCCTGCGTAGACGAGAACCTTGGAATTGATGCCGAGAATGCTTCCGGTTATCAGGCCAGCAATGACGAAATTGAGAAACCCACCACCAACCATGAAATCGTTAACGACATCCAGGGTCTTCTGAGGGATCAAGTGAAAATAGACCATGATGGCGGGCACGAAAATAGCCACGATGGCACCGCCACCGAAGAACGAACGAATGATGGGGGTTCGATCACCAACCCAACCCAGAATAGCGCCCAACGATATCAAGAATATCAGACTGCCTACGATTCCACCGGGCATGGTCCCCGTATAGACAGAAGTCGTAGTCACCAAAAACAGCAAAAAGAACCAAACTAGCGGCATGCTGAATAGCGTTAAATCGCTCTTTTTCTCGTCCTGAACGAGCGCAGCTTCCGTCGCCATAGCGCCCTCCTCATCTCAAAGGACAACCCATTGGGAATGCATCCATATACCTCGTCTAAAGGCCGTAAAATAGCCGGCACAGTAGTACTGAATACGAGTATATGGAACCGTTTCCATATCAAGCTAGATGAGAACGCATTTGGAGATCAACCGTTAATTCATACCCACCGTTTACGTCAGTGACATTCGAGATTATCCAACCATACCGCATCGCCTGACCCACAGCCCTTTAAGACTTGTAAAACAGATACATAGGGTTTCCCTGCAGTGGCAGCCGCAAAGCCCCCCATTATCGGATGTTACGACCAATGTCTAAGCGGTGATCCATCCACGCAAGGCTGCCTTGCCGCACCCGGCGGGGTTGGAAAGGTCAACGAGACGGGAGCGTACAATTGATGGCTTGCCATTAGTTGTTATATAAACAATTACTAAGCTACCGATATCGATTGTACGCAACATAGGTCTACGCGATGACTTCCGACGATGCTCCCCTTCGCAGTGGATTTGGCCCGCTGGTAGCGCGAACCGCGCGCCAGTGGCGGCGCTGCGTGGATCGGCGCTTGCAACCATTTGGTTTGACCCAGGCGACCTGGCTACCGCTGCTGCAGTTGGCTCGGGCACCAGCTCCCATGCCCCAGAAGGATCTGGCCAGATCACTCGCACTGGATGATTCCTCGATCGTTCGCCTGCTGGACACGCTGCAACGCGAAGGGCTGGTCGATCGTCGCGAAGGACAGGACCGACGGGTCAAGGTGTTGCATCTGACCCCTTCAGGGAAAACAACGGTGGCCAGTGTCGAAGCGGTTTCTCAGGCAGTGCGCAAGCGTGTGCTCGCAGGATTAAGCGACGAGGACATTGGCGCCGCCCAGCGGGTGCTCGAGCGGATCCTCGATGAATTGGCAAAGCTGGAACGGGAGGATGAGGATGGATGACGACCGTTCCGCGCAAGAGACTGTCCTTTCCCCCCGCTCGCGTTTTTACCATCCGCGCCAGCTGACACGACGCCATGCCATCGCCTTGGCGCTCGCGGTGATCGTGCTGATATCGCTCTGCCTTTATGGCTGGCACTGGATGCAATGGCGCCAGGGACACGTCGAGGAAAACGATGCGCGTATCGAGGGCGAGATGGTCACCATTGCCAGCCGGGTCGACGGTTGGCTGATGAGCAGGCCGGTAATGGAAGGCGACCGTGTCGAGAAGGGCGAAACCCTGGCAAGTCTCGACATGCGCGCCACCCGCCTGCAACTGGCCGCCCTGGAGGCAAGCATTGCCGCCGCCGATGCCCAGATCCAGCAATACATGACCCAGCGCGAGACGACGCGTAAAACCAACCAGGCCGGCGTCGACGATGCACGGGCTCAAGTCGATGCCGCCGAAGCGGTCGTGGCAAGCGCGCAGCACCAGGTGACTCTGGCGCAAGCGGATTTCGACCGTATCGATGCATTGCTCAAGTCCCGCTCGATCAGCCGACAGGCCTGGGATAACGCGCACAGCACACTATTGCAGCACCAGGACGAATTGCGCGAGGCGCAGGCTCAGTTGGTCTCCCGGCGTGCCGACCTTGCCGATGCCGCCGCTCAATTCGGACAGATAGATGTGCTGACGCGACAGATCGACGTTCAACGCCAACAGCGTAAGTCGCTCGTGGCCCAGGCGGATCAATTGCGTCAGGAACTCGAGGACCGGGTCTTGAAGTCGCCGGTGAACGGCGTGGTCGACAAGACCATGGCCGACGCCGGTGACTACGTCCAGACCGGTCAGTGGGTCATGATGATTCACAATCCCGACGAGGTGTGGGTCGAAGCCAATATCAAGGAAACCGAGATCGGCGACGTCGAGGTCGGCCAGCCCGTGCGCATCAGCGTCGATGCCTATCCCGATTTCGATCTGCGCGGCAAGGTATTGCGAGTCGGTAATGCCGCAACCAACCAGTTCGCTCTGCTGCCGAGTCCGAATCCTTCGGGAAATTTCACCAAGGTGACCCAACGTGTGCCGGTACGGATAGCCTTGGATCGGCATGACGCACGTCTCAAACCAGGGCTGATGGTCGAGGTATCCATCGATGTCGCCGATTGAGGCGCTTTCGGCGCGCTATGGGCCGGCCTACAAATGGCTGGCCACCGCCACGGT
Source organism: Salinicola peritrichatus (assembly GCF_003206715.1). Lineage (GTDB taxonomy): Bacteria > Pseudomonadota > Gammaproteobacteria > Pseudomonadales > Halomonadaceae > Salinicola > Salinicola peritrichatus. The sequence goes on along the minus strand of NZ_PZJU01000034.1, from coordinate 17,200 downwards.
GATGCTCGGGACCATTTCCACCACGGCAACGGCAACGATCGTCAACGTGGCGATGACCGACATCATGGGCGCTTTCGGCCTGGGCCAGGACCAGGTGCAGTGGCTATCGACCGGCTTTCTCGCCGCAATGACCGCGACGATGCTGTTGACGGCCTGGGCGCTGGATCGACTGGGGTATCGTGCCGCATTCATCGCCGCCCTGGTGCTATTCATTCTTGGCTGCCTGCTGGGGGCGGCGAGTAGCAATGGCGGCGAGGTGATCCTTGCCCGCGTGATGCAGGGAAGCGCAGCGGGACTGATCCAGCCATTGGCGATGGTAGTCATTTCGCAGGTCTTTCCCATCGAGCAGCGCGGCACGGCGATGGGTATCTACGGGGTGGGAATCGTGCTAGCTCCGGCATTGGGGCCCACCCTTGGCGGAATCATGGTCGACCAATACAGCTGGCGTGATGTGTTCCTGGTCGTAGTGCCGGTGTGCATCGCGGGGATCGTCGCGGCGTGCTTCTTCCTCCCGAGACACGATCAAACCGCCGGGCACGATCGACGCTTCGATCTCATCGGCTTCTGTCTTTTGGTCGTCGCATTGACCACCGTGCTGTCAGGACTTTCCAACGGTCAGCGAGACGGCTGGAGCTCCAATACGATCCTGGCGCTGTTCGCCGCGGCTTTGCTCGCCACGGCGGGGTTCGTGATCTGGGAACTGACCACGGCGCATCCCCTGCTCAGCTTACGGGTGTTCGCCAATAGACGCTTTACCGCCGCCTGCCTGGTCGCGTTCGCGCTAGGCGCCGGTATCTATGGCTCGACCTACATCGTGCCGCTGTTCGTGCAAACCGTGCAGGGCTATACGCCGACCCGGTCGGGACTGCTGTTGATGCCGGCCGGGTTCGTCCTGGCCATCGTTTTTCCCATCGCCGGGCAACTCAGCGATCGTCTACCCGCCCATATGCCGGTCGTTGCCGGACTGGCAATCTTCGGTTGCTCATGCTGGTTATCCCGAAGCGTCGACGTCGACACGCCTTTCTGGACATTAGCGACGTGGGTATTGTTCGGGCGCGTGGGACTCGGACTGATGCTGCCCGCGCTGAATGCCGGCGCCTTGCGTGCACTGCCGCATGATCAGTTGGCGCAGGGGTCCGGCAGTCTCAACTTCGTGCGACAGTTGGGCGGCGCCTTCGGTGTCAACCTGCTGTCGGTACTGGTTGAACAGCGTACGGTTTTCCATGGCGATGCCTTGGCACAGGCATTGACCCCGGAAAATCCCGCCGGAATCGAGGCGATCAACCGCCTGACATTACTGCTTTCGCATTGGGGCAACCCCTTTGGCGATCGGTTTTCCGGCGGAACACCACCGGGCGCCATGGCCTACCTGGAATCGGTACTCCTGCCGAAAGCACGCCTGCTGGCCTATCAGGACGGTTTCTATATCGTCGCCATTGTGTTCTTCATCGCCATCGTTCCAGCCTGGTTCATGCGTCAAGGCAGGCGACAAGGCGGCTGAACGAGCATGCAAGGATGCGTCGAGGCAACCAGCCGCCGAGGTAGATGGGCTGGAAATCAGGCACCCATCGGCGGCACCAGTCTCGGCAGTTGCGTTTCGAGCAGGCGCGCCACCGCCATCACCCGGTCGTCGCGATAGCGTGGGCCGACAAGTTGCAGTCCTACCGGCAATCCCTGGTCATCGAGACCGCAGGGCAGTGAGGCGGCCGGCTGCTGGGTGAGGTTGAAGGGATAGCTGAACGGGGTCCAGTCGACCCAGTCGACATAGTTGCTGCCCGGCGGTACGTCATGCCCGGCGGTGAACGGTGCCAGCGGCAGCGTCGGCGTCACCAGCAGATCGAACTCGCGGTGGAATTCGGCCATGTGTGCCGTGAGCGCCGCCCGCTGTTCGCGAGCGACGAGATAGTCGGTAAGCGAGAGCGTCTTGCCGTGCTCGGCGATCGCCCTGAGGCCGGGATCGAGCGCCTCGCGCTGTGCTGCGTCGAGGCCATCCAGCAAGCGCGAGGCGCCCGCGTGCCAGAGCGTATCGAAGGTCGCCTTGGGCGAGGCGAAGCCGGGATCGGTCTCGATCACCTCGGCCCCCAGCGATTTTAGCCGTTCGACCGCGGCATCCACCGCGCGCAGAATCTCCGGCGCCACCGAGACGTAGCCCAGGTCGCGGCTGTAGGCGATACGCATGCCCTGAAGATCGGCCGGCGGCTCGGCCAACCAGTCCAGCGGACAGGCCGGGCCGGCATAGCCATCGCGCGGATCGGGATGGGCAATCACCGAGAGCATCAACGCGCTGTCACCCGCGCTGCGGGTCATCGGTCCCAGATGCGACAGCGTGGTCATGGCGCTGGCCGGCCATTGGGGCACCCAGCCGAAGGTGGGCTTGAGTCCGAAGGTGCCGGTGAAACTGCAGGGAATGCGAACCGAACCGCCGGCATCGCTGCCCTGATGCAGCAGGCCGAGATTGAGCGCGGACGCTGCCGCAGCGCCACCGGAAGAGCCGCCGGCGGTCAGCTCGGGATTCCAGGGGTTGCGGGTGATACCGTAAAGCGGGTTGTCAGTGACGCCTTTCCAGCCGAATTCCGGCGTCGTGGTCTTGCCCAGCAGCACCGCGCCGGCGGCACGCAGATGGGCGGTGAACGGGGCATCGATCTCCCAGGGGCCGCCCGCCGGCGTCGTGGTCGAGCCCTTGCGGGTCGGCATGCCGGCGGTCAGGGTCAGATCCTTGATCGTCGCGGGAACACCGTCGAGTGGCCCCATCGGCTCGCCGCGCCGCCAGCGCGCCTCGGAAGCCCGCGCGGCGGCCAGCGCGCCTTCGGTATCGACATGGCAGAAGGCGTTGACGGCCGGATTGTGACGCTCAATCCGCGCCAGGCAATCCCGGGTCAGCGCCAGCGGGGAGAGTTCCCCGCGCGCGAACAGCGTCAGTGCCTCGACCGCACTCAAGTCGGCCAATCCGGTGCTGGAGATCGACTCGGACATGCTCAGACTCCCTCGACTGCGCGGCCGGCCAATTCCAGGGTGGCGTGCAGCAGTACGTTGGCGCCGGCGGCAACGTCTTCGGGGCTGGCGTACTCGGCCTCGTTGTGGCTGATGCCCTTCTCGCAGGGGATGAAGATCATCGCCGTCGGCGCGACATCGCTGACGAATACCGCATCGTGTCCGGCGCCGCTGACGATGTCGCGATGGGCATAACCGCCCGCCTCGGCGCCCCGACGCACGGCGGCGATGCAGGCGGGATGGAAGTGCTGCGGCGGATAGTCGGCAGTCGGCGTGACGGCGATCTCCAGTCCGGCCTCGTCGGCGATCGTGTCGAGCGTGCTGCGGAATTCGCTCATCATGGCCGCCAGCACCTCGCCATCGCTGTGGCGGAAGTCGACGCTGAGCGTCACCTGGCCGGGAATCACGTTGCGTGAGTCGGGCGAGACCTGGAACGCACCGACGGTGCCACGGCCATCGGGCTGGTGCGCCAGGGCGATGCGCTCGACCGCTTCGACCACCCGGATGGCGCCGAGCAATGCGTCGCGGCGCAGATGCATCGGCGTCGATCCGGAATGCGCAGCCATCCCCGTGACGGTCACGTCGAACCACTTGAGCCCCAGCGCGCCGGTAACCACACCGATGGTGTCGCCGGTATCCTCGAGAATCGGCCCCTGCTCGATATGCGCTTCGAGATAGCCGGCGAAGCGGGCCGGCCGGCTGGCATCGTCGCCGACATAGCCGATCGCCGCCAGCGCCTCGCCGGCGGTGACGCCATCGGCGTCGGTGCGCGCCAACGCGTCTTCCAGCGTCAATTGGCCGGCGAACACGCCGGAGCCCATCATGCAGGGCGCGAAGCGGCAGCCCTCCTCGTTGGTCCAGGAGACCAGTTCGATCGGCCGCTCGGTCTCGATGCCGTGGGCGTTCAGGGTACGGATCACCTCTAGTGCCGCCAGCACCCCGAAACAGCCGTCGTACTTGCCGCCGGTGGGCTGGGTATCGATATGGCTGCCGATGACGATCGGATCGGCATTCGGATTGCGCCCGGGGCGACGGGCAAAGATGTTGCCGATGGCATCGAAGCGCACCGTCAGCCCTTCCGCCTCGCACCAACGGGTCAACAGTTCACGGCCCTGGCGGTCGAGGTCGGTCAGCGCCTGGCGATTGCAGCCGCCCTTGGACGTGCCGCCGATGGTGGCCAGTTCCATCAGTGTCTGCCATAGCCGCTCGCCGTCGATGGCGGGCAAAGGCTGGAGCATCTCGGTAGTTACCATTGTCATTCCTTATCCTTGTTATCCCTGATGCACTGTCTAGGACCTGTTCACCCTATGCGCCGCGAGCCGCGTTGCTGCGTCAAATGCGTTCAGGCAAGGCGCGGGACGCCGATAAGGGTGGTTTCCTTATCCAGTCACGCAACGAAGCCTGGGCGTATTTGACGCGCAACCCGAAGGGACGGGCCGGTTTTTCCGCGAGGCGTTGTTACGAGCCAAGCGCTTGGAACCACCAAAACCCGAGGCTCGCGCCTAGCCTCACGAAAAAACCGGCTCCGTCGTGGCCGCGTGAATAGTATGAACAGGCCCTAGTAAAATCGTTACGCCGCTTCGCCACAAGCGACAAAGCAGGCGTCCGAGTGGCGCCGCCGATGTACTGACGCGGGAACCGGGCCAACGGCGTTGTGCCGCTCCAGCCGCGCTAGCTAGACTGTGCATGAGAAGTCAGAACGACTGCCCGCCACGACGGAGCCACACGATGTCACCGCTTTCTCGCTCCCCCGACGATCTGCCCCACGACGACGCCATTCATCTGCCGAACGATGATGTCGACACGAAGGATGTGAACACCCACCGCAGCGCCTATAGCGAAGAGCGTTTCTGGCGCAAGCTGACCCGTTTCGGTAAGCGCGCCGGGCGCGAAGTCGCGCTCAAGGCGCTGCAGCTCTATTACGTGCTCAAGCGGCCCGACGTACCGATCTGGGCCAAATCGACCATCGTCGGCGCGCTGGGCTATTTCGTCTCGCCGTTGGATGCGATTCCCGACTTCATCGCCGGCGTCGGCTATACCGATGACGCCAGCGTGCTGGCGGCCGCGCTGGTGGCGGTCTCGATCTATATCGATGAGGACGTCAAACGCCGGGCCGACGAGGCGTTGTCCCGCTGGTGGCCAAAACCGGAGGCAGACTAAGTCCTCCAGGACTTGGGTATTTTTTTGTACACAAAAAGCTTTTACAGTAACCGACATCCTAGAGACAAGAATAATGCCACCCGGAGTCGTCCATGAGTCAGGAAGCCGTTGCAGATAAATCCAATTCCTCAACAAAATCAGATGTCAATACGCATTCACCAGCGCCGGATTCCGCGCGACTTCGTGATGTCGATTACTTTCCGCCGCTGCGAAAAGCCATTCCACTTGGTATACAACATGTCTTGGCGATGTTCGTCAGCAATGCCGCCGTGCCCCTGATCATCGCTGGTGCCGCCGGCCTCTCCGGCAGTGATACGGTGTTCCTGGTGCAGATGGCGATGTTCGTCGCCGGTATCGCCACGCTGGTGCAAACGCTGGGCATCGGCCCGCTGGGGGCGCGCCTGCCGATCGTCATGGGCACCAGCTTCGGTTTCGTGCCGGTCATGATTCCGATCGCCGCCAGCCAGGGATTGCCGGCGGTCTTTGGCGGCGCCCTGATCGGCGGGCTGGCGATGGCGGTCGTGGGCCTTTTCTACAAGCGCCTGAGCGTGTTCTTCCCGCCCGTGGTTTCGGGCACCTTCGTGCTGCTGATCGGCATCCTGCTGTTGCCGGTGGGTTTCGCCTACGTCGGCGGTGGCGTCGGTGCCGCTGATTTCGGCGCGCCGCATCATCTGCTGCTGGCCGCGCTGGTGTTCGTGGTCACGGTCGCGTTTCATCAGTTCTGCCGCGGATTTCTGTCGGAAGCCGCCGTGCTGATCGGCATCCTCGTCGGCTGCGTGGCGGCGGCGCCGTTCGGTCTGCTCGACTTTTCCAAGGTCGGCGAGGCGAGCTGGTTCCAGTTGCCGCTGCCGCTGCAGATGGGCCTCAGCTTCGACCCGGCGGCGATTCTGGCCATCGCGCTGATGGCGGTGGTGACCTGCGCCGAGTCGATCGGCGATATTTCCGGCACCGCGATCGGCGGCGCCGAACGCGAGGCGACCAAGCGCGAACTCTCCGGCGGCGTGATGGCCGACGGTCTCTCCAGCAGCTTCGCCGCGCTATTCGGCGCCTTCCCGCAGATCAGCTTCAGCCAGAACGTCGGGCTGGTCGCGCTGACCGGCGTCGCCAGCCGTTTCGTGGTCGCCATTGGCGGCGGCTTCCTGGTGCTGGCGGGGCTGATTCCCAAGCTCGGTGCGGTGGTGTCGGCGATCCCCGCCGCGGTGCTGGGCGGCGCGGTGATCATCATGTTCGGCATGATCGCCAGCGCGGGGGTGAAGATGCTTTCCCATGCCGCGTTCAACAAGCGCAACATGCTGATCGTCGGCGTCTCGCTGGCCGTGGCCATCGGCCTGCCGGCCCAGAACGGGCTCTACGCGGGCGCGCCCGGGCAGATCGGCGTGCTGCTGGAATCCGGCCTGATCCCCGGCGCGCTGGTATCGATCGTGCTCAATCTAATCCTGCCCCGGGAGGCCGCCGAAGCGGCCGCCGATTGAACTCGAAACTGGCGATAACGGCCGTCACTGACGGGCGGCGGCAAGCACATCCTGGCTATCCTTGGCGAGCTTGCAGCGTACCAGCGCCGCCATCAGTCGAGGATAGTCCTCACGCGACACCTTTTGAGCCAGTCTGCCGGCATCCGCCTTGAGCCCGAGCTTTTCCGCCGAGGCGAGGGCCGCCTTGTCGGCATAGGGATAACACTCGTCCCATACCAGCTGGACCTCGCGTAGAAAGATATCGGCGCCGGTGCCGCCGATGCCCTTGAACGCTTTGAGTCGCTTGCGCAGCGTCTTGGGATCGCCGTTCGCCGCGTCTCGAAGCTTGCGCAGGTCGCCGCCGTATTCGTCGAGCAATCGCGTGTTCATCTCTTCGAGCTGGCTGGCGGTCTTCTCGTCGACCCGGGCATAGCCGGATTCGTTGAGCACCCGGGCACGGGTTTCCCAATCGCTCGCCTCGAGTTTCTTCGCTGTCGTCCAACCCGCCTTCACCATCGCTTTGGCGCCGCGCATGGCCAGATCTGCGCCCACCGGCGCACTGGTCAGCAACGCGTAGCAGAGCAACCGAAACAGCGGCGAAGGGGTGTTCTTGCGCAGGTCGACGCCGAGTTCGCTGGCGAAAGTCTTGCCGTGACGCTCCAGCAGCGTTTCGACAATCCGTTTCTGGCTGGCCATGATGTCTCCCAAGCTTGCCTTGGCATTGCCTTTTCACAGTGGCAGATCAGGGCATTTCGTCAAACACCGGTGACTTGTGAACGCCTCGGCCACACCGCATATTGTCGGGGCTGCTGACAAACTGGCGTTCTTCTGCACGGCTTCTAACGACATGTCTTTCGATACCACCGCTCACAATCGTCTGATGAACCACTTCGACAATCACGAGTCGGTATGGCTGTTCGGCTACGGCTCGCTGATCTGGAAGGCCGACTTCGACTATTTGGAACGCCGTCCGGCCTCGATTCGCGGCTGGACGCGACGTTTCTGGCAGGGCTCGCACGATCATCGCGGCACGCTCGAGGCCCCGGGCCGTGTCGTCACGCTGGTTCGCGATCCCGATGCGGTCTGCCACGGCATGGCCTACCGCATTGCGCCCAGCGTCTTCGAGCCCCTGGACGTGCGGGAGAAGAATGGCTATCTGCGCGTCGTCACCGACATGACCTTCGACGACGGCAGCCGGGCCGAGGGCGTGGTCTATCTGGCCCGGAAGGACAACGCCGCCTGGCTCGGGCCGGCCCCGGAAGCCGAGATCGCACGCCAGATCGCCGTTTCCCACGGTCCCAGCGGTCCCAATCGCGACTATCTGCTCAACCTGGCCGCGGCGCTGCGCGAGCTGGAATTCGACGATCCCCATGTCTTTTCGCTGGAGCGCGAACTGCTGGCGATGGAAGCGATCTACTGACGCGACTGGATCGCTTCGACCAACTCGGCCTTGCTCAGGCGGCTGCGGCCGGGGATATCGAGCGCCTGGGCGCGTTCGTAGAGCGCGTCCCGCGAGAGTTGCGACAGTTCCGCTTGCGACGCTTTCGGCGATTTCGATGACCGGCTCGACGATTGCCGTCGGCGCGACGAACCGTTACGGGCCGCTTTTTTCTGGCTGCGGTTGTCTCGGCTGCGATCGTCCGAAGGCTCCACACGTCCACGCTTCAGGCTGCGCTTCAATACCTGCATCAGGTCGATGACTTCAGCACTGTCCTGGTCTTCGTCGTTTGCTGCTTCCCTGTCGTCCTGGCTTGCGGGAATCACGTCCTCGTGACGCCGCCGCTTCTGGCGCACGCGCTTTTTCAGCGCCGTCATGTGCGGGTCGATCAGTTCGTCCGGATCGAGCGTCTTGGCGTTCAGGCGTTCCATCGCCTGACGTAGCTGGCGCTCGCGCTGGCTCGGCGGTTCCTCCGGCTCTTCCAACCCGACCGACTCCGGCGAACGCAGTTCGTCATGAAAGCGCAGCGCCTCGGCGCGCAGGATGCCGCCTTCGGCGAGTATCGCCACCAGCGCTTCCCGCCCGCGCATCACCAGCGTCGCGATGCCCGCCCGACCGGCCCGCTCCATTGCCTCGGCCAGCAGACGGTAGGGTTTGAGCGCTCCTTTGTCCGGCACCAGGAAGTACGCGCGTCGAAAATAGAACGGATCGAGTTCGTCGATCGCCACGAACCGGCTCAGCTCGATCTCGCGGCGATGCTCGAGCGCGGCGTCCTCGATCTCCTGCTCCTCGACGACCACATAGCGGTCGTCGGCGACCTCGATGCCGCGAACCACTTCGCGCGGCTTGAGCGGCTTGCGCCCGTGCTCGCTGAAGAAGCGTCGCGAGAGCGGGGTGCCGTCTTCGTCCACTTCACGCAACGAGAGCTCCCGCGAGTGCTGCGCGGGGTAGAGCCCGACGGGCAGATTGACCAGACCGAAGGCGATGGTGCCGGACCAGAACGGGCGGGGTCCGCGAAAACCGCGTTCCTCGTGTTTAGGCACGTCGACGCTCCCGGGCCAGGCTGGCCTTGAGCGAAGCGGCAAGATCGTCCGAAGGCGCCTGACGACGGCGACGCTTGACCTTGACCCGCTTGCCTCGGCGCTTGGCTTCCACCAGCGATTCCAGACGTTGCCGATACTCGTCCTGATAGGTCTCGGGCTCGAAGTCGGCGGCGTACATATTGACCAGTTCGGTGGCCATATTCACTTCTCCGGCATTGAGCTTGCCCCCGCCCGGCGGCTCCAGCGCAGCGGCATCGACGACTTCGTCGAGATGGCGCAAGGCGATCAGGACGGGATGCCCGTCGCGGTCGCGCAGCGCGCCGACATAAGCCTTGTGACGCATCACCCAGTGCACGAGGCCTTCTCTTCCACTGTCGGCGAGCGCCGCCGCCAGCGCGTCGAAGGCCTCATCGTCACCGTCCGGCCCCAGGAAATAGGGGCGTTGGTACCACTGCGGATCGATCGTTCCGGCGGGGAGGAAGTGCATCACTTGGATGTCACGGGAAGGCGGCGGCGCCAACTCGGCCAGTTCCTCCTCGTCGAACAGGATCTTGTCGCGATTGTCGGCCACCACGGCCTTGTGTCGATCTTCCCGGGGCACGCTCTTTCCCGTCTGCGGGTTGATCATCTGCTGATGCACCGGACGATGCCGGCGTCGATCGAGCAGTCGAAAATGCACGTTGCGATCGGAAACCGCCGCGTAGAGTTTGACCGGAACCCGCTCTTCGGCGATGTGGATCACGCCTTTCCAGATTGCCCGTGCCGCCATGTTTAGATCTCCATTCCGGCATCGCGGCAGCGCTTCTTGGTCAGCGCCTGGCGTGCTTGATCGAAGCCCTCCCACGGGTCGCGCCTGAGCGAGGCGAGACGCCGCGGCAGGTTGTCCAGCGTATAGCGGTCGGCGGTGAGCGATGCCCCCAGGTCCTCCCAGCGAACGGGCGTGGCGACCGTGGCGCCGGGTTTGGCCCGCACCGTGTACGAGGCCACCGCCGTGGCGCCGCGGCCGTTGCGCAGGTAGTCGAGAAAGACCTTGCCGCGACGCGCCTGCTTGGACATGTTGAGCGTCAGTCCCTGAGGGTTCTTCTCGGCGCAACGCTCGCAGACCGCCTCGGCGAAGGCCTTGGCGGTGTCCCAGTCCGCACGGGGTTTGATCGGAACCACCAGATGCAGGCCCTTGCCGCCGGTGGTGCGCAGGAAGGCCCGCAGACCGAGCGCTTCGAGCGACTCGCGCAGTTGGCGCGCCACGTCGATCACGGCCTTCCACTTGCACTCCGGCGCGGGATCGAGATCGAAGACCAGCTGATCGGGACGCTCGAGATCGTCGATGCGGCTGTTCCAGACGTGGAACTCGATCGTCCCGAGCTGGACCAGCGCGACCAGATCGACGGCGTCGCGGACATAGAGATAGTCGTGCGTGCCCGACTTCTCCCGGATCGGGACGCTGGGCAGGTTGCCGGGCGTGGTGTCGCTCGGATGCTTCTGCACGAAGCAGTCGCCGCCGATACCGCTGGGACAGCGCAGCAACGTCAACGGGCGCTCGGCCAGCCCCGGCAGAATCCACTCGGCATGCTCGGCGTAGAACTCCGCCAGGCGCTGCTTGGTGATCTTGGCATCCTCGAACAGCACTCGATCCGGGTGGGTCAGGGTGACGCCGGCAACCTGGCTCCCGCCCTGGGACGCCGATTTTTGCGAAGACTTGTCACCGGGCTTGCCATTGGAAACGGACATGGAGACCCCCGTGGCCTGTTGCTGACTCAAGTGGATGTCGCGCGGATCGCGATCCTCGCGCAGCCCGCGATAGCGGGGATGGCGCAGACGACCGTCATTGGTCCATTCGCTGAAGTTGACGTCGATCACCCAGCGCGGCGTGACCCAGTGGGTGGCGCCGAGATCGGGAATGTCGCGTTCGACGAAGGGCGAGGTCTTGCGCGTCGTTCGCGCGAGCGACCGCTGCCATTGATCGAGCTGGGCATGGGAGAAACCGGCGCCGACGCGGCCGCAATAGCGAAACTTGCCGTCGTCGTCATAGGCGCCGATCAACAGCGAGCCGAAACCGGAGCGCGAGCCTTGCGGGTCGGTATAGCCGCCGACGACGAACTCGGCCTGGCGTTCGGTCTTCGCCTTGACCCAATCGCGATTGCGTCGTCCACGGTAGGGGGAATCGATACGCTTGGAAATCACGCCCTCGAGCCCGCTTCGGCTCGCCTGCTCGAAAAACGCCCTCCCCTGGCCTTCGATGTGATCGGTATAGCGCAGCCTGGTGCCGTTCGGTAGCGCCAAGGCCTCGAACAGCTTCGCCAGCACTGCCTTGCGCTCGCCCAGCGCCACCTCGTGCAAGTCGAAACCGTCGAGGTAGAGCAGGTCGAATACCTGGTAGATCAACGAACCGGTGCGCTCCTCGCTCAAGGCGCGTTGCAGGCGCCGAAAATCGCTGATGCCGTCGCGCCTGAGCGCCACCACTTCGCCGTCGAACAGCGCCTTCTCTACCGGCAGCGCCTCCAGCGCGGCCGCGATCTCGGGGAATCGATCGCGCCAGTCGTGTCCGTTACGGGTAAGCAGACGCACCTTGCCGCGATCGAGCCCCGCCAGGATGCGATAACCGTCGAACTTGATCTCGTGATACCAGGCATCGCCGGTTGGCGTCTCATCGACCAGCGTCGCCAGGTGCGCGGCGGGATTGGTGGGAAAGCGGCCCTGACGCGCGCCCTCGATCCGCTCGAGGCCGGCAATCCCGACGCTGGCGCCCGTTCGGGGCGACGCCTTGCGCTTCGACGTCCTACTGGTCGAGGAACGCTTGGTGTCCTCCGAGGAACGCTTGCCGCCCGCTGCCGCCTCGGCGATCTGCGCCATGCTCCGATCCGAGTCGACGCTGACGTCGTCCAGGCGCTTGGGAACTCGGGCCTCGCCCTCGTCGTGCCGCTTGATCAACAGCCACTGTTTGCCGTCGCGTTCGCGCCCCTGCATGCGCTTGAGCGTCCACGCGCCCTTGAGCTTGTCGCCGTCGAGTTCGAGATCGATCTGGCCGGCGTCGTGCTTGCCGGTAACACGCCACTCGCCCCGATCCCAGATCATCACCGTGCCGGCACCGTAGCCCTCGGGGATGACACCCTCGAAATCGCCGTAGTCGAGCGGGTGATCCTCGACCTGAACGGCCAGATGCTTCTCCCCCGGTTCGAGGCTGGGGCCCTTGGGCAGCGCCCAACTGCGGAACACGCCGCCCTCCTCCAGGCGCAGGTCGTAGTGCAACCGGCTGGCGTCATGCTTGTGGATCACGAAACGCGAGGTCTTGCCACGCCTGCCACGGCGACCACGCGGTTCGGGCGTGCGCGAGAAGTCCCGCTTGCGGCGGTAGGTTTCGAGGTCAGCCATCCGTTGCCTCCTTCGCCTGAAACACTTTTCAGCGTAGACGAATGGCAACGGACGACACGCGTACCGGGGTTAACGAAGAGCGATTCAGCGTCGACGGAAGTTTTTCAGCGGGCCATGCCGGCACGCAGTTTCTTGATCAACGCGACAACGCCGAGCACGATCGCGCCGGCCAAGATGCCAAAGCCGAGATTGAGCAGCATTGGCGTCAGCGGCTGGACGATCACGCCGATCCCGGGAATGTCTTCCGGCATTTCGGCCAGGTCTTCGATAGCGTGATGAAGGAAGGGAATACCATGGGTGAGAATGCCGCCGCCGACCAGGAACATGGCGATGGTGCCGACGATGGAAAGCAGCTTCATCAAGTAGGGTGCCGCCCATAGAATGCCACGTCCGATCGCCTGCGCAGCGCCCGAGTTGCGCTCGTTGAGATAGCAGCCGAGATCGTCGAGCTTGACGATGGCCGCGACCAGACCATAGACCGCCGCCGTGATGGCCACGGCGATGATCGCCAGCACTACCACCTGCTGGGTGAACGCGGCGGCGGCCACCGAACCGAGCGTGATCGCGATGATCTCCGCCGACAGGATGAAATCGGTGCGTACCGCGCCCTGGATCTTCTCCTTCTCGAACGCCAGCCGCTCCTCCTTGGAGTCCATCCGTGCGGCCTTGCGCACCTCCTCCTTATGCTGCTCGCCGTCGGCGTGCAGGAACTTGTGGGCGAGCTTCTCCGCCCCTTCGTAGCAGAGAAAGGCGCCGCCGATCATGAGTAATGGCGTGATCAGCCAGGGCGCGACAACGCTGATCAGCAATGCCGCCGGCACCAGAATCAGCTTGTTGCGCAGCGACCCCTTGGCCACGGCCCAGACGATCGGCAGTTCGCGACTGGCACGCACGCCGGTGACCTGCTGGGCATTGAGCGCCAGATCGTCGCCGAGCACGCCGGCAGTCTTCTTGGCGGCGACCTTGGTCATCAACGAGACGTCGTCGAGCAGGGTGGCGATATCGTCGAGTAGCGTGAGTAGGCTTCCTGCTGCCACGGAGACTCTCCTGTCCGGGAAAAGGCGCAGCGTAACCGATTACTCGGCCGTTATGATTTGTGCCAGCGCTTCGCGTATCGTTTCCGCGGACTCGGGCCTCACGCGCCGGGCCATCTCTTCGCCATCACGCAAAAAGATCAATGTCGGCCATAACTTGACGCCAAACGAACGCCCCAGCGGGCGTCCCTTGCCATCCTCGATCTTGTAGTGGGCAAGCGTTTCGTGCCCTTCGAAGGCCTGGGCGATGAGCGGCTGCGCGCCCTGGCACCAGGGGCACCAGGGCGCGCCGAATTCGACCACGACAGGGCCGCGCATCGCGCGCAGCTCGTCACGGCCGGGTTCATCGGTGGTGTAGTCGTGATTCATTTCTGGCTCCCCGGGACGATGCTGCTCCCAGTGTAGACGCAAACTCGTTCGCCCTACGGAAGCCATGGAGGGATCAATCGATATCGATGCCTTTCAATCCTTCACAGAATTGCTGCCAGCGCTCGACGTAATGTGCCGCCGAAGCCTTGAGCCCTTCCACGGCCTTGTCATCGAGCGTGCGCACGGCCTTGGCCGGGGCGCCGACGATCAACGAGTTATCGGGGAACTCCTTGCCTTCGGTCACCAGGGCATTGGCGCCAACCAGGCAGTTGTTGCCGATTCGGGCGCCGTTCAACACCGTCGCGCCCATACCGATCAAGGTGTTGTCGCCCAGAGTGCAGCCATGCAGGATGGCGTGGTGACCGATGGTGCAGCCACGCCCGACACGCAGCACGAAGCCGGGATCGGTATGCAGCATGCAGCCTTCCTGGATGTTGCTGCCGTCACCGACGATGATCCGTTCGTTGTCGCCCCGGATCACCACGTTGAACCAGATACCGACATCGCGCCCCAATTCGACCTGGCCGATGACATGGGCGCCAGGGGCGATCCAGTAGCGATCGCCCTCCGGCAGGCTAGGAGTGAGATCTTGGTAGGCGTAGACGGGCATGGACGGATCTCCGCAGTCATGGAAAACATTTCCATCCTCACCCGCGTCGGAGCCTGCGACCAGCCGACTTTAGCCAAATGAGATTTCGACCGGGCAGGCGCAGGTAATTTTCGTACGGCCTAAGCCGACTCGCTGTCCTGCTTCTCCTCTTCTCCCGCAACCGAGGAGGCGACATCGGCGCTGCTGTAGGAACTCTGGTGCTGGCTAGCCTCGCTCTCCGGTGCCATGGAAAACGGCAACACGGCGGAGACGACGATAGCGGCCAACATGGAAAACAGCTTGTTGAGCGCTTTCATAACTACTCCTTGGGCAAATGACATGCCTGCGGCGTTTTGCCGCAACACATACTTAGCATGCTAAAAGAAATTGCTGGCGTCAAGGGTCCAGTAGTCGAATCCGTCTATCGCCGTGCGACGCCTGAATCACATGCCGAATCGTGGTTCGAGGTTTACGTTCGCCGCCCGAAGAAAGCCATTCGCAACATGTTCTTGTCAGGTTTATGACGCTCAAGCATGGCACTAGCAGTGCGACGTCATTAAACTATGTGCGTATTCGCGTTCGCGCCTGTCCGTATCCATCAGACAGAGAACCTTCATGAAATTGCGTCATGGCATTACGCTCTGCTCCCTGCCTGCTACCCAGACAGGAGCGGAATCCGGCGACACCCAAAGCGTCGACGTGGTTCTCATCGGGGCCGGCACCATGAGTGCCACCTTGGGAACCCTGCTGCAGACTCTGCAACCGGAATGGACGATTCATCTCTACGAGCGCCTGGACAAGGCCGCCGAGGAGAGTTCCAACGTCTGGAACAACGCCGGCACCGGTCACTCGGCCTTCGCCGAAATGAACTACACCACATCTCGACCGGACGGTAGCGTCGATATCCAGCGCGCCATCGGCATCACCGAACAGTTCGAGGTTTCGCGCCAGTTCTGGGCCAGCCAGGTCCGCGAGGGCGTCCTCTCCAATCCCCGGTCGTTCATCAACACCGTGCCGCATCTGAGCTTCGTCTGGGGGCAGGAGCGGGTCGCATATCTGCGGGCGCGCTTCGAAGCGATGCACGGCAATCCGCTCTACGCCGGGATGGAATATTCCGACGACCCCGCCAAGATCGCGGAGTGGATCCCGTTGGTGATGACCGGCCGCGACCAGCAGGACCCGGTGGCGGCAACCCGCATGGCGATCGGCACCGAAGTCAACTTTGGCGAGATCACCCGCCAGATGATGAATTCATTGTCGCGCCACGACAATTTCCACCTCTCGGTCAACACCCAGGTACGCGACCTCAAGCGCAACCCGGATGGCACCTGGAAGGTCACCGTCGCCGACACCCATGGCGGCGGCAACGAACGCAGCGTCAACGCGCGCTTCGTGTTCATCGGTGCCGGTGGTGCCGCGCTGCCACTACTGCAGAAGTCCGGTATCCCCGAAGCCAGGCAATACGGTGGTTTCCCTGTTGGCGGACAGTTCCTCTACACCACCAACCCGGACGTGGTCGCCAAGCACGACGCCAAGGTCTATGGCATGGCACCGGCCGGCTCTCCACCAATGTCGGTGCCGCATATCGACAAGCGCATCCTCGACGGTACGCCGGCAATCATGTTCGGTCCCTTCGCGACCTTCTCGAGCAAGTTTCTCAAGAACGGTTCCTGGACCGACCTGATGCGTTCGATCACGCCCAACAATCTGTGGCCGATGACCAAGGTGGGTCTCAACAACATGGATCTGGTGCGTTACTTGATCAGTCAGCTTCGCATGTCCGAAAGCGGCCAGTTCAAGGAACTCCAAAACTACTACCCCGAAGCCAGGCGTGAGGACTGGAAGCTGTGGACCGCCGGCCAGCGCGTGCAGACGATCAAGGACATCGAGGGCAAGGGCGGTACGCTGCAGTTCGGCACCGAGCTGGTCAGCGGCGCGGAAGGCACGATCGCCGCCCTGCTGGGCGCCTCGCCAGGCGCATCGACGGCGCCCTCGATCATGCTCAAACTGCTGGAAAGGGTCTTCCCCGAACAGGTCGCCAGCGAGCAATGGCAGGCCAAGCTGAAAGCGATGATTCCCTCCTACGGCAAGGCACTGGCCGAGAACCCGCAGCTTCTGTATGACGTCCGCGCCATGTCCCGCGAGCTGCTGGAACTTACCGAGCCGGACCTGACCACGACGCCAGCGTCACACTCCGAGCCGGAAACCAGCGGCAGCTAACCTATCCCGGGGATGTTCGATAACACGAAGGGCGGCCAGAATGCCGCCCTTCGTATACATCGAAACCGTTGCGGCCACCCTCACGCCCGAGCCCCGACGTCTTGTAGACTCCGAATGGTGCGGTCGGTGTCGCCACTCTGGCACTGGCCGCGCTACTGCTATCGAGCAGACGGGAACGGGCAGGATGAGGGGGGCGCGTACCTGCGCCGATGCTACACATCTACTGGCCTTGAGATTCTCCCTGATGTTGGGAGGTTCCTTGGCCCAGCACGTCTGCGGCTTGTTTGCGCGCTTCCAGCATGTTCTGAATCATCTTCTGGCGTAGCGAAAATAACTGACCGTATTCATCGCTGATCGCTTTGGGCTCGGTAGTGGGATCCATATAGAGGGACTGTAGCTCTCCCCGATGCGCGACCATCTGTTGCATCAATGGCGTCTGCTGCTTGATCAACTGCTGTTGGATGGTGCGTAGTCGGCTGCGTTGTTGATCACTCAGGTTATAACCTTGGGCATCCCAACCATAGCCGCCCATCATG
>NZ_PZJU01000033.1:26991-38354 GCF_003206715.1 Salinicola peritrichatus | reverse complement strand
CTGTCGAACTCGGGCTTGCCTTTTGGCATCCAAGAGACAAGTGGGCACTCGATAATGTAATCCCTCATGAAAAAGCTACTCATCCTGTCTTTTGGAATGTTCGCTATTGGCACCGGTAGTTTCATTATGGCGGGCCTGCTACCCGAGGTTGCAGAGAGCCTTAATGTCAATGTCGGAACAGCTGCAGGCATGATTGCCGCCTTTGCTGCTGCATATGCATTGATGACACCTATTTCCGCCACGCTACTTGTGAATTTTTCTTACAAGCCAATTCTGATCTTTGGTATGGCTGTCCTGGCTGTAGGGCATATCCTATCTGCAGCATCTTCTGATCTTGAACTGATAATTGCTGGCCGAGCCTTGGCGGGCTTTGGTTGTGCCTTGTATATGCCAATTGCCGGAGCTGCAGCCACCGCAATAGTTGCACAGGAATACTGGGCGCGTTCATTATCCTTGATAACAGCCGGGCTGAGTGCCTCGACCGCTATTGGGGCGCCATTGGGAATTGCCCTCTCAACGAGTTTTGGTGACTGGCGGCTTGGTATGTGGTTCGTTGCCATCCTGGCCAGTTTGGCAGCTATCGGACTGGTATTTTTACTTGACCCTGCCCTTAAGCCAGTCACAAGAAAGAGACCCTTGGATCTTCTAAAACCGATCAAGAGACTCTCCATTTTGGGAGTCCTGGGAACAACCTTGTTCCTGATGACCGGGTCATACATCGTGCATAGCTACGCCAGTGTTCTTCTTGAGCCCGCCACCGCTGGTAATGGCCAGACTTTGGCTTTATTGATGGCTTGCTGGGGTGTTGCAGCGACTATAGGAACCTTCTCTGCGGGTAGATTAACTGACAAATGGGGCGGCAGGACGGTCATCTTTGCAGGGCTCGGATTACTGGGCCTGGACTTCTTGATTTGGCCATTGCTTTCATCTTCGCCCGTAATGGCGGTGGTGCCCATTGTGGTATGGGGCGCCTTGGCCTGGGGCTGTTTGGTGCCTTTGCAGCACCAACTAGTTAAAACTGCGCCCTCCAGTGCGCCGATTGTTCTTGGCCTGAACACATCCGCCATCTATCTGGGAGTTTCGTTCTCCACATTTATTGGGAAGCATGTATACCAAACACTCGGAACCGAATCTCTGAATGTAGTTGCAGCGGGCTTTATAGTTCTTGCCTTCGGGATATACAGCTTTAGTCACCACATCAGTTTGAATGATAAAGCCAATATAACGTGATGATTATTTTGAACGCTTTGAAGTAAAGATTATTCCTGCCACGCGTCACTCCGGCATTGATTTAACAATCCACTCGGTGCCGGCTTGGACTTCCCCCCAGTTAAGTGGGCACGCATCGCTAACTCCCAAGCAGGAGAAAACCGATGCCGGAAATGATCACGGGGAAGAAAAACCAGCAGTACAGCACTGAGTTCAAAGTCAAAGCGGTGGAATGGAGCCACCAGGCCCACCGGAGTGTTAAGGGCGTAGCGGAAGCGCTGGATATTCATCCCTTCATGCTGTCACGCTGGCGAAAGGAATACCGTGAGGGAAAGTTCGCCATGAAGCGTGTCAAAAAAGCACCCGCCCAAGCCAAGCAGCAAATCAAAGAGCAGGATGAGATCAACCGCCTGAAGCGCCAGGTCACCGAGCTTCATGAGGAAAACGACATCCTAAAAAAGTTTCAACGTTTTCAGGCCGAGGAACGACGGAAGCGTTCCGGTTCGTCTGGAAACACCGACGGGAACACGGAGTAAAGACGCTGTGCCGCCACCTGAATGTCTCGCGGTCCGGCTACTACGCCTGGGTGAACCGAAAGCCCAGCCAGAGAGTGTCAGAGAACGCCGATCTGCTGCTCAAGATCCGTCACACCTATAACGCGAGCAACGGCCGGTATGGGAGCCCTCGCGTGTATCAGTCGCTACGACGGGAAGGCATTGAGGTCGGCGAGAACCAGGTGGCTCGCCTGATGCGGGAATGGGGCATGAAGGCGCGTGTCACGCGCGTCTATCGGCAAATGACCAAGCGCCGAGACTCGGCCAAAACACTCCCCAACTACCGACTGGAAGCGCCCAGGCCAGAGGCGACCAATCAGCACTGCAGCAACGATGTCACCTACATCAAGATGGGCCGGAAGTACGTGTTTCTGGCCGTTGTCTTGGATCTGTTCTCCCGTCGCATCGTCAGTTGGCGACTGGGTGAGAATCTGAATGCCGACTTCTCGCGAGCGACCCTGAGAGAGGCTTTCAAGACGCGACAGCCGGCGCTCGGCTTGTTGTTCCATACGGATCGGGGCATCGAGTACCGGGCCCACAAGACGCAAGCGCTTCTGAAGCAGCACCAGGTCCGTCACAGTATGAATGGACCGGGACAGTGCACCGATAATGCTATAGTGGTCAACTAATCCCGGACAGTATTTTAAGTTTTTCCTCAGCAGCAACAGGCGAAATGCCACCATTGAATGCATGAGGTCGTTGCCGGTTGTAGTGTCCTAGCATTTGCCACGCCGGCTCATGCTTTGGGTCATCCGGTAGCGCCAGAGCCTCTGGCGGAACTTACGGCTAGCGTATTGGCTTCCCTGATCCGAATGGAACATGACTTTTTCTGGTCGCCCACGCTGTTCCCAGGCGTGATCCAGAGCTTTTACAACCAGATTGGCATCCGGACTGGAGGACATGACCCAGCCAACAACCCGGCGAGCGTACAGATCCAACACGACCGCCAGATAGCTCCACCGCTGGCCACTCCAGATGTAGGTGATATCACCACACCAGACCTGGTTGGGTTGGTCTAACGCAAATTCACGAGCCAGATGGTTTGGGATATCCGGCCGTTCAACAGTGGCCTGTTTGTAGGCGTGAGGGCCTGGTTGTTTGCAGATCAGCCCCAGTTCATTCATAAGGCGCCGAACCTTGAAGCGGCCAACAGTGATGCCTTCGTCGCTGAGCATGTCCTTAATCGTCCGGCTGCCAGCAGAGCTGCGGCTCTTGGTGAACAAGCGGTTTACCTGAGCCTTCAGGGCCAGACGCTCAACGTCAATGTGGCTCCGCCGGTGGCGGTACTCGTAATAGTTGGAACGACTGACATCAAACGCTTCACAGACCAATTCCGTAGACTCCTGCTCCCTCAATCGGTCTATCAGCGCGTACGATTCATCTCATCCGACATCAAGAGAGTGGTTAATATGTCCTACTCCCGTTCAGCCGATTACAGCGGGCTTCCAGCTCTTGGATACGGCGTTGCTCCGGGGTTAGGGCCTTGCCCTTCGGGGTGATCCCTTCGCGCTCATCCGTTAGCTGTTGAACCCATCGCCGGAGGGCGCTTTCACCCACTCCCAGGGACGTACTCGCCTGGGCAATGCTGTAACCTTGATCCAGCACCAAGCTGGCTGCTTCCTGCTTGAATTCAGGAGTAAAGGAACGTCGCTTTCTGGTCATCAGACACCTCGTTTATGGTGGCGATCTTACCACCTTCGTTGGTGTCCGGAATCATTGAACCACTGCAAACATCCCATAACTCAACCGCGTGTTGAATGTTCAGTCAGAACTCCGGTGTATTTCCCAGAGCCGCTGCCAGCTTGATGGCCATAGGCGCGGTCAGGGTGCCTTTGTCGTGAACAATCCGACTGAGGGTATTTCTGTGCACACCCATTGCTTCAGCCAGTTCACTGATTTCAATGTTCATCGGCTCCAGGAGCTCGGTGACCAGCATTTGGCCCACGGTCACCGGACGACGTTTTGTAGTTCTCATAACTATAGTCTCCACTAACCCTTGTACGCATGGGAGGCTAGATACGCATCCAAGACGGTACTGTCTTCCCAGCGAAAGATCAGGCGATACTGTTTGTATACCTTGTTTGAACACCATCCAGACAGGTTTACCTGCAATTGCTGTGCGTCAACATCGTTTAAATGAGAACGAACCTGTTTGGAGAGTGATGTTATTATATCTAAGGCTAACATGAAGGTGCTACGAGGCAGCCTCAACAGCTGGATATCACAATTGAAGCGTATGCAGGGTTCCCAGTTTCCCACTTATCCCAGTATTGAAATGGGTGATCAGGAGCCGGTTCTGAAAAAAACACAAATATTTGCGCTTTTATCGCAGTTTTTTTGCACTCCGCATGTGCTCCATGCATGTTTATAAATTATTGTTTTTGTTTGGGTTATTAGATTCTGCATCGGTAAGTGAGCGGCGAGTGAGCCGAATAGCGTCGATATTCGGCTCATTGTTTGAGCTGAATATGCTACGCTTTTGGCTCATTACCCTGCATGAACACGCCAATGACCGCTTCCTCAACATGGATCTGGCAACGACCACAGTGGCCTAGGTTCCACTGGCAGTCGGAAGCCGTCGCTCCGGCGCTACGCCGAGCCACGCTGCGCCAAGGCGAGCTGCTGGGATTGAGCTATCCGGTCGATCTCGCTGAGCCCGCGCAAGCGCTGGAAACGCTACTGACCAACATCGTCAACTCCTCCGCCATCGAAGGCGAGAGGCTCAACGTACAGTCGTTGCGCTCCTCGCTGGCACGGCGGTTGGGTTTGAGCGACGAGCCAGCCTATCCCGTCTCGCCCCGTTCCGAAGGGCTGGCGGAATTGATGCTCGAAGCCGTTACCGCGCTGGAAACACCGCTGACGCTCGACACGCTGCTACGCTGGCATGCATTGCTGTTTCCCGAGCCGGGGCTATTGCAGCCCATCGCTGCCGGCCAACTGCGCCGAGACGATGACGGGCCGATGCAAGTGGTCTCGGGACGCATCGATCGGCCCAGAGTCCACTTCGAAGCGCCTCCGGCCACCCGCCTGGAAGCAGAACTGGCCGGCTTCGTCGAGTGGTTCAACGCCAGTCTCGGCGATCACGCACTGGACCCCCTGATACGTGCCGGGCTGTGCCACCTCTATCTGATCACTCTGCATCCGTTCGAGGACGGCAATGGACGTCTGACCCGGGCGCTGACCGACCGCGCCCTGGCCCAGGCCGAAGCGCAAAGCATCCGACTCTACGCCATGTCGGAAGCGATCATGGCCAGACGCGGCGACTACTACGCGGTGCTGGAGTCGACCCAGCGCGACGGACTGGACATCACCCGCTGGCTGATATGGTTCCTGGAAATCCTGGAAAGCGCGATGAACGAGGCCATCGCCAAGATCGAACGCACGCTCCAGCGTCAGCGATTCTGGCAACGACACGCCCAGACAGCGCTGTCGGATGCCCAGATCAAGGTACTCGAACGCCTGCTGGAAGGCGGCGAACGTGGCTTCGAAAATGGTATCAGCGCCTCTCAGTACCAGAAGGTCGCCAAGGTCAGTAAAGCCACCGCAACCCGCCACCTGCAGGATCTGGTCGCGAAGGGCTGCCTCGAACCGTTGCCCGGTGGCGGCCGCAGTACGCGTTATCGAATCATCGGCGACCAGTGATGCCAAGGTTACATATCGGCAACATGACCTACGAACGGGTACACTCGAAAGTCACCGCATAAGAATGACGAAGCCCGGCTGCCATTGCCGCGCTGAACCCGGCATCAGGCCGGAAGTGCGGCGGCGGATACCGCTGCCGGCTGCTCGTCGAGCATCTCGCCCACCC
Organism: Salinicola peritrichatus; assembly: GCF_003206715.1. GTDB lineage: Bacteria > Pseudomonadota > Gammaproteobacteria > Pseudomonadales > Halomonadaceae > Salinicola > Salinicola peritrichatus. The sequence goes on along the minus strand of NZ_PZJU01000033.1, from coordinate 32,783 downwards.
ATTCCCCGACGCGCCGCAACGCGCCTTTCACCGGCTCATCGAGCACCGTGTAATTGATTCGCAGGCAGTGGCGGTACTTGCCGGTGGCGGAGAACATCACCCCCGGCGCGATGCGGATGCCTTCCCGCATCAGGCGTTGATTGAGCGCGACGGTATCGACCCGCGGATCGCACTCGAGCCACAGCATGAACCCCCCTTCGGGATAGCTGACGCGAGTCGAGGACGGGAAGGTCTCGCCGATCAGATCGAGCATGGCGTTGCGGTTGCGCTGGTACTGGCGGCGCATGCGGCGCAGATGCGGCTCGAAGTGGCCCTCGCGGATGAACTCGGCGATCGCCAGCTGCCCCTGGGTGGCGGTCGAGCCGGTGCCGACGTATTTCATGTGCAGCGCCCGCTCGAGATAACGGCCGGGGGCGATCCAGCCGATGCGCAGCCCCGGCGCCAGGGTCTTGGAAAACGAGCTGCACAACAGTACCCGGCCATCCTCGTCGAAGGATTTGATCGTCGGCGGACGCGGGAAGGCGTAGGCGAGATCGCCGTAGACATCGTCCTCGATGATCGCCACGTCGAAACGCTGCGCCAGGGCGTAGAGCGCCCGTTTGCGCTCGGCCGATAGCGTGTAGCCGAGAGGATTGTTGCAGGTCGGCGTGACCTGGATGGCACGGATCGGCCACTGCTCCAGCGCCAGCTCCAAGGCTTCCAGGCTGATCCCGTGCTCGGGATCGGTGGGAATCTCCATCGCCTTCATGCCGTAGGCGCGGATCGACTGCAGCGCACCGTAGAAGCTCGGCGAATCCACCGCGATGATGCCGCCCGGTTCGCAGACCGCACGCATGGCGACCGAGATCGCCTCATGACAACCGGTAGTGACGACGATCTCGTCCTGGCGCAGTCGGCATCCCTGGCTGACCGACAGGCGGGCGATCTGTTCGCGCAGTTCCGGCCGGCCGTGGAGGGTGTCGTAATTCAGTCCGATCAGATTCTGGCGCCGGCTGACCCGCGACAGCGAGCGCATCAGCGGCTTCAGGGTCGGGGCGTCGATATCCGGCATGCCCCGGCCGAGATGGTAGAGTTCGGTATCGGGCAACACGCAGGTGCCCTCGCGCACCTGCTCCCACTGCGAGACCTCCACCGGCCGTTGAGCGGTACGTCCCGCCGGCGGCAGCACCGGGCGTTCGCGCACCTGGCAGACGAAGTAACCCGACTTCGGCCTGGCCTGGATGAGCTGGGCGTCCTCGAGCTGATGATAGGCCTGTTGCACGGTGGAGAGGCTGACACCGTGGGCCTTGGCCAGCGTTCGCACCGATGGCAACCGATCCCCGGCCTGGTAGTAACCTCCCTGGATGCGCTCGCGCAGTTGTTCGGCCAGTCGTTCATAGCGATGCATGGCGGCTCCTCAACGGACTCGAAGGTCATTGTGTATGGTGAACCGATCGAGATCACGATACAGATGCTACCGAAATCCGGCATACAGACAGGTTTTAACCGTTTCTGTATGCCTAACATAAGCGTTTTCTGGATCTGTATGGCAACTGCTCGCCTGCCTAAGCTGATCGCTCCCACATACCGACCGGGAGCTCTCTCATGCACTTGTCACGCCTGCTGCCCACGGCACTCAATACCCTCGACGGGCCGCACCCGGCGCACGGGACTTTCGACGATACCGGCTCGCTGCGACCGGAACCCGGCGCCACCCGGCCAAGTTACTGGCAACGCTGGCGTACCCGCCGGCAATTGAAGGAACTGGACGACCGCCAGTTGGCGGACATCGGCTTGACCCGCGCGATGGTCCACCGCGAAACGCATCTGGCATTCTGGCGCTGAATCTCCATATCGCGACAAGGCGGTGGTGGTCGGCGAGGGCACGCTTTACCTCTAGCAGCATGCAGAAAGCCGTTCGCCGTTCCCGAATGGACCGCTGGATACCCTGAACCGTCACACACGAGGATCAGTGCGACTGCTATGCTGAAAAACCGCCGGCGCGATTTTCGACATCGCGCAGCGACGGCCCGAAGGGTGCCTGCCAGGGTTGGCGGGCACAGAAAAGGTGCAGCTATCGAATAACACCGACTATGGTTTCTATTTTTAATTGATAATATAGTCTTATAGCAACAGCGGTTTTTACTGAAAGCCGCTACTTCGGCACGCTTACTGCATGGATTTGGATAAGCGATAGCAAGGAGAGAGCTATGTGGTCGTTGTTACGACCCATTCGCGCCTTGCTCGGTAGCGTGGCGCTGCTGCTGCTGGGCAATGGCCTGATCAATACCCTGTTGACACTACGCGGCGCCGGCGAGGGATTTTCGACCACCCTGATCGGCATGATCATGTCCGGCTACTTCGTCGGCTTCATCTGCGGTACCTGGTTCAGCGGCCGGTTGATCCGGCGCATGGGGCATATCCGCACCTTCGCCTTCTGTGCCGCCATTTGCGCCTCCTCCGCCCTCCTTCATCTGGTGTTCATCAACCCCTGGGTGTGGCTCGCCCTACGCGTGTTCTACGGGCTGTCGTTCATCACCTTGACCACGGTGATCGAAAGCTGGCTCAACAGTCAGGCAGCGAGTCACGAACGCGGGCGTATCTTCGCCATCTACATGGTGGTCAACCTGGGATCGCTGGCCATCGCCCAGCAGATCCTGCGCCTGGACACGCCGGACGGCTTTCTGCTGTTCGCCGTCACTTCGATTTTGATCTGCTGGGCATTGCTGCCGATCACCATGACTCGTCGCAGCCAGCCGGTGATCACCGAGCGGCCCAAGAGCAGCCTCAAGGCGCTGCTGGGGTTCGCCCCGCTGGCGGTGGCCTCCTCGGCGATGTCGGGCCTGGCGATGGGTGCGTTCTGGGCGTTGACTCCGGTCTATGCCCAACACATGGGTTTCGATGTCGCAGGCGTCGGCCTGGTGATGAGCGCGGCGATCGTCGGCGGGGCGCTGTTGCAGATCCCCATAGGCCGCTTTTCCGACAAGCACGACCGCCCGCGAGTGATGACCTGGGTGGTCATTCTGGCTGCGATCGTCGCCGCGCTGATGCCGCTGGCGCCGAACCCGATGACGCTATTGGGTCTATTCTTCCTATGGGGCGGGCTGTCGTTCTCGATCTATCCGCTCGCGGTAGCACAGCTGATCGACCAGCTGCATCCGGACGAGATCGTGGCCGGGTCGGCTGACATGCTGGTCATGCAGGGCGCCGGCAGCGCCGTGGCGCCGATCGTGGCAGGCTTCGTCATGACACTGGTCGGCAGTCAGGGATTGCCACTCTATATCGCTTGCATCCTGGCGCTGCTGGCGGCCTACGCGATCTATCGCCGTCGCCATGTGTCCACCCTGGTCAGCGGCGACACGGCGCACTTCGAACCCATGACTCCCACGAGTAGCCAGGCCCTGGAGATGATGTACGACGACGTGCAGCGAGACCTGTTCGCCGACCCCAGTTTCTATGAAGAGCACGAACGCCAGCGGATCGTCGAAATGGCTGGCAAGACCTGACGCACGCCGCTAGGCAGGAGAAAAATATGTTACTTGCGACCGATCTCGATGGAACCTTTCTCGGCGGGAGCTCGGAATCCCGCCTGAGCCTGTATCAGACCATCGCCGCCCACCCGGAGATTCAGCTGGCCTATATCAGCGGCCGCAGCCTCGAGGCCATTCTGCCGCTGTTATCGGACCCGACACTGCCGCAGCCGGACTACATCGTCGCCGACGTCGGCGCCAGTCTCTATCTTGGTGACAGCCTGCAGCCGATCCAGCCGCTGCAGAACGAAATCGACGAGCGCTGGCCGGGCGAGTCGCGCATCGCCAGCGTCATGCAGCGATTTCCCGATATCGTGCGCCAGGACGAGCCGCAGCTGCGTCGCTGTTCCTACTATTGCTCGCCGGAACAGGCCAAGGATCCCGAACTTGCACGACTCGCCAACGAACTCGACTGCGAGATGCTCTACTCGGCCGGACACTATCTCGACTTCCTTCCCAAGGGCGTCAACAAGGGCAGCAGCCTCAAGAAACTGGTCGAATGGCTCGGCATCGATGGCGAAGAAGTGCTGGTCGCAGGCGATACCATGAACGATCTCGCCATGCTCACCGCCGGTTTCAAGGCGGTCTGCGTCGGTGGATCGGAACCGGAACTGCTCGAACGGACCCAGGGCCAGACCCGGGTGATGCATGCCAGCGAATCCGGCTGTGCGGGCATCATCGAAGCCTTCGCCCATTTCGGCTTCCTCGGCGCCCACGGCATGGCGGCTGAGAATCGCCGCGACGAGACCCAGACCGGCAAGGCCGAACTGGTGATGGTCTATCACCGGCTGCCATACGAGGAGCATCGGGTCAATGGCAAGGTCCAGCGCCGACGGCCCAAGTCGCCCAACGGCATCATCCCCACCTTGCTGAGTTTTTTCTCCAACCAGCGCGGCTCATGGATCGCCTGGTCGATTTATGAAGACGATGACGAGGAAGCGTTCGTCACCCACACCAGCGTCGATGCCAAGCAATATCCACTGCTGACCGCCGCTCGCGTACCGCTGACCAAGGCCCAGGTCGACACTTTCTACAAGCGCTTCTCCAAGGAGGCATTCTGGCCAACCCTGCACACCTTCTGGGAGCGCGCGCATTTCCGCGAGGAGGACTGGGAGATCTATTGCGAGGTCAACCGCGCCTTCGCCGAGCGCACCGCCGAAGAAGCCGCGGAAGGCGCCCTGATATGGATTCATGACTACAACCTGTGGATGGTGCCGGCCTATCTGCGCGAGATTCGTCCCGACCTGCGTATCGCTTTCTTTCACCACACCTATTTCCCCTCGGCGGACGTGTTCAACGTGCTGCCGTGGCGGCGCGAAATCATCGGCAGCCTGCTGCAGTGCGACTATGTCGCCTTTCACATTCCGCGTCAGGTGGAGAATTTCGTCGATGTCGCCCGCGGCGTGGTGCCGTTGACCACCCTGGCCCGACAGAGCTGTGCCCCGCGTTTTTTGACCTACGGTTGCGCGGTGGGGCTCGAGCGCATGACCACCGCGATCGATACCGGCTCGCGCGTCGTGCGCCTGGGTGCGCACCCGGTGGGGCTCGACCTCGACCGAATCAAGAATGCATTGGCCCAGGATGTCGTGAGTACACGTATGGATGAACTGCGCCGGGAATTCACGGGCGTCAAGCTGATCCTCTCGGTCGAGCGCCTCGACTACACCAAGGGGATTCTCGAGAAGCTCCAGGCCTACGAACTGCTGCTCGACGAGAACCCCGAGTTGCACGGCAAGATCACCCTGGTCAGCATCTGCGTTCCCGCGGCGCGGGAAATGACCATTTATGACGAATTGCAGACCCAGATCGAACAGACCATCGGCCATATCAATGGACGTTTCGCCGATGTCGGCTGGACACCGGTGCAGTTCTACTTCCGCGGTTTCCCGTTCGAGGAAGTCGTGGCCTGGTATGCCATGGCCGATGTGATGTGGATTACGCCGCTACGTGACGGGCTCAACCTGGTAGCCAAGGAATTCGCTGCCACCCAGGGCATGACCCAAGGCTGTGGCGTGCTGGTGCTGTCGGAGTTCGCCGGCGCGGCGGCGGAGTTGAAAGGCGCGATCCTGACCAATCCGCACGATCTGCACGATCTGGCCCGAACCTGCTATCTGGGACTCAATCTGCCGCGGGCGGAAGCCGCAGCGCGCCTGCGCCAACTGAACGACATCGTCAGCTACAACGACATCCAGCGTTGGGGTGAGGAATTCATTGCCGCAATCAAGGGCGAGCAGGAAGTCGACACCGGCGAAAGCCTGCCCAGGACATCGACGGATCCGGCCT
>NZ_PZJU01000033.1:0-26979 GCF_003206715.1 Salinicola peritrichatus | reverse complement strand
AAGAATAATGAGCGCTACTCGCCAAGGTGGCAAGCAGCGCTCTCTTTTCTCTTATTTCTTCCCATCTTTTATCTTCCAGGCACGAAGTGCCGATCTTCCAGCTTATGGCTTACAGCTAGTGGTTCTCCCCCACCCACCATTCGCTGCGGTGCGAGGCGCCTTCGGCCAGCATCGGTGCCAGCTCGCCGAAGGCCTGGTCCAGTTCCTGGTCGAGCTGCCATGGCGGGTTGAGCAGCAGCAGGCCGCTGCCGTACATACCGCGTTCGGCAGCCGGCTCGCGCAGCGTGAGTTCGCTGCGCCATAGCTTGGGAATCCCGGCCGCACGGAGATTGGCCAGCATCGTCTGATGGCGTCCAGCCGGGAGCAGCGGATACCACACCAGCACGACGGCATGACGCACCTTGCGCATGACCTGGCACAGGGTCTCGACGACTTCGTCGTACTCTGCCTTGCGCTCGTAGCTGGGATCGATCAGCACACACAATCGCGGCGTGGAGACCGGCACCAGCTTGCGCAGTCCCGCGAGGCCATCGGCCTGCCGGCGGTAGATGCCCGCACGACCCGCCAGGCGCTGCTCGGCCAGGAATCGATGCTCGCCGGGATGCAACTCGAATAGCGTCAGGCGATCCTGCGGCCGCAGCGCCTCGCCCAGCCACCAGGGGGAACCTGGATAGCAGCCGAGCTCGGCGCCGTTCTGCAGCGTGGCCAGGCGCTGTACCCAGTCGCCCAGCGGCGATGAGGCCTCGAAACGGCGACGGCACTGCCACACCCGTTCGACACCCTGGCGGTACTCGCCGAGCTTCTGGGTTTCCGTCGCCGCTAGCGGATAGATTCCGCGGCCGGCGTGGGTATCGACGAAACTGATCGCCGAGGCCTTGCGTTCGAGGGCCTGGACGAGCCGAAACAGGCCCAGGTGCTTGTGGACGTCGGCAAAGTTGCCGGCATGATAGGCGTGTTGATAGGCGAGCATGGCGTTACCTGAAGCGAAAAGGGCGCGACCTGGAGGCCGCGCCCGGACTCGGCGAAGCGTCTCTCTTACGACTGTTGGGTCGGTGTCAGCGTGATCTCGACCCGGCGGTTCTGCGCCCGGCCGGCATCGGTGTCGTTGCTCGCCACCGGACGGCTCTCGCCATAGCCGACCGCGTTGATACGCCCGGATTCGATACCGCCCTGCTCGAGATAGGTGGCCACCGACTGGGCGCGCCGCTCGGAGAGCGTCTGATTGTAGCTCTCGGAACCGGTGCTGTCGGTGTAACCGGCCACGGTGATGCGCGTCTCCGGGTAGGCCCGCAGCACGGCATTGACATCGTTGAGCGCCTGGCGCGCCGGCGTCTGCAGATCGCTGGAATCGACATCGAAGGTGATGCTGCTCGGCATGTTGAGGATCAGGTCGTTGCCGTTACGCTCGACGCCGATCCCGGTCCCGTTGAGACGCTCGCGCAGCTCCTTCTCCTGGGAATCCATATAGGCGCCCACGCCACCGCCGATGGCGGCCCCCGCCGCCGCACCGATCAATGCGCGGTCACGGGTACTGCTGCCGCCATCCCCGCTCAGCGCACCCGCGATAGCGCCGGCCACCGCACCGATCCCGGCGCCGCTCCAGGTCTTGGTATTGTTACTGCCTTGCTGCTGATTATCCGTACCGGAGGAGGCGCAGCCCGTGATACCGACAGCAATCGCCACCGGAACGGCCAACCAGAACCTCTTTTGCCTACCTTTCACGCTTTCCACACTTCGGCTCCTTGCTTACCGTCGTCGCCGCGAGTCGCCGCGACGAATCCATGACAGCTGGCGTACGACTCGACGCCGTCACGCCTCATCGAACAGTGCCAGCAGATCGTTCAAGAATAACAATCCTTGCGGGGTCGCCCGCAGACGGGATGGCGTTTGCGCCAACAATCCTTTTTGTCGCGCCGCCTCCAAACGCGGCGTGAGGTCAGACAACGCGCGACCGGTATGGTTTTGCCAATCCTCGGCCTCGACGCCGTCCACCAGCCGCAGGGCGTTCATCAAGAACTCCAGTGGCAGCGCTTCGCTGTCGATCTCCCTGGCACCGGCGACGAAACCACGCGGATCGTTCTTCCGGCGCAGGTAGGCCTCGGGCTGACGCGTCTTCCAGCGGCGTTCGATCCGCCATTCGCCCGTCGCCCCGATCCAGCTCAGCTTGCCGTGAGCGCCGGCACCGATGCCGAGATAATCGCCGAAGCGCCAGTAATTGAGGTTGTGCCGGGCGCGACGCCCCGGGCATGCATAGGCGGATATCTCGTAGCGTTCGAACCCGGCGGACTCGATCAACGCATGACCGGCGTCCTGTATATCCCATAGTCGCTCCTCGTCCGGCAATGACGGCGGATGGGAGAAGAACTCGGTATTGGGTTCGAGCGTCAGTTGATACCAGGAGAGATGCGTCGGCGCCAGAGCCAGCGCCTGCTCGATGTCGTCGAGTGCCAGGGCCACGTCCTGGCCGGGCAATCCATGCATGAGATCGAGATTGACGTTGTCGAACCCCGCCTCGCGGGCCCGCCGCATCGCCCGGATCGCCTCGTCACCGGTGTGAATTCGGCCGAGTGCTTCGAGCTGCCCCTGATGGAAGCTCTGTACGCCTATCGAAAGCCGATTGATGCCGGCCTCGCGATAAGCCTCGAAACGCATCTGCTCCAGCGTGCCCGGATTGGCCTCGAGCGTGATCTCGATATCGCCGGCGAAGGTCAAGCGTTCACGCAAACCGACGAAAAGGCGCCGATACGCCTCGGCGGAAAGCAGACTCGGCGTGCCGCCGCCGATGAAGACACTGACGATCTGCCGCCCCTGAACGCCGGCCAGATCTCCGTCGAGATCGCTCAACAAGGCATCGACGTAGGCGGTTTCGGGGAGTTCGGCACCGCGCCCGACGGCATGCGAATTGAAATCGCAGTAGGGACACTTGCGCACGCACCAGGGTACGTGGATGTAGAGCGCCAGCGGCGGCAAAGCCATCATGCCCTCAACTGCTCCATCAGCGCCTGCAGCGCACGCCCGCGATGACTCAAACGATTCTTCTCTTCGCGACTCAACTCGGCAGCGCTCATGCCACATTCGGGTATCCAGAACAGCGGATCGTAGCCAAAGCCCCCTTCGCCGCGGGGATAAGCGAGGATTTCGCCGGCCCAGTCACGCTGTACGATCAAGGGTACGGGATCGGCGGCGTGACGCAGGTAGACCAGCACACACCAGTAGCGTGCGCTGCGTTCTCCCTCGGGGACTTCCCGAAGCGCTTCGAGCAGCTTGTCATTGTTGGCTTTGTCTTTGCTGGCCTTGTCTTCGGATTCGCCGCTTTTCGGCTCGCCGGCATAGCGGGCCGAATAGATGCCCGGGGCGCCAGCCAAGGCATCGACAGCCAAGCCGGAATCATCCGCCAGTGCGGGCAATCCGCTGGCATGAGCGGCGGCACGCGCCTTGAGAATGGCATTCTCGACGAATGTCAGCCCCGTCTCCTCCACATCGGTCACGCCGAACGCCGACTGCGGCTGGAGACGGAAGCCCAAGGGACCAAGGAGCTGTTGGAACTCGGCCAGTTTGCCAGGATTGCCGCTGGCGACGACCAGATCTTCGGTATACGTGGTCATGAGCATCTTCCTGCCAAAAGCCTACATTCTACGGGGCGTGAGAAAACGGGTATAGCGGCGGCTTTGCTAAGAAATCCGTGCGTGCCCCATGCAAACAGGATGAAAAAGTTCATCGATGAGCATGGTTCCCCTCATTTTCTGACCGATTGGTAAGAGTGTTTTTTCTGAGAGAAGAACATTGTTTTCTAAACCGGAAATCTAGGAATCATTTCAAGTTACTGTTTGTAAAGATTTTTTTAAAGGATTAAAAACGGCTTAAACCCCATTTTTATGTCACAGTTCGAAAACCTAAATGCAGTATATTTACAACTCACAGGTTTTATTAACACTATTGAGGTCCGGTTTTCACCGGTTGGCCGTCGGCCCCTCAGCCAAGGACCACAACGAAAAAATGTAAAAGACCAATTAAAACCCGACGAAGGGATCAGACCATGAACATCGAAAATACTGACATCGTGCTGGTAACGGACTGCAATTCCCAATCCGTTCTATTCCTTGACTACATCCATCAAAAAACGGGTTGCCGAGTCTCGGCGCTCAACCCGCAGGAGCGCTTTCTCGTCACCGAGGGATGCCGAGTCCTGGTACTCCTGGATGGAGATCACGTTCACGAAAAGGATCTATTGACATGGAATACGCGAGCCGAAGAGAACAAATCCATCATCTTGTCGGCTTTCAATGTGCGTGATAACAAACAGGTCATGGAACTCTTGATCGGCATCCATCTGCGAGGCGTTTTTTACCGCCAGGACAACCTGGAGCTGATCTGCAAGGGGATCGTCAAACTCCTGGACGGCGAACTTTGGATTTCACGGCCGCTGTCCGCCATGTTGATCGATTTTTATCGTCGTCAACAGGTCAATACCTATCGACCGGTGTGCGGATTGACTCGTCGGGAACTGGAAATCGTCACGCTGCTGGTATCCGGCGCCAGCAATACCGAGATCGCCGAGAAGCTGTTCGTCAGCGAACATACCGTCAAGTCACATCTCTATAACCTGTTCCGCAAGATCAACGTGCATAACCGGATCCAGGCCACCAACTGGGCGCGACAGAATCTGGGGACGATCCCTGTCATGGCTTCACGCTATGCCAATGGGAGACGCTGACGACACCTCGGGTCGAAAGGAAAGAACCCTCCATAGCGATACCTATCCTCCATGGATAACCGCCGTTCGACGCGATTCATCTCCTCGATATCGCGTCGAACGGCGATTCTTGCCAGTCGGTAAAGGAAAAGCTCTGCTCTTACGGTGTTCAGTTCAAGCGCATGCGTTCCTGAATCAACGATGCCAGCGTCAGGTTGGCATCCGGCGCGGTAGTGTCGAGATGTACCAGGTACCTGGCTTCGTCTTCGGCAAACGTTTCGAAACGCTCGAGTTGCCGCTCCAGAATCGACAGACTCGTCTCCGAGGATTCGCCGCTACGTCGGGCCCGCCTGACGATGCGCGCCCGCAGCGTGGACTGGTCGGCCTCGAAGCTGACCATCAATACCGGCAGTCCGCGTTTTTCGGCTTCGAAACGCAGCCGCTTGCGCTGCTCGCGCAGCAGGCAGGTTGCGTCGATGCAGGCGGGTAAACCCGCTTCGAGCACGGTGCCGGTAATCGCCGCGAGACGACGGTAGGTCTGGTCGGTGGCGGCTTCACTGTAGACTTCCTCGGCATCGGCTGGGGCCGAGGTGAAGTCGAAGAGTCGCTTGCGCTCGACGTCGGAACGGATTCGAACGCCACCGAGACGCCGCACGATCTCCTCGGTGAAGCGGCTCTTGCCGCTGCCGGAAACGCCGACAGCGAGAATCAGATAGGGGAAACGGAACTCGCTGTACTCGCGCGCCATGCCCAGATAGCGCCGAAACACCTCGATCGGCTCGCCCTCGGGCAGGTCGTCGATACGACCGGCGTCGTGATCCCTGACCAGTTCGATGCGGGCGCGCAACAGCGCTCGGTAGCGTTTGTAGAAATTGAGCAGCCGCACCGCCTGATAGTCACCGGACAATTCCAGGTAGCGATTGAGCGCGTAGTGGGCGAATTCGCGTTCGCCGCGCGCCTCGAGATCCATGATCAGAAACGCCAGCTCGCAGGCGACGTCGCACCAACGCAGGCTGTCGTTGAATTCGATGCCGTTGAAGAGGATCGCGCGTCCCTCGAAACGGACCGCGTTTCCCAGATGGATATCGCCATGGCTTTCACGAATGAAGCCGCCCCTCCAGCGCGACTCGATAATCGGTTCGAGCCGGGCGAAACTTTCGAGCGTCAGCGTTTTCACGCAGGCGAGCTCTTCGAGATCCTCGGCGGACTCCAGCAGTGGCTCGATGGCCTCGAACTCGCCGACCAGCATCTCGCGAATACGTGCCGGTGAGCCCAGCGGATCGTCTCCGCTGACCTGCGGCGCGGACTCGTGCAGGGCCACCAACTGATCGATCAGGTCGTCGAGCAGTTCCACCGAGAGCTGGCCGCTGGCCTGCAGCGAGCTGAGCAGATGTCGGCTGCTGAACTGGCGCATCTTGACCGCGTACTCGATCGGCGCGCTGTCATCGTTGACCCGGGGTGCCTCCTCGCTGCCCGAGATCGCCACGCAACCGAGATAGAGCGCGGGGGCGACACGGCGGTTGAGCACGACTTCCTGTTCGCATAACCGACGCCGCTTGTCGAGAGTGGAGAAGTCGAGAAAGCTGCCATAGTCCAACGCCTTCTTGATCTTGTAGGCGTAGTCGCCCGTCAGCACCACCCAGGATATCGGGGTCTCGAACACTTCGACGGCGCCGACCGGGTGATCGAAGCAATCACTCTCCTTGAGCGCCTGTATCAGCGTTCGGCTCATGCCGCGTCTCCCTGTCGATGGCGTTGTACTGATAGTGTTGTAATCGAATCATTGACGCATGGCGGCGAATGCACGCTCGCTGGCCATCAAAGTGGTCTGGATGTCGTCGTGTGTGTGGGCACTCGACATGAACCCGGCCTCGAAGGCGGACGGCGCCAGATAGACGCCGGTCTCGAGCATATGCGAGAAGAAGTCGCGGAACGCCTGAGCGTCGCAGGCCATGGTCTGGGCGTAATTGTCGACCCGCTGCTGTGCGGTGAAGAATAACCCGAACATGCCACCGGCACGCTGCGTGATCAATTCCACGCCGGCGTCCCGGGCGCGTGTCTCCAGGCCTTCGCACAGCGTCTCGACCCGCGTGGCGAGCGCGGCATGGAAACCGGGCTGGCGCACCTTCTCGAGCAGCGTGATGCCGGCCGCCATCGCCAGCGGATTGCCCGACAGCGTGCCCGCCTGGTAGACCGGCCCCAGGGGCGAGATCTGCTGCATGATCTCGCGCTTGCCGCCGAACGCCCCCACCGGCATGCCGCCGCCGACGATCTTGCCCAGGCAGGTCAGATCCGGGGTGATGCCGTAGTGCGCCTGAGCGCCACCGAGGGCGACACGAAAACCGGTCATCACCTCGTCGAAGATCAGCACGGCCCCGAAGCTGTCGCAGACCTCGCGCAGCGCCTCGAGAAAACCGGGTAGCGGCGGAATGCAGTTCATGTTGCCGGCCACCGGCTCGACGATGATCCCGGCGATCCGTTCCCCCAACTCCTCGAAGCATTCATGGACCGCTTCGATATCGTTGTAGGCCAGCGTGATGGTGTGTTCGGCCAGCGCAGCGGGCACGCCGGGAGAACTCGGTTCGCCATGGGTCAGCGCGCCGGAGCCTGCCTTGACCAGCAGCGAGTCGGAGTGGCCGTGGTAGTTGCCCTCGAATTTGACGATCTTGTCGCGGCCGGTATAACCCCGCGCCAGACGGATCGCCGACATCGTCGCCTCGGTACCGGAGTTGACCATGCGCACCATGTCGATCGACGGCATGATCTCGCAGATCAGGTCGGCCATGGTGGTCTCGATCGCCGTCGGCGTACCGAAGGAGAGGCCGCTGTCGAGCCGCTCGCGGACCGCCGACAGCACGTCGGGATCGGCATGTCCGGTAATCATCGGGCCCCAGGAGCCGACGTAATCGATGTAGCGTTTGCCCTCGACATCGAACAGATACGCACCCTGGGCGCGTTCGACGAACACCGGTGGCCGCGTCATGCCCTTGAAGGCCCGTACGGGCGAATTGACGCCGCCGGGGATGTGGCGGCAGGCGCGTTCGAAAAGTTCGGCGGATGTCGTCATGACGTTCTCTCTAGCAGCTGTCGGTTGCGTGATTCGGAAGCGGGGTTTCAGCGATCCGTGCGTTGAGTTCGCGCACCGCGCGGGCAATGTCCGGCATGCCGAAGATCGCGTGCACGACCGCCAGCATTTCGGCCCCGGCTTTCCGCGCCAGGGCGGCAGTCGAGGCATCGATGCCACCGATGGCGACCCGTGGCAGGCCGAAACGCCCGGCGGCTTCGAGGATCGATAGCGGCGCCGGCGCGGCTTCCGGCTTGGTGCGCGAGGCAAAGAAACGCCCGAAGGCAAGATAACTGGCGCCGGCATCGGCGGCGCGCCCGGCCATCGTCAGCGAGTCGTGGCAAGTGGCACCGATGATGGCGCGCTCGCCGAGACGCTGTCTGGCCGTGGCCAGCGCCGTGTCCTGCTGTCCCAGGTGCAGGCCGATGACCGCTCCCCAGCGCTGTTGCAGTCGTTGCGCCAACTCGAGGTCATCGTTGACGATCAACGGCACCCCAAAGCGTTCGCACAAGCCCGCCAGGGCGTCGCTCTGCCGCCAGTGACGGGCCGCGTCGTCGGACTTGTCGCGATATTGCAACAGCGCAATGCCGGTTTCCAGCGCGCTCTCGCAGGCACTCAGCAAGCGCTCGTCGTCCGGCAGCAGATGGCTGTCGGTTATCGCGTAAAGTCCGCGCAGATCATGGGTCGTGGTGTGTTCTGGCATCATCACTCCAGCGTGGCATCGAAGTCTGGCGCGCGCCAGACCCGATCCGGCAGGTACTGGCCGCGCCCCAGCGCCAGGCCGTGATCGAGCGTATCCCAGGTAAAACGCTGGGCCTGGGCACAGGCGGCCGCCAACCCCTCGCCGGCGGCGAGACGCGCGGCCAGCGCCGAGGCCAGCGTGCAGCCGGAGCCATGATAGTTGGCCGGCAACCGGGGCCATTGCCACTGGCGGTTGAGCTCGGGCGTGTGCAGGGTATGCACGACATCGCCGTTGACCACCTCGCCCTCGAGCGGATCGGTGCCGGTGACCAGTACGGCGGCACACCCCAGCGACATCACCTCGACCACTTGCGCCACCTCGTCGGCGTCAGACATGGAGGTGAGCAGCCCCAGCTCCCGCCGGTTTGGCGTCAGGATATCCACAAGCGGTAGCAGACGCTGCCGGATGGTTGCGATCAGACCGGGTGTGGATAACTCGGTTCCGCCACCGCTCTTGATCACCGGATCGACGATCAGCGGGATACCGGGACGCATGCGCGCCACGTCGATGATCGCCTCGAGCACTTCGGCGTTCGGAATCAGCCCGACCTTGATCGCGGCAATAGGAAAATCCTCGAACAGCGCCCGGGCGGCGCGGCGGATGAAATCGCCATGGCAGGGCTCGACGCCGATCACGTCACGGGTCGACTGCACGGTCATCGCCGTCGCGATCGTCACCGGCCAGCCGCCGCAACCGCGGACGGCTTCGGCATCCGCCACCAGCCCGGCCCCGCCACTGGGATCGTGGCCGGCCAATACCAGAACCACGGGTTTGTCGTCGTAGCGAATCATGCGCTGACTCCTCCATCACCCGTGACATCGTTCGATCGCGTATCGAGGTAGCCGGTCGTTCGCTGCATACGTGCTCTCCTCTCTATCGATCGCTGTCGATCGCGCTATTCATCACGTCAATGGCGTCGGCCCGGAGAGGCGGATATCGCCACCGGGGCTTCTCAACGCTTGCGCCGATAGTAGTTCTCGATCGCCTCGCGAGTGATGATACCGGAAATCTTGCGAATCATCGGTGCCGTGGTGTGCTCGACATAGAGCGCATCGACGCCGGATTCGTTGAGCGTGTCGTAGGCCTCCGATAGCGTCGCTTCCAGATGCACCGGGGCCAGATCGAGGCGCTGCCCGGGCACTTCCTCGAGATCGATCCGGGGATGTTCGGCCAGCCACGCCTCGTCGTGAAGTGCCCGCGCCAGATGGGCCGCCTTCATTGCCAGCGGCGGCTTGCTCTTGTCGTCCTGGGTGATGACCAGCCAGGTCGGTTTCGAGTCGAGCAGCGCCTTGGCCCGTTCGTGATCGATCACTCGCGGCGTGCGCGCCAGGTTACGCTCCATCACGGCCGGCACCGCGACCCTCGAAAGCGCCTGCATCAAAGGCTGTTGCAGCGGATGCAGCCCTTGCTGATTGAGCGTGGAGATAAAGAAGCCGTGACAGCGGCACAGCTGCCTCGCGGTCAGCACCGCCACCACCACCGCCAGCATCCCCGGCAGCATGATCGAGGCGTTGCGGGTCAGTTCGAGTAGCGCCAGCAATGCCGCCAGCGGCGCCTGCAAGGCAGCAGCCATCATCGCCGCCATGCCCAGCACCGCGTAGAGTGCCGGCGTGGTCACCACGCTCGGCATCAGCGTGCCACCGATGATGCCCAGGACTCCGCCGGCCGCCGCGCCGGAGACCAGCAGCGGACCGATGACACCGACCGGCACCCCTCCGACCAGACAGATCGCGGTCAGCGCCAGCTTGACCACCGCCAGCACCAGCAGCACGTCCAGCGCCATCGGACCATTGAGCATCTGCGCCAGGCTGTCGTAGCCGATTCCCTGAACCTGGGGATACCACCAGGCCACGGCCCCGGTCAGCCCGCCGATAATGGCCAGACGCAGCGCGAACGGAATCTTCGCGAGAGCGGGATGGCCCCGAGTGAGGCGCACGAACACGCCGGCCAGTACGCCGACCACCAGCGCCGTCAACACGATCCACGGCAGATCGAGCAACGAATTGAGCTGCAACGGCGGCACGCTGAATGCCGGCTCGGCGCCGTATACCGCCCACGACACCAGCGCGCCCATGGTGGATGCCAGAATCACCGGCATGAAGCCGGCGATGGTGTACTCCATCATCACCACTTCCATGGCGAAGATGACGCCGGCGATCGGGGTGTTGAACGAGGCGGAGATACCGGCCGCCGTGCCGCAGGCGACCAATACGCGCAGACTGTTGTGAGGCAGGCGCAGGCGCGTGCCGATCCAGCTGGAGGCGGCCGAGCCGAGGTGGATCGCCGGGCCTTCACGGCCCGCGGAGAGACCGCCGATCACCGAGATCACACCGACCCACCACTGGTTGATCCAGTTACGTAGCGGCATCTTGCCCTGATGATAGGCGAGACGCTCGATGACATGACCGATCCCCATCTTGAGCGCGCGATTCGGCTGCGGCCACAGCCATACGCCGATCAGGGTCACCGCAATCAGTGGCAGCAGCGCCCGGGTCATGGGCGGCAGTGTCTCGAACGCCTCCGGGCTGTCTCCCGGCATGAAAAAGAATGCACCGAACTGCAACAGCAATCGAAACACCACCATCACGCTACCGGTCAGAATGCCGGCAAAGATACCCAGCAGGCAGAGTTGCGGCATGGCATCGACGCTAGCCAGCTGGCGTCGAAAACGTTCGAGACTGGGACGTCGCAGGACGAACCGCGGCACGCGTGGCAAACCCTTCTCCTTGCCCGATTCGAGTCGCTCGTCTTTGCGTGTCCGTTCACCGAATTCGAACGAGACTCCGTGCGAGCGTTTAACGGGAATCACATCATACACCCAACGGCATTCCTCGGTGACGGCGATAAAGTTGACCCTTTTACTGGGTATTAACGATAATGGATGCCATCCGATGCGGTTGAACCGCATGCAGTGACTATCGACAGACCGGTCGCGCGAACCCGCGGCCGGCACACACGGGAGCGTGATGATGAGTACAGTGGAGTCTTTCGCTCCGACCCCGATGTTCTTCACCGACGCCGCTGCCAAGCGGGTCAAGGCGTTGATCGCCGAAGAGAACAACCCGGCGCTCAAGCTGCGTGTCTACGTCACCGGCGGCGGTTGTTCGGGATTCCAGTACGGCTTCGACCTGGCCGACCAGACCGCCGACGACGACACCGTGATCGACAATGACGGGGTCAGCCTGGTGGTGGATGCGCTCTCCTACCAATATCTGGTCGGTTCGACCGTGGATTTCGAAGAGGGTCTGGCCGGCGCGCGTTTCGTGATCAAGAACCCCAACGCGCAATCCACCTGCGGCTGTGGCGCCTCGTTTGCGATCTGATCCCGGTCCGGGCCGCGGCCCGGGGCCTTTTCAGACGATACGCCGCGTGGCCGTGTGAATCCTTGGTCGACTTGACCTTTCGTTACGTTCTTCCTCAAGGTAGTCAGTGATTGTTTCTTTCAATCAAAGACTTGAGGAAAGCATGAAAAACAACATCACTCTTGGCCACTGGCTGGCCGTTCCCGCTCTGGCGCTGTCGCTCGGCGCCTCCACTCTGGCCCACGCACAGGACACCACCCTGAAGGCCGTTACCGACCCCAGTTTCGTACCGTTCGAGATGATGGATCAGGACAGCGGCGAGATGGTCGGTTTCGACATGGACATCCTCCACGAGATCGCCGACCGCGCCGGTTTCGACATCGATCTCGATACCATGGATTTCAACGGCATCATTCCCGCCGTGCAGACCGGCAACGTCGATCTGGCCATCGCCGGTATCACCATTACCGACGAGCGTCAGCAGATCGTCGATTTCAGCGATCCCTATTACGACTCGGGGCTACGGATCCTGGTGGCCGACGACAGCGATGTCGAAACGCTCGACGATCTCGCCGGCAAGCGCATCGGCACCAAGATCGGCTCGACCAGCTACGACTACCTGCAGCAGGAACTCGGCGACGACGCCGAGATCACGCCTTATCCGGGCAGTTCCGACATGTACATGGCACTGATGGGCGGCAACGTCGACGCCGTGTTCTACGATGCCCCCAACGTCGGCTACTTCGCCCAGACCCGCGGTCAGGGCCGGGTCAAGACCGTCGGCCCACTCTACGAAGGCCAGCAATACGGTATCGCCTTCGCCAAGGGCAGCGACTGGGTCGAACCCGCCAACGAGGCACTCGAGGCGATGCGCGAAGACGGTACCTACGACGAGATCCACAAGAAGTGGTTCGGCGAGACGCCGGATGCCGAATGAACCACCGCGCCTGATCGGGGCCGGAGCGTGTCGCTCCGGCCCCGCGTCTTTGGCAGTGTCGCTCATCGATGGCGACGCTGGCGTCCCGTGACCAACGGAGACTATTCGTGGAATTGAATTTCCAGTTCGACTGGCAGGCGGCCATCGCCTCCTTGCCCTATCTGCTCAAGGGTCTGCCCTACACCCTGCTCATCTCTTTCGGCGGCCTTGCCATCGGTTTCGTCATCGGCCTCGTTTTCGGCCTGATGCGGATCGCCCCGTCCCGCTGGCTGCGACTACCCGCCGTGTTCTATATCGAAGTCTTTCGCGGTACCCCGGTGCTGGTGCAGGTGCTGTTCATCTTCTATGGCCTGCCGACCGTGCTCGGCGGGCCGATCAACGCCTTGACCGCCGGTATCGCCGCCATCGCACTCAACGCCGGCGCCTACATCTCCGAGATCGTGCGCGGCGGTGTCCAGTCGATCGAGCGTGGCCAGCGGGAAGCCGGACTGTCGCTGGGTCTCTCCTCCACCCAGACATTTCAATACATCGTCTGGCCGCAGGCGCTGCGACGGATGATCCCGGCGCTCGGCAACCAAGGCATCGTCAGCATCAAGGACACCTCGCTGTTTTCGGTGATCGGCGTCGGCGAGCTGGTGCGTCAGGGCCAGGTCTACATCGCCAATACCTTCACCGCGCTGGAGGTCTATTTCATGATCGCCCTGCTCTATCTGGTGATCACGTTGAGCCTGTCGATGGCTCTGAGTCTGCTCGAACGCAAGGGGCTGGTGGGATGAACGACAACACCGCAACCACGCTGTCACCCGACGACGATCGCCAGCCGATCGTGCGTCTCGACAGGGTCAATAAGCACTTCGGCGATCTGCACGTGATGCAGGACATCGATCTCTCGGTCGTCCCCGGTGAGGTCGTCGTGATCATCGGCGCCAGCGGTTCGGGCAAGTCGACCCTGATCCGCTGCGTCAACGGTCTCGAACCGTTCCAGTCCGGCCGAATCGAGGTGGATGGCAAGACACTGTTGCCCAATGGTGCCAGCGGCCAGTCGCTGCGGGCCGTACGTACCGAAGTCGGCATGGTGTTCCAGCAGTTCAACCTGTTTCCGCACCTGTCGATTCGCGACAACGTCACCCTGGCACCACGCAAGGTGCGCGGCTGGTCGCGACAGCAGGCCAACGCCACCGCCGAGCGACTGCTTCAACGAGTGGGTATCGCCGACCAGGCCGACAAGTATCCCAGCCAGCTCTCCGGCGGTCAGCAGCAACGCGTGGCACTGGCCCGCGCACTGGCCATGGAACCGCGGCTGATGCTGTTCGACGAGCCGACGTCGGCGCTCGATCCGGAGATGATCGGCGAAGTGCTCGATGCCATGCGCGAGCTGGCCAAAGACGGCATGACGATGATGATCGTCACCCACGAGATGGGCTTTGCCCGCGAGGTCGCCGACCGCGTGGTGTTCGTGCATGGTGGCCAGATCATCGAACAGGGCCCGCCGAACCAACTGTTCGACCATCCGCGCCACGAACGCACCCAATCCTTTCTCTCCCGCGTTCTCAAACATTGATCCCACCGGGAACGCCGGCCAGCCTCGGCGTTCCGCCTTGCCATCGCGACAACCATGGCGCTGTCGCCGTGGCCATCGAGCGTGATTCCGCTTCCCTCCGGTTATCCAAGGCCGTTTTTTTCGGCTGTGGATAGTTTTTCCGCCAATTCGGCCATACCCCCCGTGAACACTGCGTTGCCGCACGATCAACGGGTTGTTGAGCGCTGCGGTGACAGCTAGCGTATGCAGCGGTGGAAAACCGGTGCGCGTCGTGGCGTGTGTATAAAAAGGGATTTCGTCCACAGGAACGAAGCTGGCTGTCAGCAGCCTCCTCAGGGTTTTTCAAACCATTCAATAACAATATAAGTCATTGGAAAATAAACCGAAAAGTTGTTTATCCACAGAAAGTGTCCACACCAGTAGTCACTATCACAACAGAACTTCTTCTATATATTTTTCTTTTTTAATAATGAAACTGATGACTGACAGGCGGCTGGAAAACGGGTGTGGAAAACCCCTGACGGTTACCCACAGGAGGTTTATACTGGGCGGCTTTTTCCAGAATTCATTCACTGTCGGGTGCCATGCAGAGCACCCAACGAGGTGAAACGTGGAGTACCCCGAGCGTTTTCAGGTCATCGTCATCGGCGGTGGCCATGCCGGTACCGAAGCCGCGCTGGCCGCGGCCCGTAGCGGTGCGTGCACGCTACTGCTGACGCACAACATCGAGACCCTGGGTCAAATGTCCTGCAACCCTGCCATCGGTGGCATCGGCAAGAGCCATCTGGTCAAGGAGATCGATGCGCTTGGCGGCGCCATGGCCCACGCCACCGATCTGGCCGGCATCCAGTTTCGTGTGCTCAATTCGCGCAAGGGGCCAGCGGTGCGGGCCACCCGTGCCCAGGCGGACCGCGTGCGCTACAAGGCAGCAATTCGCGGAATGCTGGAGAACCAGCCCAATCTCACGCTGTTCCAGCAGGCGGTCGACGATCTGATCGTGGAGAACGACACCGTCGTCGGCGTCAAGACCCAGACCGGTATCCGTTTCATGGCCGATACCGTGGTGCTGTGCACCGGTACCTTCCTGGGTGGCGTTATCCACATCGGCCTGGACAACCATGCCGGTGGCCGCGCCGGCGATCCGCCGGCCAACGCCCTGGCGCAGCGCCTGCGCGCCCTGCCATTCCGGGTCGATCGGTTGAAGACCGGCACGCCACCGCGGCTGGACGCCAAGAGCGTCGATTTCGCCAAGCTCGAGCCGCAGCCGGGCGACACGCCATTGCCGGTGATGTCCTATCTGGGCAGTCGCGAGCAGCACCCGCGCCAGGTCGAGTGCCACATCGCGCATACCAACGAGCGCACCCACGAGATCATCTTCGCCAATCTCGATCGTTCTCCGATGTACTCCGGGGTGATCGAGGGCGTCGGCCCGCGCTATTGCCCGTCGATCGAGGACAAGGTTCACCGCTTCGCCGACAAGTCGAGCCACCAGGTATTCATCGAGCCCGAAGGCCTCGATACCCACGAGCTCTACCCCAACGGTATCTCGACCTCGCTGCCGTTCGACGTTCAGCTGCAGGTGGTGCGCTCGATCAGCGGGCTGGAGAACGCGCACATCACGCGGCCCGGTTACGCCATCGAGTACGATTTCTTCGATCCGCGGGATCTCAAGCACTCGCTGGAGACGAAATTTATCCACAACCTGTTCTTCGCCGGCCAGATCAACGGCACCACCGGCTACGAGGAAGCCGGTGCCCAGGGCTTGCTGGCGGGCATCAACGCCGCGCGCCGTGCACGCGGCGAACAGCCCTGGTGGCCGCGACGCGATGAGGCTTATCTCGGCGTCTTGGTGGACGACCTGATCAGCATGGGCACGCAGGAGCCCTACCGCATGTTCACCTCGCGGGCCGAGTACCGGCTGTTGCTGCGTGAGGACAATGCCGACCTGCGCCTGACCGAAACCGGGCGTGAACTGGGACTGGTCGACGACCAGCGCTGGTCCGCCTTCGCAGCCAAGCGCGACAAGATCGAACGCGAGCGCGCGCGGCTGCGCTCGAGCTGGATCCATCCCGGCACGCCGGCGGCCGAGCGCCTGGCCACCAAGCTTGGCCAGCCGCTGGCGCGGGAATACAACCTGATGGACCTGCTCAAGCGTCCGGAACTGGTCTACGCCGACGTGGCCTCGCTCAAGGGCGAGGCGGTGGACGACGAAGCGGTGGCCGAGCAGGTGCAGATCGAGGCCAAGTATCAGGGTTACATCGCACGCCAGCAGGACGAGATCGAACGCCTGCGCCGGCATGAGGCGACGCCGCTGCCGGAGAGCCTCGACTACGCCAAGGTCGAGGGGCTGTCCCACGAGATCCGCCAGAAGCTCGCACAGGCCCGGCCGCAGACGCTGGGCCAGGCTGGCCGTATCTCCGGCGTTACCCCGGCGGCGGTGTCGATCCTGCTGATCCACCTCAAGAAACGCCGTCTGATCGACGATAGCCAGGCACTGAGCGCATGACGCCGGCGTGTGAACGGATACTCGATGATGGGTTGGCGGCGCTCGGCATCGCGATCGATAGCGCCCGGCGCGATCGCCTGCTGGCGCTGCTCGGGCTGTTGCACAAGTGGAATCGCGCCTATAACCTCACCGCTGTGCGCTCGCCCGAGGCGATGGTCGCGCGTCATCTGCTCGACAGCGCCAGCGTGGCGTTCGCGGTGCACGGGCCGACCCTGCTGGACGTGGGCTCGGGTCCCGGCTTTCCGGGGCTGGTACTGGCGATCCTCGATCCTGAACTCGAGGTCACGCTGCTCGACAGCAACGGCAAGAAGGTCCGTTTTCAGCGCCAGGCGGTGATGGAACTCGGGCTCGACAACGTGCGCTGCCAGCAGGTACGGGTGGAAGCCTTCGCCGGCACGTTCGATCAGATCATCTCGCGGGCCTTCGCCGCGCTGGACGATTTCGTCACCCTCACCGAGCCGTTGCTGGCCGCTGGCGGCGAATGGCTGGCGATGAAGGGCGCTCTGGACGAGCGCGAGCGCGAGGCCTTGCCGGCGGGTGTCGTCGTCAGTCAGCGTTACGCCTTGACGGTACCCGGCCTGGACACGGCCGAGCGCCAGCTGCTCAAGCTGGCGCGCGCGGCGGGTTGAAGCGCCGGTTCGGCAGTGAGTGCGCAATGGTCGTGGCCTGGAGGACGAAATCCAGGGCCGTGACCACTGATCGGCATCGGCGGAGCGACCGACGGTCTCCGCGGCCAAGTCTCGACGAAGGGAGTCGCCAGTGACCAGAATCATCGCCTTGACCAACCAGAAGGGTGGCGTCGGCAAGACCACCACGGCGGTCAATCTCGCGGCTTGCCTCGCGGCGCTGGATCGCCGTGTACTGTTGATCGATCTGGACCCGCAAGGCCACGCGACCATGGGCAGCGGCGTCGACAAGCACGATCTCGACGGCAGCGTGCTCGACGTGCTGCTCGGCGACAAGAGCGCCGCCGAGGTGATCGTCGACTGCGCCGTGGCCGGCTACGCGCTGTTGCCGGGTAACGGCGACCTGACCGCTGCCGAGGTCGATCTGCTCGATCGCGACGGCCGCGAGCGGGTGTTGCAGACGGCCATCGAGAGCGTCGCCGAAGACTACGACGTGGTGATCATCGACTGCCCGCCATCACTCAACATGCTCACCGTCAATGCGTTGACCGCCGCGCACGGCGTGCTGATTCCGGTCCAGTGCGAGTTCTACGCCCTCGAGGGACTGTCGGCACTGCTCGATACCGTCGAGCAGATTCAGGAGAGCGTAAACCCCTCGCTCGAGATCTTCGGTATCGTGCGCACCATGTTCGATCCCCGTAACAGTCTGACCCGGGACGTCAGCAAGCAACTCGGCCAGTACTTCGGCGATGCGCTGCTCAAGACCACCATTCCGCGCAATGTCCGGGTAGCCGAGGCGCCCAGTCACGGTGTTCCGGTGACCAAGTACGCGCGCCTGTCGCGCGGCAGCCAGGCGCACCGCGTACTGGCCAAGGAACTGATTCGCCGCCTGGGACTGTGAACAAAATACTGCTTAAATGCTCGCGCGAGCGCATCACTGCGTTGCGCACTGCCCGGATGTTCGCTGCGAGGAACACACCATGACGACGCGCAAACGCCCCCTAGGACGCGGTCTCGATGCCCTGATCGGTTCCAGTGCCCGTCGCCGCGACAGTTTGTCGCAGGAAACCCATGCCGCCGCTGACGAGTCGCCCACGCCGGCACAGGCGCCGCCGACTTCCGGCGGCGGCGGCGAGCGGCTCGAGCACCTGCCGCTGCGCCAGCTGACACGCGGCAAGTACCAGCCACGACGCGACATCCAGCCTGAAGCGCTGGAGGAACTGGCCGATTCGATCCGTGCCCAGGGCGTCATGCAGCCGATCGTGGTGCGACAAATTGGCGCAGAGCGCTACGAGATCATCGCCGGCGAACGGCGCTGGCGGGCATCGCAACTGGCCGAGCTCGAGACCATCCCCGCGGTGGTGCGCGAAGTCAGCGACGAGGTCGCGCTGGCGCTGGCGCTGATCGAGAACATCCAGCGCGAGAACCTCAACCCGGTCGAGGAGGCGATGGCGCTCAAGCGTCTACTCGAGGAGTTCGAATTGACCCAGCAGCAGGTCGCCGACGCGGTCGGGCGTTCACGTGCCCAGGTGACCAACCTGCTGCGCTTGCTGGCATTGGATCCGCACGTGCAGACGCTGCTCGAACGGGGCGATCTCGACATGGGCCACGCCCGTGCGCTGCTGAGCCTGCCGGCCGCCAAACAGCGCCAGGCGGCGCACGAAGTGGTCGCCCGCGAACTCACCGTGCGCCAGACCGAGGCGCTGGCGAAACAGCTCGCCAGCGGCCAGAAGAAGGGTGACGACAAGCGTCAGCCCGCCGACGTCGGACGCCTGGAGAACCGCCTGGCCGATCTGCTCGGTGCGCCGGTCAAGATCCACCACAACGCTTCCGGCAAGGGTCGTGTCACCATTCGTTACACCAGTCTCGACGAGCTGGATGGCATACTCGGGCACATTCGCTGACGTAGCGGATCGAGCGAGCGTTTGTCGACCGGGAAAAGCATTTAGCGTGTTAACGGAAATTACGCACTTTTCGTGATCGTTTTTCCCACAGGACGCATCAGATCGGTGCAGGTTCGGTTGAAGCGGCATGACCGCTTCTCTATAATCCGCCGAGATTTGCCAGGCTGACGGCGAACGCAGACACAACAAGACATTTTCAGGATCCGATGTTTCAACGACAGGCGAGACCGACGCCATGCAACCAACGGCACCGGCCAAGCTTCCCCGACCGCGGATCGCGGCATTGATCCTGATACAGTGCGGCGTCGTGATGGGCATGGCCCTGATCGCCTGGGGCGTCCTGGGAGAGGGAACCGCGGTTTCCGTGCTGACCGGCGGGCTCGTCGCCGCCGTGCCCAGTGCCTTTTTCGCCTGGCGGGCTTTCCGCTACCAGGGAGCAGGCCAGGCCCGACACATCGTCAAGAGTTTCTATCACGCCGAGGCCGG
Source organism: Salinicola peritrichatus (assembly GCF_003206715.1). Lineage (GTDB taxonomy): Bacteria > Pseudomonadota > Gammaproteobacteria > Pseudomonadales > Halomonadaceae > Salinicola > Salinicola peritrichatus. Next base: position 7,179 of record NZ_PZJU01000033.1, on the reverse strand, counting down.
CAAGTTCGGTTTGACGGCGGCATTGTTCACGCTGGTTTTCGTGGCCGTGCCTCCCTCAAACCCCGCTTTCTTCTTTGGCGCTTATGTGGTGACGCTGCTGGTGCAATGGTTGGGGCCCTGGCTCCTGCGCCGCCCGTCACGCATTCAATCTCGAGGCTGAACCATGGCTGGCAACAACCCGACGAGCACGGAGTACATTCAGCACCACCTGCAGAACATGACCTTCGGTCTGCATCCGGAGCATGGCTGGTCGCTGGCGCACTCCGCCCAGGAAGCCCAGGAAATGGGATTCTGGGCGATTCATGTCGATACCATGCTGTGGTCGATCGGTCTCGGGGTGGTCTTCCTGTACCTGTTCCGCCTGGTGGCCAAGCGCGCTTCCACCGGCGTGCCCACCGGGCTGCAGAACTTCGTCGAGATGATGGTCGAGTTCGTCGACGGCTCGGTGCGCGAGACCTTCCACGGCAAGAGCCGGCTGATCGCGCCGTTGTCGCTGACGATCTTCTGCTGGATCTTCCTGATGAACCTGATGGACCTGGTGCCGGTCGACTTCCTGCCGATGCTGGCCCAGAAAATCGGTTCCTGGTTTGGCGCCGATCCGGCGCATGTCTACTTCAAGGTCGTGCCTACCACCGACGTCAACGCGACTTTCGGCATGTCGCTGTCGGTCTTCGCCCTGATCATTTTTTACTCCATCCGCAGCAAAGGCGTGTCGGGGTTCATTGCCGAGCTGACGCTGCATCCGTTTAGTACATCCAACAAATTTGCCCAGATTCTGTTGATTCCCATTAACTTTTTGCTTGAAGCCGTCACCCTGTTGGCCAAGCCGGTTTCACTGTCGTTGCGACTGTTCGGCAACCTTTACGCCGGTGAATTGATCTTCATCCTGATAGCCATGATCGGTCTGTGGCAGCTGCCGCTGCACTTCCCGTGGGCGGTGTTCCACATCCTGATCATCACGCTGCAGGCATTCATCTTCATGATGCTCACCATCGTCTACTTGAGTATGGCGACGGAAGAGCAGCATTGAGACGCGTTTCCCTTTAACCCCTAACCCCTTGCAAGACTCGACTGAAACTGGAGACAACCATGGAAGCACAAGTTCTGGGCATGACCGCGATCGCCGTTTCTCTGCTGATCGGCCTCGGTGCCTTGGGTACCGCCATCGGCTTCGGCATCCTCGGCGGCAAGTTCCTGGAAGGCGCCGCGCGCCAGCCGGAAATGATCCCGCAACTGCAGGTCAAGATGTTCATCGTCGCTGGTCTGCTCGACGCCGTGACCATGATCGGCGTGGGTATCGCCCTGTTCTTCACCTTCGCCAACCCGTTTGTCGGTTAACGTCGCCGTTTGCGGCCCGCGTGGCCCCGGTGACCCCAACCCCAAACTTGTGACGCGAGAGGTGCTGGCGTGAATCTGAACCTTACACTGATTGGTCAGGCCATTGCCTTTGCGGTCTTCGTCTGGTTCTGCATGAAGTACGTATGGCCGCCGGTCATGCAGGCGCTGCAGGAACGACAGAAAAAGATCGCCGACGGTCTGGATGCGGCCAGCCGCGCTACCCGCGATCTCGAAGTGGCTCAGGAAAAGGCCGAAGAGACGCTGCGGGAAAGCAAGGAGCAGGCCCAGCAGATCCTCGAACAGGCCAACAAGCGGGCCAGTCAGATCGTCGAAGAGGCCCGCGAGACTGCGCGGGCGGAAGGCGAGCGCATCATCGAAGGCGCTCGCAGCGAAATCGATCAGGAGATCAATCGCGCGAAGGAAGAGCTGCGTGCCCAGGTATCGCTGCTGGCCGTGGCCGGCGCCGAGCGCATCCTGGAATCCTCCATCGACGAGTCCAAGCATCGTGAACTCGTCGACAAGCTCGCTGCCGAGCTCTAAGGAGGCGCACCATGGCTGAATCGTCTACCGTCGCTCGACCCTACGCCAAGGCGGCGTTCGAGTTCGCGCGCGATAAGCAGGCGCTAAAAGCGTGGTCCCAGAGTCTGTCCCTGGCCGCTCGTGTGGCCGGTGACGCCGATGTCGAAGCGCGCATCCTGAGCAATCCGCGGCTGACTGCCGATGACAAGACGCGGCTGTTGCTGGAAGTATGCGGCGATGATGCGTCCTTCGACGAGCACGTGGGCAATTTCCTGCGTCTCGTCGGCGAAAAGGGGCGTCTAGCCGCGCTGCCCGACATCTTTGATGAGTTCGAGGCGCTGCGCGCCCAGGAAGAGAAGCGGGTTGATGTCACCATCGTCTCCGCCTTCGAACTGGACGACGCCCAGCAGAACGTTCTCGCCGAGGCTCTGAAGAAGCGTCTGAATCGTGAAATCTCCATTACCACTCAGGTGGATCGCCAACTGCTAGGCGGCGTGATCCTGCGTACCGGCGACACCGTCATCGACGGTTCGGTACGCGGTCGATTGCAGCGCCTGCGCGAAGCGCTCACCGCTTGAGTTCGAGGGACATGGCATGCAGCAACTGAATCCTTCCGAGATCAGCGACATCATCAAACAGCGTATCGAAAAGCTGGATGTCGCCAGTGAGGCCCGTAACCAGGGCACCGTCGTCAGCGTCGCTGACGGCATCGTCCGCATCCACGGCCTGGCCGATGCGATGCTCGGCGAAATGATCGAATTCCCCGGCGGCATCTACGGCATGGCGCTCAACCTCGAGCGCGACAGCGTCGGTGCCGTGGTGCTGGGCGACTATCTCGAGCTCGAAGAGGGCATGACCGCGCAGTGTACCGGTCGCATTCTCGAAGTGCCGGTGGGTCCCGAACTGGTCGGCCGCGTGGTCGATGCGCTGGGCAACCCGATCGACGGCAAGGGTGATATCGACACCCGGATGACCGACGCGATCGAAAAGGTCGCCCCGGGCGTCATCACGCGTCAGTCGGTCGATCAGCCGATCCAGACCGGCCTCAAGTCGATCGACGCCATGGTGCCGATCGGTCGCGGCCAGCGTGAGCTGATCATCGGCGACCGTCAGATCGGCAAGTCCGCGGTGGCGCTCGATGCGATCATCAACCAGAAGGGCAAGGGCGTCACCTGTATCTACGTCGCCATTGGCCAGAAGCAGTCGACCATCGCCAACGTGGTGCGCAAGCTCGAAGAGCACGGCGCCATGGAGCACACCATCGTGGTCGCCGCCGGCGCCGCCGATCCGGCCGCCATGCAGTACCTGGCGCCGTATGCCGGCTGCACCATGGGCGAATACTTCCGCGATCGTGGCGAAGACGCGCTGATCGTCTACGACGACCTCTCCAAGCAGGCCGTCGCTTACCGTCAGATCTCGCTGCTGCTGCGTCGTCCGCCGGGCCGTGAAGCCTATCCGGGTGACGTCTTCTATCTCCACTCGCGTCTGCTCGAGCGCGCCGCGCGCGTCAACGCCGAATACGTCGAGAAGTTCACGGGCGGTGAAGTGAAGGGCAAGACCGGCTCGCTGACCGCGTTGCCGATCATCGAGACCCAGGGTGGCGACGTCTCCGCGTTCGTGCCGACCAACGTGATCTCGATCACCGACGGTCAGATCTTCCTGGAAACCGGCCTGTTCAACTCCGGTATCCGCCCGGCGATCAACGCCGGTCTGTCGGTCTCGCGCGTGGGTGGTTCGGCGCAGACCAAGATCATCAAGAAGCTCGGCGGCGGCGTGCGTCTGGCACTCGCGCAGTATCGCGAGCTGGCGGCGTTCTCGCAGTTCGCTTCCGATCTCGACGAGGCGACCCGCAAGCAGCTCGAGCATGGTCAGCGCGTCACCGAACTGATGAAGCAGAAGCAGTATTCGCCGTTGTCCGTGGCCGAGATGGCGCTGTCGCTGTACGCCGCCAACGAGGGCTATCTGGACGACGTCGCGGTCGACAAGGTGCTGGACTTCGAGCGTGCCCTGCAGGACTACATGAAGTCCGAGCACGCCGACCTGCTCGACAAGATCAACCAGAGCGGCGGCTACGACGACGAGATCCAGCAAGGTCTCAAGTCGGGTCTCGAGTCGTTCAAGTCCACTCAGACCTGGTAAGCGGCGCGGCCCGCTCCATCGCATGATGGGAGCGGGCCGCCCCGCCCGGCTGAGCGGCATGAATCAGGTGATCCGCGATGGCAGCTGCAAAAGAGATTCGCGCCCAGATCGGGAGCATCAAGAACACGCAGAAAATCACCAGCGCCATGGAAATGGTCGCTGCGTCGAAGATGCGTCGGGCTCAGGAACGCATGGCGGCCAGCCAGCCCTATGCCAAACTGATCCGCCGGGTGGTCGGCCACGTCGCCAAGGCCAATCCGGAATATCGCCACGAGTACATGGTCGAGCGCGAGGTCAAGCGCGTCGGTTACATCGTCGTTTCCAGCGATCGGGGACTGGCCGGCGGCTTGAACGTCAATCTGTTCAAGGCCGTGGTCCAGCATGCCCGTGATTGGGACCAGAAGGGCGTCGGCGCCGACTTCGCCGCTATCGGCAGCAAGGCCGGCGGCTTCTTCCGCAAGCGTGGCGGCAACCTGCTGGCGGCCAAGAAAGGCCTCGGCGATGCGCCGGAAGCCCAGGATCTGGTCGGTAGCGTCAAGGTGATGCTCGATGCCTTCGACGAAGGCAATCTGGATCGGCTTTACGTGGTGTACAACGAATTCGTCAACACCATGAGCCAGAAACCCGTGGTGCGTCAGTTGTTGCCGCTCGAAGCGGTCGGCGACGACACCGAAGGGGAAGAACAACCCGGTCCCGGTAATTGGGACTACCTGTATGAGCCGGACGCCAAGACCCTGCTCGATCACCTGCTGGTTCGCTACGTCGAATCCCAGGTGTATCAGGCCGTGGTCGAGAACGCGGCCTGTGAGCAGGCCGCGCGCATGATCGCGATGAAGAACGCGACCGACAACGCCGGCAATCTGATTGACGATCTTCAACTGGTGTACAACAAGGCGCGTCAGGCGGCCATTACCCAGGAGATTTCGGAAATCGTCGGTGGTGCCGCGGCGGTATGACGATATCGTCGCCCGCGCGGCGGCGATCCCGAGTACGGCTTGGCGAGGCGTTGTTCAAAAGTCGGTGAGCGAAGACAGTTTTGGGCAGCGCCGTACAGGTTTCATTTGCAGGTATACGAGGAACCACTATGAGCGGACGTATCGTACAAATCATCGGCGCGGTGGTTGACGTAGAGTTTCCGCGGGACGATGTCCCCAAGGTCTACGACGCGCTGACGGTCTCGGGCAAGGAGACCGTTCTCGAAGTGCAACAGCAACTCGGTGATGGCGTGGTTCGCGCCATCGTCATGGGCTCCAGTGAAGGTCTCCAGCGCGGCATCGAGGTGGTCAACACCGGTGCCCCGATCTCGGTGCCGGTCGGTACCCAGACCCTGGGCCGGATCATGAACGTGCTCGGCGAGCCGATCGACGAAGCCGGCGATCTCGGTGCCGACGTCGAGCGCATGCCGATCCACCGCCAGGCGCCGAGCTACGCCGATCAGGCGGCTTCCAGCGAACTGCTGGAGACCGGCATCAAGGTCATCGATCTGGTCTGTCCGTTCGCCAAGGGCGGTAAGGTCGGTCTGTTCGGCGGTGCCGGTGTCGGCAAGACCGTCAACATGATGGAGCTGATCCGCAACATCGCCACCGAGCACAGCGGTTACTCGGTGTTCGCCGGTGTCGGTGAGCGTACTCGTGAAGGTAACGACTTCTATCACGAGATGCAGGAATCCAACGTTCTCGACAAGGTCGCGCTGGTCTACGGCCAGATGAACGAGCCACCGGGCAACCGCCTGCGCGTCGCCCTGACCGGTCTGACCATCGCCGAGAAGTTCCGTGACGAAGGCCGCGACGTACTGCTGTTCGTCGACAACATCTACCGTTACACCCTGGCCGGTACCGAGGTTTCGGCACTGCTTGGCCGCATGCCGTCGGCGGTGGGTTATCAGCCGACCCTGGCCGAGGAGATGGGTGCCCTGCAGGAGCGCATCACCTCGACCAAGACCGGCTCGATCACCTCCGTGCAGGCCGTCTACGTGCCCGCGGACGACCTCACCGACCCGTCGCCGGCGACCACCTTCGCGCACCTGGACTCGACCGTGACATTGTCGCGCTCGATCGCCGAGCTGGGTATCTATCCGGCCGTCGATCCGCTCGACTCCACCTCGCGTCAGCTCGATCCGCTGGTGGTGGGCGAGGAGCACTACAATACCGCTCGTGGTGTGCAGGGCGTGCTCCAGCGCTACAAGGAGCTCAAGGACATCATCGCCATCCTGGGGATGGACGAGCTGTCCGACGAAGACAAGCAGGCGGTGGCACGTGCGCGTAAGATCCAGCGCTTCCTGTCGCAGCCGTTCTTCGTCGCCGAGGTCTTCACCGGCGCGCCCGGCAAGTATGTGTCGCTCAAGGAAACTATTCGTGGCTTCCAGGGTATTCTCAACGGTGACTACGACGATCTGCCGGAACAGGCCTTCTACATGGTCGGCACCATCGACGAAGCCGTCGAGAAAGCCAAGAGCATGAAGTAAGCCTGCAGACACCCGGGAGATATCGCTATGGCCACATTTCAGTGTGACATCGTCAGCGCCGAGAAGGAGATCTTCTCGGGCAGCGTCGAGCAGCTCATCGCTGCCGGCGTGGCCGGCGATCTGGGTATCCTGCGCGGTCACGCGCCACTGCTGACCGAGCTCAAGCCCGGTCCGGTGCGCGTGATCCAGGAAGGCGGCGAAGAAGAGCTCTACTACGTCACCGGCGGCTTCCTCGAAGTGCAGCCTGACGTGGTCTCGGTGCTGGCGGATACCGCCACCCGAGCCAGCGACCTGGATGAGGCGGAAGCCGAGCAGGCACGTCAGCACGCGTTGCAGTCACTCAACGAGAAGCAGACAGAGCTCGACTACACCCGTGCCGCCGCCGAACTGGCCGAAGCCACCGCTCAGTTGCGTACGCTGCAACAGCTGCGGCGCAGGGGCGGTCGCGGCTGAGCCCGTCGCTCCGCGCGCAAGACACCCAGGCAATACCCAAGGCGACTCTTCGGAGTCGCCTTTTTCATCGCTAGCGATTCGAACGCTATCCGCCGACGCATCACACGCTAAGCTTCGTCTGAAAAATCGACGAGCGATGGCCAGACAAGGCAAAAATGGGCGAAAGCGCGGAGTTTACGGGGTGTAAATGAGCATTTTGAGCCGATTTTTAACGCTGTATGGGCGAGCGCAGGCATTTTTCAGATAAAGCGTAGTGTGGTGTTTTG
>NZ_PZJU01000032.1 GCF_003206715.1 Salinicola peritrichatus | reverse complement strand
GCTCCAACGAGAACATCAACGGGCTGTTGCGGCAGTATCTGCCAAAGGGAACGGACCTCTCCGTTTACAGTCAGGAAGAGCTCGACGAGATCGCCGACTCACTGAACACACGGCCTCGCCAGACGCTGGACTGGCGAACCCCACTGGAAGTCTACGCCGAGGTGCTAAAGAAATCCGTCGGCGGACCGAGCACCCTTCAATAGCGTTGCGCTTGGAACTTGAGACCGCCCTTTGGCATATTGCCGGAATCCTTAGGCTTGTCGAAAAATACAATAACTCATTGTCAATTAAGGGAAAAATAAATTCCCTACTGGAGTTAGTTTAGACCTTTGTCTTTATAGACCATGATTACAATGAAAGTTTACGTAGTAATAGAAATAATGGCGCTCAAACCGGATAGCTGGCGGTAACGCCCAAGGGAACCCAAACAGAGATACCGACAATTTCAAATAACGAATCGACTCATGTCTTCGCTGCTATCGATCACGATGTGAGTACGCCGAGCACGACGCTTTGACAGATCCTCGCGTGTGTCCCCGGACATGCCGGTTGCGAGTTTTTCAAAGCGCCTTGCGCAGCCGGATGCTTCATACGGTTGCCAATGACAGCAGTCAAAAACAGCAATCAACGACAAGACCACGAGGGACACCGATAATGATTGCCTCACACTTCGCGCTACGCCGACCGCTCCTCGCTGCCGTCATCGGTGCATCCTGCACGATGCCGGTCCTGGCGAACGCCGATATCAATCCCGAATTCTTCGGCTATGCCCGTTCCGGTATCGGCTCGACCTCTGGCGGCGGCAGCCAGACCTGCTTCAAGTCGGCGGGCGCACCGGCCAAATATCGCCTGGGCAACGAATGCGAGACCTATGCAGAGATCGGGCTCGGCGCGCAGCTCTACCAGCAGCAGGACACGACCTTCGACTTCGCCAGCCGCGTCGCCTACGTCACCGCGCAGGACAACGACGACGAATCCCTCAAGGACGACGACAATAATGTGGCACTACGGGAAATGTACGTTTCCGACAACAATGTCGTCGGCGGCCTGCCCGGCGCCACGCTCTGGGCCGGTAAGCGCTTCTACAAGCGTCACGACATCCACATGAACGATTTCTACTACTGAGGATGTCTCGGGCCCCGGCGTAGGGATCTCGGATATCGATGTCGGCACCGGTAAGCTGAGCTTGGCCTGGGTCAGGAGTTCCGGGGCGGATGTCGACTATCTTCCCGATGAAGACCAGCGGCTCTCCGACGACACCATCGACGTGCGCTGGACGGATATCCCCGTCAATCCCGGCGGTTCGCTGCAACTCGGTATCGACTACGGTCGCTCATCGCTGCCCGACTGGAAGAAGGACTATTACGATAACGTACAGAATGTCGACTACGACGAAGGCGACAAGGGCTGGATGGGCACCATCGAGCACACCCAGAGCGACTGGTTCGGTGGTACCAATACAGTGGCTCTGCAATACGCCACCGATGGCATCATCACCCGCGATGGTAACGCCGTGGGCCGTCCAGCTGGCGGTCGGCTCAGCCAGGACGGCGACATGTGGCGCATCCTTGACCAGGGCCATATCTGGCTGGTGCAGGACAAGCTCGACATGCTCTACACCGCCATCTACGAAAACAAGGACATGGACGACAACACCGGTCGCAAGTGGTTCTCTGCCGGCGTGCGTCCGGTCTACTACTGGAACGACATCATGAGCACGGCGGTCGAGCTGGGCTATGACCACATCGAGCCACAGAGTGACGTATCGAGCTACAGCGACAGCGATCACCACCTGACCAAGCTGACCATCGCGCAGCAGTGGTCGGCGGGTCGTGGCGCCATGATCCGCCCGACCATCCGTCTGTTCGCTACCTACGCCAAATGGAACGGCGACGCCTATCAGGAGCAGCTAAGTCAGGATAACTATCGTCAAGCCCATTCATTGGCTACTGGGGCCGGAGGCTCCAACAACGTCGACTTCAACGATACCGACGGGCTGACGTTCGGCGCGCAGATGGAAGTCTGGTGGGGTAGCTGATCCCACGGCCGCGAGAGCCATGCTCGCACTGTTTCGATCCATTGGGCTCCGGGGGCTTGCTGCTCCGGAGCCGTTTTCGTCTCACGCAGGAGTGTCTGAATGTTGAGTTCGTATCGTCTTGCCGAGCCATTGAGCACCCTCATGATCGCCCTGGCGGGATGCAGCACGCCGCTGATGGCACCCCAGTCCCCGACCATTCCGGCCCAGCAGGGGCAGCAGGCCCTGGCCAGCGCGCCGGACTGCTGCACGTCGCTGGCCAGCCTGCCGTATCAGCCGATCACGGCACAGCAAACCCTCACGCTGAACTTCACGCCGCAGACCCCGGTGCATGATTTCGGCGATGGCAAAAGCTTTTTCCACGCCTTCGAGCTGCCCCGGAACAACGGCCCCGTGACCTTGAGCGTGACCAGCCCGGTCCGTGACGGCCAGGTTTTCGCGCCGACGATTATGATCCTCGATTCGGCCTTCCAGCCGGTCAGAAAGGTATCGAGCGATGCGCTTGCGGTGCGCCGCCCCACCGGCTTTTCCACTGCCCGGCTCGACGGTCAGTTCAGCGTGACGCCCGGCCCGAACGCCCAATATCTTGTCATCTACTCGAGCGAAGCGGATCGTCAGGCTTCGACCACCTACGAGTCCGAAGAGAAAGCGTATGCCCGGGTCAGAGGGCTCGCCGAACCCGCCGGCCCCGATCCGCGCGCCGTGCATACCGCCACCGGCGAAGTGACGCTCGAAATCGCCTCGCTGACCGGTAGCACCGGCATGACCTCAATGATTGGCGATACGCCAGCCCCGATACCCGAGGCTGCCGGCCCTCGCCCGCAAGCCGCCACCCCGGCACCCGCTCCGGAGCCCACCACAGCGGACTTCGATTACCGCCGAATGATCGATGCCGCGCTCAAGGCCGGCGATGTCGAACTCGCGCTGGATCTTGCCGAACGCGCCGAACGCAGCGGGCACCCCGGCACCCGGGCCTGGCTGGCCGAGCGACTGCAAACCAAGACGCCCTGAGTCATCCCGGATTTACGGACTCGCGATTCCCGGCGACGAGACAGCCTCTTTCTTATCATCGTGACGCGGCTGACGCGGCGAACGCATCACGATGGCGAGCCAGGCTTAAGTCAATCCTAAGCCGATGCTGCCTAGGATGAGGCTGACTCGTTCGCTCAAGGATCATTCACCGTGAACCACTCGTTGTCCAACCGCTATTCGGCCAAGGCCCGCCACTTTCACTGGACCGTTGCCGCGCTGGTTATCCTGGCTTACGCACTCATCCTGTCGACGGATATTTTCCCGCGAAGCACCGGCATACCGGCTTTCCTACTGCAGAGCCATTTCTGGACCGGTATCGTCGTGCTGCTGCTGGCGATTCCCCGCTTGATCGAACGCCTGCGACAGCCGCCACCCCCGGTGTCGCCGCCACTTCATCCCCGGCTCGAGTTGCTGTCACGCATTACCCACTGGGCGCTCTACGCGTTTCTGTTCGCGCAGCCGCTGCTGGGCATCATGACGGTCTGGCTGAGCAATGGCACGATCCCGGTTCCCGGCACGTCGCTGGCAGTGCCGTCGCCGTTCGGCGTGACGCCGCATCTCGGCCACTCGCTGGAGTCGATCCACAAGACGCTGGGAACGGCGTTCTACTACGTGATCGGGCTGCATATCGCCGCGGTGTTGTGGCACCAGTTCGTCCGCCGAGACAACCTGCTCAAGCGCATGTGGTGAAGCGACTCAAGCGGACAGGGTGAAGCGATCCAAGCGGATAGGGTGAAGCGATTCAAGCGGATAGGATGAAATTCAGGCGGCGCGAAGAGACTCGCGCCGCCGGAGGTGCTCACTCGACGATGTGAAATCCATCCAGGTGGCGTTCATTGAGCGAGAGCCCCAGCCCCGGCACGTCGTCGGCGAGATCGAGATGGCCGTCGACCGGTTCCGGGTCGCCTTCGAACAGGTAGTAGAAGAGTTCGTTGCCGATCTCGACGTCATGCACCGGGAAGAACTCCGACATCGGCGATGCCAGTGACGACATCGTCAGATGGTAGTTGTGCATCTGCCCGGCGTGCGGGATCACCGGCACCTCGAACGCCTCGGCCATGGCGTTGATCTTGCGCGCCACGGTGATGCCGCCGACCCGGTTGGTGTCGTACTGGATCACCGAAACCGCGCGCTTCTCCAGCAGCTGGCGGAAACCGTGGACAGTGAACTCGTGCTCGCCACCGGAGATCGGCATCGGCGCGATGCGATTGAGCTCGGCGTAGCCGTCGATATCGTCGGCGATCACCGGCTCCTCCAGCCAGCGCAGCTCGAAAGGGGCGAGTTTCGGCAACATCCGCCGGGCGTAGTCGAGGTTCCAGCCCATGTAGCAGTCGGCCATCAGATCGATCTCTTCGCCGATCACCTCGCGCACCGCCGCGACGCTCTTCACATTCTCGCGCATGCCCCGGGGGCCATCCTTGGGGCCGTAGCCGAAGCGCATCTTCATCGCCTGGAAGCCCTGGTCGAGATAGCGCTGCGCCTCCGCCTGCATGGTATCGAGATCGTCGTGATAGAGCTTGGAGGCATAGCAGGGAATGCGCTCCTTGGTACGCCCGCCAAGCAGCTTGAACACCGGTTTGCCGAGCGCCTTTCCCATCAGATCCCAGATCGCGATATCGACCCCGGAGATCGCCGCCATGCCGATCCCGCGCCGCCCCCAGGCCAGCGTGGCGCGATACATGCGCTGCCACAGATACTCGTAGTCGAACGGATCCTGCCCCACGACCAGCGGCGCCAGATGCTGGTCGACGATGGTCTTGGCGACCCGTGGCGCCAGCGCCACGTTGCCGAGACCGACGAGACCGCTGTCGGTCTCGATCTCGATCACCGCCCAGCCGTGGAAGCGGAAGCTCTGCATGGCGTCGCCGCGATCCCATAGCGCATCCATGGCATTGGTGCAGAAATGCGCCTTGGGCGGCACCGTCTCGCCTTTCCACTCGAACACGCGGGCGCGGACTCGGGTGATTTTCATGTCGGGACTCCTTGTCGTTGGCGTTTTGACCTCGATTCGCCGTGTGACTCTCAATCTACCGTCGTCTCTCAACCCACGAACGCATTGGCGATCAGCAGCGCCACCAGCCCGGTGGCCCAGCCCAGCGTGGTCGGCACCGACAGCACCAGCAGCTGATGCTTGGCGGTCTTGACCCCCAGCAGCCGGTTGACCACCCAGAAGTAGCTGTCGTTGAAGTAGCTGAAGAAGAGCCCGCCGAGACACGCCGCCTGCGCCGCCAGCACCATGTTGACGTCCGGCATCGTGGCCAGGATCGGCGCGGAGATCGAAGCGCCGGTGATCATCGACACCGTGCCGCTGCCCTGAACGAAGCGCAGGGGCCTACGTGGGCCATTCATCACGTTCCGCGTTGCTGCGTCGAATGCGTCCAGGCTAGGCGCGGGACGAAGGTAATGGCGTGCCCTTACCTAGGCGCGCAACGACGCATGGGCGCATTCGACGCGCAACCCGAAGGGACGGGCCGGTTTTTCCGCGAGGCGTTGTTGCGAGCCGAGCGCTTGGAACCACCAAAACCCGAGGCTCGCGCCTAGCCTCACAAAAAAACTGGCTCCGTCGCGGTCGTGTGAATGGCCCGCGTAGGCCCTAGCGTAGCGATGAGGAACGGGATCAGCACCGCCGGCAGCGCCAGCCCGGCAATGCTTTCGCCGATGTAGTCGCCCGCACCGCTGGCCCGCAGCACGGCCCCCAGCGCACCCCCGGCACCGGTGACCAGCAGGATGATACCGGCGCTTTCGACGCCCTTTTCCAGGTGCGCCAGCACCTGATCCTTCGGCATCTTCGGCACCAGACCGTAGACCGCCACCAGCACGCCGATGCCGACCGCAATCACCGGATGACCGATGAACTGGACGACCTGCACGAAGAGCCCCGGCGAGTCACTGTCGCCAACCACCGCGGTGACCAGCGTATTGAGGAAAATCAGCAGGATCGGCAACCCGATCGGCAGCACCGACTTGAACAGCGTCGGCAGCTCACTCTCGGCCAGTTGCCCGCGCATCGGGTCATCGTCCTCGTCGCGCTTCAGCGAACCGGGCACGTCACGTTCGATCATCGCCTCGATGCGCGGCCCCATGAAGCGGGCGTAGAGCACCATTACGATCAGCGCCGGCGCGGTGAAGACCAAGCCCCAGGCGATCATCAAACCGATATCGACACCGAAGATACCCGCCACGCCCAGCGGGCCCGGCGTCGGCGGCACCGCGCTGTGGGTCACCGCCAGCCCGGAGGCAAGCGCGATGCCCAGCGTCAGGATCGAGCGTCCGCTATTGCGTGCCAGCGCCCGCACCAGCGGGTTGAGGATGACGTAGGCCGAATCGCAGAAGATCGGGATCGAGACGATGTAGCCGGTCAGCGCCATCGCCCAATCCTCACGCTCCTTGCCCAGCAGCTTGAGGATCGAGTAGGCCATGCGCTGGCCGGCGCCGGAGACTTCGAGAATCCGCCCCATCATCACGCCGAAGCCGATGACCAGACCGATGGTGGAAAGCGTCGTGCCGAAACCAGTGGTAATGGCACCGATCACCGCGTTGGGTGGCATGCCGCCGATCAGACCGGCAATGGAAGCGGCGATGACCAGCGCGAGCAGCGCGTGAACGCGGGTTTTGATGACCAGCGCGATCATCACGAAGATGGCGATGCCCAGGCCGATGATGAAAGGGCCTGGTCTACCCATTTTCACGGCCGCGACTGAGCCGGTTTTTCCGTGAGACTAGGAGCGAGTTTCAGCCTTGGTGGTTCCAAGGGTTATACGAGCGACGACGTATCACTGGAAAACCGGCCAGTCCCTTCGGGTTGCGCTTCAAATACGCTCATGCGGCGTTGCGCGACTGAACAAGGGCACACCATTGCCTGCGTCCCGCGCCTTGCCTGAACGCATTTGAAGCAGCAACGCGGCTCGTGGGAAATGGGTATACCAGGCCCCGGGGACCGGCGGCGGTGGCGTCTGTCATGGCGTGTACTCCTTGGTCTTGTTGTCGCTGGCATTGCAGCGGTTGTTATGTCGGCAACGCGTATGTGGTGGAAAAGATCGGACGCTTCGTGTCATGAAGTCAGCGCATCCTCCCGATAGGCGCGGATGATGGCATCGAAATCGGCATCGGCCCGGAAGCCCAATGCCAGCGGGCGCGAGATATCCAGCCCGCCCGGCCAGCTGGCGACGATGGCGTCGATGGCGGCGTCGGGCTCGAAGCGTACCCGTGAGCGCACCTCGCTGCCGGCCTGGCGCTCCAGAGCCTCCAGCATCTCGGCCACCGTGACCGTGATGCCGGGCAGATTGAGCGTGCGCCAGTCGCCCAGCGACTCGCCGGGCAGGGTCAATGCATGGATCAGATTGGCGACCACCGCCCGCGGCGAGGAGAGCCACAGCGGTAATTGGGCGTCCACCGGGCAGACGGCGTCGAGGCCGGCAAGCGGCTCGCGGATGATCGAACTGGCAAACGACGACGCCGCCTGGTTGGGCTTGCCCGGCCGCACCACGATGGTCGGCAGACGACATACGCGGCCATCGACGAAGCCGCGACGGCTGTAATCGTTGACCAGCAGCTCGCCGATCGCCTTCTGCGCGCCGTAGGAGGAGCGCGGCCGCGGCCCGACCGCCTCCGCCACCGGCTGCGAGAGCTCTTGAGAGAGCCCCGGCCCGAACACCGCCAGCGAGCTGGCGAACAGGAAGCGCAGCCGTTTGGGATGAGCGCGGCAGGCTTCCAGCAGCCCACGCGTGGCATCCAGGTTGACCCGCATGCCGAGATCGAAATCCGCCTCCGCCTGGGCGCTGACCACCGCCGCCAGATGGCAAACGGCAACGGTGTCCTCGCCGAGTGCGCGCCGGATCAACGCCGGATCGGCGATATCACCGGCCACCGATTCGACACGGGCGTCCTCGACCGGGCAAGGCGCCAGGTCGATCGAGGTCACCCGGGTCACGGCTTCCCCATCCAAGGTGGCCTCGCCCGCCAGCAGGGCGTGGATCAGACGCGCGCCGAGAAAACCGGCGCCTCCGGTAACGACCACATGCATGACTTTCACTCCTCTCTACGGCATCGCTCTATCCGCCAATTGACCAAAGACGAATTGCGCTACCCTTTGCGATTTAACATCTTGTCTGACAAATTCTTGAAACGAGCAATATCGCCATTGGTCGGAGAGCAGCGCTAAATACCGTCATAGCGGTCTTGCGTGGCGACCTTCTTCGACCAACGAATGAGGAATTCCAGATCGTGAGCAAGGACATGGTGCCGCCATTGCGCGGCCCGCAACTCTCGGAACAGGTGGCACAGCGCCTGAGCGACGCCATCCAGACCGGGGAATGGGGACGGGGGGATCGCCTGCCGACCGAGGCGGCGCTGGTGGAGCGCTTCGGCATCAGCCGTTCGGTGGTGCGCGAGGCGATCTCGATGCTGCGCAACGCCGGACTGGTGACGTCACGCCGCGGCAGCGGCAGCTTCGTCGCCGAATCGCCGACGGTGTCGTTGCGCATGTCGATTCCCGACCCCGGCCTGCAATCGGTGGTCGAAGTGCTCGAACTGCGCCGGCCGCTAGAAGTCGAAGCGGCGCGACTGGCCGCCGAGCGGCGCACGCCGTCACAGCTCCGCCGTATTCGCAACGCGATGGCGGACATCGATGAAGCCGTCGAAGCCGGGCGGTCCGGTGTCGAGGAGGACATGGCGTTCCATCGCGCGATCGCCGAAGCGGCCAACAACGTGCACTTCACCGCCGTGCTCGATTTCTACAACCGCTTTCTGCATCACGCCATCAGCGTGACCCGCACCAACGAATCGCTGCGCGAGACCTTCATGCAGCAGGTGGTCGCCGAGCACCAGGCGATGCTCGATGCCATCAGCGCGAGCGACGCCGAGGCGGCCGCCCGCGCCGCCGCCATTCATCTGGAACACGCCGAAGCGCGCTTGCGTCAGGCGCCCCCCGATCTGCTCAAGAGCATGCTCGAACGGGTGGAAGCGCAAAGCGGATCGCCGGCCAGCACGACAGGAGAGACACGATGACAGCAAGCGAGCGCCCACGCGTCGGCGTGATCGGACTCGGCTCGATGGGCATGGGCATGGCGACCTCGCTGGTAGGCGCCGGTTTCGAGACCTGGGGCTGCGATCTGCGCGAACAAGCGCGCCAGGCTTTCGCGCAGGCCGGTGGACGGGCGGTGGCCACGCCGGCCGCAATGGCCGCCGAGGTGGAGGTGGTGCTGATCGTCGTGGTCAATGCCGAGCAGACTCGAGAGGTGCTGTTCGGCGACGATGGATTGGTGCCCGGTCTGGCAACGGATAGCGTGGTGCTCTCCTGCGCCACCTGCGCACCGGAGGCGGTCCAGGCCCTCGGGGCGGAGCTCGCCGCGCACCGGATCGCTCTGCTGGATGCGCCGATTTCCGGCGGCTCGGCAAAGGCGGCCCAGGGGCAGTTGACGATCATGGCGTCCGGCGGGAGCGTGCTGTTCGAACGCCTCGAAGGCGTGCTCGACGCCATCGCCGCCAAGGTCTTCCGGCTCGGGGACGAGCTGGGGCAGGGTTCGCAGGTCAAGCTGGTCAACCAGTTGCTGGCCGGCGTGCATATCGCCGCCGCCGCCGAAGCGATGGCCTACGGCATTCGTGGCGGTTGCGATCCGCACACGCTGTTTGAGGTGATCACCCAGAGCGCCGGCAACTCGTGGATGTTCGAGAACCGCGTGCCGCACATCCTGGCCGGCGACTACACACCGCATTCGGCGGTGGACATCTTCGTCAAGGATCTCGGCATCGTCCACGACACCGCCCATCGCGACAAATTCCCGCTGCCGCTGACCGCCCAGGCGCTGAGCCAATTCACGCTGGCTTCCGCCCAGGGGCTGGGCCGCGAGGACGACGCGGCGGTGATCAAGGTCTACCCGGGTGTCGATCTGCCCGGCGCGGCCGCCAACGACGGGGAGGACTAAGCGATGCCGAATCTTTCCTCGGGCCCCATACTCGGCTGCATCGCCGATGACTTCACCGGCGCCACCGACCTGGCCAGCATGCTGGTCAGCGCCGGCATGCGCACCATTCAGACCATCGGCATTCCGCAGACGCCGCTGGAGGCTGGCGTGGATGCCGTGGTGGTGGCGCTCAAGTCGCGCACCATCCCCGCCGGAGAGGCCATCGCCCAGTCCCTGGAGGCACTCGACTGGCTGCGCGATCAGGGTTGCGAGCAGTTCTATTTCAAGTACTGCTCGACCTTCGACTCGACGCCTGCCGGCAATATCGGCCCGGTCACCGAGGCACTGATGGAGGCGCTCGGGACCGATTTCACCATCGCCTGCCCGGCATTGCCGGCCAATCGCCGCAGCGTATTCAACGGCTATCTGTTCGCGGGCGGCGTACCGCTCAACGAAAGCGGCATGCAGGACCATCCGCTGACGCCGATGACCGATGCCAACCTGGTGCGCGTGCTCGGCGCCCAGACCACCCGCCCGGTGGGGTTGATCGATTACGCCACGATCCGCCAGGGCGAGGCGGCGGTGCGTGAACGCATCGCCGCACTCGAGGCCGAGGGCACGGGTATTGCGATCTGCGACGCCATCGACAACGACGACCTGTTCGTATTGGCCCGGGCCTGCCGCGACCTGCCGCTGGTCACCGCCGGCTCCGGCCTGGCGCTGGGCTTGCCGGCCAACTTCGCCGAGCGTCTCGGGCATCGCGAAGACGCCGCCGCATTACCGAGCATTGCGGGTCGCGAAGCAATACTGAGCGGCAGTTGCTCGCGAGCCACGCTGGCCCAGATCGAGCATGCCCGCCAGCACATGCCCAGCTACCACGTTCAGGCACTGGCGCTGGAAGCGGACTACCGGGGCAGCGTCGACGCGGCGCTCGCCCATGCCGAATCGCATCTCGATGATGGCCCGGTGCTGATCTATGCCAGCGCCTCTCCGGAGGAGGTGCGCGAGGCGCAGCAACGCCTGGGGGTACGGCAGGCCGGCGAACTGGTCGAACGCGCCCTGGCCGATATCGCCCGCGAATTGGTGGAGCGACTCGGCGTGCGCCGGCTGCTGGTGGCCGGCGGTGAGACGTCCGGCGCGGTCGTGAGCGCTCTCGGCGTTCAGGGGCTGCGCATCGGCGAAAGCATCGACCCCGGCGTGCCCTGGACCACCACGCTGGGTACCGCCGAGCCGCTGGCACTGGCACTCAAGTCGGGCAACTTCGGCGCCATCGATTTCATGACCAAGGCCTGGGAGCTGCTGCCATGAGCGCGATCCATACTTCGACCGAGGAACACCGCCTGCGCGAGGAGATCGCCGAGATCGGCCGCTCTTTCCGTCAGCTCGGCATGGCGCCGGGCACCTCCGGCAACATCAGCGCCAAGCTGGATGATGGCTGGCTGATGACGCCGACCAACGCCAGCCTCGGCGCGCTGGACCCGGCGGAAATCTCCAAGCTCGACTGGGACGGCAACCTGCTCGCCGGCAAGCCGCCGACCAAGGAGTCGTTTCTGCATCGCGCCTTCTACGAGCAGCGCCCCGACACCGGCGGCATCATCCATCTACATGCCACCCACTCGGCCGCCGTGTCATGCCTCAACGGACTCGATCAAGACTGTTGCCTGCCACCGATCACGCCCTATTTCGTGATGCGCGTCGGCCGCCTGCCGCTGGTGCCCTACTACCGTCCCGGCGACCCGGCGCTGGGCGAAGCGGTGCGCGACTATGCCGCCGAACACGCGGCGGTGCTGCTGGCCAATCACGGCCCGGTGGTGGCGGGCAAGACGCTGGAGGCGGCGCGCAACGCGATCGAGGAACTGGAGGAGACCGCCAAGCTCTATCTGCTGCTGCGCCATCACGAGGTGCGCACCTTGAACGACAGCGAGATCGACGAGTTGCGAGATGCCTTCGGTGCCCAATGGTAGCCGAGCGTCGCCCTTCGACATCGATCGGATAATCGAGGAAATCAGCCCATGCCGCGTTTTGCCGCCAATCTCAGCATGATGTTCAACGAAGTGCCGTTTCTCGAACGCTTCGCCAAGGCCGCCGCGTGCGGCTTCGAGGGCGTCGAGTTCCTGTTCCCCTACGCTTTCGATGCCGACGATATCGCCGCCGAGCTGCGCCGTCATGGCCTGTCGCAAGCGTTGTTCAATCTGCCGCCCGGGAACTGGGACGCCGGCGAGCGCGGCCTGGCCGCCCTGCCCGGTCGCGAGGCGGAATTCCGCGAGAGCGTCGATACCGCCCTGCGCTATGCCGAGGCGTTGGACTGCCCGCGCCTGCATGCCATGGCGGGACTGGTGCCGGAGGGGGCTTGCCGGGAGACCCTACGCGGCGTTTACCTGGAAAACCTGCGCTTTGCGGCACGCAGGCTGGCGGAACACGGGCGTACGCTGCTGATCGAGCCGATCAACACCCGCGACATGCCGGGCTATTTTCTCAACCATCAGGCCGAAGGGCACGCGATCCTGGCCGAGCTGAACGAACCCAACGTCAAGGTGCAGATGGATTTCTACCATACCCAGATCATGGACGGAGACATCTGGAAGACTTACCAGCGCCATCGCGACGGCGTCGGCCATATCCAGATCGCCGGCGTGCCCGAGCGCCACGAGCCTGATAGCGGCGAGGTCAACTATCCATGGTTGTACGAACGCCTCGACGAGGACGGCTACGACGGCTGGCTCGGCTGCGAGTACAAGCCGCGCGGCGATACCGTGGCGGGGCTTGGCTGGTATCGCGCCTACCGGATGTAAGCGAAGCGTCGGTCACTCCTCGATCAGCCGGATACCGTCGTCTTCGATCACGATCCGGCGCTGTTTGTAGAGGCGGCCGATTGCCTGCTTGAAGGCGTTCTTGCTGACCCCGAGACGGGTCTTGATCGCCGCCGCCGGGCTCTTGTCGCCCAGCGGCAGAAAGCCGTCGCTGGCGGCGAGTTCGGCCAGCACCTTCTCGCCGACCAGATCCAGCCGCGCCTCCCCCGGCGGCAATAGCGACAGATCCAGCCGCCCATCGTCGCGCACACGCCTGACGTAGCCCTCGACCCGGTCGCCCCGGCGCAGCGGACGCGCGATGTCGTCCTGGTAGAGCAGGCCCCAGAAGCGGTTGTCGACCACCGCCTTGGCCCCCAGATCGGTGAGGTCGGCAATGGTCAGCGAGACACGGTCCCCCGCCGCTAATCCCTCCGCCTCGTCACGCAGGAAGCGATCGAGCCTCATGCTCGCCACCGGCCGCATGCGGTCGTCGACGTAGATCATCACCAGCACCCGCTTGCCCTCGTCCGGGCGAAAGCGCTGCTCGCCGAACGGCAGCAGCAGGTCCTTCGGCCGCCCCCAGTCGAGAAAGGCACCGATATCGTTGACCTTGGTCACGCGCAGATAGGCGACCTCGCCGACATTGGCCTGCGGCTCGGCAGCGCGTGGCGGGGCGGTGGGGGCGATATCCCGGGGCAGGCGCGGCATGGGGCGGATTCCATCGTGTGAATTAGGAGAGTGCATTATGAAGCGGCGGCCCGGGCCGGGGCAAAGATGACGATCGCCGAAAGAAGTTTTACTATCGAAGACCGCTTCAGGACTTCGACCTTTGTATCAATCCCATTGATAGTCGAATTCACTATGCTTGATTAGCAGACTAAGATAATGGCTTCCATAATGTCGTCACCGGTTGGGCCAGGAGGCCCTACCAGAAAAGACATTATTGGAGGTAACGCCATGAAAACCCGCATTCTCGCAGCCATTGCACTCGCTGTCGCCCTGCCCGCCGCCGCTCAGGCCAACAGCCTGATGAACGAACGCGCTTTCAACCAGCAGAACGAAACCCTGAACACCCAACAGACCGCCGAGTACCAAGCGCTGCCGACCGCCTACAGCGTCGACACCGTTAGCGGCGGCCACAGCGCTGCGGCTGACCAGGCCCTGCAGAACGTCGCTGAGTCCACCCAACTGGCCACCAGCATTCAGGCCGGCAACAACGACCTGATCGGCCAAGGCCACAGCGTCGCCGCCGCGCAGGCCCTGCAGAACGCAGAAGGCGCCGGCAGCAACGCTCAGGGCAACGTCGAAGTGAGCTTCGCCAATCTGTAAGGCGCTAGCCGCACAGAGCTGAGCTTGATGAGAGAGATCGGGAGCCTGCGGGCTCCCTTTTTCGTTACGGCGATACCGCTGTCATCGACGATAGCGGTAATCGTCATTCGATATGAAACGCCACGTCATCCCAAAGAACGCTCGTTGAGACGCTTTGCCTCGATCTCCGCTTCATGGCGAGTGGCGTAGGACGCGACGGGGGCATCGTCCGGTCTCGAATCATCGGGGCGGGTATCTATGACGTGGAATTCGCCGTCTCGTTCCTGCACTTGGTAGTGGTCGGTCATGGGACTCTCCTCCAGGGAACTAGGGATAAAGGTAGACCATGAAACGAAAGACGAACCGCTCGCTCTCGCCGTTCTCCTCTGGTTCAGGGTAAGTTGCTGTCTTCGCTTTTCCCACTAGAGGCCGTTACATGCCAGCTCTTTCCCGTCGTCGTCTGATTTCCACCGCGTCCCTGCTCACCGCTTCCGCATTCGTCGCTCGCCCCGTATGGGCCGCGGGCCAGAACCAAGACAATGCCAAAGTGAAAGATAAGCTCATGCAGCTCGAGTAGCGTCATCAAGGCCGCCTGGATGATCGAAGGCAAGGTCGGCGACACTCGCCTGCGTGCCGGCATGCCTGCCAACTGGCTGGTGGGAGAAAAGACCGGCACCAACGGTGTCGGCAATGCCAGCGACATCGGTGTCGCCTGGCCGGGCGACCGCGGCACGGTCATCGCGGTGGCCTACACCTATCTGCCGCAGGCTACCAAGGAGGAGCGCGATCAGGTGATCGCGGAAATCGGAAAGCTGGCGGCGGAAATTTAACCGCTGCGATCACAGGGACGGCCCGCCCGTTCGGCGGGCCGGTCGGCGCATTCCCATTCAAGCCGCCAGGGGCTGCAACGGCCCGAAGCACTCGTAGCGGCGATCCCCGGCCGGAACGCCATGCTCGGCCAGTAGCTGATCGACCTGCCGCATCATCGGGAGCGGGCCGCAGAAGTAGTACTCCGCTGCCTTGTCGCCGACCCAGGCCGTGAGATCCTTCGCTTCGATATTGCCATGCTCGAATGCGGCATCCTCGGCGCGCGGCTCGCTGAACCGGACATGCAGATGGAAATTGGCGTGCGCCGCCGCCAGGGCTTCCAGCTCTTCGCCAAAGGGGCGAACGCCACCATGTCGCGCGGCCTGGATGAAGATCACCGGACGAGTTGCCGAGGCCTCGACCGCCGCATGCGCCATGGAGATCAGCGGCGTCACGCCGACGCCACCGGCGATGAAGACGACCGGCTTGTCGTCGGCTTCGGGCAGTTGCAGCGTGAACTCGCCACACGGCGGTGAAAGTTCGACCCGATCCCCGACCTTGAGCGAGTCATGAATCGGATTGGAGACCTGACCGCCCGGAACATCGCTGCCGTCGCCCTGCTCGCGTTTCACGCTGATACGGTAGGCGCTCGCCCCCGGTGCGTTGGAGAGGCTGTAGTTGCGCATCGAGAGTCGGCCATCCGCAGCGCGCAGGCGAATCGAGACATATTGGCCCGGCAGGTGCGCGGCCAGCGGCCGGCCGTCTTCGGGCTCGAGATAGAGCGAGACGATATTGTCGCTTTCCCGCTGGCGCCGAGCGACGACGAACGGCTTGAAGCCCGACCAGCCGTAGCTTTCGTCCTGCTGGGCATAGATGTCTTTCTCGCGCTGGATGAAGACATCCGCCAACTGGCCGTAGGCCGCCGCCCAGGCATCGATGATGGCGTCCGTGGCGCCATCGCCCAGCACTTCCTTGATCGAAGCCAGCAGATTTTCGCCCACGATGGGGTAGTGTTCGGGCCGGATCGTCAGCGAAACATGCTTCTGCGCGATGATTTCGATGGCATCCTTCAGCGCGGAAGGGTCATCGATGTGCTGGGCATAAGCTAGAATGGCGCCGGCCAACGCCCGCTGCTGGGTGCCAGAGCGCTGGTGCGCCGGATTGAAGTAGGCTTTCACTTCAGGGTTGTGCTCGAACATCCGGGCATAGAAATGCCGGGTCAGCGTCTCGCCGTGGGCCTGCAGAATGGGAACGGTCTGTTTGATGATATCGATTTGAGCGGGGGTCGGCATGATGGTCTCCTCATTGAACAGGCCCTTTAAACAGGTATTTTGTATACCTGTTTAAATAGGAGTATTATTTACCAAATTTAACTTGTCAAGTCGCATGAAACTCACCACCCACACCGACTACGCGCTGAGGCTGCTGATCTATCTCGCGGTGAGAAGCGATGACATGCCCGCGACGGTACAGGCGGCAGCGACGCATTACGGAATTTCCAGCAATCACCTGGCCAAGGTGGCCCAGACGCTGGTGCAGTTGGGGTATGTCGCCAGCCTGCGCGGGCGTGGTGGCGGCTTGCGGCTGCAACGACCCGCCGAGGAAATCAACATTGGCGCCCTGGTGCGCCAGACGGAGAACC
Organism: Salinicola peritrichatus; assembly: GCF_003206715.1. Taxonomy (GTDB): domain Bacteria; phylum Pseudomonadota; class Gammaproteobacteria; order Pseudomonadales; family Halomonadaceae; genus Salinicola; species Salinicola peritrichatus. The sequence goes on along the minus strand of NZ_PZJU01000032.1, from coordinate 67,952 downwards.
TCGAGCTGCTCGAATGTTTCGGCCCCAACTCCAGCTGCCCCATCGAACCCGGCTGTCGTCTTAAGAACGTGCTGTGGAAAGCGCAGCAAGCGTTTCTCGCGGTACTCGACGGCTACGTGCTGGCCGATCTCATTGGCAACGAACAGGAGTTGAGGGTGTTGTTGTCGGGGATTGAGGAATTGGGCCAATAGATTGAGGTAGAAAGCCGAGCGCTGCACGATCGTTCAATACTTGCGTGCCTGATCCCGCTTACGCTGTCCGCTGTAGTGGCTGTAAGAGCCAGACGTAGGCTCACTGGCGCTCGTTGATTCAAAAAGCGCTGAATGCCGGGGCGCCGGTCCGATCAAGACTCGTCCAATTCCCATGTTATGCCTCCCGTGATCGACACCTCAGGTGCCTCACCCTGAAGGACCGCTCTACGGGCGTTCTCTCCGCTTCGCTTCGTAGTCTGAGTTACATCCTGCTCGTCGACTGGTTCAGATTACCTATGCTTCACCTAGGTAACTTCACATTTATCAACGACATATGACAAAACTTGAGTGGCGAGTATTGGTGAAGCGTGGAAAACTTACCCGCCGAAGCATTTGTGGAAATGACTGCCGATATCGAAATGTAAGGACCTATTCTATTGAATATTAGCAAGAAAGACGCCCTAGACCTTGATCATTCAGAGCGGCTAATCACAATTGGATTTGACGCTTCTGCCGGGCTGATCGCGACTTCATTTGACATCTTAAAGATTGGACTCGGGGATGATGTGACGAGTTGAATGGAAAGACCTATCACGCATACATGAAACTAATATTACAGGCTCATATTGTGCTTTGACATTAAGCAACCTATTGAAAATAGGTATTTTTTTATTTTAACACAACGAACTTCGCATCGCCTAATACTGAAAAATGAATTTCTAAATTTAGAAAAGCTTATATCGAAAAAAGTAAACAATCGATAATTTACCATTAAATGCCATCACCAATTGATGTATGCGGAGAGCTCTGATAAATTATCATTTCATGGTCTGATTTTTGCCCGGTTACTCGCCGGGCTTTTTTATACTTGTTCTTCTGCCTGCGTTATCCAACTCGACAAATACGAAATCCATAGACGGAATCTATCGTCGATTTTTGGCATGATTTAAAGGCATGAAAACGGCAAATCACCGCTATTCCAGCGATAGGATATGGGCATACTATGGTGCCTACCAATGTCAAATATAGCCCAACAGGCAGGAGCGAAAGAAGCCACATTTTATCTATGGCTGATGGGAGAAACATGTACAGCTTTGGTTGGAACTGTCCGTGAGAAATCCATCGGGGGTGATGCCTATTGCTTCTCAATGACAGACTTTACCTCGCATACCAGGCATGCTTGAGCGTGCTGTTTATTCTTGACCATTAATTCTTTCTCTGCCCGAGGTGATCACTGTCCAAACGCACTTGCGGCCATGCCATTGCGAATGGCTCTGTTTTAACGACTCGCTCAATTCCGTGTTATCTCTCCTGTGATTCGACGCCTCCTGCCTCACCCTGGCGGACCGCCCTGCGGGGCGTTCTCTTCGCTTCACTTCGAATCTACGCTCCATCCTGCTCGTCGATTTATCTAGCGTTCACTTGGAACTTGACAGTAGCTTCGGCTCGGAAGCCGATCATGCCGTGACCCTTCGCAGGCCACTGGCGGAGACGCCCGATCAATTCGAGCGGGTCTCGACACGTCACCGAACTCCTCCATTACAAAGTGAACCATATTCACCGCTCAATCCTCACTATAAATGTACTTAAAGTACATAACTAACAGGTACTGAAAGTACATGCAAGCGATGCCATATTGAACCCATGGTTCAAACCGGCAAACGGGATGAGTTCAGCTCCCGACTCTTACAGGCGCTGCGCTACGCGGGCAAAGACGGATACGGCATGGGTGCACGTCTCGCCAAGACGATGCATGTAACGCCGAAGGCCGTCAGCAAGTGGTTGAATGGCGAGGCTCGTCCAAGCCACGATAGAAGAGTCGCGCTGGCCCGCTGGCTTGGCGTTCGCGAAGAATGGCTCGACTATGGTCGCGGCGCCATGTTGCATATCGATGAAGACACCTCCTACAGCAGCGGTACCAGTACAGCCGCCAACATTTCGGAACGGTTACCCTCCCGCTCCTATCTGACGTCAAAAAAATCCGTCAATGCGCTGCAGCATATCGAGCAAGCTGCGCTATCCGGTGAACTGGATGAAGCCGATCTTCTCCTTCTGGTACAGATAGCCACGCATATCGCCAAGAAAAAGGCCTAGCCTGAACGTGACGCCATCGACTGCGTAAAGTCAGTGGCCGATTTTCCACAGACATATATTGTACTTACAGTACATTAAAATGTACCATTTGCACCACACCTCGTTCAACTCTAACCGAGGGCGTCATGGATCGTTCCGACACCACTCACGGATGCCTGCGCGTCAACGACAAGAATCGAGAACACCTGCCAGATTTCTTGCCTGGTGTTCATTATTACACCAGTCATCAGATTGCGATCGCCTATGACAATCATCTCTGTTCGGGTGGCATACCTGACATCGAGACGAGATATCGCGCTTATCCTTGGGAAGACACGCTAGAGGCCAGGGCATACTGCCCTTCGTTCTACGTACCGAGCCGCGGCCATACCGTCGTCATCGTCGATCGCCGCTTCTCCGCGGCCCATCTCGCCAGGGCATGGATGGCTGACCGGATTCGTGAGCTGCTTATCCGTCGACGCAACGGCTAGTTGCGCGGCCATAGCTCCCATGCGTTTAAGATGTCACGAGAGAAAGCCCGCTGCTGGAACTCCACGGTCGGCTCGCTTGAGCATTCAGGGTATACGGATTGCTGGTTGATTACCGGCGAGGCGATCAACGTCTCCGCCGGCGTCGCTATCTGGGCACCATGACGCAAGAAAACGACAAAGGCCGACCGAGGGGGAACCCTCGGTCGGCGCATCGAAGTGGTCCATTCAGTTTTCAAGGAAGCCCAGTAAATCCTGGTTGAATCGATCCTTGTGTGTGTCGGTCAGGCCATGCGGGGCGCCAGGGTAGACGATCAACTCCGCCCCTTTGATCTGTGCGGCGGAAGCCTTACCGGAAATTTCGAATGGCACGATCTGGTCGTCATCGCCGTGGATCACCAGCGTGGGCACGTCGAATTTCTTCAGGTCCTCACGGAAATCGGTGGCCGAGAACGCCGCGATGGAGTCGTAGGTGTTCTTGTGGCCGGCCTGCATGCCCTGTGCCCACCAACTGTCGATCAGCCCTTGAGAGAATTTGGCACCCGGACGGTTGAAACCGTAGAACGGGCCGGACGCCAGGTCGAGGTACAACTGCGAACGGTTCTCCAGCGATGCCTTGCGGATGCCATCGAAGACTTCGAGCGGCAGGCCGTCCGGATTGTCGGCAGTCTGCAGCATCATCGGCGGCACGGCGCTGACCAGCACGGCCTTCTTGATCCGTCCGGTACCGTGGCGGCCGATATAGCGTGCCACTTCGCCACCCCCCGTGGAAAAGCCGACCGCAGTGATCTCCTCGAGGTCGAGGGCATCGATCACAGCGGCCAGATCATCGGCATAATGATCCATGTCGTTGCCGTCCCAGGGCTGGCTGGAGCGGCCATGACCGCGACGATCATGAGCTATCACCCTGTAGCCCTTGTCGGCCAGGAAGAACATCTGTGACTCCCAGCTGTCCGCGTTAAGCGGCCAGCCATGGCTGAAGGTGACGACCGGGCCGTCTTTCGGACCCCAATCTTTATAGTACAGACGCACGCCATCGGCGGTGACGATGTAGTTGCCGTCTACGGTGGCGCTGGTAGTGGTGGTGTTCATGGCGATAGTTCCTCCTGAGTTGGTGGCCGGGTGGGTACTGCCCGGTAAGATGTAGTTTGCGTGCATGCCCGATACTATTGGTGATAGAAAATCCTAAAAACTTGATCTGGAGTTCGATTATGGCCGACCGACTCACGGCACTGATGGCGCACTTCCCAGTGAACGCGCAGGTGTTCAACGTTGGTGCGCTGTGCGGTTTCAACACACTGGAAAGTGATGGCACGAACGGCCAATTGCACTTGGTGCGCCGAGGTGCGGTTGAGGTGCAGTACGACAGGAAGTTAATACATATCGAACGACCGAGCCTGCTGCTGTTTCCACGGCCACTGACACGGCGTTTCATCACCGATCCCGAGCGCGGTGCAGACATGGTCTGCGCGAACCTATCGTTCGAGGGCGACGCAGGTAATCCGATTTCATCGGCACTGCCGGACGTCGTTTGCCTGCCACTGGAAAATATTGTCGGTGCCGAGCCGGTGTTGTCGTTGTTGTTCGAGGAGGCGTTCGGGCAGCGGTGCGGACGTGTCGCGCTGGTCGAGCGCTTGTTCGAGGTAATGATGATCCAGGTGTTGCGCCATTTGATGGAAAGCGGCGAAGTTAAGGGGGGGCTGTTGTCCGGGTTGTCGCATCCGCGTCTGCGCAATGCGCTGGTGGCTATGCACGAGACGCCAGCGCAGGAATGGACACTGGACGCACTGGCAAATGTTGCCGGCATGTCGCGCAGCGTGTTCGCCACGACGTTCCGCAGAACGGTCGGTATTACACCCGGGCAGTATCTCCAGGGTTGGCGCGTGCAGCTGGCACAGAAGGCCTTGCGGTACGGACGTCCTCTAAAAGCGGTCGCAACCGAAGTTGGCTACGGCAGTGAAGCCGCGCTCTCTCGTGCGTTCAAGGCGCAATCCGGGCAATCGCCGCGGAAATGGAAAGCCAGTCACCCATAGCGACTGCACGTGCATCATTTTCGATCCATTTAGCGCACCGGCGGTTCGCAAGTGATGCGGGCGGCTACACCCGAAATCGCTCCGCCGCCCCAGTGACGGCGCGGCTTGGAGCCATTTGCAACGCTGCAACAAAACCGACCCATCTAGCGCGCCGAGGGGCAGCCGGGGTTGGCAGGAGGGATGGGTGGCCAGACAGCTTGGCAGGTCTCGGTCGAGGCAATGGTGATGTGGAGAGAGGCTCTCAAGGTGTCAGCGTCTTGAATCGGGATTGCGAAGTTTTCCAAGGAGAGAACGCTGCCGCTGGGGAGACGCCACTCGAAGATGTCCGAGAAGCTACCGAAGCTACCGCTGGACAACGCTCTGACCACCTCCGCCACGAATCCGTGCGCAACGATTGCGATTGTTTTCGAAGCGTACCGCAACTCCAGTTCGAGTAGGCCATCTCGCACTCGCGTCATGACGTCACGGATTGACTCTCCTCCGGTTGGCCCGGCATCGCAACGGCGCGAGATGTTTTGCGCCCATAGTGCCGGGTGTCGTTGCCTCGTAGCCACCTCTCCTTGTTGTACTCACTTGTTCCCGTTTACACACTTCATACTGGGAACAAGGGAGGCGCTCAACCATGCGGGTTACAGCGCGGTGTTCCCGGTATTTCCACTATTTTTCAGGTTCATGTGAGAACTGACACAGATGTTCCTGTTTTCCCCCTCGAAAGTGTCGAACGCCCAATAGGTGCAGGTGCCGGCGTTGACGCCGACACGGGACAAGACCGGCCCGGCCAGCACACAGCAGACCGACAGGATCAGCACCGGGTCGCCCCGGCAGTAGTGGGCGAGTTCGCCCTGCCAGCTTTTCAACGAGCCGCGCTCGGTGAACAGATGCGCGCCCTTGCCACTGTCCTGAAACCACACGTCGGCTTTACCGATGATGCGGTGGGGCAGCACGAACGCGCCGCTGGCGTCGTGCCAGCCCGGTCGGGTGGTGGTGGCCAGGATGCGGCCCAAGCCATGGTGGCTGGCGATATAGGCCGGCACGTGGCGGCGCTGGTTGTATTCGAGAGAGGGCTGCGGCTTACGAAGGGGCGATTAACTGGGCCGTCAGTGCTGATCTATGCGCCGCCAAGGGGCGGTAGCAGCCAACCTTTCCTGGTAGTCGGGATTTGGGTTACCGCTAGGAAACACTGCATAAATGCCTGTGCAGGCGAATCGCTGCGTTGCGCGGTGCTGGTGCGCCAGCCCGGTCGAGACTCGCCTAACCCCATGTTATGTCTCGCATGACTCGTTGCCTTTGGCAACTCGCCCCGTCGGGGCCGTCCTTCGGACGTTCTCTCCGCTTCGCTTCGAGTCTGCGCTCCGTGCGCCTTGCGACGGTGCGCCGTCCCGGTTCATCCTGCTCGTCGATTTATTCAGTATGTCCCTAGGGCTGAGCGTCTCGGTGACGATAAAATCGGCACGCACTCTAGCGCCACAGTCAGGGTTCAAGCATTCAAGGTAGAGCTTCCGATAATCCGGGTGCGGTTGCTTGCTCGAACGCGTGCGCATCAGTGACCCGCAGTGTTCGCAATGAATGTCCATTCCTCGCATTTATTCTCCCTTGGGATTGTGATGTTCTTGGCCACTTGAGCTTCAGAAAATTCTTTCAGGGCTAGGAGTTAGAAATGCTTAAAGGCTTGAACCACCTCACCCTCGCGGTCTCCGACTTGGGCAGAAGCATTGCATTTTATCAGGACACACTAGGTCTAACTCTAAATGCCCAATGGGATAAGGGAGCGTACCTATCGCTTGACGGTTTGTGACTTTGTCTCACCCTGGACGAGCACCGCGGCACCGAACCGCATCCCGAATACACCCACTATGCCTTCACGGTTACGGGTGATGGCTTCGCTCCCGCCGTAGAGCATCTTAGAGCCCAGGGCGTAGAAGAGTGGCGGCAGAACCGAAGCGAGGGGGAATCGTTCTATTTTCTCGACCCCAATGGCCACAAGCTCGAGCTCCACGTAGGTGACCTGAACAGCAGGCTGGAAGCCTGTAGGCAAAAGCCCTATTCCGGCATGGAGATTCTGACCTAGCCGGATGACGGTGTCGGATAGAGCTTGTCCGACCAAAATTGCATCATCGCTGGGCGCTGCTCGGCTGCCATGTGCTCGGCGTGGGTGTAGGCCCGACCGGTGATAACGGCGAAGCGATAGATATCGCGGCAGAACGAGTGCACCTTACGCGGCTGTTCGAACTTGCCGGCGTGCTCGAGACGCCTTCGGGTGTAATGACCCCCTGGTTTCTGCACACCCTACGCAACTAATGCGGGGTGCGCTCAGGGTGCCACGTAGTCCAGCGATGCTATTCCCTTAGCATCGAGTGTCGTTGCACCGAGGATTGCATCAGGCGACGCATGGCGGACAACCACGCACGGCGGAAAACCGGTCAAAAGGGCTTTGGAATTGCCGGGAGTGATTATCAGTGTGGTTACAGGCGTGAAAATCAGTCTGAAGGTGTTGTGACAGAATATAGCTAAGTGACTGATTTTAAATGGCGCGCCCTATAGGATTCGAACCTATGACCTTTGCCTCCGGAGGGCAACGCTCTATCCAGCTGAGCTAAGGGCGCGTAATCAGATTGTCGCCGTTTGCGGCGCGGCCATCCTAACCGCTCGGCTGTTAGCTGTCCAGCGCGCCCACGCCTGCTTTCGGGCCCGCCAGCGAGCATTATACTCAAACCGAAAACGCAAGCTAACGCCGGCCGAACGTCCAGAGGCACAATCCGTATGCGCGATCCGCTAACCCTTTCCCCCGACTGGCAACAGCGCCTGCTCGCAACGCGTGCACGCTTGCGTGAGCGCACGCCGCTCGTTCACTGCCTCACCAATCAGGTGACGATGAATTTCGTCGCCAACGTGCTGTTGGCCGCGGGTGCCTCGCCCGCGATGACGGATCATCCCAAGGAAGCCGGCGAGCTGGCGGCAGCGGCGGATGGCGTGCTGATCAACCTGGGCACACCCAATGCCGCCAGCCTGGAAGCGATGCGCCGCGCCAGTCTTGCAGCCAGCAAGGCTAGGCGGCCGTGGGTGCTCGATCCGGTCGGCGCCGCGGCCCTGCCCCTGCGCCGTGAAATCAGTATCGAACTGATGGCCCATCGCCCGGCGGTGGTTCGCGGCAATGCCTCGGAGATCCTGTCGCTGGTCGACAGCGACGCTCGGGGCCGCGGTGTGGATACCCGGCACGATGCGGGCGATGCGGCAACGGCCGCGCCCCACTTGCTCGACCGCACCTCGGGCGTGGCGATTTCCGGCAAGATAGATCGGCTCGTCGGAATTCATGACAATGCCGACCCGGTCCTGGTCAGTATCGAGGGCGGCAGCGCCTGGCAGCCGCGAGTCACCGGTACCGGCTGCGCCCTCGGTGCGCTGATCGCCGCCTATCTGGCCGTCGCCGACTCGACACTGGACGCGATGATTGCGGCGCATGCCCATGCGGCTGCCGCAGCGGAACGGGCCGAGCAGGAAGCCAAGGGGCCGGGAAGTTTTGCCGTTGCCTGGCTGGATGCGCTGGATAGCGTCGACTTGACGGCATTCTTCGAGACTCGCGTGGCTCGCCATGAGCTGGCTTAGCCGCTAGCCGCACGGCCGTCATGAATGCCGTGGCGGCGTTGGTCTGTGCTACCGCCCGCAGCAGAGCTGGCCACTGGCCGCTGCCTTTTCGTCGCCACCTGGCTCATGCGGTTTGTCCAGGCAGTGCTGCATCTCCCGCGAGGGAGCGGTACAACCGGCATCGCCGACGATACGCGCCGGTACGCCGACAGCGGTGGTATGCGCCGGCACCGCCTTGAGGACCACCGATCCGGCGCCGATACGCGCGCCCTCGCCGATCTCGATATTGCCCAGCACCTTGGCACCGGCACCGATCAACACACCTCGGCGCACCTTGGGGTGACGATCGCCAGCTTCCTTACCGGTCCCGCCGAGGGTCACGCCCTGGAGCAACGAGACATCGTCCTCGATCACCGTGGTCTCGCCGATCACCACCCCGGTGGCATGATCGATGAATACGCCGTTGCCGATCCGCGCGGCGGGATGGATGTCGGTCTGGAAGACTTCCGAGCTGCGACTCTGCAGATAGCGCGCCATCTGCCGACGACCCGCCTGCCATAGTGCGTGAGCAAAGCGGTGCACGGCCAGCGCATGGAGACCCTTGAGGTAAAGCACCACTTCGGTGACCTGGCGAATCGCCGGATCGCGCTCGATCACGGCGGTGAGATCCTGGGCGATGCCTTCACTGATTGACGGATCGGCATCGAGCAGGCAATCGAACATTTCGATCAACGGCTGCGCCGACAGATCAGGGTGCGCCAGACGATGGCCCAGACGGTAGGCCAGACCGGCACCCAGGGTCGAACGATTGAGCACCGCGCCCAGCATCAGCGGCGTCAGCGACGGCTCCTGTCGCGAGATCGCCATCGCCTCGTCGTGGGCCTGTTGCCATAGCTCCGTCGTATTCATCGTCTCTCCTGAGTCTGTTTCTCGGCATCGCGTTTCGCGCCATGTCCTTGATGCTAGACTGAACCGGTAACGATTGAAGGAAAAGTTGATGATGCCCGAAGAATCCGAGGTTCTGCAGCATCTTGTTGAATTGGCGACCATGGATGAAGAGATCGCCGTGCTTTGGCTTTATGGTTCACGCGCAAAAGGCACCCACCACGCCGAAAGCGATTACGATCTCGCCGTCGCTTTCCGCGACTTTGAACAGGATGCGTTGGAGCGCCGTCTGCGCCCGGAATTGCTGGCTCAGGCCTGGCAGGATGAAATGGGGCTCGGCGATGATCGCCTTTCCGTCGTCGACATCAACCTCGTCCCACTGCCGCTCGCTCACGCAGTGATCCGTACTGGCCGGGTCTTGTTCGTTGGCGACAAGCTGCGGCTGATTCGAGAAGAGCAGCGCATTACCTCGATGTGGGAAATCGATCACCAGTACCACCAACGACACTATGCCTGAGCGACGAATCCCCAATGGAAAGCGAATACATCGATGCCATGCGGGAACATCTGGCCATCCTGGAGGAAGAGCTGGGGCAGCTGCATGAGGCTGCAAGCCGCCCTGGAGGTCTGAACGGACTGCTTTACCGTGCCGCCGAGCGCAATCTTCAGTTGCTGACCGAAGCGTGCATCGGGATCGCCAAACAGCGCTTGAAGTCACTCGGCACCGTGGTGCCCAGTGATGCCCGGCAGGCCTTCGCCAAGCTGCACAACCTGGGCCACGACCTTAGCGAGACGCCATGGAACAAGGTTATCGGTCTGCGCAACGCGCTGGTACATGATTATCTGAAGCTCGATACCGCGATCGTCGAGACCATCATCCGTCAGCGCGATTATCAAAGGCTGATCGATTTTGCTCGAGAGCAGTTGTCGGCGTCATCAAGCCAAGGCGCGCGATAACCAGCGCGCCGTCTTTTCACAGACAGCATCGCCTTGGCGATAGTCCGTCAAGATAACTTCATAGCAGCCTCCCTTCGACCAATAGCCGGTTCAGGGCCTGCGGCGTATTTGCCAATGCTGGCGAGCAGACCGGGTATCCTCGTTCGAGCACGCAATTTTTTGCCGTTCCCGCGTCATCAGCGACATCGCTGCGATAGCGAATGGCAATATCGACGACATGGCTGTCGAGATCCCGTAGTCGTGGAAGCATCTCAATTTCCTTATCCTACCCCAACAGCGACCTGAGCCCAGCAATCGCACTCTGGCCCCGTTCCTGCTTCTTCTCGGGGTTCTCTTTGTCGGCGCGGCCTTCCCATTCGAGGTCATCCGCCGGCAGCTCGTCAAGGAAGCGGCTCGGGGTGCAGTCGAGCAGTTCGCCGTAGGCCTTGCGCTGACGCGCCAGGGTCAATGTCAGCGTGCGCCGGGCCCGGGTGATGCCGACGTAGGCCAGGCGGCGCTCCTCCTCGATGGTGCCAGATTCGATGGCGTTGCGGTGTGGCAGCAGTTCCTCCTCGAGCCCCATCAGATAGACGTGGGGAAACTCGAGGCCCTTGGAGGCGTGCATGGTCAGCAGTTGCACGCGGTCGGAGTCGTCCTCTTCCGCTTGCTGTTCGAGGATGTCGCGCAGCACCAGGCGCGAGATCGCCGACTGCACGTCATCGGTCTCCTCGCTCGCTTCGCCGTCCTCGTCGTCGCGATGCATCGACTTTTCGAGCTGGTCGATCAGCGTCCAGACGTTGGCCATGCGACGCTCGGCGATGGTTGGCGCGCTGGCGTTCTGGTAGAGCCAGGCCTCGTAGTCCATGTCGCGAATCATCTCGCGGATCGCGCTGATGGCATCACCTTGATCCATGCGTTTGCGCACGCCATCGATAAAATGCGCGAAGCGGCCCAGCCGCTCGACGGCGCGGGTCGGCAGCACCTGCTCCAGCCCCATCTCGCCGCAGGCAGCGAACATCGAACCGCCGCGATCACTCGAGTAGTTGGCGAGTTTTTCCAGCGTGCCGGGGCCGATCTCGCGGCGCGGCACGTTGACGATGCGCAGGAAGGCGTTGTCGTCGTCCGGATTGATCAACAGCCGCAGATAGGCCATCGCATCCTTGATCTCGTTGCGCGAGAAGAACGAAGTACCGCCGGAGAGCTTGTAGGGAATCTGATGGTGCTGGAGCTTGAGTTCTAAAAGCCGGGCCTGGAAGTTGCCGCGATAGAGCACGGCGAAATCTCGCCACTCCGCGCGCTCCTTGATTCGCCGGGTGAGAATCTCGCCGGCGACGCGTTCGGCCTCGGCTTCCTCGTGGCGGTTGACGATCACGCGGATCGGGTCGCCCTGGCCCATGTCGGACCACAGCGTCTTGTCGTAGACGTGGGGATTGTTGGCAATGAGCGTGTTGGCCGCGCGCAGGATCGTACCGGTCGAGCGGTAGTTCTGCTCCAGCTTGATCACGTTCAGGCGCGGGAAGTCCTCGCCGAGTGTGACCAGGTTCTCCGGCCGCGCGCCGCGCCAGGCGTAGATCGACTGGTCGTCGTCGCCGACCACGGTGAAGGTCGCGCGCTCCTCCATCAACAGCTTGACCAGCTGGTACTGGCTGACGTTGGTGTCCTGGTACTCGTCCACCAGCATGTAGTGGATGCGCTTGCGCCAGCGCGCCAGCGCCTCCGGATCGGTCTTCAGCAGCACCACCGGCAGCATGATCAGGTCGTCGAAATCGACCGCGTTGTAGGCCTTCAAATGCCGGTTGTAGGCCTCGTAGATACGCGCGGCGTACTGCTCGTCTTCGTCCGTCGCGTGCGAGATCGCCTGCCCCGGCAGCACCAGGTCGTTCTTCCACTGCGAGATCAGGCTCTGCACCGCACCGATCTGCTCGGCGTCGGTATCGGCCTCCTTCTGCATCAGGTCGCGCAGCAGCGCCTTGGCGTCCTCGGGATCGAACAGCGAAAAGCCGGGACGGAAGCCGAGCGCCTTGAGTTCGCGGCGGATGATGTTGAGGCCGAGGTTGTGGAAGGTCGAGACGGTCAGGCCATGGCCTTCGCGCCCCTTGAGCATCTGCCCCACGCGCTCCTTCATCTCGCGGGCCGCCTTGTTGGTAAAAGTGACGGCGGCGATCCTGCGCGCGCTCATCCCGCACTCCTGAACCAGGTAAGCGATCTTGGTGGTGATCACGCTGGTCTTGCCGGAACCGGCCCCCGCCAGCACCAGGCAAGGGCCATCGATATAGCGCACCGCTTCCTGCTGACGCGGATTGAGTTTGGCGAGGCGTTGGCGAATATCGGACATGGAGGCAGAATCGCAAAGGTGGAGACAGCATCGAGAAGAACAACCGAACGGGAATGATACACCCCATGGACATCATCCGAGACGACTTGCGTGGCCCGGAAATCGCCGCGTTGCTGGAAGCCCACCTCAAGGACTTCGCGCCGCACTCACCCCCGGAGAGCCGCCACGCGCTGGATCTCGAAGGCCTGCGGCGCCCGGAGATTCACTTCTATAGCGCCTGGGAAGATGGCCAGCTACTGGGCTGCGGCGCGTTCAAGCGCCTCGACGACACCCACGCCGAGGTCAAATCGATGCGTACCGACCCGAAACATCTACGCAAAGGCGTGGCGCGGGCGATACTCGCCCATCTGATCGACGAAGCGAGGGCGCTCGGCATTCAGCGGTTGAGTCTGGAAACCGGTTCAATGGAAGCCTTTGCCCCGGCGCGCCAACTCTACGCAGCGTTCGGCTTCGATTACTGCGAGCCGTTCGCGGATTACGTCGAAGATCCCTACAGTGTTTTCATGACGCGGACGTTATAAGAAAAGACGTCACCCAACGGCGCGCTAGATATCCACCGCCCCGGCGAAATCCAACTGGCGCCAAGCCTCGTAAACGATGATCGCGCAGGCGTTGGAGAGGTTGAGGCTGCGGCTATCGGGCAGCATCGGCAGGCGTAACCGTTGCGCCGGGGGCAGCGCGTCGAGCATGTCCTGCGGCAGGCCGCGGGTTTCCGGGCCGAACACCAGTGCATCGCCTTCTCGGTAATGGATATGGTTGTAGCCGTGACGACCGCGCGTGGAAACGGCGAATACCCGCTCCGGGCCGACGGTCTCGAGAAACGCCGCCCAGTTGGCATGGACCTGGACGCGCGCCCACTCGTGGTAATCCAGCCCCGCGCGCCGCAGGCGTTTGTCGTCGAGCTCGAAGGCCATCGGCTCGATGATATGCAAGCGAAAACCGGTATTGGCGCACAACCGGATGATGTTGCCGGTGTTGGGCGGGATTTCGGGTTCATAGAGCACGATATCGAGCATGGCGGCCGGGCTCGCAGGTGAGGGAACTCCCGCATGATACGCAATCGGCGCCACTCTCTACAGGGCCCCGACGCCGGCCCTTGCTACAGAGCCCCGACGCCGGCCCTTGCTACAGAGCCCCGACGCCGGCCCTTGCTACAGAGCCCCAAGCCGGCCCGCGCTACAGGACCCGACGCCAGCCCTCGCAATGGGACGCCGATAGCTGATCTCTCAAGCGCCCCGAGACTGGCGTCATCTCATGGTTTTCGAACATTCACTCCATTGGGCACGAATATCCAAAACTCTTCGAGCGAAGATCAGGCGAGGCAAAAATTCGCGAAAGCGCGGAGTTTACGGGTTGTAAATGAGCAGCTTGAGCGAATTTTTAACACTGCTTGATCGAGCGCAGAATGTTTTGGGCGGCTTAGAAACCGACGCTGACCCCCAGTACCGGCCCGCTGTCGAGCGTGTGACCGTCATCGTTGTCGAAGTCGGTGCGCATGTAACGGTAGCCGCCATAGACATAAGTCTGAGAGATGATGTTCACCCGTGCCTGGGCGCCATATTCGTAGCTCTTGTCGATATCTCCATGGGTCAGACCATCCGGCGTGTAGAAGCCGTAGGCACCGATGGAGGTCAGCGGAATCGGTGTATCGACGAACGCCGAACCGCCCAGGCCAACACCACCACCGTCACCGTAATGCGTATCCTGATACTGGTAACGGGCACCGACTGCGAGATCGATGCCCGGCAACCAGGGCGAGAACATCAGCGAACCCGAATAGGCCTTGGCGTTGTGGCCGCTGTCGTCGGTGGTCAGATAGCCGACGCCGGCGCGCACGCTGGGAAAAATGGTCTGGCTGGCTTCAACGCCGAAGGAATCGTCGCCGCCGTTGGCCGATACGCTGAGCGCCATTGCCTGCTGACTGGCAAAAACGAAGGTCGCTGTCGCGAGGGCAGAACCCCAAAGTTTGAACCTGCTGCGCTTGATCATGTCACGTCTCCCGAAATCGCGTCGAAACGCGTTGGACTACGAACGCAAGCGTGACATAATTCCGAAAATTATCAAACGGTGTTTTTAAACCGTTTGTAACGCGCCGCGCGTCGATACGTCGCAGCAGCGGATGAAGGCAGACTCTTCAGCCAGCCTGAACGCCGTAGCGATCGCGGTAGACCCGAATCGCTTCAGCATGGCTGGCCAACGAATCGCTGTCCGAGGCGTGGCTTTCGAGGTAAGCGAGCATTTGATCGAGGTTGACGATGCTGACGACCGGCATATGATACGCCGCCTCGACTTCCTGGATGGCGCTATGCGGTTTGAGGCCATTGGCATCCTGGCCTCGCTCCTGGCGATCCAGCGCAATGACCACGCCAGCCGCCTTGGCGCCGGCGCCCTGGATGATCTGCATCACTTCGCGGATGGCGGTGCCGGCGGTGATCACGTCGTCGATGATCAGTACGTTACCGCGTAGTTCGGCACCGACGATGTTGCCGCCTTCGCCGTGATCCTTGGCTTCCTTGCGGTTGAAAGCGAAGGGCATGTCATGGTCGTGGTGGTCGGCCAAAGCGATGGCCGTACTCGCGGCCAATGAAATACCCTTGTAAGCTGGACCAAATAGTACATCGGCCTCGATTCCACTGTCGGCAATGGCGCTGGCATAGAAACGCCCCAAGCGGGCCAAGGCACGGCCGGAGCGGAACAGCCCGGCATTGAAGAAGTAGGGACTGAGACGGCCTGACTTGAGCGTGAACTCGCCGAATCGCAGCGCCCCCTCGGCGATCGCGAATTCGATGAATTGCTGTTGGTAAGGCTGGATCTCCACGCTCACTCGGTCCCCCTAATCGCGCCGGCCGTTGTCTTGGGCTGGGAACGCCCCCATTTAGGGGCGTTCTCGTTTACCTAAATCTCTCAAGCTCGGGTATCATACACGCGCGACAAAGAAGGAACACGGTATGAAAATCGCCAGCATCAATGTCAACGGAATCCGTGACGCCGTCGAACGGGGCTTTCTCGACTGGCTGGCCGAACAGGATGCTGACGTCGTTTGCGTGCAGAACCTGAAGGCCAAGAGCTTCGAGCTCGACGACAGCGTCCTCTATCCGGAAGGCTATGAAGGTTACTTCCTGGATGCCGAGCAGGACGGATTCTCGGGCGTGGGACTCTATTGTCGCAAGATCCCCAAGGCGATCATGTATGGCCTGGGCTTCGAGCAGTGCGATCACGAGGGACGCTTTCTGCAGGCGGATTACGATCGCTTCAGCATCGCCTCCTTCCTGATGCCGGACGGGCAGGACCCGGCCGCCAAGCAGGCGTTCATGACGCAGTATCTGGAGTACTTGAACAAGATGGCGCGCAAGCGTCGCGAGTACATCATCTGCGGCACCTGGCATATCGCGCACAAGACGCTCGATCTGGCCAACTGGACCGACAACCAGACCACGCCGGGCTTCAAACCCGAAGAGCGCGCGTGGATGGATCAGGTCTTCGGCCCGACCGGCTTCATCGACACCTTCCGCGAGGTCAATCGCGAAGCCAACCAGTACACCTGGTGGCCGAAGCTGGACCAGGAAGTGCCGCGTGCGCGTCAGGAAGGCTGGCGACTCGATTATCAGATCGTCGGCCCCAACTTCCGCCGCCACGTCAAGGATGCCTGGATCGACACCGACGCCACCTTCAGCGAGTTCGCTCCGCTGATCGTGGAGTACGATCTCGAGCTGTGATCGCTCGGCCTTGGACATAACGGCAAGCAGGACAAGCACACCCGCTGTTGTCATTACCTGAAACGCCCCGCAACCGCGGGGCGTTTTCATGCCTGGAAGGGAAAGGCAAAGTCAGCGGCGCATGCCCAGCGCTTCGCGCTGCTTCTCGAACAGCATCTGGCAGCCGCTCTCGGCCAGATCGAGCATGCCGTTGAGCTCGGCGCGGGAGAATGCCTTGGCTTCGGCCGTGCCCTGGACCTCGATCAACTTGCCATCCTCGGTCATCACCACGTTCATGTCGGTGTCGGCAGCGCTGTCTTCCGGATAGTCCAGATCCAGCACCGGCGTCTCCTGGAACACGCCCACCGAAATCGAACTGACCAGTTGTCGGAACGGATCGGTCTTGATCAGCTTCTTGCGCTGCATGAACTGCAGTGCCTCGACCAGCGCCACGCAAGCGCCGGTGATCGACGCCGTGCGCGTGCCGCCATCGGCCTGCAACACGTCGCAATCGACCGTGATGGTGAACTCGCCGAGCTTCTTCAGATCCACCGCCGCGCGCAGCGATCGGCCGATCAGGCGCTGAATTTCCAGCGTACGCCCGCCCTGCTTGCCCCGTGCCGCCTCGCGGCCACCGCGGGTATGGGTCGCGCGCGGCAGCATGCCGTACTCCGCCGTCACCCAGCCCTGGTTCTTGCCACGCAGCCAGCGCGGTACGCCGGCCTCGACGCTGGCGTTGCACAGCACCTGGGTGTCGCCGAAGCTCACCAGCACCGAGCCTTCGGCATGGCGGGTGAAACCGCGGGTCAGCGTGACCTCGCGGGGCTGGTCGGGTTGTCGTCCACTCGGGCGCATGAAAGCCTCTCGATCCAAAACATCAATGATAGAAGCACCACGCTGACGGCGCCTCAAGGAGGTCGGCCATTCTACACATCCTGCACGCACAATCACGGCCCAACGCAGCGACCCCGATTGGCGGCGACCAACGACCTTGTCGATGCGGTACACTCGAACGATCAGCTCGCCGATTCAAGGATTCCCCATGCCTCACAGCATGACCGCCTTCTCCCGCCAGACCTGTGATGCCGAGTGGGGCAGCCTGCAGCTCGAACTGCGCTCGGTGAATCAACGCTACCTGGAGCCGCACTTTCGGCTTGCCGATCCACTGCGCGATCTCGAACCGCACTTTCGCGAGGCACTGCGCCAGCGCATCTCGCGCGGCAAGGTGGAGTGTACCCTGCGCTTCGAACCTGCCGAGACGGGCACCGCCCCGGAGATCAACCTCGATCAACTCAATGCGCTCGCGCAAGCGCTGGAACAGGTCCGTCGCCAACTACCGGAAGCGCCAATGCCCAACGCGCTGGAACTGCTCGCCCATCCCGGCGTGATGGCAACGCAGCGACTGGACCTGGAAAGCATCAAGGCCGCCGGAATCGAACTCTTCGACGCCGCGCTGAAGGATCTGGAGACCGGCCGCGCCCGCGAAGGCGACCGCCTGGCGGAACTGATTCGCGAGCGGCTCGATGGCGTTCGCGAGCAAGTCGCCATGGTGCGCACACATCTGCCGACGATTCTCGAACGCCAGCGCGGCCAACTGCTCGAACGACTGGAAACCGCCAAGGCCGAACTCGACTCACAGCGGCTGGAAGCGGAAATGGTGCTGATGGCGCAGAAGGCAGACGTCGCCGAGGAACTCGACCGGCTGGAAACCCATGTCACCGAAGTAGAGCGCCAGCTCAAGCAAAAAGGCCCCATCGGCCGCCGCCTCGACTTCCTGATGCAGGAACTCAACCGCGAAGCCAACACCCTCTCCTCCAAGGCCATCGTCGCCGACACCACCCGCTGCGCGGTGGAGCTGAAAGTGCTGATCGAGCAGATGCGGGAACAGATTCAGAATCTGGAATGACGACGCCAAACCTCGGTAGCGACACTATCGGCCACTTCGAATAGACTAAGTCTATTAAACTAGATCGTCGGAGCATCCCATGGAATCCGTCAACATTCACGAAGCCAAGACCCGTCTCTCCCAACTCCTCGCCAAAGCCGCGCAGGGAGAAGGGTTCATCATTGCCAAGGCCGGCAAGCCGATCGCCAAAGTGACAGCCATCGAGAGCCCGGAAGCCGGTCAGCAGAAACGGCTTGGCTTCATGGAAGGTCAGTTCAAGGTTCCCGAAGACTTCGATCGCATGGGCGAGGATGAAATCGCTGGAATGTTCGGGGGCTGAAATGAACTTGCTTCTCGATACACATGTGTTGCTCTGGGCAGCGGCGGAGCCCAGCCGGCTCTCCGATGAGTCGATCGCGCTGATCAATGACCGAGGCAACAAGGTCTATTTCAGCGCGGCGAGTCTTTGGGAGATCGTCATCAAAGCCGGCCTAGATCGCCCTGACTTCCAGGTAGATCCGCATCTCCTACGCCGCGGCCTGATCGAGAACGATTACCTCGAGCTGCCAATCACCTCTCGGCACACCTTGGCTATCAGCCACTTGCCAGATATTCACAAGGATCCGTTCGACCGTATTCTGGTAGCCCAGGCCGAGTCCGAGGGTTTTCTATTATTAACGGCGGATGAACTGGTCGCGCGTTACCCGGGACCGATTCGGCGGGTTTGAGTGCAAGGTGGGATGCTCAGCGCGGACCGACGAACCTGGGCGACGGAATCGGTTACCCTAGGGAGAAGTCCCAACGAGCCAGGAGCCCCGCATGCCCACCCAAGCCATCAACCTTGAACTGCAGCAGCAACTGATCGAGATCGTGCGTCGGGCCGCCAAGGCCGAGATTCTGCCGCGCTTTCGCAATCTCTCCGAAGACGCGATCCGTTCGAAGAGCGCGCCGGACGATCTGGTCACCGACGCCGATCAAGGCGCAGAGCGGATGATGACGGCGGCGATCCGTGATCTGCTGCCGGAGGCGACGGTGATCGGCGAGGAAGCGGTGGCGGAGGACAGCGCCAGTCTCGGCGACATCGCCGGCGCGGAGCTGGCGCTGGTCATCGACCCGGTCGACGGCACCTGGAACTTCGCCCGCGGGCTAAATCAGTTCGGCGTGATCCTGGCGGCGACCAGCTTCGGCGAGACGATCTTCGGCCTGCTCTACGATCCGCTGGCGGATGACTGGATCGTCGCCCGGTGCGGCGAAGGCGCCTGGTTCGGTCGCCCGGACGGCACCCAGCGTCAACTGCAGGTGTCGGAAACCGACAGGCTCGACGAGATGGTCGGCTCGACCTCGATCCGGCTCTTTCCCAAGCCGCAGCAGTACCAGTTGGCGGCCACCTTTCCCGACTTCCAGCGCATGATGGCCTTCGGCTGTGCCTGCCACGAATACCGCACCATGGCGTTCGGCTTCGTCGACTTCATGCTCACCGGCAAGCTGATGCCGTGGGATCATGCCGCCGGACTGCTGATCCACGCCGAGGCCGGCGGCTATTCGGCATTGCTCGATGGCACACCCTACAAATCGACCGTTCACCAGGGCCACCTGCTTGCCGCCAGTTCCCGCAACCATTGGGAACAGTTGCGCGACAAGTTCGCGTTTCTGGTGTGAGGCCGATGGGGCACTGCCGGTTGATGGTAGCCGGCAGTGCCCAGCGCGATCAGTGCCCCAGAATGACCGCGGCGATCACACCGGTCGCCACGGCCGCCAGCACGTAGTCGCCATCGATTCTGATCCAGCGATGGCCGTGCGGCGGTTCGGGCAGATGGCGCGCATGCCAGTCGCGGACCCAATAGCGGTCGTCGCGATAGTAGCGCGAGTCGATGTGTCCGCCTTTGTGCCAGTTGCGATGAGAGTCGTGCCCCTGGTAGTCATGACCGCCTTGATGATGCGCGTTCCCATGCTTGTTGCCATTGCCATGACCGTGCCCATGGCCATGTCCGGGGTCGGCCTGTGCCAATCCCGTCACACCCAGCGCGGCGATCAGCAGGCTGGTCGTCAATATGCGACGCTTCATGATCAGTCTCCTCTCTTCGCCCTTGATGGCGAGATGTCGTCAGCATGCGGGGAAAATTAGAAAACACTGTTCATGAATTATGAATGCTGCATGCTTCACTCATTCGGGCAGCGCCATGTTCTCGGAGCGCTCAAGAAGTGCCGAAGCCCGATGATGCATTTAGCGTGCTAATATCGTTCATCATTCGCCTCCAGCTCGGATACACCGCCTGTGCCGACCTCACCCCAGCGCATCGATACCACTCCCTGGCCCACCATCATCCTGCTGGCGCTGACCGCTTTCTGCGCCGCCGCCACGCAGCGAATCCTCGACCCCATGCTGCCGCGGGTCGCCGAGGTCTATGCGACTTCGCTCTCCGCGGCGTCATGGGCGATCACCGCGTTCGCCATCGTTTATGGCTGTCTGCAGCTGGTCCTGGGTCCCAGCGGCGACCGCTACGGCAAGCTGCGGGTGATCTCGCTGTTTTCCCTGGTGGCCGCCGTGGCCAGCCTGCTGTGCGCACTTTCCGGCAGCCTGGCGACCCTGATCGCAGCGCGCATGCTGGCCGGGGTCGGCTGCGCCGCGGTGATTCCGCTGGCGATGGCATGGATCGGCGACAACGTTCCCTACGAGCAGCGACAGGCGGTGCTGGCGCGCTTTTTGATCGGCCAGATCTGCGGGCTGGCCTGCGGCCAGACCTTCGGCGGCCTGGCCGCGGAGCAGAGCTGGTGGCAGTGGCCGTTCGTCGCCTACACGCTACTGTTTGCCGCCGCCGGTGGACTCTTGTGGTATCGCGCCGGCCGTCACGAGCGGCCCCAGGGTCGGAAGCGGGAATCGCTCGGCGTGAGCCTGCGCCATGTGCTGCAGAAGCCCGGGCGCGGGTGGTACTCATCGCCGTGTTCTGCGAGGGGGCGGCAGTATTCTGCGGATTTGCCTTCGTCGCCAGCCACCTGCATGTCGCCGGCGACATGCCGCTGACCGAGGCCGGGCTGATCCTGGCGGTATTCGCCGTGGGCGGCCTGAGCTTCGCCCTGCTGGCACGGCGTCT
The DNA here is from genome assembly GCF_003206715.1 of Salinicola peritrichatus. GTDB lineage: Bacteria > Pseudomonadota > Gammaproteobacteria > Pseudomonadales > Halomonadaceae > Salinicola > Salinicola peritrichatus. The sequence continues at coordinate 46,757 of NZ_PZJU01000032.1, read as the reverse complement.
GGTGCCGAGACTCGGCGAGAGCGGACTGTGCCAACTGGGGTGCGTGCTGATCGCGATCGCCCTGGTCGCCATCTGTGTCTGGCCGACGCCCGTCGTCGCCATCGTTGGGTGTTATCTCTTCGGGCTCGGCTTCTATATGCTGCACAACACTCTGCAGACGACCGCGACGCAGATGGCGCCGGAACGCCGCGGCGCGGCCGTATCGCTGTTCTCGACCGCGTTCTTTACCGGTCAGTCTCTCGGCACCGGCATCGGTGGTGCCATCATCGCGTTCTCGGGCACGGCCCCCACATTGGCACTGGCGGCCATCGCCATACTGCCGGTCGGCTTCGGTTTTGCCTGGCAGATCCGCAGTCGCGACCGGGAACTGGTCACGGAATAAAGCGCACTGGCGTTAAAAAATGTCACCACCCGGGCAGCCTCACTGTCCCTTTTCTACCTTGTAATGACGCGTCGATATCATGGAGGAGCGATTATGCGTCTTTACATCTACGATCACTGCCCATTCTGTGCGCGGGCTCGCATGATCTTCGGTCTGCGCGACGTACCGGTGGAAGTGCAGACACTGCTGTTCGACGATGCCGAAACCCCGACCCGCCTGGTCGGCGAGAAGACCGTGCCGATTCTGGAATTCGACGACGGCGACACCCTGAGCGATACCCAGGAGATCGTGCGCGGCATCGACTCGGAAGCGGAGGGCGTCAAGGTCATGGAAGGCCCTCAGAATCCGGAGATCGAGCGCTGGGTGAAGGCCGCCAACGACATCATCTTCAAGCTGTTCGCGCCGCGTGCGGTGGAAGCGCCGTTCGGTGAACTGGCAACACCGGAAGCAGCCGCGCTGTTCGGCGCCAAGATGACCGATATGGTCGGCGACCTCGACGAGCTGCGCGAGCAGACCGCGCCACTGATGAACGAGCTCGAGCGTTGGCTCAACGAGTTGGAACCCCTGATTCAGTCGCCCGAGGCGGTCAATCAGGTGCTCTCGCTCGACGACATCGCACTCTATCCAACCCTGCGTCATCTCTCGATCGTCGAAGGCGTGAAGTACCCCGAAAAGGTCGACGCCTACCGCCTCGCCATGGCCCAGCTGTCCCGCGTGCCGCTGCACGATCAGGCCATCGAGCCCACCTGAGTCGCCACGCCTCGCTGTCGGCGGGTTATGCTGCTATTCACCGACAGACAGCGAGGCAATCCCGTGTACCGAGCGCCCGAATACATCGCCACGCCGCAGCAGATCCTCGAGTTCTGGTTCGAGGAGCTCATTCCCAAGCAGTGGTTTCTCAAGGATTCCGAACTCGACCGCATGATCGGCGAGCGCTTCGGCGCGACCCTGGCCGCCGCCACGCGCTGCGAATGCTGGGCTTGGCGAAAGACGCCCGCCGGCCGGGTGGCGGAGATCATCGTGCTCGACCAGTTCTCGCGCAATATGCATCGCGACACGCCCGACGCCTTCGCCCAGGACCCGCTGGCGCTGGCGCTATCTCAGGAACTGATCGGGCTGGGCCTGGATACGTCATTGCCGCTGGCGCAGCGCATCTTCGCCTACATGCCATTCATGCACAGCGAGTCGTTGCCGATTCACGACCGCGCCCTCGAGCTGTTCGACCGGCCCGGCATGGAAGAGCAGCTCGACTACGAGCGACGCCACCGCGTGATCATCGAGCGCTTCGGCCGCTATCCGCACCGCAACGCGATCCTGGGGCGGGAATCGACGCCGGAAGAGATCGAATTCCTGCGCCAGCCGGGTTCTTCATTCTGAACCGGGGCCACGGCGCCGTGTCCCCGAAGTCATGCTGGCGAACACGTCGTCGCGCAGCATCCAGGCGTGATACAGCGCCGCCGCCAGATGCAAGAGAATCAATGCGAACAGCGTGAGCGCCAGCCAGGTATGGGCGAAACGCAAGGCGGCGTAGAGCGTCACCGATGTCGGCACCAGTGGCGGCAAGGTGATGCCGGGCGCCAGTGTCACCGGGTAGCCAGCGGCCGAGACCATCGCCCAGCCGATCAGCGGCATCGCCAGCATCAACGCATAGAGCAGCCAGTGCGACAGCCTGGCAGCCAGTCGCTGCCAGGCTGGAAGGTGCCGTGGCAACTCGGGTGTCGGGTAGCGCCAGCGCACGCCGAGGCGCACGATCGCCAGCAGTAGAATGGCGATGCCGAGCGGCTTGTGGATCGAAATCAGCAGGGCGTGGCGCTCCGAGACCGTCGCCACCATGCCGGCACCGATGAACAGCATGGCGATGATCATCACCGCCATCGCCCAGTGCAGCAGGCGAGCCGGTATCGAAAAGTCCTGCCCGTGGCGGGAGGCGTGGCGTTCGTTCATGACTGCGGCTCCTGGTGGCGGTTGGGTGCCTCGGCCTGCTCGCGGGTACGGCGGTTGAAGGATTCGGAATAGGCCGCCGAGCGCGCGCTCAATATCGGATCGTCGGAGCCCTCGATGCCGTCCGGCAGGATCAGCGGATCGTAGTTGATGTCCCGGCACGGGCCGTCGACCTGGGATTGCGCGCTGTCGACGGTCACGATGCCGGCGTCGATCCTGCGCCGCTCCGCCGGCCACGCCAGGGTCGCGTCGTCGGTGGGGTCGCCGGGCTCGGCGACGGTGATGATCAGATGCCAGCGCTGCGGCCCGTCGGCCAACCGCTGCCGCAGTTCCTGGGAGAGGAAATCGGGATCCTGCTTCTGAGCCTCGGTCATCGGCGAGAACGGCGCTTCGGGCTCCACGCCCCAGCGCACGAAGTGCGTATTGCCGTCGTCATCGATGAAGCGGAAGGCGTTCAGGCTGTTGTAACCGATATTGGCGTAGCTGGAGGAGCGCCGAGCGGTCTTGGCCCAGGCGAGAAACGGCTTGGTTTCCGGGTGCGCCTGGAAGAAGGCCGCCAGCTTGTCGGGATCGGGCTTGCCGGTTTGCGGGTCCGGCTGCGATGCCTCCAACTGCTCCCGGAAGGCCTCCGGCGTGGAAACCGAAAAGACCGGCATGGCATTCATCGCCGTACGCCACTGTTCGTTGTCCGGCAACCGGAACAGCAGCGCGAAACTGCGCACCGGCGGCATCGCATCCGACGCATTCGGATCGGGACCAGGGATCGCCAGCCTGCCGATCACCGGAACACGGCGGCCCGGGTCGAAAACACTGGCCCGGGAAAGCGCTGCCGCCTGGCCGTTGCTCTCGAATTCACCAGTCACGCAGATACCCTTGGCATGGTTGCGGCGGTAACCTGCATGGATTCCGGTGTCCGCCTCCAAGGTATCGATCAGGCTATCCGGCGTCAGCCAGCCGGGGTCCAGCCAACCGGAAACGTAGGCGAAGGCCGTCGCCAGGATGGCGATGACCAGGCCGATCGCCGCCAACCGGAAGATGGCACGGGGCGGTCGCGGGGGTTGTCGAGACATGGGCACTCCACGAGTGATTGCCGTTGGGAGCGGGTAGGACGAGCCGATCGACGGTTTATTCCCGCCGGCGCGCGAAGAGGATCGCCGGAAAGGCAAGGAAAGTGACGAGTCAGCGCTCGGCGGGAATAGCCTTGCGTCTCGTTCGTCTGACGGGGACTTACCCGGATTGCGAGCACACCATGAACCCACCGGACGATGACCAACTGCGTGACGTCCTGCCCCGGCTGCGACGCTTCGCGCTGTCGCTGACGCAGGACCCCAGCAACGCCGACAATCTGGTGCAGTCGACCATGGAGAAAGCGATCGGCCGCTGGCATGACCGCCGCGCCGATGGCGATCTGCGCGCCTGGCTGTTCTCCATCCTCTATCGACAGTTCATCGACGGACAGCGACGCGCCAAGCGCTATACGCGGTTGTTGCAGTTGTTCACCGGCGAGACCTCGACCACTGCCTCGGCGGAGGAGGTGGTGATCGCTCGCGCCACCTGGGAGGCTTTCGACCGGCTACCCGCCGAACAGCGGGCACTGTTGATGCTGGTCACGCTGGAAGGGCTGAGCTATCGCGAGGTCAGCGCAACCCTGAACATCCCGATGGGTACGGTGATGTCACGCCTGTCCCGGGCACGCCGGGCCTTGCGCACGCTGGACGAGGGCGAGTCCGATGGAGCGGGACGACAGAAAGAGCAAGCGGCATTGCGGAGGCTGAAATGAACGAGCGTCATCCGAGCGAATACGATCTGCACGCCTACCTCGATGGCCAGTTGGACGACGAGCGCCAGCGCTGGGTCGAGGCATGGCTGGCAACCCAACCGGAGCGGGCCGCCGAGGTCGAAGCCTGGCGCCGGGATGCCCGGCGTCTGCGCGCCGTCTACGCCAATCCGCAGCAGTGGCCCCACAACCCGGCACTGGACCCCGCCGCTCTGCGCCGCCGACGCCACCAGCGGCAACGACGACACCTGGCCACGGCGGCCATGCTGGTGATGGCGCTCGGTCTCGGCATGACCGGCGGCTGGCAGGCCAACGACATGATGCGCCCACCCTCCCCGCCGCCCATGGCCGACGCGGTGCAAGCCTACCGTCTGTTTGCCGATGCCTCGCCGGTCGGTCTCGAGCCCGAGACAACGCCGGCCAATGGCCGCGACGCCCACGCCGAACCCGCCGTCGACACCCGGGCGCACGTCGAGCAGCTCTTTCATACTCATTTCAGCGGTGGCGTCATGCCTCCCGATCTCAGCGCCGCCGGTCTGCGTATGGTCGACGTCCGCCTGCTCGCGACCGAACAGGGACCAGCCGCCATGGTGATCTACCGTGACCGCGCCGGACGCCGGATGATGATGTATATCCGCCCACCCGGCAGCGGCAATCGTCTGCTCGATCCCGGCAAACGACTCGACGGCCACCTGATGGCGCAGTATTGGTCCGAGGGCAACTACAACTACGCCGTGGTCAGCCAGCCCGACGACCCCAATGCCGCCATGCTGGAACGCATGCTACGCAGCAGCTAGGCGCTTCAACTGAGGATAAAGCCCACGCAGGCGGCGGTGGCGAGCCCCATCACGCCGTTGAACACCCGCCAGGCTCGGTGCGTCTTCAACAGCCGGCCGATCGCCATGCCGAAGCCGGCCCAGAACGAGATGCAGAAAAATCCGACCAGTTCCATGAACAGCGACAGCACCACCGCATTCACGATCAACGGCCCTTCATGCGGCATGAAGCCGGCGATCAGCGCAATGCCCATCACCCATGCCTTGGGATTGACGAACTGGAACACCGCCGCCTGCCACGCCGTCAGCGGTCGCGCGCCCTCCGTGGCAGCCAGATCGGGCGATGGCGCGGTGGCGATCTTCCACGCCAGATAGAGCAGGCAGATGGCGCCGGCGATCCTGAGCGCCTGCTGCACGATCGGGAAGCGCTCGAACAGCACACCCAGGCCCAGCGCCACGGCCATGAACAGCACGAAGCAGCCCGCCATGATGCCGAAGATATGCGGCAGCGTGCGGCGATAGCCGTAGAGCGCACCGGATGCGGTCAACATCACGTTGTTGGGACCGGGCGTGCCGGTCATCGAAATCGCGAACAGTGCCACCGAGAACCACCAGGCCAGCGACGTCATGACGGCTCGCCTCCCTGAGCGTTATCGTCGCCCCACACCAGGGTGATACGGCGGTTGCGCGCGCCACGGTTCTTGATGCTGGCGACCCGGACCGGCCCGATCTCGGCGGTGGAAGCGACATGCGTACCGCCGCAGGGCTGGTAGTCGATATCGCCGATACGCACCATGCGGATTTCGCCCGCGCCCCGCGGCGGCGCCACCGACATCGTCTTCACCAGTTCCGGGTGCGCGTCCAGTTCCGCTTCGCTGATCCATTCGCTGGTGACCGGATGGTCGGCGGCGATCAAGGCGTTGAGCCGCTCGGTCAGCTCGTCCTTGTCGAAGCTGGCGTCGCCGAGATCGAAGTCGAGCCGCCCGCGATCGGCACCGATACTGCCGCCGGTGACGCCATGGGGCACGACCACCGAGAGCAGGTGCAGCGCGGTATGCATGCGCATGTGTGCCCAACGGCGCGGCCAGTCGAGTTGCTGGGTGACGCTCTGGCCGACTTCGAGGCCGTGTCCGGGATCGAGCAAGTGGCATACCTGCCCACCCTCGCCCTTGCGGGTATCGTTGACCGCCAGCGTGCGCCCGTCGGCGGTAATGAACGCGCCGCGGTCGCCGGGCTGACCGCCGCCATGCGGATAGAACAGCGTGGCATCGGTCACCACGACGCCGTCGTCGCCGATCGCGGTTACGGTCGCCAGGCTTTCCCGGGCGGTAGGCAATTCACGAAAGAGCAACGCGGTAGACATGGGGCCTCCAATTGTACGGGTTCAATTTATTGACATAACGACTAATCTTCCGAACAATCCGAGCATAAACCCACCGTTTCCCCGGTCAACTCGATTTTTGTCACCATGACAATCTGGATACCCGAACTTGCCGGCCAAGGCCCGCGTTATCGTCAACTGGCCGACGCCATCGGCCATGCCATCGCCCGTGGCGAACTCGCGCCGGGCACCAAGCTGCCGCCACAGCGTCGCCTGGCGGATGCGCTCGGCGTCACCGTCGGTACGGTCACGCGCGCCTACGCACTGGCGGAACAACGTGGCGACGTCATGGCGCGTGTCGGCAGCGGTACCTATGTTCGTGGAGCAGAAAAAACACAGCTGGCGTTCAATCACGTGCGCCAGACGCCGCCGGAAAGCGACACGGTCGACCTCAGCCTGTCGCTGCCGCCGGCACACCCCGAGCGCGAAGCCGCGCTGGGGCGGGCGATGCAGGCGATCCAGCGGGAGCCCGCCAACCTGCGCGCGGCGATCGATTATCAGCCGGAGCAGGGCCAGGCCGGCCAGCGCGAGATCCTGGCCGACTGGTTCACCCGGCTGGGCCGACCGGTCTCGGTGGACGAACTGCTGATCGATCAGGGCGGAATGCACGGCATCTATCTCAGCCTGAGCGCACTGCTGGCGCCCGGCGAACGCCTGGCTGCCGAACGCCTGACCTATCCGGGACTGATCAGCGCGCTACAGCAACTCTCGCTCAAGAGCGTGGCAATCCCGCACGATCGTGACGGTATCGATGTGGACGCGTTGGCCAGGGCCTCCGACCAGCAACCGTTTCGCGCGCTGTACGTGATGCCGGATTGCCACAATCCGACCACCACGCGGCTTACCGAATCACGTCGGCGGGATCTCGTGGCGCTGGCCCGCGAGCGGCAGTTCTGGCTGATCGAGGACGAGGTCTACCAGCATCCGCATGTCGAGCCCGCCACGCCGCTCTACCAACTGGCACCGGAGCGCACCGTGACGCTGTTCTCGGTCGCCAAGCTGCTTGGCGGCGGCCTGCGCGTCGGCGCCCTGCGCGCGCCCGGGGAACTGCACGGCCGCCTGACCGCCGCTCTCCGCGCACAAAGCTGGATGCCGCCACCGCTGATGACCTCGCTGGTGTGTCAGTGGATCGCCAGCGGCGACGCCGACGCCCTGCTGGCATGGCAGCGCGAGGAGCTGGTCTGGCGCTTCGACCGCGCCATGCAGAAACTGGAAGGCTTCCAGCCGCGCGGTCAGCGCGGCGGTTTCTATCTGTGGCTGCCGCTGCCCGGCGAGCTGCGCACCAGCCATGTCATCGAACAATTGAAGGCACGCCAGGTCACCGTCAGCAGCGCCGAAAGCTTCTGTCTCGGCAATGTCGCGGCCCCGCAGGCGATCCGCGTCTGCATCAGCGCCGCCGAAAGCCGGGAAGCGCTGGATCGCGCGCTGGACATCATCGCCGAGACGCTGGGCAATCCGGACCCGATGCTGTGGCAGACAGTGTGAGCTTCGATTTCGATCAGTAGCCCAGTGCCGTATCGACCCGGTTCTGCAACGGCTCGCCGTCGAGATAACGCGCGACGTTGGCGAAGAAGAAACGCAGGCAGCGCGGCACGTAGTCGGCGTCGTAGAGCCCGCTATGCGGCGTGACGATCAGGTTGCGCGTGCGCCAGTAGGGCGAATCCGCCGGTAGCGGTTCCTCGGGAAACACATCGAGCACGGCGCCGCGCAACTGGCCCGCTTCCAGCCGCTTGGCCAGCGCCTCGACATCCAGTACCGGGCCGCGGCCGATGTTGATCACGCCGGCACGCGCTGGCAGCGCCGCCAGTTCCGCCTCGCCGACCGCGTGCCGAGTCTCCGCCGTCAGCGGCAGGGTGATGAGCAGAAAATCCGCCTCCGCCAGCGCTTCCCGCAACCGGCTCTGGGGCAGGCTCGCATCGGCCAGCGCATGCTCGCGTCCCGATCGGCTGACGCCGATCACCTTCAGATTCAGCCGCTTCGCCGCCTCGGCCGCCGCGCTGCCCAGTGCGCCCATGCCCAGAATGACCACCGTCTTGCCGTCGATCGGCTCGATCGCGGTCTGCTCCCAGTGCCGCTGGATCTGTTGGGTAACGAAATCCGGCAAGCGATTGTTGAGCATCAGCAGCGCGGTCATCGAGAACTCGCGGGTGCGTGCCTCGTGGTTGCCCTTGGCATTGGTCACCAACACGTCCGCCGGCAACCGATTCAGCGGGATGCGGTCAACGCCGGCGCTGGTGATATGAATCCAGCGCAACTTCGGCGCTCTGGCTGCGACGTCGGCGATATCCAGCGCCCCGACCAGAATCAGTACCTCCGCCTCGGCCAGCGCCGCATCGAGAGTCGCTTCGTCGTGGCTGAAACTCAGCGCGACACGCGATGACAGCCCCGTGAATTCGGCCAGAATCGACAGCACGCGCTCGTCGGCGAAATCCTTCGACTGGCGGAATTCGGGGTCGGTATAGATATGGATATTGAGCGGAGCGGGGCTTTCGGTGGCCATGATGTTCCTCGTTGTCGTGATGCTGGCGCAGGTTCGGATGGTTGTATGACGTTTGAGCCAGCAGTGTTACCGTAAAACGGAATAGCCGGCAAATCGGTGGCGGACTCATCGCCATTTGGCTGTCACCGCATTGTCATATTGCCGACCTAGCCTGTCCTGATAGTTGTCGCGACAGGCACACGCCATGGCGCGCTTCGCTCGCGATTTTGATCCGCCATCCGCCAACGTTGTCCGCCCATGACTCCCAGATCGTCCCTCGTTCGCCTTGCCGCTCGGCTTTCCGTTCAGCTTGGCGCCGGCCTGGCCTGTATCGCCGTCGCCGGCACTGCCAGCGCCGAATCGCTGATGCTCTACACCAGCCAGCCGACCACCGACGCCCAGCAGACCGTCGACGCCTTCGAGGCCGCCAATCCGGATATCGACGTCGAGTGGGTGCGCGACGGCACCACCCGGCTGATGGCGCGTCTGCAGGCCGAACTGGCCGCCGGCCAGACCAAGCCGGACGTACTGCTGGTGGCCGATGCCGTCAGCCTGGAGAGCCTGCGCCAGCAAGGTCGCCTGGCGGCCTATCGGCCGGAAGGGCTTTCGCACTATTCCAAGGATTTCTACGATCCCGATGGCTATTACTACGGCACCAAGCAGATCGCCACCGGCATCGTCTATCATCAGCGCGCCGCCGAGCATCCGCAGCATTGGCAGGATCTCGCCGATCCGGCGCTGGCCAATCAGGTCGCCATGCCCAGTCCGCTCTACTCCGGCGCGGCGCTGATCCATCTCGACACGCTGGTCAACGATCCCCAGTTCGGTTGGGACTACTACGAGCAGTTGGCCGCCAACGGCGTCAACCCGAACGGCGGCAACGGCGGCGTGTTCAAGCAGGTGGCCGCCGGCACCAAACCCTACGGCGTGGTGGTGGACTTTCTCGCCCTGCGCGAGAAGGCCAAGGGCTCGCCGATCGAGTTCGTCTATCCCGACGAGGGCGTCAGCATGGTGACCGAACCGGTGGCGATCCTCAAGGATGCCGCGCATCCCGAAGCGGCCCGGCGTTTCGTCGACTTCGTGCTCTCGCGACAGGGCCAGGAGCTGGTCAGCGAGCAGGGCTACCTGCCGGCTCGGGACGATGTCGAAGCCCCCGACGGCTATCCGCCCCGCGACGCGATTCACCGTCTGCCGTTCTCGGCGACCCGGGCGCTGGAGCAGGCCGACGCCGAGAAGGCACGCTTCTCAGAGATTTTCTCACCCTGATGCCATCGGTGGCACCTCGGGCCGGGGCCTGGCCAAGACTCCTCGGCTCGATACTCCTGCTAGCGCCGGCACTTGCGATCAGCCTGCTGCCGTTGGGACAGCTATTGTTCGATGCCATCGGCGAATTGCTCACCTCGCTGGATCACTGGCGCGATACCGCGTTGGTGGATGTGCTGACCAGCGCCGCTACCTGGCGGGCCACCGTCCACAGTCTCTACACCGCGCTGTTCGGCACGCTGATCAGCGTCGTGCTGGGCGGGGCGTTCGCCTTTCCGCTGGCGTTGACCGATCTGCGCGGCAAGCGGGCGCTGGTGCTCTGCTTCATGCTGCCGATGATGATCCCGCCGCAGGTCACGGCACTGGCCTGGCTGCAACTGTTCGGGCCTTCCAGCACGCTGTTGATCACGCTGGGGCTGGCGCCGCCACTGGGCGCACCGCAGCCGCTCTATTCCGCCAACGGCATCGCGCTGCTGCTCGGCGTGCAGCATGCGCCGATGGTCTTTCTGGCGCTGCGGGCCACGCTCAATGGCCTGCCCGGCGAGTTGATCGAGGCCGCCCGCCTGAGCGGCGCGGGTCCGTGGACGGTGTGGCGCACCGTGGTACTGCCGCTCTCCTCGCCGGGTTTGATCGCCGGCACGGCGATGGCGCTGGTGGCGGCCAGACGCTGGCCGCCTACAGCGACCGCCCGCACGCGCCGGGCAGCCTGACGCGAGTGGCGATCGATCGTGTCTGGGGGCTCGATCCCGCCGCGTGACAGCGCTCGTGGGAACGGTAGGATAGGGCATCGAATTCGTTCTGGAGTCATCGCCCCATGCCAACCTTGATTCGCCGTCCCTTCGTCTTCCTGCGCCACGGCCAGAGCACGCGCAATCTCGAGCGGCGAATCGGCGGTCAGCACGATGTGGCGCTCACCGCGCAAGGCGAAGAGGAGGCCCGGCGTGCCCGGGTACTGCTGGGCGATATCGACTGGTCGCTGGTGGTCTCGAGTCCGCTCGAGCGCGCCCGACGCACCGCCGAACTGGCGCTGGGCCGCGCGCCGGATCGACTCGTCGACGGGCTGATGGAGCGCCACTGGGGCGAGTTGGAGGGCCAGCCGATTCCCGAGACCATTCCCTACATGAGCACACCCAAGGGAGGCGAATCCTGGGACGCCTTCGTCACGCGCATCGCCGATACCCTCAATGCGTTGCTCGAGGAAGCCGACACGCCGCTGATCGTCGGCCACTCGGGTCTGGTCCGCGCGGTACGCTGGTTGACCGCCGGCAGCCCCCATGGCCCGCGCTCGGCCAACGCCGTGCCGCTGTGGATCGCACCCGAGGGACGCCGCGCATGGTCGATCGCCCCCTTCGACGCAACGCTCGCCCGCACCAACGGTTCCGTCGGCTGCTGAGAACGCGGTCGCCCCTGTTCGAGACACGTTTTTTTGCTATCGTCCGTCATCCTCACTGGCGGGCGACGATACAAGGGATACTCCATGGCCAACGGCGACGATGCGAAGACAGGGCGGCCGCGCGCGAAGCACAAGCGCGGTCACGGCGTCATCACGGCCTACGAAACCTTGAAGCGCGAGATTCTCGAGCTGACCATGGCGCCCGGCAGCCCGGTCGACGAGATCCAGTTGTCGCAGCGCTTCGGCATGTCGCGTACGCCCATACGCGAAGCCCTGGTACGCCTGGCCAGCGAGGGGCTGATCGTGACCCTGCCCAACCGCTCGACCATCGTCGCCCCGATCGACTTTCTCGACCTGCCGCAGTTCTTCGATGCGCTGACCCTGATGTATCGGGTCACCACCCGTCTCGCGGCGATGAACCGCAGCGACGACGAGATCGCGCACATTCGCCAGCTCCAGGCGGGTTACGCCGAGGCGGTGGAAGCCAAGGACGTGGCCGGCATGATCGAGGTCAATCGCCATTTCCACGCCGCCATCGCCCGGGCCGGCAAGAACCACTACTACACCGAGCTGTTCGAACGCCTGCTCGACGAGGGCCGGCGCCTGCTCCGCTTTTACTACTCCTCCTTCAACGATGAGTTGCCACGGGTCTATCTCCAGGAGCACCAGGACATGGTCTCCGCCATCGAAGCGCGCGACATCGAGGCGGCCGACCGTATCGCCCACGCCCATGCCGACCAGATCGTGCGCCAGATACGCGCCTACATCTCCGCCGACCGCCGCCTGAACGCTTCCATTCCACTGTGACCTGAAGCCGCCGCACCGGCTTCTCCTCATAAATCGGGTTTTCCGGTTATCGAGCGATATCTCGACGCATCGCTATGGCTCGATACTTTGTATTTTTTAAGTCGACAAAAAGGGCTAAGCTCGATATGTCACAGGAAGCCAGCTCGACACACCCGAGAAACCTCGAAGGAAAAACGATGAACGACACGATTTTCACCGGTTGCATTCCAGCGCTGATGACGCCCTGCACCGCCGAGCGCAAGCCGGACTACGACGCCCTGGTCGCCAAGGGTCGTGAACTTGTCGAGACCGGCATGAGCGCGGTGGTCTATTGCGGTTCGATGGGCGACTGGCCGCTACTGACCGAAGCCGAGCGCCAGGAAGGCGTCGCACGCCTGGTCGCCGCCGGCGTACCGACCATCGTCGGCACCGGCGCGGTCAACTCCAAGGAGGCGGTATCCCACGCGGCCCATGCCGCCAAGGTCGGCGCCCAGGGGCTGATGGTGATTCCCCGCGTACTCTCGCGCGGTACTTCGAGCGCCGCTCAGAAAGCGCATTTCTCCGCCATCCTGGAGGCCGCGCCCGAACTGCCGGCGGTGATCTACAACAGTCCCTACTATGGTTTCGCCACCCGCGCCGAGCTGTTCTTCGAACTACGCCGGGAACACCCCAACCTGATCGGCTTCAAGGAGTTCGGCGGTGCCGACGACCTGCGCTACGCGGCGGAGCACATCACCTCGCAGGACGACGACGTTACCCTGATGGTCGGCGTCGATACCCTGGTGTTCCACGGCTTTATCAATTGCGGCGCGACCGGCGCCATCACCGGTATCGGCAACGCCCTGCCGCGCGAAGTGCTGCACCTCGTTTCGCTGTGCAAACAGGCCGCGCAGGGGGACGCCGAGGCGCGCCGGCTGGCGCAGGAGCTGGAATCCGCCCTGGCGGTGCTTTCCTCCTTCGACGAAGGCGTGGACCTGGTGCTCTATTACAAGCATCTGATGGTGCTGAACGGCGACACCGAATACACCCTGCACTTCAACGAAACCGACGCCTTGAGCCCCGCCCAGCGCAACTACGCCGAAACCCAGTACACCCTGTTCCGCAACTGGTATGCACAGTGGTCCCGGCAATTCGATAACCGGTCCTAAGTTCTAACCTGGACAGCGAGGCGCTAGCGGCAAGGTGCTATTTCAATCCCGCGTCAATCTCGTGCCACCGACCAGCTCAGCGACTCACCCGCCTTATAGGGCACGAAGGTTTTGTCGCCCTCGCCGACCGATTCCGCCACCGGGGTCGATCGGCGAGTCAGGGTGACATAGCCGTCATTGAGCGGCAGGCCGTAGAAGCGCGGGCCGTTTTCGGAACAGAAAGCTTCGAAGTGTTCGAGCGCGCCTTCCTGTTCGAACACGTCGGCGTAGACCGAGAGTGCGGCTTCGGCATTGAACACGCCGGCACAGCCGCACGCGGTCTCCTTGGCGGCGCTGACGTGGGGCGCCGAATCGGTGCCGAGGAAGAAGCGCGGATGACCGCTGGCCACCGCCTTGCGCAGCGCCTGTTGGTGCTCGCCGCGCTTGAGGATCGGCAGGCAGTAGAGATGCGGTCGGATACCGCCGACCAGCATGTCGTTGCGGTTCTGGGCCAGATGCTGCGGGGTCAGCGTGGCACCGAGGTATTCGTCGCCCTCGAGCACGAACTGGGCCGCGTCCCGGGTGGTGATGTGCTCGAAGACCACTTTCAGTTCGGGGAACCGGCGACGGATGTCGATCATCACTTCGTCGATGAAGATCTTCTCGCGATCGAAGATGTCGATCTCGCCGCGCGTGACTTCGCCGTGGACCAGCAGCGGCATGCCGATGCGCTGCATCACTTCCAGCAGCGGGTAGACGTCGGCAATGCGCTTGACGCCGTGCTGGGAGTTGGTGGTGGCGTTGGCGGGGTAGAGCTTGGCGGCGGTGAACAGGCCATCGGCGTGGCCGCGTTCCAGGGTTTCGCGGCTGACGCTCTCGTTGAGGTAGCAGGTCATCAGCGGGGTGAAGTCGTGGCCGGCAGGGATCGCCGCCACGATCCGCTCGCGGTAGGCGCTGGCCGCTTCGATCGTGGTTACTGGCGGTACCAGATTGGGCATGACGATGGCGCGGGCAAAGGTTCGGCTGGTATAGGGAAGCACCGTCTTCAGCACCTCGCCGTCACGCAGATGCAGGTGCCAGTCGTCGGGGCGGCGGATGCGAAGCGTATCGGGCGAAGCGGTCATCGAGAACTCCTGGCGGCGGGTGGGTAACCAAACGCCGCTCATGATACCAGAGCGCCGTGCCGGCGGGCTGCTCATCCTCGAGCCGGCCTGCGCAGCAGCAATATCAGCGCCGCGCAGCAGAGCAGCGCCACCAGTAGATCGAACAGCAAGCCGGTCAGTTTCAGGCCGATGAGATTGGCGATCACGCCGATGCCGATCACCGGCAGCGAGATGGCGACGTAGGCGACGACGAAGAAGGTCGAGACCACCGCCGCCTTGTGCTGCGCGGGGCTGGCCGCCGCCACCGCGCCCAATCCCGCACGAAAGGCGATACCCTGGCCGATGCCGGCAACCACGGCACCGATGAGGAAGCCGGCGAGCTGTGCCGCGCCGATGCCCCAGGCGAAGAACAGCACCCCCAGCAGCAGCACGCCGCAGCCGATCGGCAGGCGGCGCGCCTCCGGCAGCTTTTGCTGCAGCGTCTGTCCCAGCATGGAAGCGATGAACAACAGCCCGGCGGCGACGCCGATCAGCGCGTGATTGCTGTAGCCCAATACCTTGCCCAGGAATGCCGGGGTCACCGACGTGGCAAAGCCGCACACCATGAAGCCGGCGAAGACGGCGATCGCCGCCGGCACGAATACGCCCCGCACCTCGGCGGGCACCTTGAGCTTCTGCACCCGCAGGCGAATTCGCTCGGGACGCTTCACGGTTTCCGGTGCGCGCCAG
This sequence comes from Salinicola peritrichatus, assembly GCF_003206715.1. Taxonomy (GTDB): domain Bacteria; phylum Pseudomonadota; class Gammaproteobacteria; order Pseudomonadales; family Halomonadaceae; genus Salinicola; species Salinicola peritrichatus. The sequence continues at coordinate 31,620 of NZ_PZJU01000032.1, read as the reverse complement.
ATACAGATTACTGCGACCAGCGCGAGCGCCAGGTGCACGATATAGGGCAGCGCCAGCGGCATGGGGAAGAGTACCGCCAGTACCCCCGCCAGCATCGGTCCCAGGCCCAGGCCACCCATGTTGGCGGCGGTGGCGATCAACGTTCCGACACGCTGCCATGAGTCGGGCACCAGCTCCATCACTGCCACCGTCGCGGTGCCGGTGAAGATGCCGGCCGAGATTCCGGAAAGCACGCGCCCCAGCAGAATCACGCCGAGACCGCCGGCATGCCAGAACACCAGGTCGCTCAGCGCCGATGCCAGCAGGCCGGCGAACAGCATCGGCCGCCGCCCCAGTTGATCCGACCAGCGTCCGGTGATCAGCAGCGCCGCGATCACCCCGACGGCGTAGACCGCGAAGATCAGCGTGATCATCAACTGCGAGAAACCGAACTGTTGCTGATAGATCGGATAGAGCGGCGTCGGCATGGTGGTGCCGATCATGGTGACGGCAAAGGCGAAGGCGGCGCCGAGAAAGGTGGCCGGGCCACCGGAAACCGCGCGAGACGTGGACGAGGCCATTGGGGGTCCTTGCGATGAGTCGATTCGAATCGAATTAAGTGCCGCCTAATCATTATCAACGGCAACCCATGGAAATGCTGAATAAATCGGCGAGCAGGATGAAGCGCAAGGCGCACGGAGCGCAGGACCCGGAGCCTATGGGTTATATGTGAGGACTCCGAGCACCGCGCACAAATTCGCCGGGAGCGAATTTGAACGGCCGTAGGCCGGCCTTCGGTGACCGCCAGGGATGGCGGTCATAGCGCAGCGATTCGCCTGCGCAGACATTTAGGCAGTGTTTCCTTAGGGAAGCTCTGTCTATGACTCGCCGACACCGAGATAGGCCTTGACCACCGATTCGTCCGCGCGCAGCTTGGCCGCCTCGCCCTGCATGCGAATCTCGCCGTTCTCGATCACGTAGGCGTAGTGGGCCAGTCGCAACGCCAGACGGGCGTTCTGTTCCACCAGCAGAATCGTCGTGCCGGCCTCGTTCAGGCGCTTGATGATGCGCATGATGTCGGTGACCAGCTTGGGCGCCAGACCCATCGAAGGTTCGTCGAGCAGCATCACGCTGGGGCCGTGCATCAGCGCGCGGCCCATCGCCAGCATCTGCTGCTGGCCGCCGGAGAGCAGCGAGCCGTCCTGATGGCGGCGCTCGTGGAGGATCGGAAAGAGTTCGTAGACTTCCTCGAGCCGCTGGCGACGCAGGGCGTTGTCCTTGAGCGTGAAGGCGCCCAGCTCGAGGTTTTCCTTGACCGTCAAGCCGCGCAGGATACGCCGCCCCTCGGGCACGTGGACCACGCCGCGCCGGGCGATCTCGTGGGCCGCCAGCCTGGCGATCGACTGCCCTTCCAACTGAACGTCGCCACGCCGGGCGCGCACCAGCCCGGAGATGGTCTTGAGCGTGGTCGACTTGCCGGCGCCGTTGCTGCCGAGCAGGGTCACGATCTCGCCTTCGCGCACCTCCAGCGAAACCCCGCGCAGGGCCTGGATCTGGCCATAGAACGCCTCGACGCCTTCAACGCACAGGCGCACGCGCTCGGGGCGCTTCGCGGCCGCGGCCGGCGCCGGTTGGGTGGGGGATTGCGTCACAGTGCCAACTCCTCGTCGTCCTGGCCGAGATAGGCCTCGATCACCCGCGGGTCGTTCTGCACCGCCTGGGGCGCGCCCTCGGTGATGAGGCTGCCGTGGTCGAGCACGCTGATGCGTTCGGAGACGTTCATCACCAGGCTCATGTCGTGCTCGATCAGCAGCACCGAAACGCCGCGCTCGTCACGAATGCGTCGGATCAGTTCGATCAGTGCCTGTTTCTCGCCGCTGTTGAGCCCCGCCGCCGGTTCGTCGAGCAGCAGCAGCTTGGGTTCGGTGGCCAGGGCGCGGGCGATCTCGACCCGCCGCTGGTGACCGTAGGCGAGATTGGTCGCCAGACGGTCCTGTTGCCCCATCAGGCCGACGAAATCGAGACATTCGAGACTGACTTCGAGGATCTTGCGCTCCTCGGCGCGCTGACTCGGCAGCCGCAGCACCGCAGCCAGGGCACCGGCCCGGGAGCGGCAGTGCTGGCCCGCCATGACGTTCTCGAGCACCGACATCTCGCGGAACAGGCGCACGTTCTGGAAGGTGCGCGCGATTCCCAGCTGGGTCACGCTGTGGGGTTTGCGCTTGACGATGCGCTCGCCATCGAAGGTGATCTCGCCCCGCTGGGGGCGATAGAAGCCGGTAATGACATTGAACATCGAGGTCTTGCCGGCGCCGTTGGGGCCGATCAGGCTCTGGATGCGTCCCGGTTCGACGCCGAAGTCGACATCGTGCAGCACGGTGTTGCCGGCGAAGCTCAGCGACACCTGGTTGAGTTGCAGCAGCATCGCTTCCCCCTCAGGAACGTTTCTCGGGCCATATGCCGCTCGGCCGGAACAGCATGATCAACAACAGCAGCACGGCGAAGATCAACAACCTCAGGGTATCGAAGTCGCGCAGCAGCTCCGGCCCCAGCACGACGATGAAGGCGCCGAGAATGACCCCGGGAATCTTGCCCATGCCGCCGAGCACCACCGCCAGCAGAATCAGCACCGACTGCTGAAAGCTGAAGCTCTCGGGCGAGATCGCGCCCAGGTTGACCGAGAAGAAGATGCCACCGATCGCGCCGAAGATGGCACCGATGACGTAGGCCGCCAGCTTGGTCGCGACGCGATTGATGCCCATCGCCTCGGCGGCGTCCTCGTCGTGGCGCACGTAGAGCCAGGCGCGCCCCAGGCGCGAATCGAACAGTCGCTGGCTGGCGATGTAGGCGAGCACCGCCAACAGCGCGAAGACGTAGTAGAAGTCGATCGAGCTATCGATCTGCCAGCCGAACAGCGAAGGTTCCGGGATGTGCGAAAGCCCGCTGGCGCCACCGGTGATCTCGAGATTGCGCGCGGTGAAACGCACGATCTCGCCGAAACCGAGGGTGACGATCGCCAGATAGTCGCTGCGCAGCCGCAGCGTCGGCCCGCCGATGATCACCCCGGCGATCGCCGCGGCAAGCAGCGCGAACGGAATCGCGGCCCAGAAATTGATGCCGAACTGCTGGGTCAGAATGCCGACGGTATAGGCGCCGACGGCAAAGAACGCGGCATAGCCGAGGTCGAGCAGGCCGGCGTAGCCGACCACGACGTTGAGCCCGAGACACAGCACCACGTAGAGCAACGCGTTGGTCAGGATCACCGTGACGTACTGGCTCGAGATCCACGGCGTGACGATCAGCAACGCCACGATCAGCGCATGCAGGGCACGCCGGCGACCCGGGGACTCGAAGGAGGCGTAGAACCGCTGGAAGACATTGCCGCGGGGGATGTCTTCCCGCAGGGTCGGTGTTCGATTGGCCATGTCACATCCTCTCCACTTCGGACTTGCCCAACAACCCGGTCGGTTTGAACACCAGCACCAGGATCAGGATCGAGAAGGTGAAGACATCCTTCCATTCGCTGCCGATGAACGGGATATGGGTACCGAACGATTCCAGCAGTCCCAGGATCAGGCCACCGAGCATGGCGCCGGTGATGCTGCCGATGCCGCCGATTACCGCTGCGGTAAAGGCTTTCAGCCCGATCAGAAAGCCCATGAAGTACCAGATGCTGCCGTAGTAGGCGCCGGCCATGGTGCCGGCGGCGGCGGCCAGCCCCGAACCGATGAAGAAGGTCACCGCGATCACCGCGGAGACGTTGATCCCCATCATCCGGCACATGTCCTTGTCGATCGACACCGCGCGCATGGCGCGGCCATAGAGCGTCCTGGACACGAACAGCTCGAGCGCGATCATCAGCACCGCCGCCGTCGCCACCAGCACGATCTGGTTGTAGGAGAGAAACAGGTTGCCGAGATTGAAGCCGCCGAAACCGAGATCGGTGCGAAACGCCGTATACTGGCCGCCGGTCAGCGATAACGCCGCGTTCTGCAGCACCAGCGATACCGCCAGCGCGGTGATCAGGATCGACAGCCGCGGCGCCGCCAGCATCGGATGGTAGGCGACGCGCTCGATCACCACGCCGAGACAGCCAACCGCCAGCATCGCCAGCAACATCGCCACGAAGATGCCGAGCCAGCCGGCACCGAGAAAGCCGGAGACCAGCGACAGCCCACCGAAGCCAGCGAAAGCGCCGGTCATGTAGAGATCGCCATGGGCGAAGTTGAGCAGTTTGATGACCCCGAACACCATGGTGTAACCAAGTGCCACCAAGGCATAGAAGGAGCCCAGCACCAGCCCGTCGACGAGCTGTTGCAGAAAGGAGTCGTACCAGGTCATGGACGTATGTCTCTGGACAGCGGAAAGCGGATGAGCAGAGCGGAGGCGTCGCGGGTTTCACGTCCCGCAACGCGTGACGACATCCTCGGTTCGAGCCGAGGCTCGAACCGAGGAGCGAATCGTCATTCCTCGTAGCGAATCCACTTGCCGTCCTGCCCCTCGAGCACCACGAAGTTACTGCGCGCCAGCGTATGCTGCGGCGTGAACGAGATCGGCCCCGCCAACCACTCCTGGTCGTCGGCGCTGGCCAGCGCCTCGATGATCGCGTCGCTGTCGGTGGAGCCGGCCTTGTCGATCGCCCAGGCCATCAGTTGCATGCCGTCGTAGGCGAGCGGCGCATACGGCCCCGGCGCATTGCCGAACTCAGTCTGGTAGTCGCCGATGAACTGCTTGGCGGCCGGCAGGAAGTCGGCGGTGGGATTGGAGAAGGCGAACACCCCTTCGGCGGCCTGGCCGGCGATGTTGAACAGCTCCGGCGAGTTGGAGCCGTCACCCACGGCGATGGTGCCCTGGAAGCCACGCTGGCGCAGCTGGCGGATCAGCAGGCCGCCATCGGCATAGTAGGCGGTCCAGAACACCGCTTCGGCACCCGAACTGCGGATCTTGTTGACCAGCGCGGAGAAATCCTGCTCGCCCTTGTTGACGTACTCGAAGGCGGAAACGGTATGGCCAGCCTCGGTCCAGGCGTCGCGGGTCAGGTTGGCGAGATCCTGGGAGTAGGCATCGCCCTGATTGACGATGGCGACTTTCTCGATGCCTTTGCCCTCGAAGAAATCGACCGCCGTCTTGGCCTGGTCGGCACCGGTCGAGTTGATCATGAAGGCGTTGCCGGGGTTGGCGGGAATCAGTTGGGTCGAGTTGGCGGCGACGATCACGAACGGAATATTGGCATCGCCGTAGGTCTTGAGCGTCGGCTGGGTGGCGCCGGAGCAGTAACCGCCGACCACGCCGACGACCTGCCGCGAGGCCAGGCGGCTGGCGGCGTTGACCGACTGCTGCGGATCACAGGCGGTGTCACCGGTCACCAGTTGGATCTGGCGGCCATCGAGCAGACCGCCGTCGGCATTGATCTCGTTGGCGGACAGGGTGACGGCATTGAGCATGTCCTTGCCGTAGGTGGCTTCGGAGCCGGTCGTCGGCACCTGCACGCCGATGGTGATCGGACCATCCTGCGCCATGGCCAGGCTGCCTGCGGCCAGATTGATGACCGCCGCGGAGGCGATGAGACTGAGGATCTTGTTCATTATCGCAACTTCTCTCTTCAGCGCTTTGTGGTTATTCGTACTGCCCAGGGTTGGGACTGAGTATCAGGATCGGGCGCTGCGCCCACCAGGTCGGCGGTATCTGCGAGATCGCCGATAGCTCATCCTGCCATGGCCGTTAACAAACTGATACCGCATCTTTTGTATAAAATATACGATCAGCGAAACTGTCGATCGTCCTTGCTTTTGTCATCCACACCATTCGATCCATTGGTGCGAGTGATCAAAAAATCCAGCAACTCGTCGCGCGCCGTCAGGATGTGTTCATTGAGCAGTCGTGTCGCCTCGACGCCGTCACGCTGCTCGCATAACGCCACCAGCCTGGCGTGCTCCGACCGGGCACGGTCATTGCTGCGCTGGGCGATTTTGAGTTGCATGCGCAGATAGCGGTCGGCGCTGCGATGCAGTGACTGGAGCATGCGCATGGTCTGCTCGCGCCCGGCCGGGGCGTAGAGCGTCGAATGCAGCTGCCAGTTGAGCACGCCCCAGTTGACCTCCTCCGCTTTATGCTTCAGGCGATCATCGAAGGTCTCGACGATCGACCAGGCCTTGGCGATCACCTCATCGGTCATCCGCGGAAGCGCCCGGCGCAGCAGATCCACTTCGAGCAGCGCACGCAGATCGAAAAGCTCGCGAATGTCATCGCAGGACAGTACCGAAACGGTATAGCCCTTGTGCGCGACCTGCACCACCAGCCCCTCGCCTTCCAACTGCAGCAGTGCCTCGCGCACCGGAATGCGGCTGACGCCGAACTCGCTCGCCAGCGCATCCTGGCGCAGTGCGCTGCCCTCCTCAAGTTCCTGATTGAGGATGCGTTCGCGCAAGGCATCGGCCAGGGTGGCGGCGACGGTTTGACGCTTGAAGTTGGCACTTGGGCTCATGCACCGATCCTGCAGATAAAATGATATGGCCGGCTTGCCACCGAGCCGTTCCGGGACCACCGGTCGCGAGCATCAGGCATCCGCCAGGTCATGTACGAAAACTGTCTGCGCTCGCCGACTTTTCATACACGCCCAAGGATTGCCCACCGCATCCGTATATTATATACAATATCCAAAACGACAACGGGGATGCACTAACCCGCGCGGAGTTGCATTCCGATCGAGGAGAGAGCGATGGCCAGACACACCTTCATGTGCGTCGACGGGCATACCTGCGGCAATCCGGTGCGCGTCGTGGCCGGCGGCGCGCCGCGACTGGAGGGCGCGACCATGAGCGAGCGCCGCCAGCACTTTTTGCGTGAATACGACTGGATTCGTCGCGGGCTGATGTTCGAACCGCGCGGCCACGACATGATGTCCGGCTCGATCCTCTATCCTTCGACCCGGGACGACTGCGATATCGGCGTGCTGTTCATCGAGACCAGCGGCTGTCTGCCGATGTGCGGTCACGGCACCATCGGCACCGTGACCACGGCGTTGGAAGAGGGCTTCGTCACGCCGCGGGTCGAGGGCAAGCTGTCGCTGGATACGCCGGCCGGCCGCGTCGACATCGAATACGAGCGCAACGGGCGCTACATCGAGAAAGTCCGCCTGTTCAACGTACCGGCATGGCTCGAGGCGGCCGATGTCGAGGTCGACGTTCCGGGCTTCGGCAGGCTCAAGTGCGATATCGCCTACGGCGGCAACTTCTATGCCATCTTCGATCCCCAGCCGGGCTTCGGTGGCCTCGACGCGCTGGACGTCGACCAGATCCTCCGGCTCTCGCCGATCGTGCGCCGACGCCTCAACGAGATCATCACCCCGGTCCATCCCGAGAATCCGACCATCCGCGGCGTTTCCCACGCCATGTGGACCGGCCCGGCGCATGAGCCGAATGCCGACGCCCGCAACGCAGTGTTCTATGGCGACCGCGCCATCGACCGCTCTCCCTGCGGCACCGGCACCTCGGCGCGCATGGCCCAACGTGTCGCTCGCGGCTGGCTCGAGGCGGGCCAGACCTTCATCCACGAGAGCATCATCGGCAGCCTGTTCGAAGGCCGGGTCGAATCGCTGACGGAGGTCGGCGGCAAGCCGGCCATCCGTCCCAGCATCGCCGGCTGGGCGCGAGTCACCGGCTACAACACCATCTTCATCGATGATCGCGATCCGTTCGCCCACGGTTTTAGCGTCGTCTGACCCAGCCGCTCCTCGATTTTCCTTCCATCCCCCTCGCGCCGAGACATCGGCGCGTTTTTCATGGCACCCGCCGTGAGCAACAGAACGCCGTTTGACGCTTTGATGATCGAGGTTCGATCAATGTCGTAATTCTCCCCCGAGCGCTTTACAAAGCGGCATTCAGCAACTTGATTGAATCAAGCGGATTGCGACTGCGGCAGATTGTCGCGACAATTCATTAGCCGGTTATCTATACGGCTTTGGAATTGAGTCATTCAAGGGAGGGAATAGTGGCCAATACAGATTCTTCCCCCGGAGCAGGCGGAACATTCGCCAAAATCGTGGGGATCATTGTCGCGCTCGTCGGTCTCGCCCTGGGCGGCGGCGGGCTTTATCTCGTCATATTGGGTGGTTCCTGGTACTACCTGATCGCCGGCGTGCTGATGCTGATTGCCGGCATCCTGCTGTTCCGAGGACAAGTCTCCGGGGCCTGGCTCTATGCGCTGGTATTCATCGGCACTTTTCTATGGACCGCGTGGGAGTCGGGACTCAACTACTGGGGCTGGATTCCCCGCTTCGATGTCGTACTGATCCTGGGTATCCTGGTTGCCTTGATCACGCCCGCCCTGATCGGCGGCCCGTCGCGAAAGGTCGGTTTTTCGCTGGCCGGCGTGCTGTTCCTGGGTCTGGTCGTGGCCGGCGCACTGGCCTTCGTCCCCGGCCGGGGTTACGAGAATCCCAACGAGGTGCCGGCGATCGCCGACGACTCATTGGCGACCGATGTCGGCAACGCGCAACCGGCGGACACGCCCGACGAGGGGGATTGGACCGCTTACGGCCGCGACTCGGCAGCCACACGCTATTCGCCGCTGGACCAGATCACGCCCGATAACGTCGGCAATCTCGAAGTCGCCTGGCAGTATCGTACCGGCGACCTGCTCGATCTCCGCTGGGGCTCGGAGAATACCCCGCTCAAGGTGGGCGACAGCGTCTATGTGTGCACCTCTCATAACATCCTGATTTCCCTGAATGCCGCGACTGGCGAAGAGAACTGGCGTTACGATCCGCAAGTCTCCGACGAGGCCATCCCTTACACGGCCGCCTGCCGCGGCGTGACCTATTACGAGGTCCCCGAGGAACGCCTGAACGCATCGAACGCCGCCGCCGACAACGACCAGGGCGAACAGGGCTCTGCTACTGCTGCCCAGAACGCAGACGGCGACCAGGCCCCCGCGGAGGAAGCGCCCGCGCAAGCGACGGTTGCCGCCGACGATGACCAGGCCTGCCGCACGCGTATCATCGCCGGCACGCTCGATGGTCGTATCATCGAAGTCGACGCCGCTACCGGCGAGCCCTGCACCGACTTCGGCGACAACGGCCAGGTCGATATCAAGCGCAACATGGGCGAGACCCCGCCGGGTTACGTCTCGATCAACTCCGCCCCGGTGGTGGTGCGCGATGTGATCGTTACCGGCCACCAGGTGCTCGACGGCCAGCGCCGCTACCCGCCATCCGGCGTGATCAAGGGCTTCGACGCCGTTACCGGCGAAATTCAGTGGGCCTGGGATGCCGCGCGCCCCGACCAGAGCGAACCGCTGACCGGCGACGAGACCTACGTGCGCGGCTCTCCAAACATGTGGACCACTGCCGTCGGCGACAGCAAGCTCGGCATGGTTTACCTGCCGATGGCCAACAGCGCCGCCGATTACTGGAGCAGCTCGCGCACGCCGGAGGAGAACGAGTGGGCCAGCTCCCTGGTCGCGCTCAATGTCGAGACCGGCCTGCCGGTATGGCACTTCCAGACCGCGCACAAGGATGTCTGGGATTACGATCCCGGCTCGCAGCCGACGTTGATCGACTTCCCCACTGACAACGGCAAGGTACCGGCAGTAGTGATGCCGACCAAACAGGGCGAGATCTATGTCTTCAACCGCGAGACCGGCGAGCTGCTGGGCGGCGGAGCCGAAGAACGCCCGGTGCCGCAGGGTGGCGCCGAGCCGGAACAGCGCAGCGAAACACAACCCTTCTCGCTCTACGCCACCCTGCGTCAGCCGGACATCACCGAGCATGACATGTGGGGCATGTCGCCGTTCGACCAGCTGTACTGCCGCATCCAGTATCGCCAGGCCAGTTGGAAAGGCATGTACACGCCGCCCACCGCCGAACAGCCGTGGATTCAGTACACCGGTTACAACGGTGGTTCCGACTGGGGCAGCGTGGCGATCGACCCGCGGCGTGGCGTGATCATTGCCAACTACAACGACATGCCCAACTACAACGAACTGGTGCCGCGTGACGTCGCCAACCAGCTCGGCTGGGTTCCCCGGGAAGAGCAGGAGGCGGACGGTGGCGGTGCCGAAGGCGCCGGTGATCCGCAGGCCAATACGCCCTATGCGATCAACGTCAACGCCGGTTGGCGCGTGCCCTATACAGGCATGCTGTGCAAGCAGCCGCCTTATGGGCACATCCGCGCCATCGACCTGGCCAGCGGCAAGACCCTGTGGGACCGCCCGTTCGGTACCGCTCGCGCCAACGGCCCCTGGGGTATCCGCTCGGGACTGCCGATCGACATCGGTACGCCCAACAACGGCGGCTCCGTGGTCACCGCGGGCGGCCTGATCTTCATCGCCGCCGCCACCGACGACCTGATCCGCGCGATCGACATCGAAAGCGGCGAAACCGTGTGGCAGGCACCGCTGCCCGCCGGCGGCCAGGCCAACCCGATGGTCTACGAAGCCGATGGCCGCCAGTACCTGGTGATCGTTGCCACTGGCCACCACTTCATGGAAACGCCAAGTGGCGACTACGTGATCGCCTATGCCTTGCCGGAGAACAGCGGTTCCTGACCGCCGGTTTCATTCGGCATGCACGTCGCCCCGGCCGTCTGGCCGGGGCGATGTCGTTATAAGCTGGACTTCTCAGTCATCACGATCGATGGCGAACGCCGACCAGGCCTGGCGCGTCGGCATCACTTCCAGGCGATTGAAATTGATGTGCGCCGGCAAGGTGGCGATATAGAACATCTGTTCGGCGATATCCTCGGCGGTTAGCGCCGTGGTCCCGCGATAGAGATTGTCGGACGCCGCCTGATCGCCGCCGGTGCGCACCAGGGTGAACTCGGTTTCGGCGATGCCCGGCGCCAGGTCGGTCACCCGCACGCCGGTGCCCAGCAGATCGCAGCGCAGGTTGTAGCTGAACTGCTTGACGAATGACTTGGAAGCACCGTAGACGTGGCTGCCCGGATAGGGCCACTGGCCAGCGATCGAGCCGACGTTGATGATCGTCGCCCCTTCGCCCACCTCGATCAGTGTCGGCAACAGCGCATGGGTCACGTTGACCAGCCCGGTGACGTTGGTGTCGATCATGGTGTGCCAGTCCTTCAGCGCGACCTTCTGCGCCGGCTGCGGTGCCAGCGCCAGACCGGCATTGTTAACCAGCGTACGCACGCGCTTGAAGGCTTCCGGCAGCGTATCGACGGCGTGCCGAACGGCCTCGTCGTCGCGCACGTCAAGCACGATGGTGTGAACTGCCACCTTGTCCGCCAGCTCGGCCTTCAGCGCTTCCAGGCGTTCGCCACGGCGGCCGGACAGCACCAGCGACCAGCCGGCGGCGGCGAAACGATGGGCTGCGGCGCGACCAAATCCAGACGTGGCACCAGTAATGAAAACGACGTCGCTCACAGTATTTCCTCCTCGTCAGATTTCGATAGCCGAGCGACAGTCTGCGCTCGGCGCTGTGTACAAGTTGACGGAACGGGGCCTAGCCATAGCCGGCTTCACGGGCCAGCACCCATACCGACAGCACGATCAGTAGCGGCGCCACGGTAACCTTCATCGAACGTGGCTTCGATCGCTCGAACGCCCACTGCCCCAAAAGATTGCCAAGCAGTGCGGGCACCATCAGCCAGGCGGCGCGAATCAGTGTCTCCCGCCCCAACTCGCCCGCCAGCCCCAAGCCGATCAGAGAAGAGGCACTGCTGGCTGCAAAGAAGAGGATCGCCGTGGCCCGAAGCGCCACCGGGCGCATGCGCTGATGCAGCAGATAGAGCATCAGTGGCGGCCCGCCGGAAGAAGCCAGGGTCATGCACAGCCCGGCAACCGCGCCGGCGACCAGACTGTTTCCCCCTCGCGGGCCTTCTGCCGGGGCGTCGAACGCGAGTTCACGTCGCAGTATCAGCGCTACCGCCCCGGCCAGCGCCAGCAGTGCGATCGCGATTCGCATCGGGGCGGCGGGAACCGACGAGATCAGCCACACGCCCGCCAGCGTTGCCGCGAGCATGCCGATCAATAGCCAGCGCAGGCGTTTCCAGTCGGCATGACGCAGCGCGCGTCGCCACAACCCGACGCTGGTCACCAGGTCCAGCAACAGCGCCAGCGATACCGCCTCGATCGGCGGCAGAAACAGCATCAATCCCAGGGCCAGCAGCATCGCAAAGCCGAATCCGCAGTAGCCCCTGATGAATCCGGCGAAACACGCCAGGCCGACGGCCGGCCACAGCAGCGGCATCGATGGGATCACCCCGGCTAACCTCCTCCGGCTGCTTCCGCAGCCGCCAAACACAAGCCGAAGCGGGAACCATACCGAGCCCCCCGGCCTCCGGGTAGAGCCAGTTTTCCGACCGCCACGGGACATCCGCCAAGGCTGTCACGACGTCCGACGAATTCTGGCTCTACGGGATTCGGTCACGGCCCCCTAGTCTTGAATCGAGACAGTGAACACCCCCGTTCGAGCAGCCGTCCGGAAGCGCCAGCCATCGCCTCGTCGAGGTAGGCCAGCCATTGTAGACGCTCGTCAGCAACGCCAAACGACAGGAACCCAGCCATGACCGACCCCATCACCAACGACGATGTTTCCAACGCCTATGTCCATCAGCTCGACCGCCAGCACGTATTCCATTCCTGGTCGACGCAGGGCAATCTTTCGCCGATGGTGATCGCCGGTGGCCAGGGATGCCGGTTGTGGGACTACGCCGGCAAGGAGTACCTGGATTTCAGCAGCCAGCTGGTCAACACCAACATCGGCCATCAGCATTCCAAGGTGATCGCCGCCATTCAGGCCCAGGCCGGGCAGCTCGCCACCGTGGCGCCGGCGCACGCCAACCTGGCGCGCGGCGAGGCGGCCAAGCGCATTCTCGAGCGGGCTCCCTCCGGTTTCGGCAAGGTGTTCTTCACCAACGCCGGCGCCGACGCCAACGAAAACGCCATGCGCATGGCGCGGGCTTTCACCGGCCGCGACAAGATCCTGTCGGCCTACCGTTCCTATCACGGCAATACCGGCGCGGCGATCGTCGCCACCGGCGACCCGCGACGCGTGCCCAACGAGTTCGCTCGCGGCCACGCGCACTTCTTCAATCCGTTCCTCTACCGCAGCGACTTCTGGGCCGGCAACGAGGAAGAAGAGTGTCAGCGCGCGCTACAACATCTGAAGCGGGTGATCGAATGCGAAGGGCCGAGCGCCATCGCCGCGATTCTGCTCGAATCGATTCCCGGCACCGCCGGCGTACTGATTCCGCCCAAGGGCTACATGGAAGGCGTGCGCCAGCTGGCCGACCAGTACGGCATTCTGCTGATCTTCGATGAGGTCATGGCCGGCTTCGGCCGCACCGGCCGCTGGTTCGCCCTCGAGCATTTCGGCGCCAGGCCGGATCTGATCGTGTTCGCCAAGGGCGTCAATTCCGGCTATGTGCCGGCCGGGGGCGTGATCGTCTCCGACGAGATCTGTCGCTACTTCGACGATCATATGTTCTTCGGCGGGCTGACCTACTCCGGCCATCCGCTGGCGATGGCCGCGATCGTCGCCACGCTGGATGCGATGGCCGAGGAAGGCGTGGTCGAGAACGCCGATCGCGTGGGTAACGGGGCACTGGCCGCCGGACTCCGGCAGCTGGCGGCCGATCACGCCATCGTCGGCGAAACCCGCGGCCTCGGCGTCTTCCACGCACTGGAGCTGGTCAGCGATCGCCACACCCGCGCGCCATTGCCGGCAGATCGGATGGGCGCCATCAAGAACGCGCTGATCGCCAAGGGCCTGCTGCCGTTCGTGGTCGAGAACCGCATCCACGTGGTGCCACCGTGCATCGTCAGCGAAGCGGAAGTCGCCGAGGGGTTGGGCATTCTCGACCGGGTGCTGGGCGAGTTTGCGGCCGGCTGACAGATACCGGAAAGCACCGTGAGCGACCGGCGTTTGCCGGTCGCAGTCGTTTGGGTTTCAGGCTAACCGAAAGCGCGTGCCAGCCGGGCGATCCCCGGCGCGATGCGCTCGGCGTCGATGGCGCCGAATCCCAACCGCATGTAGTTGCGTGGCGGCGCCTGGTCGAAGAAGTGCTGGAAGCCGGGCTCGATCAGCACGCCATGCTGCGCCGCCTGCCAGGCCAGCCGCTGGGTATCGACCGCACTAGGCGCTTCCAGCCAGAACACACTGGCATGTTCCCCGCCTACCCGGCGGCAGTCGGGCAGCTCCCGCCCGATGGCGGCATTCATGACTTCCCAGCGCTGGCGCATCTCGTCGGCAAACTGACGCAAGTAACGGTCGTAATGCCCCTGGGAGAGAAACTGTGCCAACTGCTGCTGCAGGCCGGAAGGTGGATGGCGGTACATCAACCGGCGCAGCGCCCGCAGCTCGTCGATCAGTTCGGCGTCGGCCACCACATAGCCCAGGCGCAATCCAGGCGACAGCGGCTTCGACAGGCTGCTCATGTAGATCACTCGGGAGCCGGCCCGGCTCGCCTTCAGCGCCGGCTGGGCATGACGATCGAAATTGACCTCGGCGTCGTAGTCGTCCTCCAGCACGATCTGGTCGCGGCGCTGGATCTGCTCGATCAATGCCTCGCGCCGACGGCGGCTCATGGTCACGCCGGTAGGGCCTTGATGGCTGGGCGTCACGTAGAGGTAATCGCTCTTCGCCGCCGACGCGTCGAGACACATGCCTTCACCGTCGATGGGCTGGTAGCTCAGCTGCGCGCCCTGGCGCAGAAAGACGTTGGCCGCCTCACGATAGCCGGGATTCTCGACCGCGACACGGGTGCGACGATCGAACAACAGCTGCGCGATCAGAAACAGCGCATTCTGCGAGCCCAGCGTGATCAATATCTCGTCGCTGCGCGCATGGATGCCGCGCTTGGGCAGGACACGGGTGCGCAGCTGCTCCACCAGCATCAGATCGTCCTGATCGTAGCGGTCGCTCAGCCAGTGGCGTTCGCGATGACTGCCCAACAGACGCCGCGAGGCTTCGCGCCACTGCTCCAGCGGGAACAACCGGGTATCGAGCTGACCATAGACGAAGGGAAATTCGTAGTGCATCCAGTTGCTGGGGCGCAGAACGCCCTGCAGATGGCTCGGCCGGTGGGTAAAACGTCGGCTCCAAGTTGGTGCATCCAGGACTGCGTCATGCATCGCCCGGGACGATTCCAGTGCATCGGGCTCGTGGTAGGCGTCGTGCAGGTAGTAGCCGCTGCGTGGCCGGCTGATCAGATAACCGTCTTCCACCAACCCCTCGTAGACCAGCGCCACGGTATTGCGCGAGATACCCAGTTGCAGCGACAGCTTGCGGCAGGACGGCAGCGCCTCGTCGGCGGGAATGGTACCGGTGTGGATGGCATCGAGCAGCGCCTCGCGCAGTTGCTCCTGTAAACCTCGCTGGGCATCGAAGTCGAGATGGAAATAGTGGTCGAGCATGCGGGACTCCCGCGGCAATCACAGAAATGGACTGCTCTCACTCCTGCAAGATTTGCGCCAGTGGCACGCTCAACTGTCTCGAGCACGACGGGAATCTGTCCTGTAGCGCCGCGCATTCCGAACTTTAGTATGACCCGACTTACGTATGACCCGGCCCTGTCGCGTCGGAGCGACTCGCCCCCGACCATAACAACGTCAATCACGAGGACTACAACATGGGCAGTACCTTCCATGGCGTCATCGCCTTCGCGCTGATCGCTGCCTTGCTGGTTGTCGGCAGCCTGCTGCGCAGCCGTCTTCCCTGGCTACGAGCCAGCCTGATTCCCGGCAGCATCGTCGCGGGCATCATCGGTTTCATCGGGCTCTCCGCGGGGCTGGTTCCCGGCTATGCCCCTTCCGATTTCACTGCGCTCGCATTCCATTTCTTTACCCTGAGCTTCATGTCGCTGTGCCTGACCGGCAGCTCCAAACCAGCCGCAGGTGAACAGCGCCAGAGCATCGTCGGTGGCGGGTTGTGGCTGACGCTGATCTGGACCGCCAGTCTCGGCGCCCAGGCGGTGATCGGTTTTGGCCTGATGGCGGGCTACGACCTGATCAGCGGCAGTGATCTCAGCCCATTGCTGGGAGCGATCGTCACCCACGGATTCACCCAGGGCCCGGGCCAGGCGTTGACCTACGGCACGATCTGGGAGAACGATTACGGCATCGCCAATGCCGCGCAGGTGGGCGTCATTTTCGCCTCGCTGGGCTTCGTGGCCGCCTTCGTCGTCGGCGTGCCGGCCGCACGCTATTTTCTCAAACAGGGGCTCAACACCAACCGCAGCTCGACGCTGGATGACGATTTCGTTCGCGGCTTTCATACGCCACAGGCACAACCCTCTGCCGGTAAGCAGGTGTCGCATTCCGGCACCGTCGACTCGCTGGCCTGGCACATAGGCCTGCTGGGCGTGGCCTATGTCATCACCTACGTCTGGCTGACCGCGATGCAGCCACTGGTGGCCGGCAATCAGGTGCTTTCGGTGTTCTTCAGCTACAACCTGTTCTTCATCCACGGGCTGACGGTCTGCGTACTGATGCGGATGGCGATCGACCGCTTCGGCTGGGCCGACAAGGTCGACGACGACACGCTCAAGCGCATCACCAGCGGGTCGGTGGACTTCATGGTCGTCGCCACCCTGATGAGCATCCAGATCGCCGTGCTCTCTGCCCTGCTGGTGCCAATCTTGCTCGTTGCGGTTGCCATCACGCTGGTCACCTTCCTCGGCGCGATGGCGATCGGACGCCTCAGCGGCCGGCTCGGGCCGGAGCGTGCCGTCACCGCCTTTGGCTGCTGCTGTGGCTCCACCGGTACCGGCTTGCTATTGCTGCGCATGCTGGATGCCGACTTCAGCACCTCGGTGCCCAAGGAGCTGGCGTTCTTCAATATCGCGATCATCGTGGTCAACATCCCGACACTGTTCTTCGTCGCCCCGATTGCGCCCTCCCTCGGCACCTGGAGCTACCTGGCGATCTTCGGTGGCTACGTGGTACTGATGGCGATCTGCATCCCGCTACTGCTGAAATGGCAGCATAGTCGGGGCGGCCAGACGCCTTCCGTTCAGGAGCCGAATCCGTCATGAACCATCGCATTTTCGCCGCCCGGCGCATTCTAACCATGAACCCCTCGCAGCCGGAGGCCACCCACATCGCGGTCCGCGACGGTCGGATTCTCGGCGTCGGCTCGCTGGAAACGCTGTCGGATCTGGGTGACTTCGAACTCGACGAGCGCTTCGCCGACAAGATCATCCTCCCCGGCTTCGTCGAGGGCCACAGCCACGCGCTGGAAGGCGTGCTGTGGGAATACCCCTACGCCGGTTTCTTCCCGCGCCAGGATCCCGACGGCCATATCTGGCCGGGGCTGACCGATATCCCCTCGCTACAGCGTCATCTCGGCGAACAGATGGCCAAGCTATCGCCGGACACACCACTGATCGCCTGGGGCTTCGATCCGATCTACTTCCCCCAGCGCCGGCTTGATCGCGACGATCTCGACGCCATCGACGCCGAGCGCCCGATTGTTGTCATCCATGCCAACCTGCACATGATGACGGTCAACAGCGCCATGCTGCGTCTTTCCGGTCTCGAGTCGCAGGCCGCTATCGAGGGCGTACTGACCTTCGACGACGGCCGACCCAACGGCGAGCTGCGCGAGATGGCGGCGATGTTCGCGATCTTCGACGCCCTGAATCTGGATCTTTTCGACCGCGGCAGTGAACAGACGACGCTCGAGCGATACGCGCGCATCGCCCAGCGCCACGGCGTGACCACGCTGACCGACCTCTACAATCCGCTGAGTGACGATGGTGTCGAGTGCATGCAGCGCACCTGTAACCGGGCCGACGTTCCGATGCGCCTGGCGCCGGCCATGAGTGCGCTGACCTACACGCCGGAAGACGGCATCGACCGAGTTCTCGGCTGTCGCGAGAAGCGCAGCGACAAGCTGCATTTCGGGCTGGTCAAGCTGATGACCGACGGCTCCATCCAGGGCTACACCGCACGTCTCAAGTGGCCCGGCTATCACGACGGATCGCCCAACGGCATGTGGAACGCGGAGCCGGAACGCCTGACCGAGATCGTCCACCGCTATCATCAGGCCGGGCTGCAACTGCATATCCATACCAACGGCGACGAAGCCGTGGAGCTGATGCTGGACGCCATCGAATCGGCGCTGGAGCTGTGGCCGCGGGCCGACCATCGCCACACCCTGCAGCACTGCCAGATCATCAGCCACGCCCAGCTGAAACGCGCGGCGCGACTCGGGGTGTGTCTCAACATGTTCGCCAACCATCTCTACTACTGGGGCGACATCCACCGCACCCGCACGCTGGGTTTCGAACGCTGCCAGCGTCTCGAACCGCTGGCCTCGGCGGATCGCCTGAGCATACCGATCGCAGCGCATTGCGATGCGCCGGTCACCCCGTTGGCGCCGCTGTTCACGGCGTGGTGTGCCGTCGCTCGTCAGACCGCCAGCAGCGAGGTGCTGGGGCCTAATGAGGCGTTGAACGTGGAACGTGCGCTGCGCCTGATCACGCTGGACGCAGCCTATACCCTGAAGCTGGACGACCACGTCGGCAGCCTGGAGGTGGGCAAGTTCGCCGATATGGCGGTGCTCGACGAAGACCCGCGTGAGGTGCCGCTGGATCGACTGGCTTCGATCGGCATCGCGGCAACGGTCGTCGGCGGCCACGTCTTCAGCAATGTCTGAGCTCGTCACCACCAGCCCGATACCTGTGACGTTGGTGGCCGGTTATCTCGGCGCCGGCAAGACCACCTGGCTCAACATCCATCTGCGAGACGGCGTGGCACCGGGCACCTTGGTGCTGGTCAACGACTTCGGCACCATCAATGTCGACGCCGAGCTGATCGACTACGCCGGGGAGCGCCTGCTCAAGCTCAGCAGCGGCTGCCTGTGCTGCTCGTTGAGCGACGAGCTGGGCTCGCAACTCTCGCGTATCGGCCGCTGGCCGGAGCCGCCCGCGGCGTTGATCATCGAGACCAGTGGTGTGGCCCGACCTCGACGCATCGCCGACATGATCCGCGTGGCGCAACGTTTCTGCCTGGATCGCATCGTCACTATGGTCGACCTGGCGAGCCTTGCGCAGCGCCTGAACGACAGCCGCGTCGCCGAGCTGGTGGCAGACCAGATCCTCAGCGCCGACCTGCTCTCCCTCAACCGCGGCGATGATCTCGATGTCGTCGAGCGTGACCACCTGATGGGTCGGCTCCACGCGCTCAACCCCACGGCTCGCATCACGTACGCCGATTCCAGCGTCGGCAGGACACCGGAACCCGCGACGGCGCAACCGATGACTGTGCGCCGCGCCGCCGGAGAACACGATCCCGACTGGCAGCGTTTTGCGATCGCCCTCCCGCCATCGTTGGAACGACGGACACTGGAATTTCTGCTCGCCAAGCATGCCGACGGGCTGGCGCGGGCCAAGGGATTCATTCAGGCCGACGGCCAGCACTATGTCTTTCAATGGAGCGGCGGACATGCCGACTGGACACCCGCCAGGCCGCGTCCGGGCGCCAGCCAACTGGTAGGAATCGGCTTTGCCGGGGCGCCCTTCGATGCGCTGATCGCGGCACTGAAGGCGCTCGCCTGATTTGCCAGCGGCAACGCCAATCTGGCCAGCCAATGACAGCAAACTGGCTCTATAGCGACATCGCGTGAATTCTTTAGGGTGGAGAGACCGACTCGGGGCGTCCGCAACGCTCTTTCAACGGCGCCGCCGGGCCAACCGACAGACCTATCACCGACAACAATATATCGAGGGTGTTCTTCATGCTGCGCTTCCCGACCAATGCCACTTCGCCTTCCCGCCGCCTGTCCAGACTCGTCGCCACCACCGTAGCCGGTACGTTGATGGCGTTGTCGTTGTCGGCCTTCGCCGCCGACCTCTCCGAGATAGAGAGCCGCGGCTACCTGAGCGTGGCTACCGAGGACAACTACTCGCCGTTCAACTACATCGAGGATGGCAACGCCGTGGGCTTCAATGCCGACATGCTGGAAGAGCTGCGCCAGTACGCCGACTTCGATGTGCGTCAGGACATCCTGCCCTGGACCGGACTGCTGGCGGCGGTCTCCACCGGTCAGTACGACATGGCGCTGACCGGCGCGTCGGTCTCCGACGAGCGGCTGCGCGTATTCAACTACACGCCGCCCTACGCTTCCGCCCAGCACTTCGCCATCAAGCGCGCCGACGACGACAGCATCAGCGACGTCGACGATCTCAGCGGCAAGACGGTGGGCGTTCAGGCCGGTAGCGTGCTGCTGTCCCGTCTGCCGGAATTGAAGAAGATGCTCGAGGACGACGGCGGCAAGCTCGGTGAGGTGGTGCAGTACGAATCCTACCCGGAAGCCTTCGCCGATCTGGCCAACGGCCGCCTCGACTACGTGATCGACTCGGCGGTGCCGGTCAACACGCTGGTCGCCTCCAAGCCGGATGTCTTCGCCAAGGGGCCCGCCGTTTCCGGCGCGGGCTATGTTTCCTGGCCGATTCCCAAGAACAGTCCCGAACTGCTCGATTACATGACCGACTTCCTCGCTCATATGCGCGAAACCGGACGTCTGGCCGAGTTGCAGGAGAAGTGGTTCGGCGAGAGCTTCCCCGATCTGCCCACCGAGCCGTTGACCAGCGTCGAGCAGTTCCATGAGCTGGCGGGCCTGGACGGCTGATACCTGCTCCCTCGTTGCCTTGCGCCATAAAGCGCCGTGCTGTCGCGCGGCGCCCGTTTCATCGTCTGTCTCAGGGGTCTATTCATGAACACCAGTGCCTGGCACATGCTGCTGGAAGGTGCCTGGACCACCGTCTGGATCTCCGGCGTCTCGATCGCCATCGGCGTGGTGGCCGGCCTGCTCATCGCGCTGATCCGCTTGGCCCGCATTCCGATCGTCGACCAATTGCTGGTGCTCTACGTCAGTCTGGCCCGCGCCACGCCCTTGGTGACGCTGACCCTGTTCATCTTCCTCAGCGCCCCGACATTCGGCATCAACCTCAACCGCAACGTCACCGGCATCCTGGCTCTGACGCTCAATACCACGGCGTTCAACGCCGAAATCTGGCGCAGCGCCTTCCGCAACTTCTCCCGCGAGCAGCGCGAGGCCGCCATGGCGGTCGGCATGACGCCCTGGATCACCTTCCGTCGCATCATGTTGCCGCAACTGGTGGTCACCAGCCTGCCCGGCCTGGTCAACGAGATGTCGTTCCTGATCAAGGGCAGCCCGGCGATCGCGGTGATCGGGATCGTCGATCTCACCCGCGTCACCAATCGCATCTCGGCGGTGACCTACGAACCGCTGCCGCCGATCCTGGCCGCCTGCGCGCTCTACATGCTGGCGATCGGTTGCCTGGTGTGGCTGCAGCGACTCGCCGAACGTCGCGCCAATCGGTTGGCCGTGTGATCGGCTGACAAACGCAAGCGAGGAGCGACATGACCAACTGGCAAATCCTGTGGGATGCCCGCGATCAATTCTGGTCCGGTTTCCTCAGCACGATGGAGATCTTCGGGCTGTCGATCAGCGCGGCCTTTCTCATCGGCTGCGTGATGCTCTTCATGCTGGAGGGCACCCGGCCCCGGCTGGCACTGCCGCTACGGATATTCATCGACGGCATGCGCATGCTGCCGTTTCTGATGCTCGCCTACGTGCTCTACTACGGCCTGCCGACCTTCGGCATTCGCCTGAACGCCTGGTGGGCTGGCGTGGGCGCGCTGGCGGTCTATCACGGCTGCTACTTCGCCGAAATCTTCCGCGGCAGCCGACTGACCTTCCCGCCGGGGCAGATCGAGGCCGCCAAGGCCCATGGGTTCACCAAGGGCAAGATGTTCCTGCGCCTGATCCTGCCGCAGATCGTGATGCAGACCCGGCCGCTGATCGGCAACCAGCTGATCTATGCGCTCAAGGACACGGCCTTCCTGGTGATCATCACCGTGCGCGAGCTCACCGCCGCCGCCAACAACCTGTCGGGAACCTACTTCATCCCCACCGAAGCCTTCATCGTGGTCATCGGTTTCTACTGGGCGGTCAGCATCGTCATGGAAATCATCATCAAACAGTGCGGGCGTTTCAGCGCCAAACGAGGATTCGACCATGTCTGAAACAACCCTGCCCGAGACGGCCGCGGTATCGATTCGCCAACTGTCGAAAAGCTTCGACGGTGTCGAAGTGCTGCGCGACGTCAACCTCGAAGTCGCGAAAGGCGAGGTGGTGACGATTCTGGGCTCGTCCGGATCGGGCAAGTCGACGCTGTTGCGCTGCATCAACTGGCTCGAGCAGCCCGATCGCGGCAGCATCCACATTGCCGGCCAGCGTATCGGTGTCGACGATGCCGGTCGCCCGATGCCGGTCAAGACGCTGGCCCGGGTCCGCGCCCGCACCGGCATGGTGTTCCAGAGCTTCAACCTGTGGCCCCATCTCAACGTCCTGCACAATGTCACCGAGGCGCCGATCCACGTGCTCGGCAAGTCGAAGCGCGAGGCCGAGGAACACGCCCGGGCACTGCTGGAGAAAGTCGGCATGTCGCACAAGGCGGATGCCTATCCCAACACGCTTTCCGGTGGCCAGAAGCAGCGCGTGGCGATCGCCCGGGCTCTCGCGATGCAGCCGGAGGTGATGCTGTTCGACGAGCCGACCTCGGCGCTCGACCCCGAACTGGTCGGCGAAGTGCTCGCGGTCATCAAGGACCTCTCCGCCGAAGGCTACACCATGGTGATCGTGACCCACGAGATGGCCTTTGCCCGTGCGGTTTCCGACCAGGTGGTGTTCCTGGAGAAAGGCCTGATCATCGAGCGCGCGGACCCCGAGACCTTCTTCACCAACGCCAGTACCGAACGGGTCAGGAAATTCCTCGAGCGCGAGAGTTGAGACAACGGGTCTCGACAGCGCCCGGCGAACGTGCCAACAATGCCGAAGACGCCATCGATCCGAGGAGCCCGCCATGTCGATCACCGTCACGGTACTGAATGACTATCAGGGCTGTTGTGCCTTTCTCGATGCGGCCCATGAACTCGACGGCAGCGACATCCGTCTGGATATCGAGCACCGCCATCTCGCGCCGGCGGCGTTGCCGGCACGCCTGGCCGAGAGCGACGCGGTCATCCTGATCCGCGAGCGTACCCGTCTGACCCGCGAGTTGCTGGAGCAATTGCCGAAGCTGAAGCTGGTGGTACAGACGGGCCGCCTCTCCTCGGCGATCGATCTCGACGCCTGCCGCGAGCTAGGCATCGAAATCCGTGATGGCAACGGCTCGCCCGTGGCGCCGGCGGAGCTGAGCTGGCTGCTGATCCTGGCTGGCAGCCGGCGCCTGGGTGGCTACCTGGCGCGCCAGGCCGAGGGCGAGTGGCAACGCACCACGCCACGCCTGGAGGAAGAGTCGCTGGGCTACACCCTGCATGGTCGTACTCTGGGTATCTGGGGGCTGGGCAAGATCGGTAGTCTCGTCGCCGGCTACGCCAAGGCCTTCGGCATGCGGGTCGTCGCCCATGGCCGCGAGTCGAGCGCCGGACGCGCCTTCGAGCTCGGGGTCGAATTCGAGCCCAACCGTCGCGCCTTTCTCTCACGCTGCGACGTGGTCAGCCTGCATCTCAAGCTCACCGCCGAAACCCGCGGGCTGGTAACGGCGGCGGATCTGGCCGCGATGCGCGCCGATGCCCTGTTGGTCAACACCAGCCGCGCCGAGCTGATCCGCCCGGGGGCGCTGCTTGATGCCCTCGACGCCGGCCGCCCGGGAGCCGCCGCCGTCGACGTGTTCGAGAACGAGCCCGCCGGGGCCGTCGCCTACCAGGCCCATTCCCGCGTCCTGGCGACGCCACATATCGGCTTCGTCGAAAAAGACACTTACGAACTCTATTTTTCCACCGCCTTCCGGCAGGTACGGGAATTCTTCGAAGCCCGGCGACCCTGAGCGGCGCGCCCCGGCCCAGGCCGGGGCGCCACTATCGGGTAGCCATTGGCCAAACAGGGGCTATTGGCCAAACAGGTGTCGGCGAGCCTCGTCGTTCATTTCCACGTTGTTCTGCGGATTGATCTCTTCCGCCTTGGCGTAGGCGCGCTTGACCGCGTCGCGTTCCCCCACCCGTTCGAACCAGCGCTGCAGGTTGGGATAGTCCTCGATGTCCTGGCCCTGCTTCTCGTAGGGTTTGATCCAGGGCCAGATTGCCATGTCGGCGATGGAATAGTCGTCGCCGGCGACGTATTCATTGTCGTCGAGTTGCTTGTCGAGTACTCCGTAGAGCCGTGAAGTTTCATTGATATAGCGCTCGACGGCGTATTCGATCTTCTTTGGCGCGTAGTTGCGAAAATGGTGATTCTGCCCCGCCATGGGCCCCAGACCGCCCATCTGCCAATACAGCCACTGCAGAACCCGGTAGCGCTGGCGGCCCGACTTGGGCAGGAACTTGCCGCTCTTGTCGGCCAGGTACTCCAGAATCGCACCGGACTCGAACAGCGAGAGCGGCTGGCCGCCGTCGCTGGGGGCCCGGTCGACGATCGCGGGGATACGGTTGTTGGGGGCGATCTCGAGAAACTCGGGGGAAAACTGCTCGCCCTTGCCGATGTTGATCGGGTGAATGCGATAGTCGAGCCCGGCCTCTTCGAGAAACAGCGTCACCTTGTGGCCGTTGGGCGTCGTCCAGTAGTAGAGATCGATCATCACAAGCTCCTGTCGCGATTACCGGCATGAGGCCGGATGTGCCCCCAGCATAAGCCTTCGCCCGAGCAGCGTCTCGCATGGCATCGCGCCACCCGCCCGGACGTAACCGGCCAGCACGCGACCTCAGTCGGCGAACGCCCCTTCGATATCGACGATCCGCGTGGCGTTGCGCCCCAGGCCGCCATGCAGATCGAGCATGCGATTGAGCCAGGCATAGACCGGATCGGCGTTGGAGACCAGATCGGCAGCCGAGGTGACCCGCGCCCACAGGAAGACACCGATCACCAGATAATCCGCGGCACCGGCCGTTTCCCCTTCGAGGAAAGGCGCCTCGTCGAGCCGTCCACGCATCGGTTCCAGTGCGCGGTCCAGCATCGACAGCCCCTGGCTCGGCGAATGCATCTCTTCCAGCGTGCGCCCGAACATTTTTTCCCGCGAGGTGCGGAAATACTCCCTGTCATCGGGATGCACGGCGTTGAAGACGTCCATCAGGATCGTGCGCAGAATGCCCGGCGCCAACGAACGCTCGGCGTAGAACTTGAAGAAGCGTGCCCGGGCTTCCGCCGTGGCGTCGCCGAGCAGCGGCTTTTCGGGGTAGGCATGGTCGAGGTAACGGAAGATCTCGTAGCTGTCGACCACGCTCTCGTCACCGTCGACCAGCACCGGCACTCGCGTCTGATCGGAGAAGGCTATCGCCTGCTTGTCGGTGAACTTCCACGGAATGAATTCGCAATCCAGCCCCTTGTGCGCCAGGGCATACTTGACCCGCCAGCAGTAGGGCGAAAACCGCAGTCGCTCATCGCGACCGCACAGATCGTACATCTTGCGGCTCATGTCACTCTCCTCGTTGGCCCAAACGTCGACACGCTTGTCGATGCAGCATGTCCAAGCATCTGACCATTCGTCAACGCGATCTTGTCCTCTGCCACGGCGGCGCGATGACGAATCGTCATCACACGGTTATCGGTGTTGCCGGCCGGTAACGTCCATTAGTCGCACTCCTGCTATCTGCCATCACCGTTTTGCCTTCGGCAAATTGCGACAATAAATAATATTTATCAAATGCTTATCTCAACACACCGAACATTTCGCCATTATGGTCTGACCAATTAACCAGCGTTGGCACCCACTGCGGCGCTGGTTATCTTCCGGGCAATCGCCGCTTCCCCTCGAAGCGAGCATGCCGGGCGGCGACCGCCGTTGCTCGAGCGCCACCGCACGAGACACGGCTTCGACAAGCGCTCATAAAAATGACTCAAGGGCTTTCGATATGAACCATACGCTATTATCGCTGCTGGCCTTTCTGCCACTGGTGTTGGCCGGGGTACTACTGATCGGCTTCCGCATGGCGGCGCGCACGGCGATGCCGATCGTGTTCGTCGTCGCGGTATTGATCGCGCTGCTGGCCTGGGACATGACCGGCACCCGCGTGCTGGCCTCCACGCTGCAGGGGCTCGTCATGACCGTGTCGCTTTTGTGGATCATCTTCGGTGCCATCCTGCTGCTCAACACGCTCAAGCACTCGGGCGGTATCATGGCGATCCGCAACGGCTTCTCCGGCATCAGCCCGGACCGCCGCGTGCAGGCGTTGATCGTCGCCTGGCTGTTCGGCTGCTTCATCGAGGGCGCCTCCGGCTTCGGTACGCCAGCCGCGGTGGCCGCGCCGCTGATGGTGGCGTTGGGCTTTCCGGCGCTGGCCGCCGTGGTGGTGGGAATGATGCTGCAATCGACGCCAGTCTCGTTCGGCGCCGTGGGCACCCCGATCGTGGTCGGTGTCACCGGCGGCGTGAACCAGTCCGCGATCGCCGAACAGCTCACCGCCAGCGGTTCCAGTTGGGAGACCTATTTCCGCCTGATCACCTCAGAAGTCGTCATCACTCACGGCATCATCGGCGTGTTCATGCCGCTGATCCTGGTGGTGATGATGGTGCGCTTCTTCGGCGAGAACCGTTCCTGGACCGAGGGCCTGTCGATCACCCCGTTCGCGCTGTTCGTCGGTGTCTGTTTCGTGGTGCCGTCGATGCTGGTGGGCGTGTTCCTGGGGCCGGAGTTTCCCTCGCTGCTGGGCGGTCTGATCGGCCTGGCGATCGTAGTGCCGGCGGCGCGCAAGGGCTTCCTGCTGCCCAAGGATACCTGGGATTTCCCGGAACGCTCGCAGTGGCCCGCCGAATGGCTGGGCAAGATCGAGATCAAGGTCGACGACGTCGCCGGCAAGGCACCGATGTCGACGCTGCGCGGCTGGATGCCCTACGTCATCGTCGCCGCGCTGCTGGTGATCTCGCGCACGGTACCTTCGGTCAAGGCCGCGCTCTCCTCGGTCAGCACCGGCTGGAGCGATATCCTGGGTGAACAGGGCGTTTCCGGCAGCATCGAATGGCTCTACCTGCCCGGCGGAATCATCCTGATCGCAGTGATCGCCACGATCTTTCTTCATGGCATGCGCGCCCCGCAGGTCAAGGCCGCCTTCGCCGAGTCGTCCAGAACCATTTTCGGTGCCGGCTTCGTGCTGCTGTTCACCATCCCGATGGTACGCATCCTGA
Organism: Salinicola peritrichatus; assembly: GCF_003206715.1. Classification (GTDB taxonomy): domain Bacteria; phylum Pseudomonadota; class Gammaproteobacteria; order Pseudomonadales; family Halomonadaceae; genus Salinicola; species Salinicola peritrichatus. The sequence continues at coordinate 4,538 of NZ_PZJU01000032.1, read as the reverse complement.
TCAACTCCGGCGTCAACGAGTCCGACCTGGTCTCGATGCCGGTGGCCATGGCGCAGTTGGTTGCCGACGGCGTCGGCCAGATCTATCCGCTGTTCGCCCCGGCGGTCGGCGCGCTGGGCGCCTTCATCGCCGGTTCCAACACCGTCTCCAACCTGATGCTGTCGGCGTTCCAGTTCAACGTCGCCGAGGTGCTGGGACTCTCCACCGCGATGATGGTGTCGCTGCAGGCGGTGGGCGCCGCCGCCGGCAACATGATCGCGATCCACAACGTGGTCGCTGCCTCGGCCACCGTCGGATTGCTCGGCCGCGAGGGCACGACGCTGCGCAAGACGATCCTGCCGACGCTCTACTACTGCCTGTTCGCCGGGATCATCGGCCTGTTGGCGTTCTTCGTGTTCGGCATCGGCGACCCTCTCGTGGGTGGTTGACCCATCTCGTCGCCTGTTCGGAACGGCTCCCGTCGCTCGCTGCGGGAGCCGTTTTGGTAAGACCATTTAACAACATATTAGGCTTTCGGCTAATGGTGGCCGTTGGCTCCCTTCCACAGAATATGGAAAAGACTTCCATAAATATCCGTTCGACTCGACGACCCGAGGAGATGGCCATGAACCTGCTCTACGACGAGCGCCTCGACGGCGAGATCGAGAGCGTCGACAAGGCGTCGTTGATCGCCGCCATCCAGGCCGTGGCGCCCAAATTGACCCTGCTCGACCGCGAAGAGGATCTGCGTCCGTTTGAGTGCGACGGTCTGGCGGCCTACCGCACCCTGCCGATGCTGGTGGCGCTGCCAACGACGCTGGCCGAGGTCGAGGCCCTGATGCGGGTGTGCTACGAGCATGGCGTACCGGTGGTCACCCGCGGTGCCGGCACCGGTCTCTCCGGCGGCGCGCTGCCGCTGGAGAAAGGCGTGCTGCTGGTGATGTCGCGCTTCAACCGGATCCTGGAGCTCGATCCCGACGCCCGCATCGCCCGGGTCCAGCCCGGCGTGCGCAACCTGGCGATCAGCGAGGCCGCCGCGCCCCACGGGCTCTACTACGCGCCCGATCCTTCGTCGCAGATCGCCTGCTCGATCGGCGGCAACGTGGCCGAAAACGCCGGCGGCGTGCACTGTCTGAAATATGGCCTGACCGTCCACAACGTCATCGGGGTCGAGATCGTCACCATCGAGGGCGAGCGGATGAGGCTGGGCGGCGAAGCATTGGACTCGCCCGGCTTCGACCTGCTGGCGCTGTTCATGGGCTCCGAGGGCATGCTGGGCGTGGTCACCGAAGTCACCGTCAAGCTGCTGCCCAAGCCGGAAGTGGCCAAGGTGCTGATGGCCTGTTTCGACGACGTCGAGCGTGCCGGCAAGGCGGTCGGCGACATCATCGCCGCGGGCTGCATTCCCGGCGGGCTGGAGATGATGGACAACCTGGCGATCCGCGCCGCGGAAGATTTCGTCCACGCCGGCTACCCGGTCGAGGCCGAGGCCATTCTCCTGTGCGAACTCGACGGCGTCGAGGCCGATGTCCATGCCGACTGCGAACGCGTTCGCGGCCTGCTCGAAGCGGCCGGCGCCACCCAGATCCAGCTGGCCCGCGACGACGCCGAACGTCAACTGTTCTGGGCCGGGCGCAAGGCCGCCTTTCCCGCCGTGGGGCGGATGTCGCCGGACTACTACTGCATGGACGGCACCATCCCGCGTCGCGAACTGCCGCGGGTACTCAAGGGCATCAACGAGCTCTCGCAACGCTATGGGTTGCGCGTGGCCAACGTCTTCCATGCCGGCGACGGCAACCTGCATCCGCTGATCCTGTTCGATGCCAACCAGGCGGACGAACTGGAAACCGCCGAAACCCTCGGCGGCAAGATTCTCGAACTCTGCGTCGAAGCCGGCGGCAGCATCACCGGCGAACATGGCGTCGGCCGCGAGAAGCTCAACCAGATGTGCACCCAGTTCGCCGCCGACGAGTTGACCCTGTTCCACGCGGTGAAGGCCGCCTTCGACGAGCGGCGGCTGCTCAACCCCGGCAAGAACATACCGACGCTCGCCCGCTGCGCGGAGTTCGGCGCCATGCATGTTCACCACGGCGAGCTGCCGCATCCCGAGTTGCCCCGGTTCTAATGGTCAAGGGCAAGGAGACGTTTATGACCCACCTGCAGGATCAGCAGCCGGAATACACCGCGCCGGGCGACCCCGGCCCGACGTTCGATGCCGGACACGACGACAGCGAGGCGCTGTGCGAACGGGTCCGGCGAGCGCATCACGAGCGCAGCCCGCTGCGCATCGTCGGTGGCGACACCAAGGCGTTCTACGGCCGCCGGGTCGAGGCCGCCCATGAACTCTCGACCACCGGCCACCATGGCATCGTCCACTACGATCCGGTCGAACTGGTGGCCACGGTACGCGCCGGCACCCGGCTCGCGGTGCTGGAACGCACGCTGGCCGACAGCGGCCAGCAGCTGGCCTTCGAGCCGCCTCACTTCGGCGACTCCGCCACCGTCGGCGGCATGGTCGCCGCGGGTCTCTCCGGCCCCCGGCGCCCGTGGGCGGGAGCGGTGCGCGACTTCGTGCTCGGCGTGCGGGTGATCACTTTCGAGGGCAAGTCACTGCGCTTCGGCGGCGAGGTGATGAAGAATGTCGCCGGCTACGACCTCTCCCGGCTCATGGTCGGCGCCCAGGGCACGCTCGGCGTGCTCACCGAGGTCTCCTTCAAGGTGCTGCCGTTGCCGCCGGCGCAGGCCTGCCTGCGGCTCGAACTGCCGCTGGAGAGCGCCCGCCAGCGACTCGGCGAGTGGGGCCGCAGGCCCTTGCCGATCACCGGCGCGGCGCATGACGGCAAGGCACTGCACATCCGTCTCGAAGGTGGCGAAGGCTCGGTTGCCGCCACCTCGGCAAGCCTTGGCGGCGACGAAGAGGACCCCGGATTCTGGAGCGACCTGCGCGAGCAGCGGCTGCCCTTCTTCGCACACAACGATTCACGTCCGCTGTGGCGCCTTTCCCTGCCCGCCCGCGCGCGGCTCCCGGCGCTCGAGGGCGACTGGCTGATCGATTGGGCCGGCGCCCAGTGCTGGCTAAGAAGTGAAGGAACGAGAAGCGAGGAAAGCGGCATCCAGATCCAGGAAGCCGCTGTCGCAGTCGGGGGGCACGCCACGCGCTTTGACCGCGAGGGGAGCGCCGACTCCCCGTTCACGCCGCTGCCGCCGACACTGGCCAAGTACCACCGCCAGCTTAAGGCGCGCCTCGACCCGCACGCCATTTTCAATCCCGGCCGGCTCTATTCCGATTGGTAGAGCAAGGACCGACTGGTAGGAAACGATCCCATGCAAACCCACTTCACCGACGCCGCCCGCGCCCAACCGCATATTCGTGAAGCGGACCGTATCCTGCGCACCTGCGTGCATTGCGGGTTCTGCAATGCGACCTGCCCGACCTATCAACTGTTGGGCGACGAGCGCGACGGCCCGCGCGGACGCATCTACCTGATCAAGGAACTGCTGGAGAGCGACGAGCGTGACGATCAGGTCACCCAGGAGACTCAACTGCACCTGGATCGCTGCCTGACCTGCCGCAACTGCGAAACCACCTGCCCTTCCGGCGTGGAGTACCACAAGCTGCTCGATATCGGCCGCGCCGAGGTCGACCGCCGGGTCGGCCGCCGCCCCGGCGAACGGGCGCTGCGGCTCGGCCTGCGCAAGGCGCTGGTCGAACCCAAGCGGTTTCAGGCACTGCTGGCACTGGGCCAGACCTTTCGGCCGCTGGCGCCCCATGACCTCCGCGACAAGATTCCACCGCGCCAGCCCCACCGCAGCCGACGCCCCGCACCCGGCCGTCATTCGCGCCGGATGCTGATCCTGGAGGGCTGCGTGCAGCCGGGGCTCGCTCCCAATACCAACGATGCCACCGCCCGTGTGCTCGACCGTCTCGGCATCGGCGTGCATGCCGCCCAGGAAGCCGGCTGCTGCGGCGCCATCGACTACCACCTCAACGCTCAGCAAGCCGGACGCGCGCGCATGCGTGCCAACATCGACGCCTGGTGGCCGGCGATCGAGAACGGCTGCGAAGCGATCGTACAGACCGCCAGCGGTTGCGGCGCCTTCGTCAAGGAGTATGGCGACATGCTGGCCGACGACCCGGCCTATGCCACCAAGGCCAAACGGGTCAGCGAATTGGCCAAGGATCTGGTCGAGGTCCTGCGCGACGAGAACCTGGAAGCCCTCTCTCCATCAGTATCGCCACAAGCCGCGTCAACGGAGCAGGACACACGCCCGAAGCCCCGCCTGGCGTTCCATTGCCCGTGCACGCTGCAGCATGCCCAGCGTCTCGGCGGCGCGGTCGAGGGCGTACTCGAACGGCTGGGGTTCGATCTGACGCCGGTGCGCGATGGCCATCTCTGCTGCGGCTCCGCCGGCACCTACTCGATCACCCAGCCGACGCTCGCCAAGCGCCTGCGCGACAACAAACTGGATGCGCTCGAGGAACAGGCACCGGATACCATCGTCACCGCCAACATCGGCTGCCAGACGCATCTCAATGGTGCCGGGCGCACGCCGGTGCG
>NZ_PZJU01000031.1 GCF_003206715.1 Salinicola peritrichatus | reverse complement strand
TCGGGGACCACCTCAGTCATTGCATCATTGTGTTACGGCTGGAAACACATTCAGGTTACGAAACTTTTCCTGAATCCCAGCCGGCGCTAGAAAATGCCAGGGATATGCGGAATCAGGCACTGTATACAATTACAGACTAGGCAATTAATGCTGGCTTGGGGTAAGGTTCCCGAGCCTTTATGTTGACTTGTCATCTTTATTTATTTGGGCCTTCATCTTCATGTTGCGAATTTTCCATTCGCTGCCCCGCACGCATAAGCTATTATTGCTACCGGTCGCCACGATGGTCACCGTGCTGGGTACGCAAAAGATCATTGGCGTTTTCGACGCGTCCGAGAACCCGCAAAATCAGCTTCCTGTCGCTGCGACGTCAACACTTTCTCAGTCGATCATCAGTTCGGCTTCCGAAAACAGTGCTGCGGGAAAACCTTCCTCTTCCCAAGATTCAACCGACGACATCCCCTTGGCGCAATTGAAGCCGCTCGAGGTCGTGGATGTCAGTCATATCATTCCCCGGGCAGAAGCCGACGACGAAATACCGTCCGCCATTCAGAGTCATGTTGCGGCTCCGGCAGAAAGTTCCGTCATACGATCAGATGTATTGAAATTGGCAATGCATTTGCCCGAAGTCGACCAGGACATCGCCGCCGACAGCGACAGCAATGACAATGTCGGTGGCACTTCCTACGAGGACTGGTCCTTCGACAATAGTCTGGATCCAAGTGGCGATACCGAGCTTGGCGACGAGATCGCTTCCGACGAAAAGTACGTCCCAAAATGGCAAAGCTATACCATCCAGAGCGGTGATTCCTTCGCACTGACGGCGGAGCGCACTCTGGGGCTCGGCTACCGGGATGTGATGCAGATTCTCGATACGGTGCCCGACAAGAAGGTACTGACTCGTTGGCGCGTCGGGCGTAGTTTCGATTACAAGCTCGATGAAAATGGCCAGTTGCTGGCCCTGCGGGTGATGAAGAATCCGCGCGACGGCTATCTGATCGAGCGCAGCGACGAAACCGCGGAATTCGCCTATTCCCCGATCGAAAAAGCCACCGAAGCCACGCAACGAATGTTCAGCGGTACCGTCAGCGGTTCGTTTGCGCTTTCCGCTCAATCGACCGGCCTGTCGAGCTCGGAAGTTTCGGAACTCACGCACATCCTTTCCAAGAAGCTGGACTTTCGTCGTGACGCTCGTGCCGGCGATCAATTCCAGGTTCTGGTCGAGTCCGACATGATCGACGGCAAGCCGATGGACTCGCGTATCCTGGCCGCTCAGTACGAGGGCCAGCGCATGGATTTGACCGTGCTGCGCAATAGCGCAGACGATCGTTTCTATACGCCCGACGGCAACAGCCTCGACCCGGCGTTCAATCGCTATCCGTTCGAGGGCCACTACCGCATCAGTTCGCCGTTCAACCTGCGTCGCCATCACCCGGTGACCGGTCGTATAGCGCCGCACAAGGGAACCGACTTCGCCATGCGCACCGGTACACCGGTCGACGCGCCAGCCGACGGAATCGTCGAGCGCGTGGTCAACCATCCGCTGGCGGGCAAGTACATCGTGATTCGCCACGACAACGGCTATGTGACCCGCTACCTGCATCTGAGCAAGGCATTGGTCAAACCGGGACAGCGGGTCAAGATGGGGCAGGAGATTGCGTTGTCCGGCAACACCGGGCGCACCACCGGCCCTCACTTGCATTATGAGATTCTGGTCAACAATCATCAGGTCGACGCCATGCGCGTGGCATTGCCGGAAGCGCAGAGCCTGACCGGCGAGGCATTGGCCACCTTCAAACGCGAGTCCGAGGATCTGCTCGCCAAGCTCGATCAGCACGGCGACAACGAACCCGCGATCGCCCGCGTCGATGTCGACAAGCAAAAGAGTAGCGACGACAGCATCTAAGTCTCTTCCTCAAGACGCGCCCTGCTCTGAAAAGCCTCGCTTCGGCGAGGCTTTTTTGTGCCCGCCACTCCTGGCGGCCGCCTTCGGCCATCATCGTACGACGTCAAAGATCCGCTCCCGACGATTTTTGAACCATGCGACACCGGCCAACGATTCGTAATTGTGCGTTGAGATCGCCGAAGCATCTTCAACGTCAATCTCGGCCGAATACTGGACCTTTTCTTCGCATCGGCTCATTCTGATATCGACTCCATCCGTCAGGGAGGTAGCGCCAACCCAGTCCTTGCGTGCGACACGATAGTGGCGCTGACGGAGTGGACCCGCCCGACATCGATCTCCGACATCGATCTGTCATGGCACTCTGTCAGGGTCGAGAAGCCTTGATCTCATAGGAGTGCTTTTGCCGATGGTGCGAATCGACAAGAAAGCGAACAGGCTCTACGTGCTGGACACCAACGTCCTGATCCACGATCCCACAGCCCTCTACCAATTCGAAGAGCACGATGTCGTCATTCCCATGACGGTGCTCGAGGAGCTCGATAAACACAAAAACGGCATGCGCGAGATTGCGCGAACCGCCAGGCAGGTAAGTCGCACTCTCTCCGACCTCACCGCCAACGTCACCCCCGAAGAGATTCAACAAGGCATTCCCATTCCCCGTCTCGCGGGTGGTCCGACCGGACGCCTGCGCTTCCTCTGCTATCAGGATCTGACTCCGCTCGAGACACTGGAGAACTCGCCGGACAATCGCATCCTGGCGGAGACCTGCCGCCTGCGTGACGAGCGTCACGATGCCTCGGTGATCCTGGTCACCAAGGACATCAATCTGCGGGTCAAGGCAGCGGCGTTGAAGGTGCCGGTCGAGGATTATCTCAACGACCGTGCCTTCGGCGATCTCGATGCCATGATCGAAGGCGCCAAGGTCTATGCCGATGCCGGCCGCGACGGTCGCAGCCTGTGGGAATCGCTCGATGTCGAAGTGATGGTCGAACGCACCGACGGTTGCACCTTCTACCACCTGGAGGGTCACATTCCCGACGACTGGCACGTGGGCATGCTGGTGTCGGACAGCGACAACGGGGCGGAATTCGAGGCGATCGTACGCAGTCATGGGCCGAGCAAGGCCACGCTCCAGTTGCTGACCAACTATCGTCACCATGACGGGGTCTGGGGCGTGCACGCTCACGACAGCCGCCAGAACTTCGCACTCAACCTGTTGATCGATCCCACCATCGACATCCTGACCATCGCCGGCAGTGCCGGCACCGGCAAGACCTTCATGACACTGGCCGCGGCTTTCCAACAGACTCTGGACAGCAAGCAGTTCGAACGCATCGTGTTCACCCGGGCGCCGATCCCGATGGGCGAGGACATCGGCTTTCTGCCCGGCACCGAGGAGGAGAAGATGTCGCCCTGGATGGGCGCTTTCCATGACAACATGGACAACCTGTTGCGCGATGAACGGGAGGGGTCGTCCAGCTGGAACGATGGCGCCACGCGCCAGTTGATCGGCTCGCGGGTGCAGATTCGTTCGCCGACCTTCATGCGCGGCAGGACATTGAACGATACCTTCCTGATCATCGACGAGGCACAGAACTTCACCCCGAAGCAGCTCAAATCGCTGATTACCCGCGCCGGTCGCAATACCAAGATCGTCTGTCTCGGCAATGTCGGCCAGATCGATACGCCCTATCTGACCGCCAACACCTGCGGCATGGCGGCCGTGGTCGAGCGTTTCCGCAACTGGCCGCATGCCGGGCATATCACGCTGAAGAGCGTGGAGCGCTCGAGACTGGCACTGGCTGCCGAAGAACTGCTGTAACGTTTTCCTCAGCCACAACGCGACACGCCCCGATCAAGTCGGGGCGTGTCGCGTTCGAAATGCACCGCATCGAGCTTCAATAGTCCTCTTCGGGGGGCTTTTTGTTGTTCATGACATCCTCGATCAACTGCTCCGCCTCGCTGCGTGGCGTCTCGTCGAGAATACGCTCGGCCTCCTCCCAGGAGCACACTTCGGTATTGCAGGAGGTGCAGAAGACCTGATCGTCGGGGCTCTTGGCCTGCGATACCTTCATCATGTGGCTGCCACAATTAGGGCAACCCTTGGGCATGCGGAATTCAGTGGAAAAGTCCGACACGGCGTCACTCCTTTTCGGCCGAGAATAAAAGGTTCTTAAAGAGCAGCGTAGTCGAGTGCGCCGCAGCTGCCTCAACGTCGCCAGACGAGGCACAGGTTGTTGGCTGGCATCTCATGCACCGCTTCGAGTGCCAGTCCGTGCTCGGCTGCCAGGGCGTCGACGGCCTCGAGCTCGCGGATGCCCCAGCGAGGATTGCGCCCGCGCAGGTCTTCGTCGAAACGCGCATTGCTCGGTGCCGTATGACCGCCATGGCGACGGAAAGGACCGTAGACGACCAGCACGCCGTCCTCGGGTAGCGCTCGGGCTGCGCCGGAGAACAGTGCCTCGCTGGCAGCCCAGGGCGAGATATGCAGCATGTTGATGCAGACCACGGCGACGAGATCGTCGACTTTCGGCCACGGCTGGGTGACATCGAGCCGCAGTGGCGCGTCCAGGTTGGCGAGCTTCGCCGTTTCGCGCCAGGCGGCGATCGATGCCAGCGCCTCGTCACTCGTATCCGATGGCTGCCAATGTAGCGACGGCAACGCCGCCGCGAAGTGCACCCCGTGCTCACCGCTGCCGCTGGCGATCTCGAGTACCCGCCCCCTCTCGGGGAGGAGAGGTCGCAGGATTTCCAGGATCGGCTGGCGGTTGCGTTGTGCCGCGGGACTGAAAAGACGGCGGCCGGGGCCGTCCTCAGCAAGATCGTCCATACTATCCATCGCTCGGCGCCTCCGGGTTACCCGAGCCTGGCGACAAGCCAGGAAGCGATATCGCTCGCTTGTTCAGGACACAAGCTGTGTCCCATCTCGTAGGTCCGATAAGTGACCGGATAGCCCAACGCCTCGGCTCGTTCGGCCCCTTCACGGCCCAGGGACTCCGGCACCACCGGATCGGCGGTACCGTGATGCACTTCGATCGGCAGCTGACGATTGGCGCTGGCGAGTTCGATGCTATCGGCAGTGGCGAAATAGGTCGATAGCGCCAGCAGGCCCGCCAGCGGGCGCGGATAGGACAGCGCTGTCTCGTAGGCCACGGCCCCGCCCTGGGAAAACCCGGCAATGACGACACGTCGGCTGTCGATGCCCGAGTCGATCTGGTCGTCGATCAAGGCGTGAATGCGCTGCGCGGAGGCGCGTAGTTGCTCGACATCGACCCGGCGGCCCAGATTCATTTCCAGAATGTCGTACCAGGCCGGCATGACCATCCCGCCATTGATGGTGACCGGCAGCTGGGGCGCGTGCGGCAATACGAAGCGCACCGCCAGCGAATCCGGCAATCCCAATGCCGGAATCAGCGGTTCGAAATCGTGACCATCGGCCCCTAGACCGTGCATGAGAATCACGCAGGCATCGGCCTGGCGGCCACCGGTGGGTTCGATAATCAATTCCTGGGTTACTGCCATACTTGCCCTCCGTGGAGTCGAAACGAGAAACGCGAGGACAACAGTCTACCAGCACCTGTCCGATGCGGATCGCCAGCCGCCTGCGAAACCGGACAACACGGCAGTCACTCGGCAAGACGCCGCCGGTTAGAGCCTGTTCACGATCTCGCGAGCTAGGTTCAAACTAGGCGAAAACGACTGAGGAAACGGAGTTTACATAGGGGTAAATGAGTATTCCGAAGTCGTTTTCAACAACGTTTGGCCGACGCACAGCAGATTGTGAACAGGCTCTTAGGACTGCTGCCGCAGATTACGGCTCTTTATCAGACTGGCCACGGTCGTGACCACCAGCGTTCCAATGATGATCGTCATCGATAGCCAGATCGGAATCTCCGGCACCAGATGCAACGGCTCGCCGCCGTTGATGAACGGCAGACTGTTGGTGTGCATCGCCTCGATAATCAACTTGACGCCGATGAAAGCCAGGATCAGCGACAGCCCGATACCCAGATAGACCAGGCGAGACAACAGGCCACCGATCAGAAAATAGAGCTGAAGCAGGCCCAGCAACGCGAAGGCGTTGGTGGTGAAAACGATGTAGGGCTCCTTGGTCAGTCCGTAGATCGCCGGGATGGAGTCGAGGGCGAACAGCAGATCGGTCATGCCGAGCGCCACCACTACCATGAACAGCGGTGTCACCAGGCGTTTGCCGTTGTCGATCGTCAGCAGGCGGTCACTGTCATACTCATCGGTGGCCGGCAGGCGCTGCTGGATCCAGCGTACGATCGCGTTGGGCTCGTACTCTTCGTTCGCGTCATGGCCGCCCATTCCCTCGCGCATTAGCTGCACCGCGGTATAGAGCAGGAACAGACCGAACAGGTAGAAAACCCAGCTGAACTGGGCGATGGCCGCCGCCCCGACGGCAATGAATATGCCGCGCATGATCAGCGCGATCACGATACCGATCAGCAGCGCCTTCTGCTGGTAGGCGCCCGGTACCGCGAACTTCGACATGATGATCAGGAACACGAAGAGGTTGTCGACCGAGAGACTCTTCTCGGTAATGAAGCCGGCGAAGTACTCGGCGCCGTGCTGCGCCCCCCAGACCCACCACAGGCCGCCACCGAAGACGATGGCAATGGCGATGAAAAACACCGACCACCATGCCGCCTCTCTGAACGTCGGTTCATGCGGTTTGCGAACGTGAGCGTAGAAATCGAAGACGAACAGCGCAATGATGCCGGCAACAGTGGCCAGCCAGACCCAGACGGGTACGTGCATAGAGGAACCTCCGGTTGACGGTGAACGTCACCGAAAGTCTCTCCCGTCGCTCTGATTGCCAGTATGTGGCTGACAGAGCAACCGATAACGCCGGGACATCTGGTCCGTGCTGACGACGCTATCGTCGCGGAGGATTCGAAACCCTGCGCGCGGGATACTCCCCTTCCGTGCTGGCCGCATTGTGTCTTGAAGCCGGCGGCGACACAAGCCCTACCGGCACGGCCGTGTCAAGGAAATGCTGAATAAATCGGCGAGCAGGATGAAGCGCAAGGCGCACGCAGCGCAAAAACCGGAGCCTATGGGGTATAGGTGAGGATTTTTGACCGGGCTGGCGCTCCAGCAGCGCGCAACGCAGCGATTCGCCTGCGCAGACATTTATGCAACGTTTCCTCAATGCTCCTCGTCGGCGTTTTCGTGCCGTATCGTTTCCTCTTTGTCCTGCCGATCTTCGGCCGAGATCGATGATGGATCGCCATCATCGACATCGTCGCTGGTCTGGCCGTCTTCATTACTCATTTCGTATTGCGCCGAGGCTCCCTCGCCCTCGCCTTCGATCGTATCCGCCTGCATGTCGGGATCGTGGCCTTTGGCGCTTTGGCTGGTGTCGCTATCCGACTGCGCCATGGCGCCGGTAGAAAGCAGCGCAATGGCAATGAGAGAAGCGAACTGAGAAAAACGCATGGCATGACTCCTTGCTGGTGGTTCGAATCCAAGGACAAAACCACTGCCAGCGGCAGCGCCGAAGGCCTCCGCCGCCGGTTACCGAGATGCCGTCTGAAAAGTCGGCGAGCGATAGCCAGACAAGGCAAAAATCAGCAAAAGGACGGAGTTTACACGCAGTAAATGAGTATCTTGAGCCGATTTTTAACGCCGTATGGGTGAGCGCAGCCACTTTTCGGATGGTATCTAAGGATTAGAAGTCACCGCGTCTCACCGCAACCCCCTTAACCAGCGAATATTAACCTGTCAGCACGACCGTGCGTCCGGCGTGTAGAAACACCCGCTTCTCCAGGTGATAGCGCACCGCCCGCGCCAGCGTCAGGCACTCGATGTCGCGCCCCCGCGCCACCAGTTCCTCGGGATAGTGCGTGTGGTCGACCGCCTCGACGCCCTGGGCGATGATCGGACCTTCGTCGAGATCGTCATTGATGTAGTGTGCCGTGGCGCCGACCAGTTTGACGCCCTTCTCGTAGGCCTGATGGTAAGGCTTCGCGCCCTTGAACCCCGGCAGTAATGAGTGGTGGATATTGATCGCCCGCCCGGCGAAATGATGGCTGAGCTCCGGCGAAAGGACCTGCATGTAGCGCGCCAGAATCACCAGTTCGGCGCCACTTTCCTCGACGACGCGCCGGACCTCGGCTTCCTGCTGTAGCTTGGTCTGGGCGCTGATCGGCAGGTAGTGGTACGGCAACTCGTGCCAGCGCGCCAACGGCTCCAGATCCGGGTGATTGGAGATCACCGCACGGACGTCGATCGCCAGTTGTCCGGTACGGTAGCGATAGAGCAGATCGTTCAAGCAGTGATCCGTCCTGGAAACCATGATCACCACCGGCAACCGATATCCGGGTTCGGTCAGCTCGAACGTCATGTCGTAATCGGCCGCCCTGGGCGCGAACCGTTCACGGAACTCGGCCTCGGAGAAACCGGCGGCCTCCGGCCGGAAGGCCGCACGGATGAAGAATCGGCCACCCCGGTAGTCGTCGAAGGAGTGCAGTTCGGTGATGTAGCAAGCCTGCTCCTTGAGAAAGCGTGTCACCACATCGACCGTGCCCAGGCGGCTGGGGCACTGGGCCGCCAAGATCCAGGCGTCGTGCGCCCCGCTCACGACACCGTCTCCGTATCCGTCACGGTTTGACGGTGCGAAGCCACGGCCGGTTGGGTCGGCTGATGGGCAATGCCATACTCCTCGCCGGCATCGAGCAGCCAACGCAGGCAGTAGTCGGCAAAACTGCGCCGCACCACCAGTTCCCAGCGCGATTCATCGACGCGCCGAATTACCGCCGTCGCCTTGGCGAAGACACTGGTCACCCCCTTGCCGACCGGAAAATGGCGGGGGTCGACATCGTAGACGGTGGACTTCATCAGCACCTCGACGGCATGTTTACCGCTCAATTCGAGCAGCGTCTGGCCACCGCCGACATCGACGATACTGAAATGGGCCTCTCCCAGTGCCTCGCGCAACTCCCGCTGCAGACGGAAACCTTCCCCGCCGGCCACGATCAGCAGCCACTCGTCCGGCGACAGCCACTGCAGCGAGCCGGTTTCGTTCCTCGCCAGCCGCTGAGGCTGGGTCGGCAGTTCCAGGCCGAGCACGGCTTCGACGGCGCCGGCCAGTACGCCGGGCTCGCCGCGGACGATCAGATGATCGAGAAAGGCGCGCTCGGTCAGCGTGACGCCGGTTTCGCCAACGGCGGGCTTCGCCGCGACATGATGCAGCGGCGATTGGGTCGCCGCCGCCTGCGCGGGGTGCGGATCGAACTGGACGACTTTAGACATGCTGACGCTCTCCTCAAACATTCTGGCGTGAGCCTTGGGGATCATAGAAGATCGGGCTGACGATCTCGGCGGCGTGCGTCTTGCCATCGGCCATCGGCAGGTAGACCCGTTCGCCGAGGCGCTTGTGGCCGCCCTTGACCACCGCCAGCGCGAAACCGCGTTCCAGCGTCGGGCTGTAATAGCTGGAAGTGACGTGGCCGACCATGCGCATCGGAATGGCCTGCTTGGGGTCGAACACGATCTGCGCCCCCTCCTCGAGTACCACATCGGCCTCCAGCGGTTTGAGCCCGACCAGTTGCTTGCGATCCTCGCGGCGGGTGTCGGAACGCGTCAGCGCCCGCTTGCCGATCCAGGAATAGGGTTTTTTGTAGCCCACGCACCAGTGCATCCCGAGATCCTCCGGCGTCATCGAGCCGTCGGTATCCTGGCCGACGATGATGAAGCCTTTCTCGGCACGCAACACGTGCATCGTCTCGGTGCCGTAGGGTGTCAGCCCGTACTTGTTGCCGTGGGCGAAGAGCGACTCCCACACCTGCATGGCGTAGTTGGCCTGGACGTTGATCTCGAACGACAGCTCGCCGGTGAACGAGATGCGATAGATCCGCGCCGGCACGCCGGCGACGACGCCCTCGCGCCACTCCATGAACTTGAAGCTGTCGCGGTCCAGATCGACATCGGTCAGTTCGGCGAGCAGGTTGCGCGCCTCCGGGCCGGTCAGTGTCATCGTCGCCCAGTGATCGGTCACCGAGGTGAAGTAGACCTCCAGCTCCGGCCATTCGGTCTGATGCCAGATCTCCAGCCATTCGAGGATCGCCGCCGCGCCCCCGGTGGTCGTGGTCATCAGGAAGTGGTTGTCGCCGAGACACGTGGTGACGCCGTCGTCCATCACCATGCCGTCGTCCTTGCACATCAGGCCATAACGCGCCTTGCCCACCGCCAGCTTTTCCCAACCGTTGGTATAGATGCGACCGAGGAATTCACGCGCGTCCGGCCCCTGGATATCGATCTTGCCGAGCGTCGAGGCATCGAGCACCCCGACCTTCTCACGTACCGCCAGGCACTCCCGCGCTACGGCCTCATGCATCGACTCCAGCTTGCCGTTGACACGCTGCGGATAGTACCAGGGCCGCTTCCACTGACCGACATCCTCAAACTTGGCCCCATGCGCCACATGCCACTGATGCATGGCGGTGTAGCGTTCCGGCTCGAACAGTTCCTTGCAGTGACGCCCGACGATGGCGCCGAAGTTGACCGGCGTATAGTTGGGCCGGAACACCGTGGTACCGGTTTCGGGGATGGTCTGGCCAAGACAGCGTGCGGCAATCGCCATGCCGTTGATGTTACCGAGCTTGCCCTGGTCGGTGCCGAACCCCATCGCAGTGTAGCGCTTGACGTGCTCGATCGACTCGAATCCCTCGATCGTCGCCAGTTCGATGGCCGCCGCGGTGACATCGTTCTGCAAATCGACGAACTGCTTGGGCGCGCGCATGGTCGGCTTGTCGTGGGGCACGTGGTAGAGCCCGATCGCTTCACCCTCGCGAATCGACTCCACCGCCGGCGGCTCGCTGGCATCGACATGGATGCCATCGGCTGCGAGTGCCTGGGTCACTTTCACCGCCGCCCCTTCGAGCAGCGCCGGCAATGCGTAGACGCCCGCCGCGCCGCCGACGACGCTGAAGCCCTTGACCGGATCGACCGCCTGCCCCGGCACGAAACCGAGGATATCGTCGCGCCATACCGGCCGGATACCGGTATGCGCCGCCAGATGGGCCACCGGGCTGTAGCCGCCGGAACTGGCGATGGTGTCGCAGGCGAGAACCTCGGCCTCGCCACTCAGGCGAAAGCCTTCGATGTCGATGGCGGCGACCCGTGCGCCATTGACACGATGCCCCTTGCGATCGCTGGTCGCCTCGATCACCGCGCTGCCGGCGATGACACGGATCCCGGCGGCGCGCGCCCGCTCGACCAGCTCGCCATCCGGATTCGCCCGCGCGTCGGCGATCGCCACCACTTCGCCGCCGGCGGCCTGCCAATCCAGCGCCGCTCGGTAAGCGTGGTCGTTAGTGACCGACAGTACCAGCCGCCGCCCCGGCATCACCGCGTAACGGCGAATGTAGCTCGACACCGCGCCGGCCAGCAGGTTGCCCGGCACATCGTTGCCGGCATAGACCAATGGGCGTTCGTGGGCACCGCTCGCCAGCACCACGTGGCGAGCACGCACGCGATGCAGGCGCGAACGCGACCGACGACGGCCATCGACCATCGGCGCCGTATCGCCCAGGTGCTCGGTGCGCCGTTCATGCAGGGTGACGAAATTGTGATCGTGGTAACCGTTGGCCGTGGTCCGCGGCAGCAGCGTGACGTTGGCCATCGCCGCCAGCCGCTCGATGGTCTGTCTGGCCCATTCGGGCGCGGGCAGGCCATCGATGGTCTCGTCACGGTCGCGCAGCGAACCGCCGAAGGTCTCCTGCTCGTCGCACAGGATCACCCGCACGCCGCCGGCCGCCGCCGTCAACGCCGCCATCAGGCCCGCCGGCCCGGCGCCGACCACCAGTACCTCGCAATGGCGGTTCATGTGATCGTAGATGTCCGGGTCGCTCTCGCCCGGTGCGCGCCCGAGCCCGGCCGCCTTGCGAATGTACTTTTCGTAGGTCATCCACAGCGAGGCCGGCGCCTTGAAGGTCTTGTAGTAGAAGCCCACCGGCATGAACGGACCGCCGAACTTGCCGACCAGACTCATCATGTCGCGCTGGGCATCCGGCCAGCCATTGGTGCCGCGCGCGCTCAGCCCCTCGTAGAGCGCCTGCTGGGTCGCCCGCACGTTGGGCACCTGGGCCGCCTCGCTCGCCCCCAGCTGGACGATGGCGTTGGGCTCCTCGGCGCCGGCGGCCACCACGCCGCGCGGACGCGAATACTTGAAGCTGCGGTTGACCACGTCGACCCCGTTGGCCAGCAGCGCCGAGGCCAGCGTATCGCCGGCATAGCCCTGGTAGGACTTGCCGTTGAAGGTGAAGCGCAACGGCTTGTCACGATCGATCTCGCCGCCGAGCCCTGCTTTCGGAGCCAGGCGAAAGGTTTGGGACGACGCACTCATGCCAGTGCTCCTGTCAGGGTGGCGGTAGCGGAAGGCACGGCTTCGGGGCCATTGGCGGTCACTGTCGGTCGTTCACCCATGCGGTAGGTCTCGAGAATCGCGTAGCTGCGCGTATCGCGGGTAATGTTGAAGAACTTGCGACACCCCACGGCATGTACCCACAGCTCGTGATGCACGCCACGCGGATTGTCGCGGAAGAACAGATAGTCGCCCCAGGCATCGTCGGAAGTCGCTTCCGGGTCCGCCGGCCGCGCGATATGCGCCTGTCCCCTGGGGTGAAACTCCTCCTCCTCGCGATACTCGGCGCAGTAAGGGCAATAGATATGAAACATGTGGTTGTTCTCCCTCGTGGCCATGCTTGCGGCTAGTCCGGTTGTTCCATAGCCGGGCCGATGGTGTTCCATGGCAGAGATAGGTTCTTAACTCGGTCGTGCCGGCTTCCGGCATCGCTCGTAGCTCGTAGCTCGTAGCTCGTAGCTCGTAGCTCAGTGAGCCACGCCAGCGGCGCCGTGTTCATCGATCAACGCCCCCGTCCTGAAGCGATCGATCGAGAACGGTGCGGCCAGCGGATGCGCCTGGCCGTGCGCCAAGGTCCAGGCGAAGACGTTGCCCGAGCCTGGCGTCGCCTTGAAGCCGCCGGTACCCCAGCCACAGTTGAAATAGAGCCCGCGTACCGGTGTCCTGGAAATGATCGGGCAGGCGTCCGGCGTGGTATCGACGATGCCGCCCCACTGACGATTCATGCGCACGCGGGAGAATATCGGGAACATCTCGACGATCGCCTGCAGGGTATGCTCGATGGTCGGGTAGCTGCCGCGCTGGCCGTAACCCAGGTAGCCGTCGATGCCGGCGCCGATGACCAGATCGCCCTTGTCGGACTGGCTGATGTAACCATGCACCTGGTTGGACATGGTGACGGTATTGAGAATGGGCTTGAGCGGCTCCGAGACCAGCGCCTGCAATGGGTGCGACTCGAGCGGCAACTTGAAACCGGCCATCCCGGCGAGCACGCCGGAGTTGCCGGCGGCCACGCAGCCTACCGTCTTGGCGCCGATGTCGCCGCGATTGGTGTGCACGCCGACGACCTTGCCATCGAGAATCTTGAAGCCGGTCACTTCGGTCTGCTGCAGCAGATCGACGCCCAGCGCATCGGCGCCGCGCGCAAAACCCCACGCCACGGCATCGTGACGGGCCACGCCGCCGCGCGGCTGCCAGGAAGCGCCGAGAATCGGATAACGCGCCCGCTCGGAAGTATCCAGCGCCGGTTCGATCTCCTTGATCTGCTGCGGCGTGACGACCTCGCCATCGATGCCATTGAGGCGGTTGGCGTTCACCCGTCGCTGAATGTCGCGCATGTCCTGCAGCGTATGGCCGAGATTGAGCACGCCACGCTGGGAGAACATCACGTTGTAGTTGAGATCCTGGGACAGCCCTTCCCACAACTTCATCGCGTGTTCGTAAAGCGCCGCCGCCTCGTCCCACAGATAGTTGGAACGTACGATGGTGGTGTTGCGCGCCGTATTGCCGCCCCCCAGCCAGCCTTTTTCGATCACCGCGACGTTGGTGATGTCATGCTCCTTGGCCAGATAATAGGCCGTCGCCAGACCATGGCCGCCGCCACCGACGATGATTACGTCATACTCTTTCTTGGGCGTCGGATTGCGCCAATGGCGCTGCCAGTTCTCATGATGGCTGAGCGCGTGTTTGACCAGACTGAAACCGGAATAACGTTGCATGTGCCCCTCTCTTGCGTCTCTCGCTGCAGCCAACCGCGAACGACGGCCACCAGCCGGCGAAACGGTGATTTTCCGCGATGGTATCGCCCACCCTGGGGAACATGATGTTCGGCGGCGTCACGCTCAGGCGCGTTTGCGACATGACTGTGTGATTTGCGACAACGGGAACGTCTCGTGCACGGAACATGGGACATCCCCGGAGCGCCTCAATTCGGGTTTCGTGCAGACAAGCGAAGAGGATGATAATCGAGGACGGCCCCCGCGAAGGCACTGCGGGGCACTCCTCATAGCTCGTAGCTCGTAGCTCGTAGCTCGTAGCTCGTAGCTCGTAGACGATTATCTCATCGCCGCTACCGGCAACCGCCGATGACAATCCTCGGCGTGGTCGTTGACCATGCCCACGGCCTGCATCCAGGCGTAGACGATCACCGGGCCGACGAACTTGAAGCCGCGCTGCTTGAGCGCCTTGGAGATTTCCACGGAGAGCGGCGTCTGGGTGGGAACGGGGCCGGCGTTCTGGATCGGCCTGCCGCCGACCATGCCCCACAGGAACTCGGAGAAATCCTCGCCGTTGTCGCGCATGGCAAGGTAGGCACGGGCGTTGCCGATGGCCGCCTCGATCTTGGCGCGGGAGCGGATGATACCGGCATTGCCCATCAGGCGTTCGACATCGCTTTCATCGAATTGGGCGACGCGCTCCGGATCGAAGCCCTCGAAGGCCTCGCGGAAGGCGTCGCGCTTCTTGAGGATGGTCAGCCATGAAAGCCCGGCCTGGAAGCCATCCAGGATCAGTTTCTCCCACAGTGCCCGGCTGTCGTACTCGGGAACGCCCCACTCCTCGTCGTGATATTCGGCGTTCAGCGGATGGCTTTGGGCCCAAAGGCAGCGGATCGGTTCGCTCATGGTCGGCTCGCGAGAACGGGAAAGCCCGATTGTGCCGACATTCGTTTGCGCTGCCAAACATGAAGAGGCTGGGAGTACCTGCAAGCACTCCCGGCCCACCATTGGCTTTTATCGCTGGTGGTTCTTCTTACAGCTTAAAGCTCCTAACTTACAGCTCTCGGCGAAGCCGAGCCCAGCGTCCCGTGCGGGTCGATAACGAATTTCTTCGCCGCGCCGCCATCGAAATCGGCGTAGCCCTGCGGGGCGTCGTCCAGCGAGATGGTCTGGACGTTAACCGCTTTGCCGATCTGCACCCTGTCATGCAGGATCGCCTGCATCAGTTGGCGCTGATAGCGCATCGCCGGAGTCTGCCCGGTGTGGAACGACATCGCCTTGGCCCAGCCGAGGCCGAATTTCATCGACAGATTGCCGTGCTTCGCCTCGTCGCTCGCCGCGCCCGGATCCTCGGTCACGTAGAGCCCGGGGATACCCACACGACCGCCGGCCTGGGTGATCTCCATGGCGGCGTTGAGTACGGTCGCCGGCTGCTCGTGGGTGTGGTTGTGGCCGTGGCAATTGGCCTCGAAGCCCACCGCATCCACCGCGCAATCGACTTCCGGCACGCCGAGTACCGATTCGATCAGCTCCGGCATGCTGGCGTCCTGCTTGAGATCGAGCCCCTCGCAGCCGAAGCTGCGCGCCTGTTCGAGGCGCTTGTCGTTCATGTCGCCGACGATCACGCAGGCCGCCCCCAATAGCTGAGCCGAAACGGCAGCCGCCAGCCCCACCGGCCCCGCGCCGGCGATGTAGACCGTCGACCCCGGCTGAACGCCGGCAGTGACGCAGCCGTGAAATCCCGTCGGAAAGATGTCGGAAAGCATCGTCAGGTCGAGGATTTTCTCCAGCGCCTGCGCTTTGTCCGGAAATACCAGCAATTGGAAATCGGCATATGGCACCATGACGTACTCGGCCTGCCCGCCAACCCAGCCGCCCATGTCGACGTAGCCGTAGGCGCCGCCGGGACGGCTCTCATTGACATGCAAGCAAATGTGGGTATCGCCACGACGGCAGTTGCGGCAACGCCCGCAGGCGACGTTGAACGGCACCGAAACGATATCGCCGACCTTGATGAACTCGACATCGCGGCCGCACTCGATCACTTCGCCGGTAATCTCGTGGCCCAGCACCAGCCCTTCCGGCGCGGTGGTCCGGCCACGCACCATGTGCTGGTCGCTGCCGCAGATGTTGGTAGTGAGGATCTTGAGGATGACCCCGTGCTGGCACTGGCGATTGCCGAGTGCCAGTTCGGGGAACGGAATGCTTTCGACGGCGACCTTGCCGGCGCCGCGAAAGACGACGCCGCGATTGGCGGGAGATGACATGGCGTGAGCTCCTGTAGCTGGACGAAATGCCCTCCCAGTGCCCGTTCGAGTCGCGGAATTCGTCCGGGAAGGCATGCCGCAGTCAGCGTAAGAGCGCAGGCCGCCTGGAGACTTTCTCGTTGCGCCATCGGGTGACGCGACGACGACAGCGCCGGCATCCAATAGTCGAAGCCACTGCTCCGGCGCAGCCGGGTCAAAAATCGATGACGACCTTGCCCTTCGGCTTCGAGCAGCACGATAGGATGTACCCTTCGGCTTCGTCCTCTTCGGTGATACCGCCGTTGTGCTCCATTTCCACTTCGCCTTCGAGCTTCAGCACCCGGCAGGTGCCGCAAATGCCCATCCCGCAGGCCTTGGGAATGTGCAATCCAAGGCGTGCCGCAGCGACGTGAATGGTGTCGTTCTCGCTGACCCGGATGCTCTTGCCGCTGCCGGTGAACTCGACCGGTATCAAATCCGCGGTATCGACCTCTTCGGCCTTGGCCTCGGCCTGCTCGGCCAGTTCCAGTACGTCTTCCTGCACGTCCAGCGGCGTGGCGCCAAAGGATTCCTGATGGTAACGAGACATGTCGAAGCCATCTTCCACCAACACCTGGCGCACCGCCTTCATGAACGGCGCCGGGCCACAGCAGAACACCTCGCGGTCGAGGTAGTCCGGCGCCATCAGGCTCAGCATCTGGCGTGTCAGGTAGCCCCGAAAACCGGCCCAGGCCTGGCTCAACTCGTCGCTGCGCTCGCACACGATATGCAGGCGAAACTCCGGCAGGCGCGAGAACATGTGCACCAGTTCACGGTGGTAGATGATGTCGTTGGGCGCCTGGGCACAGTGCACGAACTCCAGATCGACGGCCGCGTTGGTGTCGAAGAACCAGCGCGTCATCGACATCAGCGGCGTGATACCGACGCCGCCGGAGAGCATCAGCAACTTCTCCGCCGGATGGTCGATGGCGTTGAAATCCCCCACCGGCCCGTGCACGACCATCTCGTCGCCGACCTTGAGGTTGTCGTGCAGCCAGTTGGAAACCTGGCCACCGGGCAAGCGCTTGACGGTGATCGAGAAACTGTAGGGAATCGAGGGCGAACTCGAGATGGTGTAGGAGCGCATCACCGGCTGACCGGCGATTTCCAGTTCCAGCGTGACGAACTGCCCCGGCTTGAAGAAGAACATCACCGGTTGATCGGCCATGAAACAGAACGTCCGCACGTTCCAAGTTTCCTGGATCGTCTTGACGCAACGCACCTGATGGCGACCGTTGGTCCAGGTTTGCGTATTGACCGGATTGAAGAATTGCATCGTCGTCGCGCTCGATCAGGGGAAACATCGACTTGGCGTCGCCACTCGTCGCCTGCTTCCGGTGGATTACCCGTATCAGCGGATTCTGATCACGCCGGCCCCGGGCGACTTTCCCCTCAGCGACACGGGCATGCCAGCCACCCCCAGCAATGGCAAGGACAGCCTTGCATGCGTGCCATGAAACGCCGGTGCGGGTCGTCCTGATATCGACAAATGTCGCGGCTGGACAATTTCATATCCATCGCCTGGGCGACACTCCGCCGAAAGGATGAAATCGTTGCTGCCGCCACTCCTTCACCCGGTCGATCCCGCGGATGTGCTCGGGAAAGACCCACAACCCTGACATCGATGAGGATGCGACCATGTCACCACTTCCACGCGATAGCCTGGAGGATTCGCTAGCCGATACCCGCGTAGCCGTGGCCGAAATGCTGGATCGACGCGACCCGACCTTCTCCCTGCCGCAGCCGTTCTACAACGACCCGCGCCTGTTCACGCTCGACATGCAGGAAATCTTCGAGAAGCAGTGGCTGTTCGCCGGGATGAGCTGCGAGATTCCCGCCAAGGGCAACTTCTTCAAGGTCGAAATCGGCAGTAACTCGGTCATCGTGGTACGCGGCGCCGAGAATCGCATCCACGCCTTCCACAACGTCTGCCGCCATCGCGGCTCGCGACTCTGCCTCAAGGACAAGGGCAAGGTCGCCAAGCTGGTCTGTCCCTACCATCAATGGACCTACGAGCTCGACGGCCGCCTGCTGTTCGCCGGCAGCGACATGGGCGACGACTTCGACATGAGTGCCTACGGACTCAAGCCGGTCGCGGTCAAGAGCGCCGGTGGCTTCGTGTTCGTCAACCTGAGCGAGAATCCCGAGCCGATCGACGACTTCCTGGTGTCGCTCGAACACTATCTTTCGCCCTACGAGATGGACAACGTCAAGGTCGCGGTCGAGTCCAATATCGTCGAGCGCGCCAACTGGAAGCTGGTGATCGAGAACAATCGCGAATGCTACCACTGCAACGGCGCGCATCCGGAGCTGCTCAACTCGCTGATCGAGTTCGACGACACCGACGACCCGCGCTCCACCGACGAATACCGTGAACTGGTGGCACGCAAGCAGGCCGACTGGACCGCCTGCGAGGTGCCATGGCAGTTGGCCCGCTTCGGCAAGCGCAACCGCCTCACCCGCACGCCGCTGCTGGACGGCGTGGTCTCCATGACCATCGATGGCAAGCCCGGCTGCAACAAGCTGATGGGACGCCTGACCAGCCCGGACATGGGCTCGCTGCGCATCCTGCATCTGCCCAATTCCTGGAATCACTTCATGGGCGATCACGCCGTGGTCTTCCGCGTGCTTCCGCTGGGCCCGCAGGAAACGCTGGTCACCACCAAGTGGCTAATACACAAGGATGCCGTCGAGGGTGTCGACTACGACCCCGAGCGCCTGCGCTACGTGTGGGACGCCACCAACGACCAGGATCGCCGTCTGGCCGAGGAAAACCAGCTCGGCATCAACTCGCTGGCTTACCAGCCCGGGCCCTACTCCAAGACCTATGAGTTCGGCGTGATCGACTTCATCGACTGGTACAGTGAAACCCTGCGCGCCAATCTCGGTGTCGACTCGCCCGCAACCCTGCAAGTCGCCGCGCAATAACGCCAGGCGACCCGCAACGAAGCAAAGACTCCTGAACCGCCCCCTCGCAAGCAGGGGGCGAGCTTGCTGTCTCTATCTTTGACTTTGACGAATATCGAGACGACACCTATATTGACGCATATAAACGTCAAATAAGGTGACAGGCATGAATACCGAAATCCGTGAGATGGTGGATCACGAAGGCTATATCGCGACTGACACCCTGCTGGACGATCTGCACATCACAAAGCGCGAATTCGCAAACGCGATCGGCCTGAGCCACACCGCCATCATCCGCAAAGACCGTTTGCATTCCGTCTCGACGCAACAACGACTCCGCCAGGCGATGGAGATTCTCAAGCGCATCGAGCCTTGGGCAGGATCAATCAGTGGCGCCTGGTCCTGGTACCGCACCTATCCAATCGCCCCCCTCGGCGACCTCACCGCGGAAGAGCTCGTTAGCCGTGGCCGGGCCGATGACGTTCGGGCTTATCTCTCTCACATTGCCGAGGGAGGCTATGCGTGAGCCTGCTGGCGCTTGGGTTTCGTTACCACGGACTCGTTTATCGGGGCCACAACCCTCGCTGGCAGCATGAACCGGAATCCGGAACAGGAGCCGCCCTCAACGGAGGGCGCTGGAACCCGGTTGGCCTACCGGCCCTGTACACGAGCGAGCGGTTCGAAACCGCCTGGCTTGAAGCTCAGCAAGGCTTCCCGTTCAAGACACAGCCGTTGACGCTATGCACCTATGAGGTCGACTGTGGCCCGCTACTTGACCTATGTGACCCCGCAATCCGCGAGCGCGTTCGTCCCAATCCCGAGGAATGGATGCACGAGGCCTGGTTGGAAAAGAAAATTCACCGCCAACCCGTCATTGCGTGGGAGATCGCCGAGCAATTGATCCATGAGGGCTTTGCCGGTATTCGAGTGCCATCTCAAGCGAAGGGCGCCACTGATCGTGACATCAATATCGTGTTCTGGAAGTGGACTCGCGGAAGGCCCACCAAGGTTCGTGTGATAGACGACCAGGATCGGCTTTCCGGGCCAGACTCCGGATGAATCAAAAAAGGCGCTTCCCGGCCGGGAAGCGCCTCAATCGCTATCGCGAATCGAACGCGGGTCAGAACTCGACGGTGGCCGAGAGCTTGAAGGTACGCGGCTCGCCTTGGACTAGATACGAGTTAGGCCACACGGTCGAGGCCGATGCCCAGTAATCCTCGTCGGTGACGTTGTCGATACCCGCGCGCCAGATCCAGTCGGCGTCGCCCACCGGCATGGTGTAGCGCAGGCCGAGGTCCAAACGAGTCCAAGGATCCAATTCCAGATCATTGGCCTTATCCGCATACTGCGAACCGGTACGAATCACACGGCCGGTAGCGGTCAGACGATCGACATGGGGAATATCCCACTCGCCATACAGCACGTAGCGGTAACTAGCCACGCCAGGAATATCGTTACCTTCGATGGCACCATCCTTTGTCTTGGTCAACTCTGCATCCAGCCAAGTCGCGCTACCCAGCAGGCGCACACCCGACATAGGCGCGCCATAAAGGCTCAGTTCAAGGCCACGAGTACGTTGATCGTCCTGCACAACTGTGTTGGAAGACTCCTGGTCGCCTGGTTTTTTGATTTCGAACAGGCTAATGCCACCACCAAGGGTGTCATAGTCAAACTTGGCGCCGACTTCGTTCTGCTTGGCGTGAATGATGCCCAACGGCTGTGGCGGTTCTGGTAGAGCACTTGCACCCGCGGTTTGCAGGCCTTCGACATGGTTGGCATAGAGCGAAATATGCTGTGTCGGCTTGACCACGATGCCGTAGGCAGGTGTCACACGGTGCCCTCTTTCTTGAGAACCCGCATGGTCATCGATATCCAGTTCCTGGTAACGCGCTCCCAGGGTCAGCAATACACGCTCATCGAGAAAGCCCAGCGTATCGGACAAGGTCACGCCATCAACCCGGGTCGTTCTCAACGTATCCCCTGAAAAGGCAATGGATGACCAATCAGGAGCGGCAATGTCCCTGGGGTGGTAAATATTGGTTTCCCCATTCAGGTTGGCCATCTTCCACTCGCCATCGTATTTATCCTGGTAAATGCTGGAATAGCCCAGGTTGAGCTGATGGCTGACCGGGCCGGTGTCGAAATCGCCTCGTACGCCCGCCTGGCTGGCAAAGCTTTTCGATTTCCAAACGGCATCCATGGGCAACGATACCGAAGCATCACCATTGGCATCGTTGACAGTGGGAGACGCATAGACACCGGATTCCAGGGTCTTGTTGCCTCCAACGGCAGCATAGGCCGTCCAGGCATCGTTAATGTCGTACTCGCCGCGCAACATGGCGAAATTGGTTTCCAGGCGCGTACCTGCCCATGAAGGGGTATAGTTGGTGGTGGAATCCGGTGCATCCGGCACATCGGCCAACGCCCCCAGGCTCACCATGGAGCGCCCGCCATTGACTATCGACTTCTGATGGCCGATATCGAACAGCACACGCCCACGCTCGCCGCGATAATCCAACCCCACCACCACCGAGGTATTGCGACGTTCTTCATCGTCGATCGCCATGTCGCCGCGGCCTCGGCTGGCGCTGATACGCGCGCCGAACTGCTTCTGGTCGCCGAAGCGGCGCCCGGCATCGATGCCGACCTCACCATAGCTGTCCGAGGTGTAGCCGGTGGAAAGCTTGAGGATCGGCTCGTCGGTGGCGTGCTTGGGTTCGATGTTGATCGTTCCCCCCACGCCACCGGTCCCCCCGACAGGAATTCCGGAAGCAAAGGCGCTGGCCCCCTTGAGTACCTCGATCCGTTCGGCGACATCGCTCAGCACGATCTGGCGCGGCAGCACGCCATACAGTCCGCCGTAGGCGACATCGTCACCGTTGATATCGAGGCCGCGTATCTTGAACGATTCCGAGTAGTTGCCAAAACCTTTGCCCACCATCACCGAGGCATCGTTCTGCAACGTATCGCCCAACGTCTGGGACTGCTGGTTCTCGATCAGATCGCTGGTATAACTGATGACGTTGAACGGCACGTCCATTGCATCCTTCTCACCAAGGATGCCGATGCGCCCGCCGGCGGCCACCTGACCAC
Source organism: Salinicola peritrichatus (assembly GCF_003206715.1). GTDB lineage: Bacteria > Pseudomonadota > Gammaproteobacteria > Pseudomonadales > Halomonadaceae > Salinicola > Salinicola peritrichatus. The sequence continues at coordinate 46,817 of NZ_PZJU01000031.1, read as the reverse complement.
CGGCGTAGGCGGGTGGCGGCGTATCGCCATAAGTGGGCACCGTGCCTACCACCGTCACGGTATCGAGCGACTGGTTGTCATCCGTCGCCGTCTGCGCCCAGGCCGGCAGGGCCCAAGACTGCAGAGCCAGCGACGGCGCACTCACCGCCGCCGCGAGCCACAGGATTCGACGCTGCCGGGTGCTATGCCTGGACGATTTGTTGATCTGCTTCATGTTCCCCTGGTGCCTTGTTGTCCCATTGCGAGCGGAGAAAGCGCTGATTCTATCGGCACCGAAGCATAAAGCAAACAATAATCATTATCAAAAAATAACGATTCATATTTAAGGCGCATTGCCGGGGTCAGAACATGGATTAGTTCACACCCTAGATCGGCGCCCCTTTCACGCTGTTGCATTGCGGTGGATTACGAAAAGCCCGGCGCTAGGCCGGGCTTGTATTCAGTACAGCAAGTGATTTACCAACGGTACTTCAAACTACCAATCACACTGCGTGAGGCACCGTAGTAACAATAGAAGTCACAGCCGCTGAGATACTCCTTGTCAGTAAGGTTCTTCGCATTAACCTGAACGGTCCAGTTCGAGTCGATATCGTACCGCACCATCGCGTCCACCAAGGTATAGGACGGCACCGTATAATTCGCCGATGCGTCGGCGCTGTTCGCGGATTCACCCATGTAACGCAAGCCGCCCCCCACGGACAGGCCATCAACGAACCGATGCATATCGTAATCAAGCCAGGCCGACGCCATATGATACGGGATCAGTGGTGCGCGTTGGTCCTTGAGGGTCGTGTCATTGATATCGACGCGGGTATCGGTGTAGGTGTAGGAGGCCGTGAAGCGCAAAGCATCGGTCAAATAGCCCACACCCTCCAGTTCAATCCCTCTCGATTGCCGCTCCCCGACCTGGCGCTGTACGCCGAGTTCGTTGGGAATTAGTGTGTTGTCTTCTTTTAGGTCGAACGCAGCCAGAGTGAAATAGCCATCGAAGCCGGGCGGTGCATACTTGAGCCCGACCTCATATTGCTTCCCTTCCAGAGGCTTGTAGCTATTACCACTGTTATCCAGACTGGCCAAAGGTGTGAAGGATTCGCTGTAACTGATATAGGGTGATAGGCCGTTGTCGGCCAGATACATAATGCCCCCGGTCAGAGAAACCTGGCTGTCGTTGTAGCCCTCCGATGAACTCCCCGTCATATCGCTGAACCTGTCGGTTCCATTCACGCTATCGTAACGGGCACCAGCCAGAAAAATCCAACGATCGAAAAGTCTTAACTGATTCTGGACGTAAGCACCGATCTGCTCGTTATCAACGTTGTGGTCAGTCGGGTCACCGGTGTCCGGTGGCGTGAAATTGTCGTGGTCGGGATCGAAGATATCCACCGAGTCGATGGCCTGATAGAACGTGGAACCGTCTCCCAGCGTTCTGAAGCTATCTGCATTCGTATAATCGAGTGAGAGCTTTTGATAGCCCGCGCCGACGAGGAACGTGTTCTCGGTGTTCTTCGTGAAGGTCTTGGCAATCAGGCGATTATCCACGGAGATGGCGTCGTACTCACCATCGCGATCGATGACACCACGATCCACCACCCGGCTACCCGGTGCTACGTAGGAATTGGGATAGACCTGTTTCAGATCCATATCGAGATTGCTGTAGCGGAAATACTGCTGGAACTCCCAGGTATCGTTGATACGGTGTTCTAGTTCATAGCCCAGAGAGGCCTGGCGTTGATCGAGATCATCGTAGTCGGGCTGGCCTAGGTTGGTTTTCGGGTCGATCTTTCCGAATGGCGTATCCTCGACTGTCCCATAGGCGGGAAAGAAGTTGATGGTCGGTGTACCGGTATCTTTCTGGATGCTTGCTAGGAAGGTGACCGTAGTATCGTTCGATAGGTCGACGGCGAGGCTCGGTGCAAAGTAGTATCGCTGCGAATCCGTGCCATCAAGTTCACCATTGCCCTCCCGATAGAGGCCAACGATGCGGTATCGCATATCATCGGTACCCGCTACCGGACCCGAGGAGTCGACGCCCACCTGACGATGCTCGTCCGTACCACCTTGAATTTCGAATAATCCCTGACTTTCATCCGTGGGCCGTTTGCTTACCGCGTTGATGATGCCGCCGGGAGGCGCCTCACCATAAAGAATGGAAGCGGGTCCCTTGAGATATTCGGTACGCTCCAAGCCAAAAGGTTCGGTCAACCACCAGAAATACCCCCCGGTGCGAAAAACCTTGAGGCCATCTTGAAAGGTGGACCCTTCAGCACTGAAGCCGCGCAGGAAAAACCAATCAGTGTTGGTATCGGATCCGTACGGTTGCGAAACGACGCCGGCTCGGTATTGGAGCGATTCATCATATTTGACAACCGCCCGCTCATCCAGATCCTGGCCTGTCACAACAGAAGCGGAACGTGGTGTCTCCATCAGCAGAGTTGCCACCTTGAGTGCAGTACTCGTGACAATAACAGTATCGGAGGCTGGCGCCGCGTCGTTCTGCGCCCACGCCCCGCCACTTAGACTCAGCAGAACACCGCCCAGAACGGCGGAACCTTGTCGGATCGTCATTGAATGAAGCCCCTTGAAATTATGTGGTTATTGGTTGTGATTGGATGTTTGGGCGAAGTTTAAAGGAAGCCCATCGAAATGGAAATGAGAATGTTTCTTAGTAGCTTACAAGCCACCAGGATTAACCGCCGCTTCGATTGATAACGATTGTCATTCGATCTACCATCACGGGCCGTTGCTCGCTTGGGGCCCGCTCGGGTGCCTGCGTTCAGGAACTGGCGGGCGTCTCCGCCATCATCCGTCAGGAATCAGCCGCCTTGCCGCGAGTTCGCTCCTCCAGTCCAGCCCTCGTTACCAGAATCACGCTGTTACTGGGCGTCTGGCTGCTGCTGGGCAGTACCAATGTGCCGGCTGCCTCCACGCCGCGAATCGCCGCCGCCAACTGGACCGTCGCCGAAACACTGGTGGCACTCGGTGTGACGCCTTATGCGGTTTCCGACATCCCTAACTACCGCAAATGGGTGATGGAACCGCCGATTCCCGACGAGACGATCGATATCGGGCTGCGCAATCAGCCCAACCTGGAACTGTTGGCGCAGGATCCTCCTGACCTGCTGCTGACCAGCGGTCTGTTCTCTCGCGATAATCGGCGTCTCGAGCGGATGATGCCGGTACGCATCCTGGACAATTTCTTTTCCGGCCAGCCCTTCTATCCGGCGACCCTCGAGATGACTCGGGAGATCGGCCGAATGACCGGCCACCAAGCGCAGGCCGAAGCGTTGATTGCCCAGACCGAGAAGGTGCTGGATAGTGCGGCCAAGCGGCTGCAAGGCATCACCGAACCGGTTTACGTCGTCCAGTTCAGCGATGCCCAGCACGTCAGGGTCTTTGGCAAGGGCAACATGGTCGGCACGCTGTTCTCGCGCACCGCGTTGAAGAACGCCTGGACGGGCCCGCTCAACGCCTGGGGCTACGCCGCCATCTCCATCGAGCGACTGGCCGAACGCCCGGATGCCCGGATCATCGTGATCAAGCCTTTCCCGCGAGAGGTCGATTCCGAGCTCGCCGACAACCGGATCTGGCAACATCTGCCGGCGGTACGCGAGGGACGCGTCAGCCAGACCGATCCCATCTGGCCCTATGGCGGACTGGTCTCGCTGCAGCGTCTGGCGAAATCCATGATCGAAGTGATAGCGCACGAGCGGGCTGGAGTGAATAGCGGAGCGGATCAATGACGCGACTGGCACGCTCGCCGCTGTGGCTCGTTGTCGGCATGGTGCTGGTGGCGCTGATTCTCGGTTACGCCACGCTACAGACGCACTTCGGCGACCTGGCCGGTCACTGGTGGCAGGCGATCGTCGCCCCGGACGAAAGCCGCATCCGCCAGATCGTGCTGCATTACACCTTCGCGCCACGCCTGATCGTCGCGCTGCTCAGCGGCGCCGCACTGGCGCTGGCCGGCTGCCTGATGCAGCAGGTGCTGCGCAACCCACTGGCCTCCCCGGCGACACTGGGCGTGACCAGCGGTGCGCAACTGGCACTGGTGATCGCCACGTTATGGGCGCCAGGCTGGATGCTGGCCGGGCGGGAGTGGATCGCGCTAACCGGCGGCATCGCCGCGACGCTGCTGGTCTTCGCGCTGTCCTGGAAGCGCCGGCTGGCGCCGATGGTGGTCGTGCTCTCCGGCATGGTGGTCAGCCTCTACGTCAGTGCGATCAACAGCGCCCTACTGCTTTTCCACCAGGAAAGTCTCTCCGGCCTGTTCATCTGGGGTTCCGGCTCACTGGCCCAGGATAATTGGAACGACAGCCGCTTCCTGCTGCTGCGCCTGGCGATCGTGATGGTGTTGGCGCTGGCGCTGCTGCGCCCGCTGTCGCTGCTCGATCTCGAGGAGGAAGGCGCCAAGAGCCTGGGTATTTCGCTGCGCAAGCTGCGCTTCGCCGGACTGGGGCTCGGCATTTTCATGACCGCCTGCGTGGTCAGCGCCGTCGGCCTGATCGGCTTCATCGGGCTGGCCGCGCCGGCCATCGCGCGCCTGGCCGGCGCCCGCACGCTGGGGCAGCGGCTGGGCTGGTCGATGATGATCGGCGCGCTGCTGCTGACGTTGACCGATCTGGTGGTTCAACAGATGACCCCGCTGACGGCCTCGCTGCTGCCGACCGGCGCGATGACGGCAGCGCTGGGCGCGCCATTGCTGCTATGGCTGTTGCCACGATTGAAACTCGGCGGTTCGCGTCCGACACCGAGCAGCGGTCTGACCCTGCCGCGCCGCGCCGAACCCCGGCGGCGTCTCTGGCTGCTGGGAGCGATCGCCATCGTCGCGGTACTGCTGGCGCTGGGCCTGGGGTTCGCCGTCGACGGCCGGCAAGCGCAGCTGGCATGGGCGGGCTGGCACGATCTGTCACTGGTCATCGACTGGCGCCTCCCCCGGGTGGGGACGGCCGCCGCCGCCGGCCTGATGCTGGCGGTCGCCGGTACCCTGCTGCAACGCATGACCGGCAATCCCATGGCCAGCCCGGAAGTGCTCGGCATCAGCGCCGGCGTGGCGATCGGCGTGATCACGCTAATGCTGTTGCCGCTGGGAGTGGCCCCGCTGAGCAGTTCGGTGACCGGATTTTGCGGCGCGGTGGTGGCGCTGCTGGTGCTGGTCATCTGTAATCGTCGCAGCGGTTTCGCTCCCGAGCGGCTGCTGCTGACCGGTATCGCGATCTCCTCGCTGCTGGAAGCACTACGCGCCATCGTACTCGCGAGCGACGATCCCCGTGCCGAGGAACTGCTCGCCTGGCTCTCCGGCTCGACCTACTACGCCAGCCTGGCTTCCATGGCCTGGGTCCTGGCGATCGCCGCCCTGCTCTTCGTTCTGGTGCTACCGCTGCAGCGTTGGCTGACGTTGCTACCGCTGGGAGCGCCCACTGCCAAGGCGCTGGGTGTCGACGTGGATCGCAGCCGGCTGATGCTGCTCGGCCTGGTGGCGTTGCTGACCGTCGCCGCCACCCTGGTGGTGGGCCCGCTCTCCTTCATCGGCCTGCTGGCACCGCACATGGCACGCCTGATGGGCTTTCATGGCGCCCGGCATCAATTGATCGGCGCCGGGCTGCTGGGAATCATCGTGATGGTCGCGGCGGACTGGCTGGGGCGGAACCTGTTTTTCCCCTACCAGTTGCCGGCCGGCCTGGTCGCCGCGCTGATCGGCGGGCTCTATTTCATGTGGGGACTGCGGCGGTTGTGAAGAAACACTACATAAATGTCTGCGCAGGCGAATCGCTGCGTTGCGCGGTGCGCGCAATCCTCACCTATACCCCATAGGCTCCGGTTGCTGTGCTCCGTGCGCCTTGCGCTTCATCCTGCTCGCCGATTTATTTAGCGTTTCCTGAACCACCGCTGGAAACGCTTCAGGTCTGCTAGGGAGCCCCTATAGTTAATCAGAGGTTTCCTGAAAAATAGGCAACAGGTAACGTTCGATGGCCTGTCTCACCGAAGGCAGCATGACATCGCTCTTCTGCATCAGCTCGCGCACGGCATCCTCCAACCCCGGAATGCCCTTGGCGCGATGGCAGCCGGCCGCCAGCCGCGCGCAGGTCTCGGGGCATGCCTCTTCGGGTATGTGTACCCCCAGCGATACCAGTCGCTGGCGGAAGTCTTCGCCATCGATGAGTTCGACGATCATCATTGCCCACCTCCAGTTCGATTCTCGTTGCGGTATTGCACCCGTATTGCTTCGCTCGCTCTATCTGCTATGTAGCGTACCGCCCTCTCGGCGTCGATACCCGGAAAATCCCCCTCGCGACGCCGAGAGGGCGGCCAGTCAGTCGGATGCCGGCTCGTCGTCATCGACCAGAATCTTCTCGGCGCGCAGATAGGCGATCAGCTTGTCGGCGGCCTGCTCGGGCGTGAGATCGCTCAATACCTGACCGTTGGCGGCCGACGACTTGGCCGCCGCCGCACGAAAGCGCTCCCGCGCATTGGTGGCCTTGACCACCTTGAGCCGCTTGGGCCGGGGACGTGCCGGCTGCCATTGCCATTCGGCCCGGGCCGCGTCACGCTCGGGCGTCACATCTTCGACGATCTCGATCTTCCCCCGTCGCGCCGGGCCAAAAGCGCTCTGGCGCGGCGCCGGCGCGCAGGCATCGACGGCGATCAGGCATGGCAGCCGGACGTCCAGGCGCCGGCGCTGTCCCTGGGGCAGCGCCTGCAACACGGTGACATGCGTCGCTGCGACCGCTTCGATGGCGGCGACGCCGGTCGTCAGCGACCAGCCGAGCCGTTCGGCCAGCAGATACGGCAACATGCCGGAACCTTCGCCGCATTCGGCGCGCTGCCCGGTGAGCACCATGCGTGCGCCCTGCGTTTCCAGCCAATGGGCCAGCGGCGGCACCGCATCGTCTTCGGCCGCCATCGGCAGCAGCGACAGCTCTCCCCGAGCGGCGGAATCGTCCAGCCCATGATACATACCCAGATAGTCGCGCAGCGCCGGCTCCTCGGCGTTGCCGGCATGCACCAGATGCAATCCGGCTCCCGCCAGCGTCAGCCCCATCTCCACCGCGCGGGCGTCTTCCCGCGCCCGACCGGGGCGGCCGGAAACCGGATGGCGGCCGCTGGATATCAGCGCATGGACCGTTCCGATGGCATCGACGGTTTCGGCGGTAGCGTTTTCAGGCTGCGACATGCTGGCGCTCCTCTTTCGACAAGGCCCCGGACCCGGCCTCTGGCACAGCTTCGGACGGCTCGGCAGCACGCGGCTGGCCCAGCCGCTCGCACACCGCCGCCAGCACGGCGTCGCCATCGGCGATGATCGCCAGATCGGCGCGTTTGACCATGTCGCAGCCGGGGTCGCTGTTGATCGCGACGACCCGCTGGCATTTGGTGATGCCCTGCAGATGCTGAACGGCGCCGGAAATCCCCACGGCGACATAACAACCGGCGGAAACGAAAGTCCCCGTGGCACCGACCTGTCGCGCACGCGGCATATGGCCGTCGTCCACCGCGACACGCGAAGCGCCCTCGCTGGCGCCAAGCACGCGGGCGGCATGGTGATACCCTTCCCAATCGCCGATGCCGCGCCCGGCGGAGAGAATGAACGGGGCTTGCGCAAGCGGAATCCGCTGCGGATCGACCGCCACCCGGCCGCGATCGACGATACCGGCCTCGCCGGGCTCGGCCATTGAAGATTGAAACGAGGATTGAAACCGGGCTTCGAGCGTCAGCGGCCGCGCTTCATGGCGCGTCTCGCTGAGCGGCTCGGCGCACTCCGCCAGCGCCAGCAGTATGCGCGGTAGCCGGCGTTGGATATCCTGGCGATCCGCGGCCCGCGACAGGCACTGGCCGTCGGCCACTTGCCATACGCCCGCCGCGACGCGTTCGTCTTCCCGTTCTCCACTCAATGCCAGCTTCGCCGCCAATCGCCGGCCGAGATCGCCGCCACCGGGGAAGGTGTCGGCGAACAGCCAATGGCGCGGCGAGAATGCCGTTTCCACCGCCAGCAGCGCCGCCAGCCGGGCCTCCGGCGCATAGCCGTCGGCCACCAACGCGGAGAGATCGAGCCAGCGGTCGGCGCCAGCCTCTTCGAGCCCTTCCAGCGCCGGCTGGAACGTCACGGCGACTACCGCCACCTGCCGATCCTCGGCGAGCTGATGCGCCAGGCCGAACAGATCGCGGTCATGATCGCTCAGTCGCCCTTCCAGGCACTCCGGCACGACCATGACGTACCCCGCTGGTTCGTCGATCGTCACTGGGCGACGTGATGGTACGGCCTCGTCCTGTCTTGCCGCCTCTCTTGCCACAGCGGGGCCGGCATCGACGGCGCCGCCGCTGCGGTCGATCCGCTTGATGCCGTTGGGGCCGATGGCGCCCAGGGCGTGCGGATCGATTCGCGTCACGCCCTCGGCGCTGGTCCAGCGCCAGGCCGGCCGGACCAGCTCATGATGGCGCGGATGCAACCGGTTGCGACGAATTCGCTCGGCGTGGGGGTCGATGCGCCTGATACTCATGCCGGCACCTCTTCCAGCGTCTCGTTGGGATTCGAAACAGGCATCGCTTCATGCGACTCGATCAATGCCTCGGCGACCAGTTCCGCCAGGTCGCGAACCTGGGGCCGTGGTTCGACGACGCCCTCCAGCATCGCGGTGCATTGTGGACAGGCCACCGCCACCGTGGCGGCGCCGGTGGCGCGCACGTCGTCCATGCGCATGTCGGGAATGCGCGCGCGACCTGGTAAATCGGCGGGCACGTCGGAGAGCGCCGCGCCACCGCCGCCGCCACAACAGCGCGAGCGAAAGCCGGAACGCGCCATCTCCGCGACCTCGATGCCCAGCGCCGCCAGCACCCGGCGTGGCGCGTCGAACTCGCCGTTGTAGCGACCGAGATAGCAGGGGTCGTGATAGGTGATCGTTTCGCGCTGCTCGGAAGGCTTGACGCTCAGCCGGCCGGCGTCGAACAGCTCGGCGATGAAGGTGGAATGGTGCAGAACGGTGTAGTCGCCACCGAAGGCGGGATATTCACGTCCCAGCACATGGAAACTGTGCGGATCCAAGGTGACGATGCGCTGGAAGCGATACCGGGCGAGCGTCTCGATATTACGCTTGGCCAAGCGCTGGAAGGTGGCTTCGTCGCCGAGCCGCCGGGCGACGTCGCCGCTGTCGCGCTCCTCTTCCCCCAGCACGGCGAAATCGACATCGGCAGCACGCAGAATCTTGATCAGCGCACGCAGCGTGCGCTGGTTGCGCATGTCGAAGGCACCGTCGCCCAGCCACAGCAATACGTCGACCCCTTCCGGCCGCTGCTGGATTCGCGGCAGATCGAGATCCGCCGCCCAGTCGAGACGCGAAGCGTTGTCGAGTCCGCCCGGGTTGTCGGTAGCGATCAGGTTCTCGAGCGCTACCGCGCCACTCGGAGGCGTTTCCCCCTGCTCCAGCGTGATGAAACGGCGCATGTCGACGATCGCATCGACGTGCTCGATCATCATCGGGCACTCCTCGACGCAGGCGCGACACGTGGTGCAGGCCCACAGCGTCTCGGCTTCGACCAGTTGCGGCACGATGGCTTGATCCGGTGCGCCCTGGTGTTTGCCCATCTCGATCCCCGGATATGGAGATCCGGCATAGTGCGCGTCAGAACCGCCGGCCATGCCGACGACCATGTCCTGAATCAGCTTCTTGGGATTGAGCGGCTGCCCCGCCGCGAACGCCGGGCAGACCGCCTGGCAACGGCCGCACTGCACGCAGGCATCGAAGCCCAGCAGTTGATTCCATTGGAAATCCGTCGGCTTTTCGACCCCCAGCTTCTCGGCAGTCAGGTCCAGCGAGAACAGTGCCGTCGAACGGCTGCCGCGATGGTCATCGTGTTGCGCATTCGAATGCTGATCGTCGAAGCGCTCGGGACGGCGATGAAAAGCCAGGTGCATCGCGCCGGCGAAGGCGTGCTTCATCGGCCCGCCCCAACCCATGCCGACGACGAGTTCGAGCACGCCCCAGGCGACCAGCGCGGTCAACGCGACGGCCAGCACGCCGCCGCCCAGCAACGTCGGAGCCACGCCGACCAGCGGCAGGCTGACCAGCAACATCCCCACCGAGTAGGCGAGCAGGCTCTTGGAAAGCCGCTGCCATGGACCTTTCGACAGCTTCTCGGGCGGATGAAGACGCCGGCGATTGACCGCCAGGGCACCCACGAACATCACCAGACTCGACGCCAACAGCAAGCCGCCGAGGAGCGGGTTGCGCCAGCCGAAGCCATGCACGATGAGCGCCAACGCCATCGCCGCGACGAAACCGCCTGCCGTCGCCACGTGGGTATGCGCCATCGCTTTGTCGCGGGCGACGATATGGTGCAGATCGACCAGATAGCGTTTCGGCATCAACAAAAGGTTTCGCCACACGACCGGCGTGCGCCGCCCCTGGCGCCATAAGCGAACGCGGCGCAGCGCACCGATCGCGCCCATGATCAGCGAAGCGAAGATCAGTATCGGCAGTAGCGTCTGCAACATGTTGTGCTCCCGGAAGACGACAAGAACGAAGAAGGAAGAGAGAAGAAGGAAGAGAGAAGAAGGAAGAGAGAAGAAGTTTTCTTATATCTTCAAGGTGCGAAGCACCGTACTTCTCTCTTCTAGCCGCGCAGCGGCGCTTCACTCCGTACTTCCTTCTTCTAGCCGCGCGGCGGCGCTTATGCCTTCCTTCTTCAAAGATCCTTACAAAGCCGCAGCGCATCATAGATCGCCGCATGCGTATTCCTCGGCGCCACGCAATCCCCCAGCCGGAACAGCGCAAATTCTCCATTTTCCGCCAATGTGGGCTGCGGCTTGATTGCATACAGCGCTTCGAGGTCGATCTGCCCGCGATTGCGCGAGCGCTCCTTGAGTGCGTAGTAGAGCGCCTCGTCCGGCCGCACGCCGTTTTCGACGATCACCTGGTCGACCACGCGTTCCTCGTGCTCGCCGGTGTATTCGTTCTCCAAAAGTGCCACCAGCTTGTCGCCTTCGCGGTAGACCTTCTGTAGTGCCAGATCGCCGGTCATCACCACCGCGTTCTGATAGAGGCTGCGGTAGTAGGTCGGAAACGTCGTGCCGCCGATCGCCACGCCGGGCTTGGTATCGTCGGTGACGATCTCCACCGTGGCGCCCTTGCTGGCGCAAAAGTCCGCTGTCGACATGCCACTGAATTCGCACATGGAATCAAAAATCAGCACGTTGCCACCCGGTGCGACCTTGCCGGAGAGAATGTCCCAACTGCTGACAACCAGCCCCTCCTCCGCACCCCATTCGGGAACCTGCTCCAGGAACGGATGGCCGCCATTGGCGAGGATCACCACGTCCGGTTGCAGATCGCGGATCATCGAGTCGTCGGCCCGCGTTTCGAGCTTGAGATCGACGCCGAGGCGCGAAAGCTCCATCTCGTACCAGCGGGTGATGCCGGCGATCTGGTCGCGCTGTGGCGCCTTCGCGGCGAGCGTGATCTGGCCGCCCAGTTGGGCCTCGGCCTCGAACAGGGTGACGTCGTGACCACGCTCGGCGGCGACTCGCGCCGCTTCCATGCCACCGGGACCGCCGCCGACCACGACGACCCTGCGCCTGGGACCGCTGGATTTCTCGATGATGTGCGGCAGGCCCATGTACTCCCGCGAGGTGGCGGCGTTCTGGATGCACAGCACGTCGAGCCCCTGATACTGACGGTCGATGCAGTAGTTGGCGCCCACACACTGGCGAATGCGGTCGGTCTCGCCGGCCTTGATCTTGGCGATCAGATGCGGTTCGGCGATATGCGCGCGGGTCATGCCGACCAGATCGACGTATCCGCCTTCCAGCACGCGCTCGGCCTGAGTCGGGTCCTTGATGTTCTGGGCATGAATCACCGGCACCGAAACCACTTCCTTGATGCCCGCCGCCAGGTGCAGGAACGGTTCCGGCGGGTAGGACATGTTGGGGATGACGTTGGCGAGCGTATCGTGGGTATCGCAGCCGGAACCGACCACGCCGAAGAAGTCGACCATGCCGGTGGCGTCGTAGTAAGCGGCGATCCGCTTCATGTCATCGTGGGAGAGGCCGTCGGGATGGAACTCGTCGCCGCAGATACGCATGCCGACGCAGAAGTCATCGCCGACCTCGGCGCGCACCGCCTTCAACACCTCCATGCCGAAGCGCATGCGATTCTCGAAGCTGCCGCCCCACTGGTCGGTGCGCTTGTTGACCCGTGGACTCCAGAACTGGTCGATCAGATGCTGATGCACGGCGGAGAGCTCGCAACCATCCAGCCCGCCCTCCTTGACCCGGCGCGCGCCCTGGGCGAAATCGCCGATGATGCGCCAGATTTCCTCTTCCTCGATGGTCTTGCACGTCGCACGATGGACCGGCTCGCGAATGCCGGAAGGCGACAGCAACGTCGACCAGTGGTAGCCATCCCAGCGCGAGCGCCGCCCCATGTGGGTGATTTGGATCATGATCTTGCCGCCGTGCTTGTGCACCGCATCGGCAAGATTCTGGAAATGCGGAATGATGCGGTCGGTCGAGACATTGACCGAACTCCACCATTGTTGAGGGCTGTCGATGGAAACCGGCGACGACCCGCCGCAGATGCACAGACCACAGCCGCCCTTCGACTTCTCCTCGTAGTACTTGACGTAACGCTCGGTGGTCATGCCGCCATCGGTGGCGTAGACCTCGGCGTGGGCGGTACTGACGACCCGGTTACGAATGGTCAGCTTGCCGATCCGGATCGGCTTGAATAAAGCTTCGTGGGCCATGGCCGGTCATCTCCTCTCCACCCTCTGGCGGGGCTGCTTGAATTCATCACACGCCGAGTCATTGGCGATGCCGATTGACGAAAACGGTCAGTTTTTGGGTTTCACGACGAAGTAACCGACATCACATCCCTCCTCGGCGCCACTTTGCGTCTGCTCCGCACGAGTACGAACGCTGCTGCCTCGCGCTTCGAGGATCTGATCCATGGCGCCGGCGAACCAACCGGTGAACATGTAGTCGACCTTGGTGCCGGTCTTGCCGAGCTGGTAGACGAAGCAGGAGTGCTCCAGCCGCACCCGGGCGGTCCCTTCGGCGAGATCGATCTCCTCGGTGATGAACTTGCCCCAGCCGCGCTGCGACAGGCGATTCATGTAGTGCTCGAATACCGCCACGCCTTCGAGGCCGTGCAGCTCGGCCTCCTTCTCGCACCAGTACCAGGCCGACTTGTAACCGGCGTCGTAGAGAATTTTCGCGTAGGCCTCGACACCCAACGCCTCCTCCACCGCGATATGGTTGTTGATGAAGAAATGGCGCGGCACGTAGAGCATCGGCAACGCATCGGTGGTCCACACGCCGGTGTCGCTATCGACGTCGATCGGCAGTTCGGGAGCCATTAGGGTCATGGCAGTCTTCCTCGTTTTTTGAAACTTGCAGTGTCGCGGCGAAACGGGGGTAGAGGTGAGCGCGGCTACGCCGCTATAGGAAGGAAGTACGGCTCGTCGCACCTTGAAGATTTAAGAAGACTCCTTCCCTCTTCCTTCCTTCCCTCTTATCTCTCCGCTCTTTACTCGCCCCAGACGTCCTTCAACACACGCACCCAATTCTCCCCCATGATCTTGCGTACCACCGGCTCGGAAAGGCCGTGGTCCAGCAGCGCCTGGGTGAGGTTGGGAAACTCGCCGATGGTGCGGATACCCTTGGGGTTGATGATCTCGCCGAAGCGGGTCAGGCGGCGGGCATAGCCCTTGTCGTGAGTCAGCCACTCGAAGAAGGCTTCGTCCTGGTCCTGGGTGAAGTCGGTGCCGATGCCGATGGCGTCCTCGCCGACGATATTCATGATGTAGACGATCGCCTCGACGTAATCCTCGATGGTGGCGTTGACTCCGGCCTTGAGGAAGGGCGTGAACATGGTGACGCCGACGAAGCCGCCGTGGTCGGCGATGAACTTGAGCTCCTCGTCGCTCTTGTTGCGGGGGTGTTCCTTGAGCCCGGTCGGCAGGCAGTGGGAGTAACAGACCGGTTTCGACGATTCGAGAATGACCTCCTCGGAGGTCTTGGAGCCGACGTGGGAGAGATCGCACATCATGCCGACCCGGTTCATCTCGGCGATCACTTCGCGGCCGTAGCCGGAAAGCCCGCCGTCGCGCTCGTAGCAGCCGGTGCCGACCAGGTTCTGGGTGTTGTAGCACATCTGGGCGATGCCCACGCCGAGCTTCTTGAACACCTCGACGTAGCCCAGCTTGTCCTCGAAGGCGTAGGTGTTCTGGAAGCCGAGGATGATGCCGGTCTTGCCCTCCTCCTTGGCGCGGGTGATGTCGCGGGTCGTCAGCACCGGGCGCACCAGTTCGGCGCTGTCGCGCATCAGCTGGTTGACGGCGACGATGTTGTCGACGGTGGACTCGAAATCCTCCCATACCGATACCGTGCAGTTGGCGGCGGTCACTCCCCCCTTGCGCATATCCTCGAACAGGGCGCGGTCCCATTTGGCGATGATCAGACCATCGATGATGATGGCATCGTCGTGCACAGATGACGTCGACATGCGGAACTCCTCCTCGGTTGTGCCGCCCTCGCGGAAACACTGCGCCGATGTCCGTGCGGGCGAGTGCAGCGCTTCCCTGTTGGAATTGGAAACATCGAAGGCGGCCGTTTCGCGCAGCATATCCCCGAGCCTTCACGGCCCGCCGACCGAAAACGAATCCTAGTGTTCCGATTGCGCCATCGCGAAATGTCTCTGCACGACAAGCGCCACGCTTCGCTGACCCACAGGTCGTGTTGACAAGGCGCGATCCCGCCGCTAAAACGTTCGATATAACGAACGTTCTTTTTATCGAACGCTTCTCGCCAAACGTTCTTGCCGGACCAACCACGGGCTATGCTCTCATGGACGTACTATCGCTGGAGACGCTGGGACGCCACTTGCAGACGCTGCGGCAAGCGCAAGGCGTGTCGCTGTCGCAGTTGGCCAGCCGGGCCGGTATCGCCAAGTCGAACCTGTCGCGACTCGAACAGGGCAACGGCAATCCCACCATCGATACGCTGTGGCGCCTGGCGCGAGAGTTGAAGGTGCCTTTCGGCACCCTGGTGGCCCCCGTCGCCACGCCGGTCAAGGAGAGTGGCGTCAGCGTCGAGCTGATCGAACAGAGCGCGGGAACGCCCGCCGTCGATGTCTACCTGATGCGACTCGTCCCCAACACGCTGCGCCAGGCCGAGGCCCATGCCGAGGGAACCCGCGAAACGCTGCAGGTCATCGGAGGGAGCCTGGAGGCGGGCCCGGCGCACGACATTCGCCATCTCGGCGCCGGGGAGATCCATCTCTTCGCCGCCGACCGTCCGCACCACTATCGCAGCCACGACAGCGGCGCCACGCTGCTGGTGACCATCGTCTATGCCGCAGGGACCCGAAACCATGAAGCGTGAATCGATACATGCCGCCACACCGGGCTGGCTGATGGGATTGCGCGAAGCGATTCCGCTGCTGGGTGGCTACATTCCGGTGTCGATCTCGTTCGGGCTGGTCGCGACCCAGGCCGGCTTCAGCAGCGTGGAGACCCTGGTCATCTCGATCTTGATCTACGCCGGTGCCTCGCAGTTCCTGTTCGTCGGGATGGCCGCCAGCGGCGCGCCGCTGTGGCTGACGGTGGCGATGACATTGCTGATCAACGTGCGCCATGTCGTCTACGCCCCCAACCTGGCACCGTGGTTGCCCCCCAGCCGCTGGTGGCCATGGCTGATGCATGGGCTGACCGACCAGGTCTTTGCCCTGGCCCACAGCCGGCTACCGCAGTTGCCGGAATCCCGGCGCGTCGGCTGGTTCTTCGGCGCCGCGATGCTGGCCTGGCTCAGTTGGATTGCCGGTTCCCTGCTGGGCGCGGTCGCCGGCGAGTGGCTGACCAGCCGCTGGCCGTTGCTCGGCGAGGTAATGCCTTTCGCGCTGCCGGCACTGTTTCTGGTACTGATCGTGCCGCGATTCACCTCGCGGCGCTGGGCTGCCGCGCTCAGTGTCAGCGTTGCCGCCGCGCTCGTCTGCACACTGGTCGGCTTGACCAATGTCGGCATCCCGCTGGCCGCGGCCTGCGGTGCGCTCTGCTTCTACATGATCCGCCTGCCGGAAACGGCCGGCACGAACAAGGGAACGGCTGACAAGGGAACGACCCAAGAGGGGCGTTCATCATGAGCCTCGAACTCTGGATCGGCATGCTGGTGGCGGCAGTGGGTACCTATCTGATCCGGCTGCTGCCGCTGCTCTGGATGCAGAAACGCCTGGCACGCAGCGAGGCGGATGGCCCCGTCGATGCATTGCCGAAGTGGCTGGTGATCCTGGGGCCGATGATGATCGCCGCGGTACTTGGCGTATCCCTGGTGCCGCGCACGCCCGATGCCGCCGGTTGGCTGGCGACCGTCATCGGGTTGGGGGTGACGCTGGCGATCTGGCGGCGGACCCGCTCGCTCGGCTGGCCGGTGGTGGGCGGCGTACTCACTTTCGGCGTCGTGGTGATCGTGGCGAGAATGGTCGGGTAAGACATGTCGAACGTGGAGGTAAGCAGCAACGACACCGGGCGACCACATGGGCCGCCCGATTCGAGAGATCACCACTAACCCAGCGCGACGCTGGCGTAAGTCGGTTCGCCACGGGCGTGATTGAGCGCGACGCTGGCACTGCTGTACTGCATCAGCGAATCGTCTTCCGCCGGCTGGCTGGGGATCGGTTCCAGGCGCCGGATCTTCATCGACTCGCCGCGATCCTCGCGCGGTGGGGTGCCGAAGTACTCGCGGTAGCACTTGGAAAAGTGCGGCGTGGAGACGAAGCCGCAGGCCGAGGCGATCTCGATGATCGGCAACGGCGTCTGCTTGAGCAACTGCCGGGCCCGGGTCAGGCGTAGCTTGAGATAGTAGCGCGACGGTGAACAGTGCAGGTGGCGCTGGAACAGCCGCTCGAGCTGGCGCCGCGAGACGTCGACGTAGCTGGCCAATTCGTCGAGCTCGATCGGCTCCTCGATATTGGCCTCCATCAACGCCACGATTTCGAGCAGTTTCGGCTGTGTGGTGCCCAGCACGTGCTTGAGCGGCACACGCTGCTGGTCTTCCTCGCCACGCACGCGCTCGTAGATGAACATCTCGGAAATTGCCGCGGACAGCTCGCGGCCATGGTCGCGGCCGATCAGATTGAGCATCATGTCGAGCGGCGCGGTGCCGCCGGAGGCGGTAAAGCGATCGCGGTCGATGGAGAACAAACGGGTACTCCAGGCGGCACGCGGATAGGCTTCCTGCATCGCCGCCAGACACTCCCAGTGAATGCTGGTTTCGTAGCCATCCAGCAGCCCTGCCTGCGCCAACGCCCAACTGCCCGTGCAGACGGAACCGATGCGGCGCAGCAGTCGCGCCCGGCTCTGCAGCCAGGCCAGCAACGCCGGCGTGACGCTGCGCTGAGGGGCGACGCCACCGCAGACCACCAGCCAGTCGAGTCGCAGCGGCGACTGGGCGCTGGCGTCCGGAGTTACCTGCATGCCATCGCTGGCACGCACGGGGGCGCCATCCAGGGTGATGATGTACCAGCGGTAGAGCTCGCGACCGGCCAGCTGATTAGCCATGCGCAACGGCTCGATCGCCGAAGCCAGAGAGATCAGCGTGAAGTTGTCGAGCAGCAGGAATCCAAGCGTCTGCGGTTCGGGAACGGCGCCGCTTTTGCCATGGCCCGTGGGCGAGAGGTTTGCCATTTCACGTCTCCTCCAAGGATGGTTGGTGATTATTGTTGTTGCGTTTTCCCTGGCGTCAGTCTGTCTCGGTCCCTAGTCGGCCTCTTCGAAGGCAGCGCCATCGATCGCGGACGACGATGACCGTAATCTCCGACTTCCTTAAGCCTTTTCTGGTCTTGCTTCGACTTTAATACCTGCGACAGTGGGGCGCATGTTTTTTTATCCCTGAGCGACATCATCAACGTCTTCGGATAGTTCGATGTCGCTTTTGGAACATTGCCGCCACGCGCTGCCATCAGCGATGTCGTTTTTGGCCCACCCGCCGCCCGTAAAAAAAGAATTACCGATTACAGATGAAAACAAGTATCATTCGTGAACGGTCTCGATAATCCCGTAACACCATCGTTCTTCATCGTCACCCCCATTGTTCAGGTCTCCTTGCATGCTCATTCCTTTCCTCATCATGTTGCGCGAGGGTCTGGAAGCCGCACTCATGATCGGCATCATCGCCAGCTACCTTCACCAGACCGGACGCCAGGCGTGGATGCCCGCCGTCTGGATCGGCATCTTTCTCGCCGCCGCCCTGGCACTGTTCGTCGGCGCCGGGCTGCAATTCGCCAGTGCCGAATTCCCCCAGCGCCAGCAAGAACTGTTCGAGGCCATTGTCGGATTTCTCGCCGTCGGGATGCTGACCTGGATGGTGCTATGGATGCGTCGCGCCGCCGGCAGCATGAAGCGGGAACTCACCGCGGCGCTGGACCGCACCTTCGGCAGCGACCGCCGCCATACCTGGGCACTGATTGGCATGGTGTTCCTAGCCGTGGCCCGCGAGGGGCTGGAATCGATCTTCTTTCTGCTGGCGATCTTTCAACAGAGCGTCAACGCGCAGGCACCATTGGGCGCGTTACTCGGGCTGGGCGTCGCCGTCGGCGCTGGCTTGGCGCTCTATCGCAGCAGCCTGCGATTGCCGCTGGGCCACTTCTTCCGTGTGACCGGCCTACTCGTCCTGCTGGTGGCAGCAGGACTGTTCGCCGGTTCGGTGCGGGCATTGCACGAAGCCGGCCTGTGGAACCACGCCCAGCAGGTGGTTTTCGATCTTAATGACGTACTGCCGCTGGATACCGTACTCGGTTCCCTGTTCGCCGGTATCTTCGGTTACCAGCCGGCACCAACACTGAGCGAAGTGGCGGCCTATGCCGGTTACCTGGCCGTCGTGGCCTGGTTGCTGCGCCCGCGCGGGGCTTCGGCGGTCGAGTCGGCGTCGGCCAGATACCACGGTTAGGAGATGCATTGTCCATGACCCATTCCGCGCCTTCTTCCACACCGATCTCGCGCACCACGCCTTCCCCTCGCCTTTTGCGCGCGGGGCTGGCGTCGTCGTTTTTGCTCATGCTCATCGCTCTGGGCGTGTTCGCGCTGTCGCTGCAAGCCGTACAACCACCTCGCGCCGAGGGTTTCATCGTCAACGTCACCGCCGGCGGCTGCCAGCCGGAGCAGCTCGAGGTTCCCGCCGGGCAGCGGACCTTCACCATCGTCAACCGGTCGGATCGCGCCATCGAGTGGGAGATCATCGATGGCGTCATGGTGCTGGCGGAACGCGAGAACATCGCGCCGGGGCTACGCCAGCCGCTGACCGCAAGCCTGACGCCGGGAGATTACATCATGACCTGCGGTCTGCTGAGCAATCCGCGCGGCACGCTGCATGTCGCCCCGAATGGCGATACCAGCCAACCGAAAGCGCTGGTCGCCCGGGATTTCATCGGTCCACTGGCGGAGTATCGCGTTTATACCTTGCTGCAACTGCGCCAGTTGACAAGCCAGGTGCGGGCACTGCATGACGCCATTTATGCCGACGATCTGCATACGGCTCGCGCCGCCTATCTCGAAGCGCGCCGGATCGATCAACGTCTGGCGACGCCGATCGGCCTGTTCAGCGACCTCGATCAGCGCATGAACGCCCACGCCGACTATTTCGCTCAGCGTGAATCCGATCCCGACTTCGGCGGTTTCCCGCGCGTTGCGCTATCGCTGTTCGAGCGCGGCACCACGACAGACCTAAAGCCGACCATCGATCGCCTGGTCGAGGATGTCGAGACGCTGAAAACGCGCCTTGAGGACGCAGCTATCCCACCGGCGCAACTGGCCAATGGCAGTGCCCGCGTGCTGCAGGCCTGGCACGACCGCCAGGTCTCGCAAGCGACGCTTTCGCCACGCGACCTGTTCGATCTGGCCGGGCTCACCGAGGGCGCCGGTAAGATCGTCTCCCTGTTGGCTCCACTGCTCGAACGCCAGGCGCCCGGGACGCTGCCCCCTCTTAACGATGACCTGGCCACGCTGCAGCAGGATCTCGCCAACGCCAACGCGGACAATACATCCGGCAGTGACGACTCCCGCGGCAACGATGCCAGTGGCGGGCCCTTGGCGCGAGTCGAAAGTGACGACGGCATCGATGCCAAACGGCTGTTGCAGGACAGCGAGGCCCTGGCCAAATCACTGTCGGCAATCAACCGTGCACTCGCCCTGAGCGGATAACGTACCGACGGATTCCAAGCGAATGTCGAAGCGACCATGACTCATTTCAACCGCCCCTCACATCGCGCTCCGCGCTGCCCTTTTTCCGCCGTCGACGAGACGACGCGCTCCACCGACGAGACCTCAATGGATCGCCGCCACTTCCTGCGCCACGCGGGGCTGAGCGGACTCGGTCTTGGCTTGGCCGGCCTTTGTCCCGGTCAAGTTCATGCACAGCTTCAGACTCGTACCCAGGCGCCGACGCATCGCGGCCAGGAAGTCACCAGCGCGCCCTTGACCCAGGATGCCCAGCTCGCCTATCCGTTTCATGGCCGTCATCAGCAAGGCATCGTCACCCCACGCCAGGCAACCGGCATGGTCGTCGCGTTCGACGTACTGGCCCGCGATCGCGACGATCTCGAAAAGCTGCTGAAAATCCTGACGGCGCGCATTACCTTCCTGACTCGGGGCGGCGAATATCCCCAGCGGGACCCACGCTATCCGCCGCCCGATTCCGGCATTCTCGGCCCCAGCGTGCCGCCGGATGGCCTGACCGTTACGCTGGCGCTGGGCGACTCGCTGTTCGATGAGCGCTACGGCCTGGCCGATGCGCGCCCCCGGCATCTGCAACGCATGACCGGCTTTCCCAACGACGCCCTCGATGCCGCGCGCTGTCACGGCGACCTGGCGCTGCAATTCTGCGCCAACACCGCCGATACCCACTATCACGCCCTGCGCGACATCATCAAGCACACGCCGGGGCTGCTGATGGTGCGCTGGAAGCAGGAAGGCACGGTGCCGTTGCTGCCGCCGGCGCCCGGCGACGTCGAAGGTAGCGCGCGCAACTTCCTCGGCTTCCGCGACGGCTCGGCCAATCCCAGCATCGAGGACGAGGCACTGATGGACGCGTTGGTGTGGATCGGCGAGGCGCACGACGAGCCCGCGTGGGCGCGAGGCGGCAGCTACATGGCGGTGCGCATCATCCGCAACTTCGTCGAACGCTGGGACCGAACGCCACTGCACGAACAGGAGTCGATCTTCGGTCGTCGCAAGATGAGCGGCGCACCACTTTCCGGCAGTCGCGAACAGGACATACCCGATTACGCCAGCGACCCGGAAGGCAGGATCACGCCGCTCGACGCGCATATTCGCCTGGCCAACCCACGTACACCGGAAACCGAGAACAATCGCATCCTGCGCCGTCCCTTCAACTACTCCAACGGCGTCGAACGCAACGGCCAACTCGACATGGGCCTGTTGTTCATCTGTTTTCAGGCCGATCTCGACGCCGGATTCATCAGCGTGCAGAAACGGCTCAATGGCGAACCGCTGGAGGAGTACATCAAACCGGTAGGCGGCGGCTATTTCTTCGTGCTGCCCGGCGCCATCGACGACCGGGACTTTCTCGGACGCCGCCTGCTCGAGGCCACCGCCTGAGCTGGCACATGTCTCTCGGCAACTTGCTTAGGGAAATGCTGAATAAATCGGCGAGCAGGATGAAGTGGGCGGCACTCCGTCGCAAGGCGCACGGAGCNNGTATAGGTGAGGATTGCGAGCACCGCGTAACGCAGCGATTCGCCTGTGCAGACATTTATGCAGTGTTTCCTTAGCGACAGCTCGCGAAGACGAGTGATACATCAACGACCAACGACTGGCCCCAGGATCATTGAACGGAGTCTTACCCATGAAACCTCATCAGCACCTCATCGCCGCCGCCACCCTGGGCTTGCTGCCGCTCGCCGCCCAGGCAGCGGTCTCGCCCGACGCATTGGTCGGCCCGATCGCCGAGTACAAGCTCTACGTTCTCGACAACCTCGAACAGTTCGTCGACCACACCGAAAAATTCACCGCCGCCGTCGAAGCCGGCGACCTGCATAACGCCCAGGCGCTCTATGCCCCGACCCGCGTCTACTACGAACGCATCGAGCCGATCGCCGAGTTGTTCGCCGATCTCGATGCCAGCATCGACGCCCGCGAGGACGACTATGAGCAAGGCGTGAAGGATCCCGACTTCACCGGTTTCCACCGCATCGAATATGGCCTGTTCCACGAGCACAGCACCGAGGACCTGAACGCTTACGCCGAGCGTCTGATGAGCGACGTCAACGAACTCGACCATCGCGTGCAGGACCTCACCTTCCCGCCCGAAACCGTCGTCGGCGGCGCTGCCGCCTTGATGGAAGAGGTCGCCGCAACCAAGGTTTCCGGCGAGGAGGATCGCTACAGCCGCACCGATCTATGGGACTTCCAGGCCAATATCGATGGCGCCCGCGAGATCTTCACGCTATTCAAGCCGCTGGCTGCCCAGGAAGACGCCGATTTCGTCAAGCGCGTCGATGACAACTTCGACGATGTCGAAACGACGCTGGCGACTTATCGCGTGGATGCCGACGACCCGGACGCCGGCTTCGAATCCTATGACGAAGTAAACAAAAACGATCGCCGCGCCCTGGCCGGCCCGGTCACCGTGCTCGCCGAAGATCTCTCGACCCTGCGCGGACTGCTGGGATTGAACTGATCGTCACGCGGCGCTCTGGGCGGGAGAGCGCCGCACACCCCGGCATGGCTTCGCCTCTTTCTGGCTGCTCCGGCTACACATTCCTGCTTTCCGCCGGTCGTCTCTCCACGGCTTGTCTATCCTGTGATCGAACATGGATTGGGCAAAAGGAGCTTGCCAATGACCACGAGAGCCGTCCGCCGGGTGACGCGCCATCGCTGCGGCAAGGGCTTCACCTATCGTATGCCGAGTGGCGACACGCTGCGCGACAGGGCATGGCGTGCATGGATCGATTCGCTGGCGATTCCGCCGGCCTGGCGCGAAGTCGAGATCGTGCTCGACCGCCACCATCACCTTCACGCCACCGGGCGCGACACGGCCGGCCGCAAGCAATACATCTACAACGCCCAGTGGCGCCAGCAGCGCGAGGTACTCAAGTTCGATCGGATGATCGAGTTCGCGCAGCGCCTCACGCCCATGCGCCGCACGACCGGCCAGCACCTCGCGCTCGACGGCATGCCGCGCGAGAAGGTGCTCGCCTGCATGGTACGGCTGATCGACAGCGCCTACTTTCGCCCCGGCAGCGAACGCTATCGCGAAGAGAACCACTCTTACGGCCTGACCACCATGCGCTCGAAGCACCTGACCATCGAAGGCGACGAATTGATCTTCGATTACCAGGGCAAGAGCGGACAGCAGCAGCACCGCGTGGTGGCAGACGAGCGTCTGGCGAAGATCGTCGCCGAACTCGACGACATTCCCGGCTACGAGATCTTCAAGTACTTCGATGATGACGGCCACAAAGTCCAGGTCGACAGTCACGACCTCAACGACTACATCCATGAAGTCATGGGCGAACGCTTCAGCGCCAAGGACTTCCGCACCTGGGCCGGGACTTCGATCGCCGCGTTGGCGCTGGAGGAGGTCGGCCCGGGCGAGAACGACAAGATCAGCCAGAAGAACGTTCGCCAGGCCGTCGAACGGGTCGCCAAGACACTGGGCAATACGCCCAGCATCGCCAGGGCAAGCTACATCGATCCGCGTATCGTCGAGAGCTATCTCGATGGGCGTACGCTGGAACACTTCCGCAAACTGGTCGAAACCGAACTCGAACAGGATGACGAGCTGACGAGTCCCGACGAGCGCGCAATTTTGCACCTGCTGCAGAGCCGACTCGAGCAGGCCAGTTGAGCACTCCGAGCATGCGACCGACCTACCGCCAATCGACGCCGTGGTGGCCGGATGCTACAACAAGGATTCATCAGCGTCCCGACCTCGAGCGCCGGGACCGGCCCTCTTTCGCTACAGCCAAGGAATGCACCATGAGCTCCGCCGAGCCCGCCACCGATCCCATCGTCTACGTTGCCAATGCCGGCGACGGCACCATCGGCAGCTATCGTCTGGACCGCCAGGCCGAACGCCTGGTCGCGCTCGCCACCACCGAGGCCGCCGATGCGGTGATGCCGCTGGCGATCAGTCCCGACAAGCGCTATCTCTACGCCGCCGTGCGCAGCGAGCCACTACGCGTACTGAGCTATCGCATCGAGCCGGACAGCGGCGAGCTGACGCCGATCGGCAGCGGGCGCCTGTTCGGCAGCATGGCCTATATCGCCACCGACCGTTCCGGCCGCTACTTGCTGGCCGCCTCCTATGGCGGCAACGTCGTCAGCGTCAGCCCGATCGATAGCAATGGCGTGGTCGGCGATGCCACCCAGACGCTGGAGACCGGCAGCCGTGCCCACGCCATCCTGGCCACGCCGGACAATCGCCACGTGTTCGCCACCAACCTGGGCGACGACCGCCTGGTCCAGTTTCGCTTCCACGACGGCACGCTCACTCCCAACGAGCCGCCGGCCGCCGCCACCGCCGACGGCGTCGGCCCGCGACACTTCGTATTCTCTCCCTGCGGTCGCTTCGTCTATGTGCTGGGGGAGCTCAGCGCCACGGTGACCACGTTCGCGCTCGACGCCGACAACGGCACCCTGACGCCGGTCGCCGTCTGCGACGGGCTGCCCGACGACATGGATCTGGCGCCCGGCATGCCGCAGGAGAACATTCCCGAGGGCGACGACACGCCGCGCATCTGGGCCGCCGACCTGCACATCACCCCGGATGGCCGCCATCTCTATCTGTCCGAGCGCACCACCAGCACCTTGAGCACGCTGCGTGCCGACCCGGAAACCGGCAAGCTGCGATTTCTGCACAACCAGCCGACGGTGAAGCAGCCTCGCGGTTTCGAGATCGATCCCAGCGGGCGCTATCTCGTCGCCGCCGGCGAGTTGAGCGACCACCTGGCGCTTTATCGTATCGACAAGGAGAGCGGCGAACTCAGCCATCTGAGCGATGCGCCGGTGGGCAACAAGGCGAACTGGATCGAGATCGTTGCGTTCGCGTGATCGCGACAGGCCCGCGTGCGATTCGCGCCGACGATGACGAATCACTATCCTGTCCGCGAGCCCGCGCACGAATGCGCCGACCCGGTGGCGCTGGTATACTCTGGCGCGACCGCAAGTTGTCGACAACTCGGTCAGCGACCGTTGTCACCGTATCGAGCGGAAACGACGCCATCCTGGCCGAGAGCCGGTTTTCATGCCGACTGGCGTCGTGCCGCCATGCGATCGAATCTGAGTCGACAGACATCCCGAGATTTTCCAGGGAAATGCTGCGCGGACATCTCCGCGGTGTTTCCTAAGCGCTCGAGATTTCGTGCCATCGCTGTGATTAAGAGAGGTTAACGAACCGACATGCCCAATACGCCGAAGATCATCTATACACTCACCGACGAAGCGCCTGCGCTGGCCACCTACTCTCTGCTGCCGATCATCGAAGCCTTCACCGGCACTGCCGGGATCACGGTCGAGACCCGCGATATCTCTCTGGCCGCTCGCGTGCTGGCCCAGTTCCCGGACCTGTTGAACGACGAGCAGCGCGTCAGCGACGACCTCGCCGAACTCGGCCAGCTGGCGACCACGCCGGAAGCCAACATCATCAAGCTGCCCAACATCAGCGCCTCCGGCCCGCAGCTCAAGGCCACCATCAAGGAGCTGCAGAGCCAGGGCTATCCGCTGCCGGACTACCCCGACGAGCCCGCCAACGACGAAGAGAAGTCGATCAAGGCACGCTACGACAAGGCCAAGGGCAGCGCGGTCAATCCGGTACTGCGCGAAGGCAACTCCGACCGCCGCGCGCCGAAGTCGGTCAAGAACTATGCCCGCAAGTATCCGCACCGCATGGGTGAGTGGAGCGCCGACTCCCAGTCCCACGTCGCCCACATGAGCGAAGGCGACTTCTACGGTAGCGAGCGGTCCGCGGTGATCGAGAAGGCCGGCAAGCTCAAGATCGAGCTGCAGCAGAAAGACGGCACCCGTAGCGTACTCAAGGAGAACCTGGCGGTACTGGACGGCGAAGTGGTCGATGCGGCAACCATGAGCAGCCGCCGCCTGCGCGACTTCATCGACAGCGAAATCCAGGACGCCAAGCAGCGCAACGTGCTGTTCTCGCTGCACCTGAAGGCGACCATGATGAAGGTCTCCGACCCGATCATGTTCGGCATCGTGGTCCAGGAGTTCTACAAGGACGTGCTGGAAAAGCATGCCGATGCACTCGCCCAGGCCGGCTTCAGCCCGAATAGCGGTATCGGCGATCTCTACAGCGCGATCGAATCGCTGCCGAGCGATCGGCAGGAAGCGATCAAGCGCGACATCGATGCACTCTACAAAGAGCGTCCGCCGCTGGCGATGGTCAACTCACACAAGGGCATCACCAACCTGCACGTGCCCTCTGATGTGATCATCGATGCCTCCATGCCGGCGATGATTCGCGATTCCGGCAAGATGTGGGGCGCCGACGACCAGCTCCACGATACCAAGGCGGTGATTCCGGATCGCTGCTACGCCACCATCTACCAGACGGTGATCGAGGACTGCAAGAAGAACGGCGCCTTCGATCCGACCACTATGGGCAGCGTGCCCAACGTCGGCCTGATGGCGCAGAAGGCCGAGGAGTACGGCTCCCACGACAAGACCTTCCAGATCCCCGCCGACGGCACCGTCGTCGTCACCGACGACAGTGGCCGGACGCTGTTCAGCCATGACGTCGAAGCCGGCGATATCTGGCGCATGTGCCAGACCAAGGACGCGCCGATCCAGGATTGGGTCAAGCTGGCCGTGTCCCGCGCCCGCGAGAGCGGCGCCCCGGCGATCTTCTGGCTCGATCCCGAGCGCGCCCACGACGCCAGCCTGATCGCCAAGGTCGAGACCTACCTCAAGGACCACGACACCAGCGGCCTGGACATTCGCATCCTGCCGCCGGTGGAGGCGATGAAGGTCTCGCTCGAGCGCATCCGCAAGGGCGAGGACACCATCTCCGTCACCGGCAACGTGCTACGTGACTACCTGACCGACCTGTTCCCGATCATGGAGCTCGGCACCAGCGCCAAGATGCTCTCGATCGTTCCGCTGATGAACGGCGGCGGCCTGTTCGAGACCGGCGCCGGCGGCTCCGCGCCCAAGCACGTGCAGCAGTTCCTGGAAGAGAACCACCTGCGCTGGGACTCCCTGGGTGAATTCCTGGCCCTGGCGGCATCGCTGGAGCATCTCGGCAACACCTTCGACAACGCCCGCGCCAAGATCCTGTCGGCGACGCTGGACCGCGCCAACGGCGAACTGCTCGACAATGACAAGTCGCCCAAGCGCAAGGTCGGCGAGCTCGACAACCGCGGCAGCCACTTCTACCTGGCGCTCTACTGGGCCAAGGAGCTGGCTTCCCAGACCGAGGATGGCGAACTCAAGTCGCTGTTCGAGGAGATCGCCAAGACCCTCGGCGACAACGAGAAGGTCATCGTCGATGAGCTCAATGCCGTCCAGGGTCAGCCGGTCGACATCAAGGGCTATTATCACCCGAGCCAAGAACTGGCCAGCAATGCCATGCGTCCGAGCAAGACGCTCAACGCCGCGCTGGACAAGCTCTACAAGGCATCCTGAACGCGTACCGGCCCGGATTCCCGGGCCAGCTTCGCTTTCACCCACTAACAGAAACGGGCCCGTGCCAAATGGCACGGGCCCGTTCGCGTTGGGCGTTCTTCGCGGCGATCAGTTGGCCGCCAGCACCTCGGCGGACTTGCCGTCCTTGAAGCTCGGGACTTCCGGCTCGTCGACGGCGAAGATGCCACCGCTGAGACGACGTACCCGCTTCATGAACAGCGCGATGCAGATCAGCGTACCGATGGCCGCGACCACGTAGCTCAACTGCAGCGACAGACCGAAACCGATCGGCGCGTAGGCCAGATAGGTGAAGGTCGCCATGGTCATGAACACCGCCGGGATCGAGGTGATCAGGTGCGGCTTGCGCGCCAGGACCAGATACATGGTGGCGACCCACAGTGCGATCACCGCGGTAGTCTGGTTGGCCCAGGAGAAGTAGCGCCACAGCAGCGTGAAGTCGATATGGGTCAGCGCGTAGGACGCCACGAACAGCGGCGCGGCAATGACCAGGCGTTTGACCAGCGGACGCTGATCGACCTTCAGGTAGTCGGCGATGATCATGCGCGCGCTGCGGAAGGCGGTGTCGCCGGAAGTGATCGGCAGCACGATGACGCCCAGCACGGCCAGGGTGCCACCGATGGCGCCGAGCATGGTGGTGGAGACTTCGCTGACCACAGCTGCCGGACCGCCGGCGGCGAGCACGTCGGACAGCGTATGATCGCCATGGAACAGGCTCATCGCCGCCGCGGCCCAGATCATGGCAATGACGCCCTCGGTGATCATCATGCCGTAGAAGATCTTGCGCCCATTGCCCTCGTTTTCGGTGGTACGCGAGATGATCGGTGTCTGTGTGGCATGGAAGCCGGAGAGCGCACCGCAGGAGATAGTCAAAAACAGCAGCGGGAAGATCGGAGCACCTTGCGGATGCATGTTCTGGAACGACAGCTCTGGGATCGGCGCGCCGGTGAAAACCATGCCCAGACCGATACCCAGCGCACTGAACAGCAGCAAGGCGCCGAAATAGGGGTAGATACGGCCGATGATCTTGTCGATCGGCAGCAACGTCGCCAGCAGGTAGTAGGCGAAGATCGCGAGCGTGATCAGGGTCAGCGACAGCGGCGTCATGTTGGCCAGCAGCGCTGCCGGCGAGGTCACGAATACGGTGCCGACCAACAGCAGCAGCAGGATCGCGAAACCGTTGACCACGTGCTTCATGGTCTTGCCGAGGAACTTACCGGCCAGCTGCGGCAGATGCGCGCCGTGATTGCGAATCGAGATCATGCCGGTGAGATAGTCATGTACCGCGCCGGCGAAGATACAGCCGATCACGATCCAGACGAACGCCACCGGGCCATAAAGCGCGCCGAGGATGGGGCCGAAAATCGGGCCGACACCGGCGATGTTGAGCAACTGGATCAGCGAGTTGCGCGTGGTGTTCATGGGTAGGTAGTCGATATCGTCACGCATCGTGAACGCGGGGGTACGCCGCTTGCGATCGGTGACGAAGACTTTCTCCACGAACTTGCCATAAGTGAAGTAGCCCGCTATCAGCAGCAGGATAGACACTAGGAATGTAATCATTTGAGGTCCCTGAAACAGAGAAGACGCCTTGTGAGCGTCCGGCGGGTACGTTGCTGGACCGATAATGGTCACAGCCTAACTAGTCGGCCCTTAATTTACGGAGGTTACCAACCGAAAACAGCTAGACTTTAGTTGGAGCACGAGGCCGGCGATGCTTGTTTCAGCGGCGCTTCTCACGCATCCTGTCGCTTTCCGCCACGGCGCAGGCCGACTCCCGAACGATGAAGAATCCGATTGCCTTTCTGCTGCTGGCGCTGATCTCGATCACGTCGCCAGTCGTTGCCGCACCTTCCGAGTCGTCATTCCCCGATCTTCTCGCCCAGGCCGAGGTGGTGACGCGCCCTTCCGTTGACGAGCTTGCACGTCTGGCCCCGGACGCCGATCCGGACGTGCTGGCCCTGGGGCTCGCCACCATGCAGTGCGCACAACTCAATGGTGTCGGTGAAGACGCCGAGCGCCTGGCGGTGATCGACTACAGTCGCTCTTCGCTGACCCCGCGCCTGTGGGTGTTCGATCTGGCACGGGACAAGTTGCTCTATCACGAGGTCGTGGCCCACGGCCAGGGCTCCGGCGGCGACATACCGGATCATTTTTCCAACCAGGATGGCTCGCATGCCTCCAGCCTGGGGCTCTTCTATACCCGCCAGACCTATGAGGGCAAGAACGGCTACTCGCTGCGCATGAAGGGGCTGGAGCCGGGCTTCAACGATGCCGCCATGAGCCGCGCGATCGTGATCCACGGCGCCGACTACGTGAACCCCGCGCTAGGCCAGCGCCAGGGCCGCCTGGGCCGCAGTTGGGGCTGCCCCGCCCTGCGCCCGGGTATCGCCGGCGATATCATCGATGTGCTCAAGGATGGCCAGTTCGTCTTCTCTTACTACCCCGAGCGCGACTGGCTGATGCGCTCGGCGCTGTCGCAGTGCGCCCAAGCGCGCATCGACAAGGAACACACGGACACCCGCTTTATCAGTGTTCGCTGAGGCAACTGAGCGCGGGTTGTCAGATGCCACTGGGCGTACGACATTGAGAGTCAGGTCGATGTCATCGGTTGGCAAAAGGAATCTCTGGCCATGCCCCGTACCGGAATCATGCTCACGTTGCTTGCGGCCCTGGTCTTCTCGCCAGTCGGCTTCGCCGTTCCGTTCTGGGGCGACAAACAGTCGAGTCCGGTCGATACCCCGCTCGACCAACTCGAGCCGGGCGCCTGGATCTGGGGCGGCGACGATGAACGCGCCGGCCCGATGGCCGTGGTAGTCAGCCTCACCGAGCAGCGCGCCTACGTCTATCGCAACGGCATCCTGATCGGCGTCGCCACCATCAGCAGCGGGCGGCCGGGCTACGAGACGCCGACGGGCGTTTTTACCGTGCTGCAGAAAGACGAGGACCATCGTTCCAACCTCTACGGCAACGCCCCGATGCCCTACCAGCAACGCCTGACCTGGGATGGCGTGGCCCTGCATGCCGGCGGCCTGCCCGGCTATCCCGAGTCCCATGGCTGCGTGCATCTTCCCAGCGAATTCGCCCGCTTGCTGTTCGACGCCTCGAACCTTGGCATGACCGTGGTCGTCGCCAAAGAGGGACAAGCGCCGGTTTCCGTCGTTCATCCAGGGCCGCTGAGCCCGATCGACGCGCATACCGGCGCCGATGTCGAGATACCGCTACTGGCCAGCGGCAACAGTTGGCATTGGTCGGACGATGCCCCCGCCGAGGGGCCGATATCGATGGTGCTGAGCCGTAGCGACCGCCTGCTGGTGGTCTATCGTAACGGCATGGAGGTCGGCCGCTCACGGGTCGAGCTGAAACGCCCGGGTCTCGTCACCGGCACCCGTGCCTATATCGTCGAAGACAGCTCTCGATCCGCCACTGCGATGGATACGGATGGCGCTGCCGGGATGCCTTCCTGGATCGCCATCGGCGTGCCCGGCTACGAAAGCACCGCCGGCCGGCCCATACCCGCCGATAGGGTCAGCCAGGTGACCGTACCCGACGGCTTCAAGGCCAAGATATTGCCGCTGCTGTCGCCCGGGACGGTGCTGGTCGCGACCGATGCGCGCCTGAGTGCGCAGAATAGCGGCGAGCATCTGCGCCTCATCGACAGCGTCGGGCCGGACGATTGGCTGGAAGAGATCGACACCGAGCGCCATGTCGATACGGCACGGTGATGTTCGCGCATCGCCGCGACACGACAGTACGACGCCATGCATGGCGACTGCGACAAATACGCACTAGGCCGTTCCGGGAACCTGGCTTAAGGTGATCTCAGCGACGGCGTTGCGGCAGGGATTGCGTGGCTGAAAACCCGCTCGACGTCAGCGTTCCACTCTCCGCCAACGGAAGCCGTGTCACGGCAGCGAGGTTCCCATGTTCAAGTCCCTGTTGATTCCGATCGATGGTTCCCGAGATTCCCACACGGCGCTCAAGGTCGCTTGTCAATTGGCGGCACCGGTACAGGGCAAACTGTATCTGATCAATGTACGCGACCCTTATCCGCAGCTGCATCGTGGCGAGTTGATCAGCGTCGAGGCCGCGATCAAGGCTGCGTCCGTGGATACTGCCGAGAAGGAAGGGCGCGCCCTTCTCGACCAGGCACTCGACACCCTGCCCTCCTTTCCCGGCTACAACGGCGAATTCGATACCATCGTCAAACAGGGGTCGCCCGCGCGGGTCATCGTCGCGGAAGCCGAGCGGCTGGGCGTCGACGCTATCGTCATGGGCAGCCGCGGCCTCGGTCAGTTCAAGGGACTGATGATCGGCAGCGTCTCGCACAAGGTGACCCATGTCGCCAATTGCCGAGTGATCTGTGTCCACGAGACGCCCTTGCAGCATGCCAAGAAAGCCGTGAACGAGTTCCGCGGCTTCGATTGACGCTCGCGCATTTGCCGGCCGGGGCGCGTCTGTCCGGCGCGGCAACGGTTGCCGCTGTATTCGACCAGCAGGCCGGTGAAACCGATCGGCACGGCGAATGACTAGGCCGTCATGTGCGGCTCTCGCTTTTCCGATTGCAACAATCCGATGAGTTCCCGGATGGCGCGCTTCTGGATGATCTTTTCCCGTTGACGAGAGAGCCGCCGGCGGTCGGCATCGGCCAGATCGTCATCCCGGCGCGGCCCAAAGACCGTATCGAAGTCCAGGTGCGGAAAGAACTGCCGATGAAGTTGGCGGTTCTCTTCGAGGTAATGGTCCATGATGCTGCGGACTGCTTCTGGCGACATGAACGCCTTCTCCTTGCGGAACAGCTCGCTTTCCGGCCCCAGGGTCTGAAGCAACCGCTGCTTGAGTTCGTCGTCGTGAACGTTCTTGAACAGTCCACGTTGTTCCGCGAGGATTTCACAGAAGAAAGGATTCAAGCTGATGTTGCTGCGCGACTGGTCGAAATCGAAATCCGACAAATCATCGGCCAACCGGCTGAAGAAGTCCGTCAAGAGATCGCCGTCCTTCAGAGCAGCCGACGTGAGTGGCCTGACTGTCACGCTGTCACGACCATAGAGCTGGCTGAACATCTGGGCTATCGCCCAGTAATGAGGATTACGGCGACGTTGAGCCTCTTTATAGTACTCCTCGAACTTCTTGCCCTCCTTGAAGCCCCACTGCTGCCAGGCCGACAGGACGTAATCGTCTTGACGTCGAACGTAATAGATCACCTCGGCGGATTCGAAAGATTCCGTCAGTAGTCCATGAATCTGTCGGCCGATAGGCTGCATCAGGTGGTTGACGAGATTTTCCGCGGAAATCAGGAATGTAGCATCCCGCCATTGCGGGGCGTCCTGCCAAGCATGCAGGCGCGCGGCCAATCGGTCGGTGTCGCCGCTCTCCATTACTTGGCGGAAGAATTTTCGCGGGGTTTCTGCATGCGGATTGAACCCGCTCTCGCCAGGCAAGCGCAGTTGAGAATCGGGGATAACGACATGATGCCCCGCCAGGATGGCACGATTGCGGATGGTCGCTCTCTGAATACTTGTCGAACCGCATTTCGCATGTCCGGGATGGAGAAACAACTTCATGGTTATCCTCAATCGTTGCGTTATGTAACGCTTCAGATTTAAGTCATCCTTCAGACAGTGGCAACCATGCCGCCGAGAAACGGCAGAAGAACCCTACCTCAAACTGATATCGCTTAAACTTTTTCGTGCTTCAATATCATCCTCGATACCCTTTGCCAGTCTGATCTTGTTCATGCGCCCGATTACGACTGAAACATCGCCATCACCAGCACCCAAGTCGTTCGGCGACCGGGTGTCGATGGCCTCTCTCGTCAAGGCTGACGACAAAAGTAGCCTGAAAGGCGGCTTTGGTGACTGCACCCGACATCCAGGGCTTGCTTGCGCGCCGACGTGCCACCATCTTGGTATATCCCACGACAGGAGAACGACATGGCTAGCGGTTGGGCAAAAGACGGCGCTGTGCAGGATCAGATCGACAGCACGGTCGAAGATGGCATCAACGAGGCTCGCCAAAGGCTTCAGCGGCGCGGGCCGAGCTTGCATTCATGCGAAGAGTGCGACGAGCCCATTCCCGAAGCCCGGCGTCAAGCAGTGCCCGGGGTGAGGCTATGCATCGAATGCCAGGCTGAAGCCGACCGACGCCAGAGCCATCATGCCGGCTATAACCGCCGTGGCAGCAAAGATAGTCAATTACGTTAACTTTTTCTTTCGTTTTTATTTTTGTATATCAAGTGCTTAATCTCGCCATCCATTATATTTTCAGAAACTAATTTAACCAAAACTAAAGTTGCAGCAAATTTCCTTTTCTCTTCCTCTGAAATACTGCTAATCTAGTAGCCAGAACGCTCTTTTGAGCCAATTTTATACTATATGTTGATTTTCAAGCGGCAAATAAAACAGCTAGCGCTAATTTTGCCAGCGAACTATCGCCTACATCAGGCAGCCTAGGTTCATGGTCGCGATCCCGCGATCTTTCGGCCCGGGGCAGGTAAATCCTGTACCGGGCGTTTTTTTATACTGCAGTGCGGTTCAGCACTTCAGGCCATTTCTTTATAGATGGCTTTCTCGGGTACCAAACGCCGAGCCTTGAATCGTCGCGTTATCGGCTGTTCGATGCAGCGATAGAATACACAGCCTCCTGCCACCGCCACAACAAAACAGAGCAGACCAAGCAGATCGGTCTGAATCGACGGCAGAAAACGGATCGCCAACTTGTAGATCAGCGGCAACGCAAACATATGGGTAAGATAGATACTATAGGAGGCCTCTCCCAAAAACAGTACCATCGCGTTATTGATCTGCGGTACGTAGCATGCGCCCATGACGATCAGTGCGGCCGGAACACCCCATACGAACAGACGGTGCCATCCTAGCTCTACAATCAGGCTCATTCCCAAAAGCAACCCTCCCGCCAACAAGAGTGGATAACCGAGAGCGGCACCGATTCTGGCACGAAAGGCGTAAGCGACTCCCATTCCCAGCATGAATTCGAAAATAATGGCGTCCGAATAACCAAGCAGGTAGACGAACCCCAGTAACGCCGAAGTCATCAACACCGTCCCGAACAGGCCTCGCAACACGAGACTGCACGCAAACAGTACGTAGAACAGCATTTCGTATTCCAAGGTCCATCCCACGTTGATGATGGGGTGGCTGCCCGTGAAGAACTGAGAGGTCATCGTCATTGAAGTCACGAACCAGACCAGGTCGAACGTTTTCTCTCGGAACAACGCGGGCATCAATAGCAGCAGGCTGACCATGACGAGTGTCAATAGCCAGTAGATAGGCACGATGCGCTCGATGCGATTCTTCAGGAACCCCATGGGTGTGCGCTTGACACGCATCTGGGTATATACCATGACGAAGCCGGAAATCACGAAGAAGATATCGACGCCGCTGGCGCCCCACCCCGAAAGAAAGTTCATATAAATCAAGCTGACGCCGTAACTGTCAGCATGAAGGATGACATGATGGAAGACGACCATCAGTGCCGCAAGTGCCCTAAGCGCCTGGATATTGAAGACCATCCGAGTTCCCCTGACATGTGTTTATGGTAGTGATTCGTCACTCTTAATCTCCCGCCCGCCCATGCTGAATCGCCGTATTAGGCCGATGCGGCTTCTCAAAAGAATAGGGAACCTGTAATAGCGGCACTGTTATTAAGCGTCACCTAATGTAGCTAATGGGGCG
This sequence comes from Salinicola peritrichatus, assembly GCF_003206715.1. Classification (GTDB taxonomy): domain Bacteria; phylum Pseudomonadota; class Gammaproteobacteria; order Pseudomonadales; family Halomonadaceae; genus Salinicola; species Salinicola peritrichatus. The sequence goes on along the minus strand of NZ_PZJU01000031.1, from coordinate 11,469 downwards.
CCGAACGTGACTTTAAACCCTTGTCAGCGACAGTGGACCTGTGCCAGTCAAACGTTTTCGCTGCGACGCAACTAATGCTCAGAGGTGGTTATTGCGATATAACCTATTGCCGAGAAATTTATCTGCCATCTAGGTGACGGCGGGTTAGCGAGTTCTGCTACTGTATACAATTCAACTTGGCTAGGGACCACTCCGGCTCGTGACAGGAGTCATGGATGAAATTATCAGAACTGGAAAAACAGATTCCGTTGACCAAAAAGAAGCGGCAGCAGCGAGAGGACAGCTTGGCATCGCTAGCCAAGCAAGCTGGCATGCCGGTTGGTACGCTGAAGACACGGATCAAGAAGTTCATGGACGAGGGAAACGATCGCCAGTTAGCGATCCAGAAGGCGCTGAGCCGCCCGATCGGGCCACAGGGGCGACCTCGCCAGTCCGGGCGTTGACGACATGACGAGTCCATCGCCATGGAGGTTACAAAACACTTCAATTTAGGACTTACTAATATTATGAGTGTTATGCATGCTAAATAGGTGACTTGGTCAAAAAGTCACGTGTCTCCAATGCCTTTTCATTCGTGATGGGTAGGCCCCTCTCTTCCCGGCCGGGACGCGGATATCATTCTCGCGCAGGCCGGGTTTCTTATTAGCTCGCTGACTCGAGTGCCATCCAGTAGGCACCGAAACTGGGCTTTCCCGTTGTAGAATGTGCCTAATGCTGCTGCTATCGCTCATGCATGATGACCATCGAGAGCGGTCGGCGGGATGCGTAAGGGGGGAAGTTTTATATAATTCAGCAGGCAAGCGCATGCTGGTTACTTCCCGTTGTAGTGTCATCCAACACGGCTAGATCCATTCACGTGTAATATCCGGGACAGCGGCTTCCAGCGACATGCCCCCGAGCATGGAAAATTACGGCACGGGGTTGATGTCGATTCTGCCAACAACGAGAAGTAAGTCTTTTATGAAAGCTGAAGTACCGCCTTCCCCTGACGTGATCATCGCCGGCGCCGGCCTCATCGGCATGACAAGTGCGCTCAAGTTGCAGCAGTTGGGCTACCGGGTCAGAGTCATGGATCGAAGTGAGCCGGGCCGCGGCGCATCCTTCGGTAATGCGGGCTACCTGGCCACCGAACTGATCGATCCGTTGTCGACCCCGGAAACATTGTGCAAAGCGCCACGGCTGCTGATCGACCCGCACGGTCCGCTATCCCTGCCTCCACGTTATCTGCCGACCATCGCCCCCTGGCTGGTCCGTTTCGCGCTCGCCGCTCGCCGTCATTCCGTCGATAGCGGACGCACAGCCCTGGCGGCACTCAACGCCAGTTCGGTCGCTGCTTGGCAGCGTTGTCTCGGCTCGATTGGCGCCGCCGATGAACTGATCGCATCCGGCTATCTGACCGTTTGGGAAAAGCCCGGTGGTTTGGGCCAAGCGCGGGAAAAACAACGGAAACTTCGCCAGTACGGCATCGAATCGGAAATTCTCGGCCATGAGGAAGTACATCGGCGCGATCCCGGTCTGAGTCAAGCGATCCAGCACGCCCTGCTGTTCCCCAACGCCTACCAGGTCAGCGATCCCTATCGGGTCGTCCAACGTCTCGTGGCGGCATTTCGTGAAGCCGGCGGAGAGATCGTCGAAGCCTCGGTCGAGGATATTCGCGTCGTCGATGACGGCGTGGTAGTCACCAGTGACCGAGGCGAGGTGAACGCCAAACATGTCATCGTCGCGCTTGGCGCCTGGAGTCGTCAGCTGGCATCGAAGCTGGAGCTGGACATTCCCCTGGAAACCGAACGTGGACATCACCTGACATTGAGCGGACGGCTGGGGGCCTTGCGCCAACCGATCGGTTCCGCCGATCGGAACGTGGTCATGACACCGATGCAATGCGGTCTACGGATTGTCGGTTTCTCGGAACTTGGCGGCCTCTTCTTGCCGCCAAGTGCCAAACGCTACCGTACGTTGAAGCATCACGCCGCCGCTCTCCTGGCAGACAGCAGCGGGCTGGAAAATGTCGATGAATGGATGGGGTTCCGACCTACCCTGCCGGATTCGCTACCGGTTATCGGCAAACATCCCAAACATTCCCAAGTTCAGTTCGCCTTCGGCCATCAGCATCTTGGCCTGACCCAGGCGGCGATCACGGCAGAGCTGAATGCCGATATCCTGATGAATAAAACGCCACAGATCGATATCCACCCGTTCCGTCCCGACCGCTTCAATAGGCATTAAGAGGCATCATTAAGTGGCCTTGGCCGCTAACAAGAGAGATAACATGACCCGCAGTATCATCCCCGGACAAGCCGAAGCTGCCATTCTGCCTTGTCAGCAAGGCCTCAGTTTCTGGGGCGGTGTGAATGCCGAGACGGGCCTCATCATCGATCGGCACCACCCTTTGGCAGGCCAAAGCGTCAGCGGCAAGGTCCTGGCCATGCCGACCAGCCGTGGTTCCTGCACTGGTAGCGGCGTCTTGCTGGAGTTGATTCGGAATGGCCAGGCGCCAGCGGCGCTGGTCTTTCAAGAGTCGGAGAGCGTTCTCACTTTGGGCGCGCTGGTCGCACGCCACGTTTTCGGCCAGACCATACCGGTCATTCAGCTCAGTGAGCGTGATCATGCGATCTTCTGCACGGCAAGGCATGCCATCATCGATAACGACCGCTTAGTGGCAGGAACGCTCGACTGCGCTTTACCGTCCATGGATGCCTCGGCGCTATCGCTGTCGGAGAGTGATCGCCGAATGTTGGAGGGGAAATTCGGCACCGCGGCCCAAACCGCCATGCGTATTCTCTACGATATGGCCGTGATCGAGAACGCGATACATCTGGTCGATGTCGCTCAAGTCCATATCGACGGCTGCATCTACGCCAGCCCGGCATTACTTCGGTTCGCGGAAATCTTCGCCGAGATGGGTGCCAAAGTCCGGGTTCCCACCACCATGAATTCGATCTCGGTCGACTATGCGCACTGGCGTAGCCAAGGCGTTCCGTCGGCGTTCGGGGAACCCGCGGCTCGGCTTGCCGACGTCTACGTGGAGATGGGTGCCAAGCCGAGCTTCACCTGCGCTCCCTACCTGCTCGACACCCAACCGACAGCGGGTGAGGTCGTCGCCTGGGCGGAGTCCAACGCGGTCATTTATGCCAATAGCGTTCTCGGTGCCCGCACGGCAAAGCATCCTGACCTACTCGACCTATGCATTGCACTGACGGGGCGCTCGCCCTACTACGGTGTCTATCTCGACGAACACCGACAGGCTCGCCGTATCATCGATGTCGCTCCGCTGGCGGAGGACAGCGATGACGCGTTCTGGCCGCTGCTCGGCTATCTGGCCGGCCAACTCTCCCCGGATCGTATTCCAGTGATCAGAGGCGTCGCCTCGATGTCGCCCAGCGATGACGGCCTAAAGGCGCTCTGCGCGGCTTTCGGCACGACATCTGCAGCGCCCATGCTACATGTCGAAGGCATCACGCCCGAGGCCGATCGAGTAGCAGAAGACGCCGACCGAGTTACAGTCTCAACCGCGGACCTGGCGCGGGTATGGCGGCAGCTCAACGCGAGCTCCAAGGCGATCGAACTGGTCGCGTTCGGTAGCCCTCACTTTTCGCTCCAGGAGTGCCGCAGACTTGCTGCTCTGATGGCCGGCCGCCACTGTGCGGACTCGGTGACGACGATCGTCACGTTGGGACGCGACACACTGGAGCGGGCTCGCAATGAAGGGCTGGCCGATCGACTCACCGCTGCAGGAGTGAGGCTGCACGCCGATCTCTGCTGGTGCTCGATCTCGGAGCCGGTATTTCCGACCTCGACGCGCGCGCTGATGACCAACTCGGGAAAGTATGCGCACTACGGCCCGGGGCTGAGTGGCCGTGCCGTGCGCTTCGGAAGTCTCGCCGAATGTGTCGAGGCCGCCTGTAGCGGGAAGGTCTCGTCGACGCTCCCTAAGTGGCTCGAGCCGGAAAGAACGGCCTGAGCCCCGAACCGATCTAGCTCTCGCCTTCGCCACCTGGCGGCGGGCAGGCCAGGGAATCCGGATGGAGCCCGATTGCAGTGGCTCCATCCGAAGCGGATATCAATCGATAGCGTCCAGCCCCATGGTTTCCAATCTGTCGAGTAGATCGATCTCCTGAGGCGAGAGCGCGATACCGTCACGCTCCGCTGCTCGCCTGGCCTCGTAGCGGCGCTGCGACGGCAGGCGGGCTCCCTGATCGACGATACTTTCGAGCAGACGCTCGCCATCCTCCACAGGATCGCGCCCGCGCCCCTTGGCAAGCACGGCAGGATCGAACGCCAGCACGAGCGCGCCGTGCCGGGGCAGCAGCGTCGAACTGCCACCCATGAATTCGAGCGCTTCCGAACTCATGAAGTCACCGATCATGGCGCCGGCCAACAGCTCTATCATGGTCGCGATCGCCGAGCCCTTGTGGCCGCCGAACGGCATCATCGCCCCTTCCAGCGCGGCGGCCGGATCGGTCGTGGGGTTGCCTTCCGCGTCCACGGCCCATCCTTCCGGTAACGAGCGGCCTTCACGACGATAGATCTCGATCTCACCACGCGCGGCGACACTCGTCGCAAAGTCGAATACGTAGGGATGCTCTCCCTTGCGCGGCCAGCCGAAGGCAAAGGGATTGGTACCGAACAGAGGGCGCTTGCCGCCGAAAGGCGCCATCACGGCATAGCTGGGGCACATGGAAATAGCCGCCAGACCATCGCGCGCCAGATCCTCCACTTCGTACCACAGGGCGGAGAAATGCAGGCAGTCATTGATCACCAGCGCGGCCAGGCCATGGGTCTTCACCCGCTCGATCAAGTATGACCGTGCGACCTCATAGGCTGGGGAGGCATACCCTCCCTTGGCATCGGCCCGCAGTACAGGCCCTTCGCCCTCGGCCACGCTCGGCACCACATCGGGCTCGACCTTGCCCGCCTTGAGAACCCGAAGGCAACCCTCGATTCGATACACTCCGTGAGACTTGCAATTGTCCCGCTCACCGGCCGTGATCACCCGGGCGACCGCGCCCGCCGCGATGGCGTTGACGCCGCACCGTTCGAAGATACGCGCCACCCGGCTCTCCAACTCGCCAATGGTCAGGGTCGTTGATGTTGTCATTGCTGCCCTCTCTCCAACTTCAGTTGTCCCACCCAGGCGCATTGGAAGCGGATCATTGGGGGGCATCGATATGAGTACAAGCCCAGAAAACTCGGGCCGGTGCATCCAGCGCGCGCAAGGCGTGCTCGACCTTGCTGTCGAAGTAGGCGCAATCTCCTGGCTCGAGAATCACCGGCTCATAATGCTCCAGACACAGTTCGACTCGCCCCTCGAGGACGAAGATCGTCTCTTCACCGTCGTGAGAGTCGAAATCCCCCCGCATGAGTTGACCCTGATTCTCGATCGTCGCCACCATCGGGATGATTCGCTTGCCAGCCAAGGCTTGTTACGGTGCTCATCGGCCGCATCCAAAACTGCCTGTTTGGACGGCGCCAGAACGCACTCCAGCCGTCGTAGCAGCGTGAAAGGCAGGATGATGCGGTCATCTAGGGCTGCTTGAAATCGCCGCGCAGCAGGTCCGCCACCGACCAGATGAAGGCGGCCAGCTGTGAATGGCTCTCGGTGTTCAAAGTGCTTTCCTAGGTCTCGAGGCTAATTGATGGCCAACATCATACACAGCCGGACATGGGAACGGGGAGGCCTATGAATCGCGCTTGCTCTTATAGGTAGGCCAAGCCAAAGCCCCTCAAGAAAGATATTCTGAGTAGCTCTCAGCCAACTTTTGGATATTCTCATCCATATACTGCAAATGCGCTTTCATTGCGTTTTCCGCTGCGTCGGGATCACGCTTGGCGATAGCATCGATAATCCGCGTATGTTCCTCGACAATCGCAGGCACACGCTCTTCATTGAGAAACAACATCCGAACTCGGTTGATATGCAACTGAACGTGATAAATGATTTGCCACACTGATGGTCGCCCAGCAATATCGGCAATCTTTTGATGAAGCTCCTCATCGAGGGTTTCTATCTTGTAGTATTGCCCTTGCCGGTAAACTAGCCGCTGGTGCTCGAGATTATCATATAAATCTCTAGCATCGCGGTCCTTGCATTGAGCAGCGGCATCACGTACCAGGGCGCATTCCAGTACCGAGCGAGTATAATGGGCCGCTTTGACGACATCGAGCCGGATAGGTGTAACAAAAGTACCTCGTTGCGCGAAGATATCGACAAAGCCGTCGTAACGTAATCGCATCAGGGCTTCGCGGATTGGCGTGCGACTAATGCCGAATTCTTCCGATAACGCTTTTTCGTGAATTCTTTCACCGGGTTTCAGTACGGTGGTAATGATCTTTTCGCGTATATCGCTATAGGCACGATCACTCGATGACCGCTCCTGTACCCCTTGCATCATGTTCTAGGTTCCCTGGCTAACGCGGACCATTACGCTCTGTTCCATGAATTCTACCCTTCCGCTCTATGTGGCGCTAACCGCTTGCCCCGCACATGACTCGCGTATCAACGAACGGTCGAGTTCCTGAAGGTTGCTACATCCAAGAAGCCCTAGGGTTCGATCCATCTCCTTGTACAACAAGCCAAGTGCATGATCGACCCCTTCCTGACCACCTGCCCCCAATCCATAGAGTGTCGTGCGGCCGAGCAGTACCGCGTCTGCCCCAAGCAGCACCGCCTTGAGAATATCGCTACCGCGCCTGAAACCACCATCCAATAGAACGGTGAACTCGTCTCCGACCGCAGCCCTGACTTCCGGAAGGATTTCCATCGGCGAGACGGAACTATCCAGTTGACGCCCCCCATGATTGGACAACACCACGCCGTCGACACCGTACTCGACCGCCGTGCGGGCTTCTTCCACCGATAGAATGCCCTTGAGCAGCAAGTTGCCGGACCAGTTATCTCGTAGCCAACGGATATCCTCCCAGTTCAGCGAAGGCATCAAATGCTTACCGATTTCGGCGGCTGCGCCCTTCACGGAAGAATCCTCGGGCGGCAAGAGATCCCCCAGATTCTTGAAGGTCGGCACACCGTTCGGATACAGCACATCCTTCATCCAGCGTGGTTTGCTCAATACATGCAGCTTGTTGCGCCAATTGAGCACGAAGGGGCGTGCGTAATTACGCGTATCCCACTCCCGGTTGCCGTAAATGGCGCTATCCGTGGTCACGACAATCGTATCGTACCCCGATGCACGACAGCGGTTGACCAGGTTCTCCACATAGTCATGGTCGCGATAGAAGTAGATCTGCATCCATGGCCATCCACCAGGAATCTTTGCTATCTCCTCCAGTGGCTGGGTCGAGACGTTGCTTAGCGTAAAAGGAACATCTCGGCCTGCCGCAGCGCGGGCCAGCTTGGAATCCCCCTCTTGGGTGATCATGCCGTTGAACCCCGTCGGTCCGATCACGACCGGCATGCTCACCTTGTGGCCCAGCAGGTTTTGGCTTAGATCCCGCTGACTAACATTGGTCAGTGTCTTGGGCGTAAATCTGTAGCGGTTGAATACAGCCCGATTGTTCATCAGACTAACTTCGTCGTCGGAGCCACCATGAATGTATTCATAGACGAAGTTCGGAAGTCGTCGACGTGCGATCTCGGCAAGTTCCGCAATGCTCAGTGCCTGATCATAGCGCCGTCTATGCGGCATGATTCTTTTCATGTCAGCTCCATCGTTCAACCGTTATGCAAAATACTTAACGGAAAGGTCACGATCTCAGGGAATAGGATTAGTGCAAACAAAATGGCCACGTACATCAGGAGCATTGGCCATATGCCACGCGAAATATCGATGATGCTGATTCTGCTAATGCTGCATCCCACATAAAGCACAGTACCCACCGGTGGTGTAATCAAGCCAATGGAGAGGTTAATGATCATCACCACTCCGAAGTAAATGGGGTCGATGCCGAGCTGCTTGACCACCGGAATAAGCACGGGTGCGAAAATCAATACGGCGGGAGTCATGTCCATTACGCAGCCGAAAAGCAGCAGTATGGCCATAATGATCAAAAGCAGCAGTGTCGGACTATCCGTAATGCTCGTGAGGCCCGCGGCGATTTGCGCCGGAATTTGCGCCACCGTGATAGCGTAAGCTGTGACAATGGCCGCCGAAGCAATCAACATCACAATGGCCGTCGTCTTGGCGGTGTTGGTGAGCACATCGAAAAGCTGCGTCAGGCGGATTTCTCGATAGCAAAGACTGATCAATAAAGCATATACCGCTGCGACAACGCCCGCTTCGGTCGGCGTGAACACACCACCACGGAGCCCGACGATAATGATGAGGGGCAGCAGCAAGGCCCAGAAGGCACGTTTGAAGCTCCGGATGCGCGCCTGCCAACTTGCACGCTCGAGCCGCTTTGTGTCGGCTTTCCGGGCAACGAGCCACCAGGTAAACGTCATCCCGATAGCCATGAGAATCCCGGGAACGATACCGCCCATGAACAACCCGGTAATCGAAACGCCGCCCACGACCCCATAAAGTATCAAGGGAATGCTTGGCGGAATCACGGTCCCCACGATGCCGACGGAGGCTACCAAGGCGGTCGAGCGCTTCTTCTCGTAGCCTTGCGCCACCATCATGGGAATGAGGATCGACCCCAGCGCCGCAGTATCGGCAACCGCGGAGCCGGATAAGCCTGCAAAGATCACGCCTGCCACGATGGCGACATAGCCCAGGCCGCCTTTCACATGGCCCACCAGTGACGAGGCAAAGTCGACGATGCGCTTGGAAACGCCCCCGGCATTCATGATCTCGCCGGTAAGGATGAAAAAGGGAATGGCCATCAAGGCAAAGCTATTCGCGCCGGTGATGAAGTGCTCGGCCAGTGTCGTGACATTGAACATGTCCTGGGTCCACATCATCACCACGGCGGAGCTGAGCATGGCGAAGGCGATCGGCATGCCGATCAACATCAACGAGAACAGCACGGCAAGGAAGACGACGACCATCATGACACCGACTCCTGGTCATGATCGTATGCCCATGTGGGGCCATTGCGGCCGGTCAGGACAAAGCTCAACGCCTGGTACGCCATCACCGCGGACATCAGAATGGCCGCGATCATGCCGGCATAGTAGTAGTTGTTGATGGGAATATCGGTGGCGGGCCCTGTAATCCCCATATTCAGTTCGATTAGGACCAGAAGCCCTTTGACCACGAGCGTCATCACCGCCACGGTCAGGGCCGTAGTCAACAGAAAAAGTAACTTCTGAAGCCAACCGGGAACATGGCGGACCAGGATGTCCACTCCCAAATGGCTATGCTCTACCACGGCGAGGATAGATCCTAGGAACACAACCCATACGAAGAGATACCGCGCTACCTCGCTGGACCATGTCAATCCGCTATCAAATGCATAGCGGAGAACGACATTGGTAAAAACGAACCCCACCATCAGAGTTATCGCAAAGGCGATGGCAAGTCTTATTGCCTTATTCAAAAAACCGAACAAGGTCGTCATCGACATGATACTACCCCTTATCCACTCGGCTTAGCCATGCGCCCCTAGAGCCCGCATGGCTGGCATATACATGACGAACTTTAGGAGTCTCCACGCACCATGTTCACCATGTCTTCAGCCCAGTCATACTGACTGTAAAAATCGTCATAGATCGGCTGCACTGCCTTTACCATTTCATCATGAAACTCTTGGCTCGGTTCCGTCACTTCCAGGCCGGCCTTCTCGAGCTCTTGCTTGATCTGGGATGCGGATTCCCGCATCAGCTGCCACTCCATCTCCATGGATTGGCGAGAGGCTTCCTGGATGACGTCTTTCTCGTCATCGCTCAGATTGTCGTAAAACTGTTGATTCATCAGGTACACGTTGGGGCTAAACATGTGCCGGCTTTCCAGCACATTGTTCTGCACCTCATACCACCCTGAGCGATAAAGCGTAGCCAGGGGATTATCCTGTCCGTCGATCACCCCCTGCTCGAGCGCCGGGTAGACTTCGGACATCCCCATGGTCTGCACGTTGGCGCCTAGCGCCTGCCCCACTTCCACGTACAGTTCCAGGTTGGGCATTCTCAGCTTGAAGCCATCGAAGTCGTCCATGCTGTCGATTTTTTCCTTGCTCGAGAAAACCCGAAACCCATTCGCCGTCCACGCCAGGGGCTCTACCCCCAGCTCACGGAAATAGGGATCGATCTTCTCGCCGACAGGGCCATTCAGCATCGACTGCGCTTGATCATAGTCTTCGAACAGGAATGGCCACTCGGGAAACCCGATTTGCGGCTTGGCAGTCTGCAGTCCCATTCCGGCAATCGCCATTTCGATGCTGCCGGTTCTGACGCCATTGGTGTATTGCCGCTCATCACCGAGCGAACTGTTGGGGTAAATCTTCACCTGCATGTCGGAATGGCTTTCGACATATGGTTTGAATTTTTCGCGAATAGCCACGTTTTGAGGATGGTCTTCCGCAAAGTAACTCGCGACCTTAATAGTTGCAGAACTTTGTGCATAGACATGTCCGGCAAACATGGCCGTCCCCAACAAAGCGGGACCAACCAGAGTGCGGCCTATGATGGCTGAAAGTGAGTGCGTCATTGTCGTGCTCCCCGTTATCTGGTACAGGCGCTGGCGTCGAAGGCTCCCGCTGGAGCCGATTGATATACTAATATTCACTCCCTATCACGCCTAGAAAGACTTTTGTCTAAATACAGACGGCTTAGCTTTTAGCTTGGCGATGAGGGGGTGAATTGGGCCTGGTGTCTGCAGAAATGATAGGAGCTCTCTGCGGTTGCGATGGTGGGCTTGAGAGAGTTTCAACCCTGGCTATCCAGCCAGTTACTGGAGCCTCTGGCACGGAGCGCATCGACTCGAATAGCACATTGGTATCGAGGATAGTCACATGTCGGTCAGTGATCCACGAACCCATCTGTGTCGGCCTGAGTCAGAGCAGCGTCTGACGCGCCTTCGGCGCCATCGCCTTGGCTTGTGTTTCCACCGCGTAGAGCTTGCGGATCTGATTGAGCGCCCAGTCGGCCTTGCCGGTCTTGCCCTTGGGTTGGACCTTCTGCGCTTCGACGAACTTGCGCCGTGCATGGGCCCAGCAGCCGGCATGGGTGATGCCGTTCTTTCGCACCACCTCGCCGTAGCCCTCGTAGCCGTCGGTGACCAGGCGACCAGCATAGTCACCCAGCAGGCGCACGGGCACCCGGCCGGCTCGGCTGGCGTCATAGTCGAACAGTACGATCTGTTGTCCCGGCGGGCCGCCGCGCTGCAACCACATATAGGACGTGGCACTCGCTGTCCGGTCGGCTTCTTGATTGACCTGTAACGTCGTTTCATCCATATGGATCAGCGGTGCCCGTAACAGATGTCGACGTAGCGTCTCGATCAGCGGCGTGAGCCGCTCACCGACCTGAACCATCCAGCGCGCCAGGGTATGGCGCGGGATCTCCGCGCCATGACGGGCAAAGATCTGGCTCTGCCGATACAACGGCAGCGCATCCTGATACTTGGCGGTGGC
>NZ_PZJU01000030.1 GCF_003206715.1 Salinicola peritrichatus | reverse complement strand
CCAATCGCGGCGAGAATATTCCTGAGCATGAGTCTTTCCTCTGGAGGTGGTTTGTCCAGCATGGCCTAATGACGATTGGGAGAAGTCAATCGCTGCATCCTAGCCAAGCATCTCTCCATCAACGTTGCTTGTCTGGAGTTCAATTGATCGTACCCGCACCTAGGGCACTGGTAGAACCAATCATGGCCCGGNNGCTGGAAGGCCGGGTGGTTTTCTCCCACTCGCAGGCGGGGCAAGAGAAGTGGATTGGCTTGGCAGGGATAGGCATGATTTTCCGCTCTGGTTGCCGGTTCGACAGCCACTATGCCAACGCAGGGCGACAAACTGTGTCGCGTGAATCGGGGACATTCCGATCCTCGGAAAAACCGCCTGATCGTCTATTCTTTGATATCGTTGTGTGACTCTTCGTGAAGGAGCGTCACATGCAACACGCGACCCTGAAACAGCGCCACCGCCAGGAACGGGATAGCCAGCCCGTGAATCTCAGCCTGCGATTGCATCGTGCATTGAGCTGGCTCAACCGCGCCGAACAGGCCGAGGATGACGACGGGCGTTTCATTTTCTTGTGGATCGCCTTCAATGCCGCCTATGCCACGGAAATCGATGAGCGCTACCGCCTTTCCGAACAGGCGACTTTCAGGGAGTTCTTGAAAAAACTCTGCGATCTCGACACCAGCCAATGCTTGGGTGATCTGATCTGGCAGACATTTCCAGGAGCCATTCGCGTACTGCTGGATAACCCTTACGTCTTCCAGAGTTTCTGGGATTTCCACAGTGGCAAAATCGACGAAGCCGAATGGCAGAAGCGCTTCACGGAGGGCAAGCAGCGCGCCCACCAAGCACTTGCCAGCGGCAACACGCCTGAACTGCTCGGCGTCGTCTTCAACCGCATCTACACCTTGCGCAACCAACTGATTCATGGCGGCGCCACCTGGAATGGCGCCGTCAACCGGGATCAGCTACGCGATTGCGTCAAACTCATGAGCCTGCTCGTACCGCTGGTGATTACGGTGATGATGGATAACCCGCATGCCCTGTGGGGCGATGCGTGTTATCCGGTGGTGGATTGATAGGCGGGGAATATCAAATAAGTGCCCAATGTATGGCGGCTTGCAGGCCTAGAGAGCCCAGTGCCAAGAGAGCGGTGCCTGCGATAGCGAGGCGTTGCCTGCCGAGGCGCTTATTGTTATTGGTTGTCACGGTAGTCAGTTGCTGCTCAAGGCCAAGGCTGACATTCCCGACTTGCATATTGAGAGCTGTATGCAATGTGGTAGATAACTCTTCCATCTGTTGTTGAAGGCTCCTCTCATGAGTATCCAGCCGTTCCTGTGTCGCCTGGGTGTAGGCTTGGTGCTGCCGCTCCATTTCTATTTTGAATCCACCGCTTTCGGCGGCAAGTTTTGAAATTCGGTCATTCTGAAGAAATGTGCGCTCCTGTAGAGAATCGTTTTGCTGCTGCAATGTCTGCGTGATTTCTGTCTGGAAGGCGTCGTTACTAGCGGAAAATTGTGCTAATTGACTTTGATTATGTTTTGATTGGGTAGAGAAGGCATCAGTGAGAATCTTTTCGTTCTTCTTTTGTTGCTGATGCAACTCGTCGAAACCTGATGATAGACGTACCTGGAACTCCCTACTGGCCTCGATCAGATTTTGCTCAATATCATCGCGAAGTGCTTGATTGGCAGCGTCCATGCGTTCTTCGGCTTCGGTTACGCGCTTCACACATCCAACCAGTTGTAGAGCCTGCTCCTGTGTCAATCCTTTGGCTTCCATGAGCCCTTTGTTGGCTGCGTTGATAGCTTCTTGTTGTTGTCCCAATTGAATTTGTTGGTCAAGAATCTGCTGGTTTTGGCTTTCCAACTTATCCGCTTGTTGCTTCAACATAGCCTGCTGTTGTAGCAAGAGATTCTGTTGATCGCTAAGCACCTTGGAAATAGCAGTGTTGACCACGAGTAGCTGGGATGATTTTTGGGTCAATTTGCCGATAGTAGCACTAAGATCGAGCTGGGCTTCTTGGATTTTGTCGTCTTGTCCATTCCACCAATTGCTAACAAAGTTTCCATCTGACTTTTCCTTGCGAAGCCTTTTCAAACGCTGATTTTTACTTTGCGTATTTTTGCTTTCAGTATTAATGTCGTGAATAAGTTCTTTAACTTTGCTTTCACGAAAGATTCTGTTGGGTATGTTGATACTTGAGAATGCTTGGACGATCTGCTGTTCTTGAGTGCTCATGGAAGCCCTTAAGCCATATTATAGCTTGTTGAGAAAAGCGTCGATTTCTGCTTGGATTTCGTTTATGTAGTCGGTCATATTTTGGCTTTTTTCTACCTGATGTCGAGTTCTGGAGACGGTATTTTTTAGATGGTTAAGGGCCATGGATGATTTCCGGCCAGCGTTCCCTAGGGAGGCGCTAGTCTGGCGGTACGATTCTATAGATTGAGTGTAGCGTTCGACATTGCCGAGTGAAGACTCAGAAAGTGTCGCCAGTTCTGTGGCAAATGCTGCCCGCTGTTTGGCGCTGGAGGACAGTTCGTCCAGTAAGCGTTCCTTGCGTTGATTGCGGTCGAACCAGCAGTCGACCTGGTAGGCAAGAAAAGCCGACAGTAGGCCACTGATGATGCCGATCAAGACAGGAGTCAACAGGTCCGAGAAAGGCTTAAGAAACGGCACGGCGGCCATGAAGGCTGAGACGCTTTCTTCGAGTAGAATCCCAACCGAACTGATAATGACAGTGCCAAGTAGCTTAAGGCCTTCCTGCAGAGCTTGTTCCTTCGTCATATTTTTGGGAGGAAAGAGGAGCATCTTGGTCGCACGGAATAGGCCGAGAAGCCCCTCGCGGATCATGGTAACGAGCCGTTTCGCGGTGGACAGAAGTTATTGATTAGAAATGTGAGCAGATTGCTGACAAACCCACTGACACCACCCTGTATCATCTGTGAAAGGGCTTCCGGCGCCTTATGGGCAACTCGCTCTGCGACACGTTTCAGGCGCTGGCCAATTTCGTCGATCAGGTTCTTTCCGGCTTCGATACCGTGACGGATGAGCGCTTTCACTTCATTGAATAGAGCATTGACCAGCTCGGTTAGCAGTACGCCCATGGCCTGGCGGGCCCCCATGAGTGCAGCCTGCTTTCCGCCTGTGGCAAGCAATTCAGTCGCTTGTTTCTTGAACAGCTCCCGGTTTGCCGTACTGTCGATATGCTTACGGGTGGTTTCGTACTTTTCATCACTTCTTTCAGGGGCGAGGCCGTAATGCTCGGCGTTTGTGCTGCCATCACCTTTGGTACTTTCCCGATTCTGCCACTCTTTTAGATCATGCTCCCCTTTGGAAGCATTGATAGGTTTGTTGGTCAAAGAAAGATTTTTGTCATCATTAATGATATTTCTGATAGCCTCGACATCCACCTCTCCATTCTTGACTTTTCCAACACCTAGTTGAACTTTTTTATTACTGTGAATGGCTTTAATGGAGTCAATATGGTCAAGCTCTGCTGGCTTCAGGCTTCCATCCGGCATGTGAACCTTTCCGTCGCTATCGACTTTGTAGCCGGTGTATTCGTCGATACCTTGCGATTCGCTTGTCCCGCCTATCACTCCAATCGTCGACTACGTATTTATCTCTCACCTTTTTGCTATATTGCGTATGCGCATGCTGGTGGAGGATCCTGTCGTCCTCTGTTGCGATATAATTGTCATCCTCGTGGCTAAAATTGTGCAGCGTAGTGACATTTCCACCGTTTTTGTCCACGTCCTTGAACATGGCGGGTGACAAGCCGAAGGGCCCCATGATTTGAGAAATGACCTGCTGCTGGCAGTCGTCGAACAGTTTCTGAAGTCGCTGTTCCCTGAGAGTGGTAGTGGTTTTATCATTCATGCTTCGTTTCTCTTGATCGTCATTTCAAGCCACTCTGTAAGTCCTGTCGCCAATCGCTGCCGTGACTCGAAGTCGTGCAGGACTTCAATCACCTGTCCACGGGTGCCGGATGTTGATGGATCCATATCCAGGCACAAATGATCGCCTCGTCCATTCGATAGGAAAGGCATCCATCCCGGTCTCCACCAGCCTGCTTTTATTTCCGCACTAGGAGTGGAATGGTTTTCATCGAACTCCCCTGATTGCAGCAATTCATTCCAGGTTTGCCATTCGATGAGAATGTCGGTAGTACCGAGCAGACGTCCCTGCTCAAATAAGCTTGGTCCAGTACCAGGCTGTCCATTATGAATTTTCAGGAACTCCTTGAAGTCTTCTGGCAAAGACAGGCCAAGAGTCTGTTCAAGCTTGTCCAGTTCGGTATCGCTAGCAGGTTGCTTGAGATTGGTTAAGCGGAGGGGATCGTTGGCCGCCAACCAGGCTTCCAGTTTTTTCCATAGATCGTTCATGTCATCGCCTCGCTGAGTGATGATGGGTAGAGGTTGAAGATGAATAATGGCTGCTCAGCCATGCCAGCTTTGTGCGAATCTCCTCCACCCAACCCACCGGCTCATGCACCCGAATATTGCTGTTCAACCCAAACACCCACCACAGGGTTTCCTGATCGTCCGGCACCTTGGCGTGCAGCCGATACCAGTCGCTGTCTGGCAGGGCTTCCAGCCGTTGTTCAATGCTCAATGGGGTTTCTCTTAGCAGCCAAACTATCTGTGGAGAGATATCGGCAACCAAGTCGACTTCCTTTATCGGGGCGAGGGCGTTGAATCCACTGTCCAGAAATTCGTCGATATCGAAGGTGCCGTGCTCCTGCGCCGATGTATCGAGGCATTCAGCCCATTGGATGCGGTGCAGGGCGAATTGGCGCGGGTCGTCGTAGCCTTTGACGGTGCCGATCAGGTAGCTGATGGAGTGGCGGGAGACGAAGCCGTCGGGGTGGATGACCAGTTCCTTGAGCGCTTCCTTGCTGCGGCTGAGGTAGCTGACTTTCAGGCATTTGCGTTCCAGCAGTGCCGTCGATACGGCTTGCCAGACGGCGCTATCCACCTGTGCCGGTAACAGCGCCTTGCCGTTGGGCCTGGTGCGTACCCGGCGCGCCCAGTCGGCCAGGCCGTTCTTTTCAAGAGCATCGAGGTAGTCGCGCGCCCGGCGAAACTGCGGCGCCATCAGGTCGAGCACGCTTTGTGGTAGCAGCGATTTCAGGTGGCTTTCGGCGAGATAGAGCGCCAGCGCGGTGGGCGTCTCCATGTCGCGCAGATCCAGCGGGGCATCCTTGGTGAAGCTCCAGCGGTAAGGAGTAATGCTGTCGTCGCAGAGTAACGAGAACGGGCCGGAGAGCCGGTTGAGGTCGCGCTGCACGGTACGCATGTCGACTGAAAAGCCACGGTTGCGCAACTTTTCCAGCAAGGTGGTCGTGGCGATATAGCCGGGCGCACGCGGAATGTGGCGTAGCAACATCAGCAGACGGGCGACGGTATCTTTAGCTTGTGACACGCACAGACCTTTCGATTCGTAATTGAAAGTCATCTCACGCTAGCAAGAGGGGGCGACAAATCCTGTCGCGCTATGGCGAGAACAGCTCCTTTCGAACTATCGGCCGATGCAATTGTAAATGGAGGGTAACGGAAAAAATTGGGGAGAAATTAGTGGGCTAGAGGGGGCCGGGATGCGTATAACGCAAAATGCCAGCGATGATGTCGCTGGCATTTTTCGCTCAAGGTAGGAGTCTGCTTTTCGCGGCTCGCGGCTCGCGGCTCGCGGCTCGCGGCTCGCGGCTCGCGGCTCGCGGCTCGCGGCTCGCGGCTCGCGGCTTAAGCCACGACAATCTCGTAGGAGTGGGTGATCTCGACGCCGCCCTTGCTGAGCATCAGCGAGGCGCTGCAGTACTTCTCGGCGGAGAGGTCGACGGCGCGTTTGACCTGGGCGTCCTTCAGGTTCTTGCCGGTGACGGTGAAGTGGACGTGGATCTTGGTGAAGACGCTGGGCGTGCCGTCGAAGCGTTCGGCTTCGAGGGTGGCGACGCAGTCGGTGACCTCGGCGCGGGCCTTTTCGAGAATCTGGATCACGTCGAAGGAGGTGCAGCCGCCGAGACCCATCAGCACCATTTCCATCGGCCGCGGGCCGGTGTTGCGGCCGCCGTGGTCGGGGTTGCCGTCGATCACGACGCTGTGGCCGCTGCCGGATTCGGTGACGAACTGGCGGCCGTCGGTCCATTTGACTGTGGCTTTCATGAGCGGGGTTCCTTGCTGGGGATTCGTTACCGAATCACGTGTTGATCGATGCGGGCAGGATAACATTCCCGGTGCTCGCTGGTGATGCTCGCGCCGTCATGACCGGAGCCTGGCTTCCAGTTCGGCCAGACGTTCGGGGGTGCCGACATCGATCCAGTCACCACGATGGTGCCAGCCGCCGACGCGGCCTGCCCGCATGGCCTCGACCAGCAGCGGCGCCAGCTTGATCGGCTCACCATCCGGCAATTCGGCGATCAGTGCGGGGTGGACGACGCCAAGACCGGCATAGATCAGACGCGGCTCGCCTTCGGCGTGCAGCCGGCCGTTGGCATCGAGATGGAAATCGCCACGGCGATGGAAGTCGGTGGTATCGACCATGACCAGCGAAGCCAGATCGCCATCGGCGAGTCGAAGTCGCGTGAGCGGGAAGTCGCTCCAGACATCGCCATTGAGCAGCACGAAGGGCGCATCGCCCAGCAGTGGCAGGGCATGGCGCAGACCGCCGGCGGTTTCCAGCGGGGTCTCCTCGACGCTGAAGGCGAGCGAAACGCCGTAGCGGCTGCCGTCGCCCAGTGCCTCGACGATCTGCCCGGCGCGGTAGCTGACGTTGATCACCACTTCGCGGAAACCGGCCGCCGCCAGGCGTTCGAGATGGTGCACGATCAGCGGCTTGCCGGCGACCGGCAGCAGCGGCTTGGGGCAATGGTCGGTCAGCGGGCGCATGCGGGTGCCGAGCCCGGCGGCGAGGATCATGGCCTTCATCTCTTTCTCCCCGCGGCAGCTTCGGCGCGGTGCTCGGCCAGGCGCGCCTCCATGGCCGGGCGGTAGCGATCGCGCAGCCAGGCATGGAACTCGGCGAGTGCCGGCAGGGCGGAAAGGCCTTCGTCGAGGTGGGCGTAGAAATGCGGCAGCCAATCGAGGTAGCGTGGTTTGCCGTCGCGCAGGCAGAGCCGGCAGAACTGGCCGAGAATCTTGAGCTGGCGCTGGGCGCCGATCGCCTCGACGGCGGCACGGAAGGCGGCGGCGGCGTGTTCGCTAGCCAGTTTTCCGGCGGCGAGCGAGCGCCGGCGGAATCCTTCTATCCAGACGTCCATGTCGTCGCGGGACCAGCGATGATAGCGGCCGCGCAGCAGCGAGATCAGGTCGTAACCGAGCGGTCCGGCCAGGGCGCCCTGGAAGTCGATGATCCACAGCCGGTCGCCGTGGAGCATCAGGTTCATGGCGTCGAAGTCGCGATGAACCGCTACGGTCGGCAGCGTTTCGATGTGCGCGAGCAGATGACGTTTGACCTCGGGCCACGAGGGCGGCGTCTCGATCCCGAGCCAGCGGGTCAGGCCCCAGTCGGGAAAGCGATCCATCTCCTCTTCGAGAAAACCCGGATCGTAGCGTGGCAGCGAAGCGCTCGGCGCGCGCTGCTGAATCTCGTCCAGCAGCGCCAGGGCGCGGGCGGTGCCGTCCCGTGCGCCGGCTTCGGTGACGAAATGGTGATGCAGGCTGTCGTCGCCGAGATCGTCGAGCTCGATGAAGCCGCGCGCGAGGTCAACGGCATGAATCGCCGGGACCGGGAGACCGGCCTGGCGCCACTGATGTCCGATCTCCACGAAGGGGCGGCTGTCTTCCAGCTCGGGCGGCGCATCCATGACGATACGGGTCGAGGCATTGGGAAGGGTGACGCGGCAATAGCCACGGAAACTGGCATCGCCCGCGACGGTCTCGAGCCGGCAGGCGTCGGGCGGCAGGTCGTGCTGGCGTGCGATCCAGGTACGGAGATCGGCAAGGCGCAGAGTCATTCGGGTTTCCGTTGAGACGAGTCGTGGCATCGAGTTGACGGGCCGGGGATGGCGCCGCATGCTGGAACCGCTGTCGATCGGCCGTATCGGTTACCATGCCGGGGCGCGGCTCCACGGAACGGCGATAGTGTGCCGTGTTTGACCGGACTCGCCAAATCGGACCGATCGGATCGAGTCAAGGCGAACGCACAGGGAACGGCCTCACGGCAATGGACGTCGAGGTCTGTATAATACCGACTCCACTCGGCAAGGACACAGAGGACATGGGCAAGCGACTGGTCTGGACTGCCCTCACTGGCCTGATCTCTTCGACGGTTCAGGCGGCTCCCCCCGCACCCTTACCCGCGGATCAACTGGACTGGGCTCCCTGGGGCGATCAGGCGCCGGCCGGTGCACTGTGCGGCGGGCGCTATGTCGAACCGGGCTACCTGTTGCCCGAGGGCCAGACCCCCGAAGAAGTGTTGTCCGACTCGGCATCGGCCGAATACGGCGATAACGGCGAGACCATCCTGGGCGGCGAGGTCGTGCTGCGGCGCGGCGACAGCCAGCTCGAATCGCCACGGGTTCGCGTCAACGCGGCCCGCGATACCGCCTTTGCCGATGGCCCGCTGACGATCCGTTATCCAGGGCTGCTGGTACGCGGCGACGATGGCCAGGTATCGCTCGATAGCGATGCCGCGCGCATCGACAACGCTCACTACGTACTGCATGACCAGCGCGTGCGCGGCGACGCACAGGCAATGCAACGGCTCGCCGATGGCCGTTACCGCATGCGCGAGGCGAGCTTCACCACCTGCGCGCCGGACAGCCGGCTGTGGCGGGTGATCGGCGAGGACGTCCTCATCGATCGTGAACAAGGCTTCGGCACTGCAACCAATGCCCGTCTGGAAATGGGCGATGTACCGGTCTTCTACTGGCCGTGGATACGCTTTCCCATCGACGACCGTCGCCAGAGCGGTTTCCTGTGGCCGACCGTGGGCGTATCGAGCGATGGGCTGGATTACACCCAGCCTTATTACCTCAATCTGGCGCCCAACTACGACGCCACGATCGCTCCGCGAATCATTTCCGACCATGGCTTCATGCTGGGCGGCGAATTCCGTTATCTGTTCGGCAGCGACCAGGGCTCGATCGAGGGTGCCTATCTGCCCAACGACAATGGCAGCGACAGCGAGAATCCCAACGATCCCGACGACGCCTTCGACGGCGAGGATCGCTGGTATATCGACTATCGGCACCAAGGCTATTTCAGCGACCGCCTGGACTATGCGCTGCGCTATGGCGCGGCGAGCGACGGCCGCTACTTCGACGACTTCGGCCGCGATTTCGCCGAACAGGACACCGAGTACCTCGAACGGCTGGCGCGTCTGAGCTACGCCGGCACGACCTGGAATCTGGACGCCCGCGCCCAGGGCTATCAGCGCCTGGACTATCCGCTCGACGAAGACGACCGTCCCTATTACAAGCTGCCGAGCCTGACCGCCAATGCGCGCTGGGATCAGGACAGCGGCTTCTATCAGGAGTGGAACTCCAACGCCACCTACTTCTGGCGTGACCTGCATGGAGTCGATAGCGACGGCGAGTGGATCGACGAGGAGAGCGGCGACACCCGTCAGATCCGCCTGCGCGAGGCGGCCAACGGTTCGCGCGTCAACCTGACGCCGGCGATCGGCTGGCGGGGCCAACCCAGTTGGGGCTTTCTGGAGCCGCGTTTCCAGTTGTGGCAGACCAATTACGATCTCGACTACGGCAACCGCCAAACCGACCGCGACGAAAGCCTGTCGCGCACCGTACCGGTCTATTCGGTCGACTCCGGCCTGATCTTCGAGCGCAACGTGTCGCTGTTCGATCGTGGCTGGAAACAGACCTTCGAGCCGCGCCTCTATTACGCCTACGTGCCCGAGCGCGATCAGTCGGAATTCCCGGACTTCGATACCGACGAGCGGCCGCTCTCCTGGAGCCAGTTATGGTCGCCGTATCGTTTCACCGGCGCCGATCGCGTGGGTGACGTCAACAAGCTCTCCTACGGTGCCTCGACCCGTTTCCTCGAGGACGACAGCGGTCGCGAGCGGCTGGCGCTGTCGGTGGGGCAGAGTGCCTATTTCGACGACCGCCATGTCACGTTGATCGATGATCCCGGCGCGCTGACGGCGGAACAGCGGCGTTATTACGACTATCGCATGCACCGCGATCGCTCCCCGGTCGTCACCCAACTCGACTGGCGCATCAACGATCAGTGGCGCACCCGCTACGAGTGGTTCTACGATGCCGACCGTTCCCGGACCGAGAAGGCTTCCGCCTACGCGCAATACCTGAGTCCGGCGGGGCACGTATTGAACCTTGGCTATCGTTGGCAACTCCAAGGGTTCGATCCGTCCGGCGACGAGGAGGATCAGTTGGGATACAACCGCGAAGACTTCGATGTATCGTTCGCCTACAAGGCGACGCCGGCGCTGGATCTGATCGGCCGTTATCTGTACGACAACACCAACAAGCGCGATCTGGAAACCCTGGCCGGGGTGCAGTTCAACAGTTGCTGTAGCGCGGTGCAGGTGGTGTGGCGCGAGTGGGTCGACGACAACGACACCGCCTATACCACCGACGACGACTACACCGATCGCGGCCTGTTCCTGCGTTTCGTGTTCAAGGGGCTGGGCGGTGTCGGTCAGCAGGCCGATAGTTATTTTGCGAATGCCGTGCCCGGTTACCGAGCCACCGAATTCTGACCGGAAGCCGGGTTGAATCATGCCATTGTCGGGACACGTATCGCGCGTGCCGGCGGTGCGCTTAAAGCAAGACATCAAGTAAGGAAGAGGTAGGCATGCGTCTCAGGCTTTGTCCGAAAAATCGAATGTGGATCCCCCTGGCGCTGGTCGTGCTGCTGTCACCGCTGTCGGCAATGGCGGAAGTGGTGCCGCTGGATCGTATCGTCGCCGTGGTCAACGATGACGCCATCATGCACAGCCAGCTCGAACGCCGCGTGGCACAGGCGCGCAGCCAGCTGCAGGCCAACAATATTCCGATGCCGCCGGAGCAGGCGCTCGAGCGCCAGGTGCTGGATCGCATGATCACCGAGCAGATCGAGCTGCAGATGGCGGAAAACGCCAAGCTGAGCGTCGACGAGACCCAGCTCAACAGCACCATGCGCGGTATCGCCCAGAATAACGGCATGAGCCTGGACGAGTTCGCCAACACCCTGGAGCAGCAGGGCCAGACGTTGGCCGAGGTGCGCGAGCAGGTGCGCCGCGAGCTGCTGATCCGCCAGGTGCAACAGAGCCAGGTGGCGAGCAAGGTCACCGTCTCCGATCGCGAGGTCGACCGCTTCCTCGCGCAGGCCGGCCAGAACAGCGATGTCTCCTATCATCTGGCGCAGATTCTGATTGCCGTGCCGCAGTCACCGACGCCGGATCAGGTCAGCCAGGCCCAGGCCAAGGCACAGGATATCTACCGGCAATTGCAAGATGGCGCCGACTTCCAGCAGCTGGCCGTTGCCGAATCGGACGACGCCCAGGCACTGCAGGGCGGTGATCTCGGCTGGCGTCCGGCGGCGCAGATTCCTTCGATCTTCGCCGAGGTCATTCCCGAACTGTCCCGGGGCGAGGTCAGCGAACCAATCCGCAGCCCCAGCGGTTTCCACCTGGTCAAGCTGATCGATACCCGCGGTGGCTCCGGTGGCCAGATGAGCCGCGAGCAGGCCAGCCAGGCGATCTTCCAGCGCAAGGTCAACGACGAGCTCGAGGCCTGGACGCAGGAGATCCGTGCCAGCGCCTATATCGACAATCGTCTCGACGATAACGGATGACGCGGCCGCTACTGGCGCTGACTACCGGTGAGCCGGCCGGTATCGGTCCCGAACTGGTGCTGGCCGCTGCTCGGCGGTGGGACGGACTCGAAGCCGAGGTAGTCGCCGTCGGCGATCCCGATATGCTTGCCGAACGTGCCAGGGCGCTGGGATGGCCGGTCGAGGTAGTGGCTTGCCGGCCCGATGAACCGTTACCGCCGATACGGGACGATCATCTGCCGGTCTGGCCGGTCCCGCTCGCACGGCGCTCGATTCCCGGACGGCTGGATCCCGCCAATGCCGGCTACGTGCTGGCCACGCTCGATGTCGCCATCGACGCCTGTCGTCGTGGCGCCGCCGATGCCATGGTCACCGCGCCGCTGCACAAGGGCGCGATCATCGAGGGCGGGCATCCGGGCTTTACCGGCCACACCGAGTATCTGCGCGATGCCTGCGGGGTCGACGAGGTGGTGATGATGCTGGCCACCGACCGCACCGCGCGGCCCCTGCGGGTGGCGCTGGCGACCACGCATCTTCCCCTCGCCGAGGTCGCCGGCGCGATTACCACCGACGGGCTGATGCGCGTCACCATCATCCTGGCCGAGGAATTGACCCGATGCTTCGCCATACCCGCGCCGCGCATCGTGGTGTGCGGACTCAACCCGCATGCCGGCGAGGATGGCCACCTTGGCCGGGAAGAGCTGGACGTTATCAATCCTGCGCTGGAACGTCTGCGGGCGATGGGGATCGACGTCATCGGCCCGCTGCCGGCGGATACGCTGTTCACGCCGCGCCATCTCGCTCACGCCGATGCGGTGCTGGCGATGTATCACGACCAGGGCCTGCCGGTGCTCAAGTATGCCGGATTCGGGCAGGCCGCCAATATCACGCTGGGGCTGGGCATGGTACGGACCTCCGTCGATCACGGCACTGCGCTCGACCTTGCCGGCACCGGTCTGGCCGACGCGGGTAGCCTCCGGGTGGCATTGCAGGTGGCCCGCCAGATGACGGCCCGCGTTCACTGAAGGAATTCGCTTTTCATGTCTACACGCTCCTCCGACCGTTCTCCGATGCCGCGTGCCCGGAAGCGTTTTG
Source organism: Salinicola peritrichatus (assembly GCF_003206715.1). Taxonomy (GTDB): domain Bacteria; phylum Pseudomonadota; class Gammaproteobacteria; order Pseudomonadales; family Halomonadaceae; genus Salinicola; species Salinicola peritrichatus. The sequence continues at coordinate 38,950 of NZ_PZJU01000030.1, read as the reverse complement.
GCCAGAATTTCCTCCGTGATGGTGGAGTGATCTCGCGCATCGTACATGCCATCGGCCCGCGTGGCGGCGATCGCCTGATCGAAATCGGCCCCGGCCAGGGCGCGTTGACCGGCCCGATCCTCGAAGCGGCCGGTGCGCTGGAAGTGATCGAGCTCGATCGCGACCTGATTCCCGGGCTGCGGGTACAGTTTTACGACTACCCTGATTTCAAGATTCACGAAGGCGACGCGCTCAAGTTCGATTTCCACGAGCTGTCGCAGCAGGATGGCAGACCGTTGCGGGTAGTGGGCAATCTGCCCTACAACATCTCCACGCCGCTGATCTTCCATCTGCTGGCCGCGCGCGGCGCCATCCTGGATATGCACTTCATGCTGCAGAAGGAGGTCGTCGAGCGCCTCGCCGCCGAACCCGGCGGGCCGGACTGGGGGCGACTGTCGGTGATGACCCAGTATCACTGCGCGGTCGAATCGCTGTTCATCGTGCCGCCCGGCGCCTTCGTGCCCCAGCCCAAGGTGGACTCGGCGATCGTGCGATTGACGCCCTATGCCGAGCTGCCGTCGCCCGCTCAGGACGAGGCCCATTTCGCCGACGTGGTGCGGGTGGCATTCGGCCAGCGTCGCAAGACGCTGCGCAACAATCTCAAGGGGGTGATCGACGCCGAGATGCTGGAGTCGCTGGGCATTGACCCCGGCCGACGCCCACAGACGCTTCGCGTCGAGGAGCTGGTCTCGATCAGCAACCATTTGACGGAGTGAGCCAGAGGGTTTTATGAGCGAGAAGGTTGTATGAGTGAAGAAGCTCCGGCCATGACGGTCGCCGTCGAGCCCGACTACCGCACGGACGAGTCGTCTCCGGGCGACAAGCGTTACGTGTTCAGCTACACGGTCACCGTGTACAACCATTCGGACAGCAATATCCAGCTGCTGTCACGCTATTGGAAGATCACTCAGGGGCACGGCAAGGTGCAGGAAGTGCGTGGCAACGGCGTCGTCGGCAAGCAGCCGACCATCGCCGCCGGGCACAGCTTCCGCTACACCAGCCGCGCCGTGCTCGAATGCCCGGTCGGCGTGATGCAGGGCAGCTATACCTGTGTCGACCTATCCACACGGCAGTCGTTCGACGTCGCCATCGCGCCGTTTCGCCTGGCGAGCCCCAATCAGGTTCACTGAACCGGCAGGTTCATGAGCGAGCGATGCCTTCGTGTCATCCGTTCGCCCGACAAGGTAAAGACAATGGCGACATACGCAATCGGCGATCTCCAAGGCTGCTACGCTGAATTCGAGGCGCTGCTGGCACGACTCGATTTTTCGCCGTCCCGCGATCGGCTGTGGTTGGCCGGCGATCTCGTCAACCGTGGCCCCCGGTCGTTGGCCTGTCTGCGCAAGAGCATCGAGCTGGATGGTGCGGTCAGCGTGGTACTGGGCAATCATGACCTGCATCTGCTCGCCGTGGCGCGTGGCCACGGCAAGCTCAAGCGCGCCGATACGCTGGAGGCGATCCTGGCCGCGCCCGACTGCGAGGCGATGATGGAGTGGTTGCGTCGACAACCGCTGCTGATCGCGGATCGACAGCGTAACTGCGTCATGACGCATGCCGGGATATTGCCGCAATGGTCCCTGGATCAGGCCGCGGCACTGGCCGGGGAGGCCGAGGCCGTATTGCGCGGCGACGGCGTGGATGATTTCCTGGCGGTGATGTACGGCAACCGGCCGGCACGCTGGGAGCCGGCGCTCACCGGGGAAGAGCGTATTCGGGCGATCGTCAACGTGTTCACGCGAATGCGCTTCATCGCTGCCGACGGTACCCTCGACTTCGCCGCCAAGGAGGGGCTCGACAGCGCCCCCGACGGCTTCGCGCCCTGGTTCACCTGGCCGCGTGATGACGACGCCACCTTGTTGTTCGGGCATTGGGCGGCGCTGGAAGGGCGCACGCCGGGCGCGCGGGTCCGCGCCGAGGCGCTCGATACCGGCTGTGTCTGGGGCGGCTCGCTGACCGCGCTGAATCTCGACAGCGGCGAGCGCATTGTCGAACCGTCGCGCCAGCCCCGACGCTGAACGCCAATCCCGACACTGAATGCCAGGGAAACGCTGAATGAATGCCTCGCGGGCATTTATGCGGTGTTTCCCCAAGGAGCGAGCCAATGTCTCAATCTTTCCAACACCTCGATCCGGTCACGCTGGCGCAGTGGCTGCGCGAGGGGCGCACGCTGCAACTGATCGACATTCGCGATCCGCTGAGTTTCTCCCAAGGACACATCCCCGGTAGCCGCCATCTCGACAACACCAACGTTGCCGAGCTGGTGGAGAAGACGCCGGGCGATACGCCGCTGGTGGTGGTCTGCTACCACGGTCACTCCAGTCAGCAGGCGGCGGCCTGGCTGGCCGGCCAGGGATTCGACGAGGTCTACAGCCTGGATGGCGGTTTCGTCGACTGGTCGCATCGGCACCCCGACCACGTCGCGCAGTGAGTGGACGCCGCTCATGAACTCGCGATCCGATTTCCGTTTTGATCCCCGGCTCGATGGCCTGCAGGTCTACCTCGTCGGCGGCGCCGTGCGCGACGCTCGGCTGGGGTGGCCCGTCGGCGATCGTGACTGGGTCGTCGTCGGCGCCACGCCCGAGGCGATGCGCCAGCGCGGGTTCAAGCCGGTGGGGCGGGACTTTCCGGTCTTCCTGCATCCCGACACGCACGAGGAGTACGCGCTGGCCCGCACCGAGCGCAAGCAGGGGCACGGCTACACCGGGTTCGAGATTCACGCCAGTCCCGACGTCACCCTCGAGGAGGACCTGGCGCGGCGCGACTTCACGATCAATGCCATGGCCGAGACGCCGGCGGGCGAGCTGATCGACCCGTACGGCGGGGCCGCGGATCTCGAGGCCAGACAGCTCAAGCATGTTTCGTCGGCGTTCATCGAAGATCCCTTGCGGGTGCTGCGTGCGGCCCGCTTCCTGGCCCGCTATCGTCACCTGGGGTTTGCCATCGCTCCCGAAACCCAAAGGCTGATGCGCCAACTGACCGAGGCTGGCGAGATCGGCTATCTGGTTGCCGAGCGTGTCTGGACGGAGACGCAAAAGGCCCTGGGCGAGATCGATCCCGCCGCTTATTTCGAAACGCTGAACGACTGCGGGGCCTTGGCCGTGCTGATGCCACCACTGGCGACGGAGGCGCTGCCGCAAGCGTTGGCGCGCCTCGATGCCCTGCCGGAGATGGATGAGCCGGCGCTGTGGCGCTGGGCGCGGCTGGGCGAGCATCTCGACGACGACGGGCAGGCCGCCCTCAACGGCCGGGTCAAGGCGCCCAACGCCTATCGCGATGCCATGCGTCTGGCGGCGCTGTCGCGCCAGCTGCGCCAGGTTCTTGGCGATGAGCGGCCCGACGTTGACATGGATCGCGCCAGCGCCATCATGGCCTGGCTCGACGCCATCGATGCCTGGCGTCGGCCCGAGCGGGTGGCGCCGTTATTGGCGCTGATCGCGCACGATGACGGCGGCCTGGCCGACGATCTGGCACTGGGTTGGCGGCTGGCCGCGCAGATCTTGCCTCAAGCGTTGCTGGATGAGGGATTTCGCGGCCCGCAGTTGGGACAAGAGCTGGCGCGGCGGCGGGAGGAGACCATCCGCGAGGCGCTGGAAACGCTATAAGGGAAACACTACTAAAAGGTACCGGGCGTGGCACGGATACTTGAACGACGACGCCCGCTGCGTGAGGCCACGCAGCGGGCGTTCTGGTATCGAGCGTGCCTTCGGTCAGACGAACAGCCCGATGATCATCGCCATGACCAGTCCGGTGACGCCGATGATCGTTTCCATCACCGTCCAGCTCTTCAGTGTCTGGGTCTCGGTCAGGCCGAAGTAGCGGTTGACCAGCCAGAAACCGGAGTCGTTGACGTGGCTCAGCACCGTGGCGCCGGAGGCGATGGCGATCACGATCAGTCCCAGTACCGGTCCATCCAGATCGAGTGTCGAAATGACCGGTGCCATCAGGCCGGCGGCGGTGATCATGGCGACGGTCGCCGAGCCCTGGATGATGCGCACCGCGGTCGAGATCAAGAACGCCAGCAGGATCGGCGGCAGGGCGCTGTTGGCCATGATGTCGCCCATGACGTCGCCCACGCCGGAGTCGATCAGCACCTGCTTGAATACACCGCCGGCACCGGTCACCAGAATGATGATGCCGGCCGGTTCCAGCGCCTTGGTAGCGACTTCCATCACCTGCTCGCGGCTCATGCCACGGCGGGTTCCCAGCAGGGTGAAGGCGAGCAGGGTCGCCAGCGTCAGCGCGACGAAGGGGTGGCCGAGGAAGGTCAGCGCGGCCAGTACCGGGCTGTCTTCCGGCAACAGCACGCCGGAGACGGTATTGAGCACGATCAGCGCCAGCGGCAGCAGGATGATCGACAGAATCAGCTTGAAGCTCGGCAGGCCCTGGCTGTCGCGTTTCTCACGCGGCAGTTCCATGTAGTCCGGTATCTGGGCGTCGATGCGCTTGCCGATCCAGCGCCCGAACAGCGGGCCGGCAATGATCATCGCCGGCAGGCCGCAGATGGCGCCGAACAGGATCACGTAGCCGAGATCGGCGCCGATCAGTTTGGCCACGGCGATCGGTCCCGGCGTCGGCGGAATGAACGAATGAGTTACCGCCAGACCCGCCAGCAGCGGAATACCGTAATAGAGCAGCGAGCGCCCGGTGCGCCGGGTCAGGGCGTAGATCAGCGGCACCAGAATGATGAAGGCGACATCCAAAAAGACCGGAATCGCGACCAGGAAACCGGTGATGCCCATGGCCCACTGCGACCGATTCTCGCCGAAACGGTCGAGCAAGGTGCTGGCCAGACGATCGACACCGCCGGAGACCTCGAGCATCTTGCCGAACATCGCGCCGAGGCCGACCACGGTGGCGACGAAGCCGAGCGTACCGCCCATGCCTTTCTCTATCGTGTCGAGCAAGTCGTCGACGCTCATGCCGGTTGCCAGGCCTACCAGGCCGCTGACCACGAGCAGTGCCACGAAGGCATGCAGGCGCAGCTTCATGACCAGATAGAGCAGGACGACGATGCTTCCCAGGGCGGCGAGTATCAATGACGTAGGACTGTCCATAGCGGCGAAATCCTTTGTGAAGGCACGGCACCAAAGAGAGCGATATACGTCTTTGGTGGCGTTGTGCGTCGGGGTAGAGTTGGAGAAAATGGATGTTACCGGTAACAAGGTGGAATCAACAATGCGCCGAAAGGCGTAGAGACATCGTCGAGAAATCGGTCTAGGCCGGTAACTCGAAGGGACATCGAGTCAAAAGGCAATGCTATGAATGCAACAGTAGGACGACGCATCGTCGTGATGGGCGTATCGAGCTGCGGCAAGACCGAGGTCGGGCAACGTCTCGCGGCTGTCCTGGGGGGACGGTTTCTGGATGGCGACGACTATCACTCGCCCGAAAGCGTCGCCAAGATGTCGCATGGAGAACCTCTCGACGACGAGGATCGTGCCGGCTGGCTGGCCCGCCTGGCGGAGTTCATCGCCGAGGCCAGGGAGAAAGGGGAAACGCTGGTGGTCGGCTGCTCCGCGCTCAAGCGGCGCTATCGCGATACCCTGCGTCGCGGTGACGGCACCTTGACGTTCGTCCATCTTTCCGGCAGCCGGGAATTGCTGTTGCAGCGCATCCAGGCGCGTCAGGATCACTTCTTCAAGGGCGAAGACATGCTCGACAGCCAGTTGGCGACGCTGGAGCCACCGGGCGAGGATGAGGCCGTGACAGTGGATATCGCAGGTACGTTGGAGCAGGTCGTGGCCGAAGCCCGGGCGGCGTTGGAGCATCGTTACCGGCGGCTGGACGCCGACGTCCCTTCATAGGCTCCCGCGACATTGCACTTCGAACCCCACGTCTTCGCGATAAGGTGACAGCGGCGCTCCTGCCAGTCTCTCTCTCAACTTGACTGCGATGAGATCTCCGATACGCCGGCGTGGCGTGACGACGGTCGCCAGCGGCGGCGTCGTTGCCTCGGTGATGTCCAATCCATTGAACCCCGCCAGCGCCATGCGTTCCGGTACCTCCAGGCGCTGGCGCTGACATTCGAACAGCGCTCCCGCGGCGAGGTCGTCGTTGCCGCAGAAGATCCCCTCCAGGTCTGGCCAGCGTTCCAGCATCGACGCCAGCATCTCGCCACCGAGCCGGTACGAAGAAGGATGTGGTGTGGTCAGGCAGCGTTCGGTCGACAGTCCTGCCTGTTTCATTCTGGTTTCCCACCCCGCCATGCGCAGTTGGGCACGATAATCCATGCGCGCCCCCAGGAAGCCGAGGCGACGATAGCCCCGGTCGAGGAATGCCTGGGTCATGGCGACGCCCGCCGCGTGCTGGTCGAGGCCGACGTTGATGTCCAGCGGCGTGTCGGTCAGCTCCAGCGTCTCGACGACGGGGACGCGCGCCCGTTCGAGCAGGCGCAGGGCATGTTCGGTATGGCGCGTGCCCGGCAGGATCAGGGCGTCGACACCGTAGCTCAGATAGGTGTCGATCAGCCTTTCCTCTTCCAGCATCGAGTAGCCGGTATGCCCGATCAGCACCCGGTAACCACCGGCACGCAGGCCCTCCTCGATGCCGCGCTGGATCTCCGAGAACACCGAATTGGAGAGCGAAGGGATCAGCAGCGCGACGCTATGGCTGCGGCCGCTGGCCAGCGCACCGGCCGAATGGTTGGGAATGTAGCCGAGTTCGTCGATTGCCTCTTCGATCCGCAGCCTGAGGGCGGCCGAGACCCTGTGCGGTTCGCGTAGCGCGCGCGAGACCGTGATCTTGGTGACGCCGACCCGATCGGCAATATCCTGCAGCGTGACACGCCCCGACGAACGACGCGGCATAACGATCCCCGAGACTGACTTTTATTCGCTTGTTACCGGTAACTTCAGCAAAGACTAGCATGCCCGAGGCTGCCCGCGCCCTTGGGCCATGGTCGTATGCCGTCGGCGCCATTCACAGCGACAGCAACAACAGCGTCAACGGCGGCGAGAGCAACGAGAGCAGGAAGCCGCTGACGATGGCGACGGGAACGCAGGTGATGCCGCCGTGCTGCTGGATTACCGGCAGGGTGAAGTCCATTGCCGTCGCGCCGCTGTAGCCGATCGCCAGGGGCACGGCGCGGCGGATGAACAGTGGTACCAGCAGAAAGGCGACGAGTTCGCGGGCCAGGTCGTTGAAGAAGGCCGCGCCGCCGAGTACCGGTCCCAGTTGGTCGCCGATCAGGATGCCGGATAGCGAGTACCAGCCGAACCCGGCCGCCAGCGCCATGCCCTGGTTCCAGGGCAGGTCGAGCAGTGGCGCGGCAATCAACCCTGCCAACATCGAGCTCAGGAAGACGGTGACGGCGATGGCGAGTCCCAGCCGATTGAGCAGAATCTGGCGCAGTCCGAGACCGGAGTTGCGCAACTGACAGCCGATCAGGCTGAGCAGGGCATAAAGTGTCCAAGCGGCCAGGGTTTCGGCCAGCGCGGCCGGATGCCAGCCGAGTCGCACGACGCCCGCGCCGATCAATACGCCGGCCAACACCACGCCGGCCAGTTGCAGCGAGCCGATCATCGCCTTCAATTTGCCCATCGGCGGGAGAGCGGTATCCTCGCCTTCGACACGCTCCAGGCGTGCCAGTCGTCGTTGCGACAGCCACCACAATGCCAGCAGATTGATCGGCGAGATCACCGCGAACAGGATCAATGCCGTCGTGCCGATGCGGGAGAGCTGGCCGAGCAGATCGTCCAGCCCGCCCAGGCTAAGGCCCATCAGCAATAGGATCACATAGACCGAAGCGTTGACGCCGCGATCGATGCCCCGCTGGATGGTCGCGTGCCGGATCGGGATCAGGTAGCCCAGGATCAATGGCAACAGAATCCACAGCAGTCCAAGCAGCATGGCATTCCCAACATGAGACGAACGACGGCACGAAAAAACGGACGCCGAGCATGTCGGCGTCCGTGAATGAGTGGAAGACTCTAGAGGATGTCTGCGGAAGAGGGAAGATCGACCGACGACTTATTGCTGGCTGGCGTTTTCCGTCAATTTCAGATCGATCAGGGTCAAATGACTTCGTTCCTCGCCATCGCGAACGTAGCGCGTCTTCAGCAGCAGCCCGGGAATTTCCCGATGAAAGGTGAAATAGAGATGGCGGTCGCGCTTTTCCGGATCCCAGGTATCCACCGTCACGCCCGGGAAGGTGCCGGCGGGCGTCTCGATGTCGCCGCGATCGGTGATGCGGTAATAGAGCGTCTCATCGCGTTCCTTGTGGTCCTGATACTTCAGTTCGCACGGCGAGACCTGGGGATTGGCGCAACGGGCCGTAGGTGCCTTCCGGGACAGCTCGAACAGCGCCGTCTGGCGGTCCGGCAGTTCGCTGAGCTGTTCCTGGTCGAGATGGTAATCGTCACCGATCCCCAGCAGCGAATAGGCACTGGTGTAATCGAGCGCCTGTAGCGAGTTGCCATCGAGCCGGAAACGCCCGCGCTCCTCGCCACTGGCGACCTTGATGCTGGCTTTCATGTCGCTCTCCCAGGTATCGCCCTGGTGGGACAGGCGGTGGGTGATCGTGGCATTCGGCCAGCCGCTGATATCGAGCCGATAGTGCGCGGTAAAGGGGGTCGGCGCAGCTACCGCCAGCGTGCTGACGCAGGTGAACAGCAGAGCGGCGGCGCTTTTGACGACAGCGCGGGACGTGAACGGCATGGCTCTCCTCGACGGTGAATCGGCAATCTACCGCCATCAGACGCCGATTCGTTGCATGTGTTCCTGACGGCAGTGACGGATCAGGTAACAGGCCAGACCTTGTCGAGCCGATCTATCGTGTGCTGCCACTTCGGTGCCGTCGGTTTGCAGACGGTGTTCTGGTTACCGAATAGCCCGACCTCGCTGAACGCCTCGCTTCGCGCCACCGTATGAATCCAGCGTACGGGCACGAGGTATTCCGCTTCTTCTTCATCCGCCAGGGTTTGAAAAAGATGCGGATACGATTCGCGCGAGAGGTCATCGTCTTGGGAAACGATCTCTGGCAAGGTTCTGTCGCCTTCATTCGCAAACCGGTATTCATCGGCCCGGCAGCGTTCACCGGTCACGACACCAACGCCGACATAGCCCGTTTTGGGAATATTGACCCACACCCGATCACCCTCGGAGAGCATGGATAACGTCTTCGAGTACCAGGCGGCGCCGCCGCCAGCGATAAAGCCCAGCCGCCTTGCCAATGACCATGGCCGATCGTCACCGAACGAGGCGTAGAATTCACCGTTCCAGGGCTCCTTGCGCCCTTTGGTAATGGCGCGTTCCTGGCTCTCGTCCGGGTCGATCATCCAGGCGCGACTCAGGTAGCGGTTGCCGCCATCCTCGAAAGCTGCGAAGAACAGAGCGTTGATGGAAATCTGCGCGTAGTCGTTGAGATAGGTAATGATGCGCTCGGTGCTGGCATCCAGTTTGGTCGCGACCACTACCATCTGATGCTGTTCGTTGACCGGGACGTCCGACAGCGCGACACCGAACTTGGCCTGAAATGCCTCGTCCAGCGTCGCGTGCGGGCATGAATAGCGTTTGGCGAAATCAAGATAGATATCGACGATGTCGCTGTCGCCCAGGCTCGCGATCCACGAGGCGTAGTCGATGGTCTGGGCGACGACCTCTCTGGGTGTCTTGTCCCGCTTGAGTTCGATGATGATCACCGTGCCGTTGGCATCGATCGCCAGCAGGTCGATCAGCTTGTCGAAGGCCGTGCGCACCTGCCGGCCGATCAGCAGCCAATCCCGGTTAAGGATCGAGACATCCTGCATGATTTGTGCTTCCAGCAGCCCTTCGTCGGCGAGCCCGGCTGGGCGTAGCCGCTGTGGCTGTTCGCTGGCGCCGTTGGCCAGCTTCCAGATGCCTTGTTCGATCGCCACGTGATCTCTCCCTTAGCCACAAGTAAGTCTTGTACCGATGAAGCCAGTGTCCTAATATTAAGGCCAACACGACCCCGGCCTCTTGGTTGCTTGCAACCTACGCTGGGGTTCTTGTTTTAACCAACGTGATTGGGTTGGTGATAGGCGGCTACCACCATTCCCGCCAATTTTCCGGGATCCCCATGCTTTTCACTTTCAGTTGTCTGGCTGAATGCTGAGCGGGGAAGGCGTCGAGATGTTCCTGCAAACGTTGGTGCCACTGCGTATTCGGGCAGATCGCCTTGATCAGCATACGAGTGATCGCGATCAGAACGAACGGTTTGGCACGCATGTCATCGCCGGTCAAAAACGCATCACACCAATCGATTTCTCCACGCTTAGGCAGTTTCGGCTTGGTTGTGATGTTGCGATTCCAGAGTCTGCTGTGGTGAGCTACCAGATTGCGCAGGTAACTCAGGCCAAAGAGCCAACTACCGAAGACCCGCCAGTCCGATACGCCATATCGCGTAGCGATGGTGGTCTGATCCGCTACGTGCATCATGCTGATCAACTGCGAAATGGCGCCAAAGTCGAATACTTCGACGGCAACCCAGATCGGCAGCTCATCGCCATGTCGATTGTGATAATGCCGAACGAAGTCCTCCTTGGACCGCGCGACCAAACCACGATATTTCTCCAGCCAGACATCGAAACGGGTTCTTGGGTCGCCGTTACGAAAAGAGCGGCTCGAGAAGCCGGGGTGGAAATCAGCCTTGGTGTTTTCAATATGCGCGAAGGCGCTGCGCTTCCCTAGCAGATAGGCTATATCCACCCGCAGCGAAATCTCGATACGTTCCAGCGCATCGATCAACAGCAGACGCAGCTTCTTGTCGAACAGGTAGAGTGAGACGGCATCCACAAATTGGGTATCGGGATGAAATTCGTCCATGGCCTGGCTGGACAGGCGCCCGGTGTCTGGATCTTGTGTGATCTCAAATCGGCGAAAGGGGTACCAGTAGGCGCTAAGACGGTAGTAGCCGATACGTTCCAGATAGCTGAGCGCAGCTGCATCGTCAGTAACCGTCATGCCGCGCGCCTTCAGGCGATCCAGTTGCTGCTCGAAGGACTGCCACGGACGATCATACGCCATCAATGAATCCCCTTTTCCACCACCGCCTCGGCCAGCCGAGTGCAGGTTTTGCCAGCCTCGGCCAGGCGAGCCTTGAGCCGGTCGCAGAGGGCCATCAGCTCGTCGACTTTGGCGACGATGCGGTGTTGTTCATTTGCTGGACATAAAGGGATTGGGGCTGCTTTTAGCTTGTCTTGTGAGATATTCATCTGGCTTTCAGCCATGCCTGACTTGGCATTTTCTAGGCATTGACTGGTCAGGCCGGCATTGAGGCAGAGGCAAATGAAAGGCTCGGACATCGCAGCATCAATGAGATGAAACCTGATAATTTTATCTGAGATCATCAGCCTTGGACGTGTTTTGTCTACCCAACATGAAATCCCGACTCGGTTCTTAGGGCCAGCGCGAGTGATCAGTATGTCACCGCTGTTAACCTCATATTGGCGCTTGGGTTTCTTACCTTCTGGTAGTCGCTTGTTCTCTTGTTGGAAGTAGCTCATTACTTGAACGGATGTTGTTTTCAGAACTCCCCATTCACTCTCTCCTGCAGGCTCTGGAGGGCAAGCAGGACTCCAGCCGGCATCCATGATGCTCACTAGCTCGCCAAGCGCTACCCACCTCCAAGTTTCTGGAAGTTGGGTAAGCCTATCTTTTGCCACTTCCCATGGTTTCTTCGACTTCTTAATCTTCCCTTCCTTGACCAGACGAGCCTTCTCATCAGCGATCTTTTCCAGCAACGCGCTAGCCGGCTCGTCGGTCGGGTCCTGCTCCACCAACTTCCCCATGACCGCGAGTTGCAGAATGGCCTGCTTGAGCTTGTCGATGCTGGCTTCAGTGGTGAAAAGAGTATCGAAATTCTCGGCAAGGCGGGCCCAATTCTCGGCCACTTCCGCGGCGTCGACGGATCGGGTGAGGGCATCGAGAAGGGTATCGACCAGCACTTCGTGAGCTTCCAACTGATCGCCAATCTGTTGTTCCAGCCGGTCGCAGAGGGTCAACAGTTCGTCGACTTTTTCGACGATGCGGTTCTGTTCCTCCGTTGGGGGCACAGGAATCAGGGCAAGTCTCGCTTTGTCAGTACCCAATCTGGGTAGATTCATGCCGTGAGTTGAATCATTCGCATAGATCTTGAAAGCAGGTGACTTCAATGAGAGCCTTAGATATGAAGAGGTTATTCCTGAGAAGCCTCGTACTGGTATGATTTCAGTTGTGCAAACGCCAGGCCTATCGGCAACAAGAACTTTGTCGAGATATGGACGCAGCTTTCCATATAGCACGTCATCCTGTTGGAACCTATTCTTTGAGCTTTTAAAAGGTCGTTCCTTGTATGTGACTCGCTGGATAAGTCGTGAGCTTTCCTTTTCGATATCTTCTAGCTCAAGCACCCATGAGGTGTCTTCAACTTCGCCAGGTTCAGCCTTGTCAGTTACACCATAGTTTGTGATTTCGCCAAGGCGAGCCCATGACCATATTGTTGGAAGCTCCGTTATGACCTCCTCCTCATCAATTCCTGGCAGCTTCTTTGATTTCTTGATCTTCCCTTCCTTGACCAGCCGGGCCTTCTCCTCGGCGATCTTCTCCAGTAACACGCTGGCGGGTTCATCGGTCGGGTCCTGCTCGACCAGCTTGCCGCGCACGGCCAGCTCCAGAATCAGTTCGCGCAGTTTCTTGATACCAGTCAGTTCCACTTTTCCGCTCTTTCCCGATAAGCCTCTTCCAGCGCTGCGCTTGTGGGTGACGGCGCCGGTCCAGAGATCAAGATGGTCGGTGATTAATTCCTGAACACTCATGCCTGGCTCTCCGGGTTTTCCGAGCCGTTCCGGTTCAGCGCTTCGCCGAGAATTCCCTTGAGCTGGTCGCGGATTTTTTGAATCTCGATCTGCTGCTGAGCGTACTGTGCCAGCAGTTCGTCCGGGTCATGGTTGACCCGTTCGGCCTGGTGCGGGTTCTTGATGTCCAGGTTGTACTGGCGCGCCTTGATCTCGTCGATGCCGACCTTCCACGCCTGTTCGGTCTCGACGCGGCTGGCAAAGCCGTCACGTTCGTCTCCCCACCACGCGACCTCGGTGGCGAACTCGGCAAACTTCATCGGTTTGGTCTTGCTATAGCTCTTGTAGCCTTCGGGGTAGGGGTGTTCGTAGTACCAGACGTTTTCGGTCGGTTGGCCCTTGGTGAAGAACAGCAGGTTGGTCTTGATGCCGGTGTAAGGGTTGAACACGCCGTTGGGCAGGCGAACGATGGTGTGCAGGTTGCACTCGCTCAGCAGCCGTTCCTTGAGCCGCGTCTTCATGCCCTCGCCGAACAGAAAGCCGTCCGGCAGCACCACGGCGGCGCGGCCGCCATCCTTCAGCAGACGAATGAACAGCGCCATGAACAGATCCGCCGTTTCGCGCGTGCGAAGCTCGGCGGGGAAGTTGTTCTCGATGCCGTCTTCCTCGGTGCCGCCGAAGGGTGGGTTGGCAACGATCACGTCGACCCTTTCGCTGCGGCCCCAGTCGCGATACGGGCGATTCAGAGTATTGTCGTGGCGGATCTGGCTGGGCACCTCAATTCCGTGAAGGATCATGTTGGTCGTTGCCAGCAGGTGCGGCAGAGGCTTTTTCTCCCAGCCGAAGATGCTGCGCTGGAGTGTCTGCTCGTCATCCGGCGTGGAGACGTAGTGGGTGCGCTTATGCTCGATGGCGCAGGTGAGGAAGCCGCCGGTGCCGCAGGCCGGGTCCAGCACGGTCTCGATGAGCTTCGGGTCGGCGCGATTGACCATGAATTCGGTCACGGCGCGGGGCGTGTAAAACTCACCGGCGTTACCTGCGCTCTGCAGGTCCTTGAGAACCTGCTCGTACATGTCGCCGAGCTGGTGACGGTCGGCCTGGGTGTTGAAGTCGATGCCATCCTGCAGCTTGTTGATCACCTGCCGTAGCAACTGGCCGGATTTCATGTAGTTGTAGGCGTCTTCGAACACGTTGCGGATGACCACGGCACGGGCATCGTCGCCCGTGGGTTGCAACTGCTGCAGGCCGGGGAAGAGTTCGTTGTCGATGAACGATTTGAGCTCGTCGCCGGTCGGGCCTTCGGCATCTGCTGCCCAATGGCGCCAGCGCAACCGCTCGGGGATAGGGGAGCGGTAAGCGTCGTTGAACATCTCCCATTCCCGCTCGCGGTCGTCGAAGATCTTCAGAAACAGCATCCAGACCAACTGGCCGATGCGCTGGGCATCGCCGTCGACGCCCACGTCCTTGCGCATGATGTCCTGGATGGATTTGATCGTGGTGGAAATTGCCATAGAATTCTTTGTCCAAAAAATCGACCCAGCGCGATTCGCGACGGGTCGGATGACTATGTGAATAAAAAGCTGTCGTGACTGAAAAGCGATCGTGATCGAGTCATGAAAAGGGCGGCAGGATAGCAGCCTCGTCAGGCAATGGGGCGATAGAGCGCCTCTTCCAGTTCGTTGAGTGCTTGCTGGTAGCCCGGCTTGCCGCCAAAGGCGTTGACCAACTCCATCGGCGCGCCGTACTCGCGGAAGGGGGAAAGCGTCAGAACCTTGAGGTTTTCGATGGGCTCGATACCGGCGTCGGCATATTTGTCGACGAGAGAGTCCAGCACCCGCCGGGCCTGGCCCTCATACCGCGTGAAGATATCGCGCTTTCTGACCTGCTCCGCCCGCTCGCGGCGCGTCAGTGGCGGGCGGTCGAAGGCGATGTGGCAGATCACGTCGAAGGGGTCGGGCGTGTCGCCCCAATCCTTGCCCAGCTCTTCCTCGAGCGCTTCCCAGAAGATGCCTTGCTCCGCCAACTCGTCGAGAATGACCTGCTTGCGGTCGGCGTTATTCCATTGGCGCAGGAAGTCGTCCAGCGAGGCAAACTGGGCCTGGAGCTGCTTTCGGGTGTAGTCGCGCAGGCTTTCGGTGATCAGTTTGCCGTCCGGCCCTAGGAACTGGATGCGCTCGGCAACGATGCTGACTTCGATGTCGTCCACGACATATTTGCGTCGCGGTTCCGGTGGCGGTTCGGGCATGCCGGTATCGTCGGATTCCCACGTGGCGCCGTCCTCGACTTCATAACCGCCGTGGGGTTCTGCCACGTCTTCGGCGCTTGTCGTATCAAAGCTGTCAGCCGGATCGCTGTTGTCGTCCGTTTCATCGTCGGGCGCGATGGGGTCATCGCCGCTCGGCTCGTAGACCTGAACCGGGTCGCCGTCGAAGTCCGGGTCGGCGAACAGCTCAGTGGCCTTCTTGAAATCGATGATGGTGAACCAGTGCTTGTGGTACTCCTCGTTGATGCGCGTGCCGCGGCCGATGATCTGCTTGAATTCGGTCATCGACTGGATGCGTTGATCCAGCACGATCAGCTTGCAGGTCTGGGCATCGACGCCAGTGGTCATCAACTTGCTGGTGGTGGCGATCACCGGATAGCGTGATTCCGGGTCGATGAAGTTGTCCAGCTCGGCCTTGCCTTCGTTCTCGTCGCCGGTGACGCGCATCACGTATTTGCGGTTTTCGGCGACCCGCTGGGGATTGAGATTGACCAGCGTCTGACGCATGCGCTCGGCGTGGTCGATATTCTCGCAGAAGACAATGGTCTTCTGGTATGGGTCGGTACTTTCCAGAAACTCGGTGGCCTTGCGCGCTACCAGCTCGGTGCGCCGATTGAGTACCAACTGCTTGTCGAAGTCGCGCTGGTTGTAGATGCGGTCCTCGATTTCCTGGCCCAGGACGTCGACCTGCCCCTGGCTCGGGCGCCACCCCTGAAGGTCCCTGTCGATATCGACCCGGACCACCTTGTAAGGCGCCAGAAAGCCATCCTCGATGCCTTGCTTGAGCGAGTAGGTGTAAACCGGCTCGCCAAAATAATCGATGTTGGAAACCTCCCTGGTCTCCTTGGGCGTGGCGGTCAGGCCGATATGCGTGGCGCTGCTGAAGTAGTCTAGTATCCGGCGCCAGGCAGAATCCTCGGCGGCGCTACCGCGATGGCACTCATCGATGACGACGAGATCGAAGAATTCCGGCGAGAACTGCTTGTAGATGTTTTGCTCTTCCTCGTGGCCGGTAACGGCCTGATAGAGCGACAGATAGATTTCGTAAGACGGGTCGGCCGTGCGGTTGGTGACCTTGGTCATCGCCTGCCCGAAGGGTTTGAAGTCGTTGTTCTTAGTCTGGTCGACCAGGATATTGCGATCGGCGAGGAACAGAATTCGCTGCTTCCGTTTCGATTTCCACAGCCGCCAGATGATCTGAAAGGCCGTGAAGGTCTTGCCGGTGCCTGTCGCCATGACCAGTAGAATGCGGTCCTGCCCTCGCGCAACCGCTTCGACCGTACGATTGATCGCGACGGTCTGGTAGTAGCGGGGCGTGCGGCCGCTGCCGTCGTCGTAATAGGGCTGTTCGACCACCGCGCGGGTGTCGTTGGGGATGCCTTTGTACTGGCAGTAGCGCTCCCACAAGGTCGCCGGAGAAGGAAACTCGTCGAGTGTCAGCGCGGTTTCGGTCTGATCGCTTAGTCCGGTTCGGTCGTGGAACAGAAAGCCGTCGCCATTGCTGGAGAACACGAACGGAACGTCCAGTGCATCGCCATAGGCCAGGCCCTGCTGCATGCCGTCGCCAAGACTGTGCTTGTTGTCCTTGGCCTCGATAACCGCGATGGGTTGGTTTTTTTGATAGCTGAGCACATAGTCGGCTCGGCGTCTTTTACCGCGAGTGTGCATCCGCCCGCGCACGATGATGCGACCGTTGGTGAACGAGACTTCCTCGCGTACCTGGGTCTGAATGTCCCATCCGGCCTGCTCGAGGGCCGGTGTGATGAACTTGGTACAGATATCGCGTTCGGTAAGCGTCTTCTTGTTCACCGCATTCCCCGCAGACGAATGACCCAGCCAGTTTTCCAATTCCGACTTTACATTTTGATACAGAGGTTATCATCCCAGCCCTCGAATTTCTCAATACCCCGCTTCGGGATCGATGGTCTCGACCGGTTCGCCTTTTGCCATCGCGCCCAGCACTTCGGCGACCTGATCGGCGGCGGCGCCGATCGGGGTGGGGCCGGCCATGTGGGGGGTGATGAGGATACGTGGGTGGCGCCACAGCGGGCTGTCCGCCGCCAGCGGTTCTTCGGGGAAGGCGTCCAGCAGCGCGCCGCGCAGGTGGCCTTCGCTGTCTTCGTCGCCGAGCGCTTCGAGCAGTGCGGCTTCGTCGATCAGGGTGCCGCGTCCCGGATTGATCAGGCTGGCACCCGCCGGCAGTCTGGCGAGCGTCTCGCGATTGATGATGTGGCGCGTGGCCGGGGTGTCCGGCAGTAGCGTCACCAAGGTCATCACCTGACCGAGCAGCGCATCCAGGCCGTCGTCGCCGTGATGGCAGGTGATGCCGTCGATCGTCTTGGGCGAGCGGCTCCAGCCGTGTACCGGATAACCGTCGGTGGCGAGCATCTGCGCGACACGGGTGCCGATGGCACCGAGACCGAGCACGCCGACACCCCAGTCGGGCTTGTCGACGACCGCAATTTCCCGCCACTCATGCCGACTCTGCTGGCGCCGGTAGCGGTCGAAATCGCGCTGGAAGTGCAGCACGCCGTAACGCGCGTAGTCACCGATCAGCTCGCCCATGCCGGCGTCGCGCAGCTTGACGATGGGAATATCGCGGGGCAGTGAAGGATTCTTCAACAACGAATCGACGCCGGCGCCCAGGTTGACGATGCCCTTCAGCGCGGTCTGCTCATCGAACAGCGAGGCGGGCGGCTTCCAGGCGACCAGATAATCCGCCTGCGGATTGCCCGAATCGGCGGCGATGACATGGTCGGCATCCGGCAGACGCCGTTGGAGGATGTTGCGCCATTGTTCGGCAGCGTTGTGGTAGATCAAGACACGCATCGTGGTTCCGTCGTCGTTGTATTGTTGGAGCTCGTTATCATCGCAGGTTATGCGCGGCGAAAGAAATCGCCGCGTACCGCCCGGCATATTCTGACCGTCAATACTGATGCTTGCAGCCTGCAGCGTTCAGTACACGATCTGCAGCATTGGCGGCGGCGATTCCCCCAGCAGTTGGGCCAGAATCTCCAGGCCGCTTTCGAGTCGCTCGAGATCGCTTTCCGCACCCAGGCTGACACGAATACGCCGCGGTGGAGCCGACTGCTCGACCAGAAACGGCTGCGCGGTGGTGATCGCGACCCCTTCCTGGCGCGCCTGCTGCTGGAGTTCCTCCGCGCGCCAGGGTTCCGGCAGTGCCAGCCACAGGTGCAGGCTGCTCGGGCGTGCGCCGATGGCATGGCCGGCCAGACGCCTGGCGGCGATGGACTGGCGCTCGGCCAGCAGTTGGCGCTGCTCGTGGGCCAGGGTGTCGATCATGCCGCTGGCGAGCCAGTAGTCGGCGAGTTCGAAGATCAGCGGTGTCGCCATCCAGCTAGTGGCACGCAGGCGCGGCAGAGTGTGATGCATCTGCCCTCGGGGCACGCTCAGATAGCCGGCGCGCAACCCGGGCACGGTGGCCTTGGTCAGGCTGGTGACATGAAAGCTCTGCTGTGGCAATCGCGCCGTCAGCGGGATCAGCCCCGGTGGCTCGAGCAGGGCATGCACGTCGTCCTCGATCAGCCACACGTCGTGGCGCTGAAGAATCTCGGCCACGACGTCGCGGCGCGCGTTCTCCATCGTCGCGCCGGTGGGGTTGAGCTGGGTCGGCGTCAGGCAGACCGCGCGGGGCTGAAAGCGCACGAGGGCGGCCTCCAGCGCTTCGGGGATCACGCCCTGCTCGTCGATCGCCACGCCGCGAAGTTGAAAGCCCAGCGTGCGCGACAACGAGATCAGGCCGTGATCGGTCAGGCTCTCCGTCAGCACGATGTCGCCGTGCTGGACCACCGTGGCGATCGCCAGCATCAGGCCGTGGGCGGCACCGTTGCAGAGCAGGCGATCGTCGACCTCGCCCGGCACCTTGAGGCGCTCGTTCAGCCAGGCATTGGCGCGTTCACGCTGATGCACCAGCCCGGCAATCGGGCGACACGCCCCGATCACGTCGGCATGCGCGACATCGGCCAGTTCCGCCAGCGCCTGGCGGAAGCGCAGATGGTGCGATGGCGGGCACACCGGATGGGCAATCGAGAGATCGATCAGACTGTCATCGGTCAGGGCCGCCGGGGCGCGAAGGTACTCATTCTCCGAGTCGCCGTCGGCATCGCGAATCCAGGTACCGCTGCCGACACGCGCCTGCACCAGGCCGCTTTTTTCGGCTTGGTCGTAAGCGCGTGAGACCGTCTGCACGCTGACGCCGAGCGTTTCGGCCAGCTCGCGATGGGTGGGTAGGCGAGTGCCGGGGGGCAGCGCGCCGTGCCGCATCGCTTCGGCCAGGGCGCGGGCGATCGACAGGTATTTGGGGCCGTGGGACGAGAGATAGGGAGTCAGATCGATTGTCATGATGCAATAAAGCCTTTGACGGCGGGACGCGCGACGATGCTACTATCGACCTCGATGCATTGACCGATAATTGTCATGAGTTTAGTGAGAGTGCATCATGACAATTTCACACCCGGTCGGCAAGCGGCAGGACATCCGGCTCGACCCCCTCGAATGCCGATGTCTCAATAATTAGGTCCCGTTAGTCGAGTGGCTCATGTTCCAGGTTTCCTTGCCTTTCCCGCGCGAAGAGTACGCCAGTCGTTTACACAAAGTGCGTCTCTCCATGGCGAGCCGCGGTATCGATGTGCTGGTGGTCAGCGACCCGTCCAACATGGCGTGGCTGACCGGTTACGATGGCTGGTCGTTCTACGTTCACCAGTGCGTGCTGCTGGGGCTGGAAGGGGAGCCGGTGTGGTATGGCCGCCGACAGGACGCCAACGGTGCCTGGCGGACCTGCTGGATGGATGCCGAACGGGTGCGCTACTACCCGGATTACTACGTCCAGAACCCGGACATGCATCCGATGGAGTACCTGGCGCAGTCGGTATTGCCGGAGTATGGCTGGCACACCGGCAACGTCGGTCTGGAGATGGACAACTACTACTTCTCGGCCAAGGCCTACACCAGCCTGGCCAAGGAGTTGCCGCACGCCCAACTCGTCGATGCCACGGCGCTGGTGAACTGGTGCCGGGCGATCAAGTCGCCGCAGGAGATCGCCTACATGCGTACCGCGGCGCGGATCGTCGAGTGCATGCATACGCGCATCCTCGAGATGATCGAGCCGGGCCTGGCCAAGAGCAAGCTGGTTTCCGAGATCTACCGTGTCGGCACCGAGGGCTGGACCGACGGGCATGGCGTGGTTCACGGCGGCGACTATCCGGCGATCGTGCCGCTGCTGCCCACCGGCAGCGATGCCGCAGCGCCGCACCTGACCTGGGACGACACGCCATTCCGCGAAGGCGAGGGGACGTTTTTCGAGATCGCCGGCTGCTACAAGCGCTATCATGCGCCGCTGTCGCGCACCGTGTTCCTGGGCAAACCGCCGAAGGACTTCATCCGCGGCGAATCGGCGCTGCTTGAAGGGATCGAGAACGGGCTGGCGGTGGCCAAGCCGGGCAACCGCTGCGCCGACATCGCCCTGGCGCTGGGCGCGGCGATGGACAAGTACGGCTTCGACCGCGGCGGCGCCCGCTGCGGCTATCCGATCGGGATCAGCTATCCGCCGGACTGGGGCGAGCGCACCATGAGCCTGCGCCCCTCCGACGAGACGATTCTCGAACCCGGCATGACCTTCCACTTCATGCCCGGCATGTGGATGGACGACTGGGGGCTCGAGATCACCGAAAGCATCCTGATTACCGAGAACGGCGCCGAGCCGCTGTGCCAGTTCCCGCGCCAACTGTTCGTCAAATAACCCACGATTCAGCCCGTCGGCATCACGGCCCGTGAGCCGACGAGGCACCTCCGGCCTGCCTTGCAGGAAGATCTGTAGGACCAGAAGGGTTTGTAAGGCCGGAAATTGATAAGGAGAGCAACACCATGTCCGCCAACCTGCGTCCCAGCCCGATCAGTGCCACCGTCGACTTCGATGCCCAGGGCGTACAGCATGGCTTTCTCAAGTTGCCGATCTCGGTCGACGAGTCGGCCTGGGGCGCGGTGATGATTCCGATCACCGTCATCGCCAACGGCGAGGGGCCGACCGCATTGCTGACCGGCGGCAACCACGGCGACGAATACGAAGGCATCACCGCGCTGCTCAAGCTGGCGAACACGCTCCAGGCGGAAGAGGTGCGTGGCCGGGTGATCGTCGTGCCGATGATGAACACGGCGGCGGCGATGGCCGGCAAGCGTACTTCGCCGCTGGATGGCGGCAACCTCAATCGAAGCTTTCCCGGCGACCCTAACGGCGGCGTGACCGCGCAGATCGCCGATTACTTCAATCGCGTGCTGGTGCCGATGTGCGACGTGGCGCTGGATCTGCACTCCGGTGGCCGCACGCTGGATATCGTGCCGTTCGCCGCCGCGCATCGCCTCGACGATCTCGCCCAGGAGAACGCGAGCCTTTCCGGCGCGGTGGCTTTCGGCGCGCCCTACGCGATGATGATGTTCGAACTCGACGCCACCAAGCTCTACGACACCGCCGTCGAATCCCAGGGCAAGACCTTCGTCACCACCGAACTCGGCGGCGGCGGCACCTCCACCCCGCAGAGCCTGGCAATCACCGAGCGCGGTGTGCGCAACTTCCTGATTCACTATGGCCTGCTGGAAGGCGAAGTCGAGACACCCGACGAGCCGATGATCTATGTCGACATGCCTGACGCCAGTTGCTACATCCAGAGCGAACATTCCGGTCTGCTGGAACTGACCGTGGCGCTGGGCGAGAGGGTCGAGGAAGGCGACGTGATTGCGCGGGTCTTCGACATGACCCGCACCGGTGCCGAACCGGTCGCCTATCATGCTCAGCGAGATGGTGTGCTGATCGCCCGGCGCTTCCCGGCCAAGGTCGGCATGGGCGACACCATCGCGGTGGTGGCGGAAGTGGTCGAGTCGCTGGAGCGTGGCGCTTTATCGGCCCCGGAGCCGGCCGAATGAGATTAGATCGCTACGATCTCAAGATACTGGAAATACTGAGTCGCGACGGCCGCATCACCAAATCGCGGCTGGCGGAGGCGATCAACCTCTCCGTCAGCCCGTGCTGGGAGCGGGTCAAGCGGCTCGAGAAGGCAGGTGTCATCGAGGGTTACAGCGCCCGGATCAACCCCGACGCCATCGTCAAGCGCACGCCGGTGTGGGTGCAGATCGAACTCAAGCAGCACAATGCCGAAAGCTTCATCCGCTTCGAACGCATGGCCGCCGAGACCGAAGCGGTGGCGGAGTGCTTCGCCATCGGTGGCGGCATGGATTACCTGGTCAAGATCGAGACCGACGACATCGATGCCTACCAGCGCCTGATCGACGCCTGGCTGGTCTCCGATCTCGGTATCGAGCGCTACTTCACCTACATCGTCACCAAGACGGTGAAACGCCGGGGAATGCCGCCAATACTCTCCTCAATGGAGAGCTAAAGAGAACCACCCACCGCCGATTTATTCCCCGATCACTTCGATCAGCCAGGGCCGGTTGCTGGCCTTGGCCTTTTCCAGGCAAACGCCGAGTTCGTTCGCGGTCGTTACCCGCTCCGCCTCGAGTCCGAGGCTTCGCGCGAAGCCGGTGTAGTCGATAGGGGCGCTTCCCCAGGTCCAGGCCATGGCCTCACTTGCGGATGTCTCTGTGCGGGTGTCATAGGTCGCGTCAATCCCGTCGGGAATACAGGCCCAACCTTGATTGTTGTTGACCACGAACACCACCGGCAGATCCTGCTGCACGGCCCCCCAGATGCAGGTGGCGCTGAACATCAGGTTTCCGTCGCCAAGCAAGGCCACCACACGGCGACCCGGCGCACCCATCTGGACTCCCATGGCCGCCGGCGCGCCCCAGCCCTGTGCGCTGGCCTTGCCGGAAACGGCATGGAAATTCAGCGGATCGTCGAATTCGTACATTGTATCGACATGCCAACCGAGCGTGCTGCCCGCCTGGATGACGATCCAGTCCTTGCCGTAATGGCTGTAAACCTCCCGCAGGAGCTTTTTCTGCGGCACGGGAGACTGATCGCCGGGGATCGCGTCAGCCTCTGCAATTGCCGCCACCCGTATTTTGCGCTGAGCCGAGCAACGTTCGAGATGTTGTGTCTTCGTTGCCGCTGCGACTGGTTGTTTCTCCAGCAGCTCCGCCAGACGCCGCAAACTCGGTTGCGGATGCCCGTGCAGCGCGAGATCGGGCCAAAGCTGCTTGGCAAGCAGCATTGGGTCCGACGATAAGGTTGCGAGGCGAGCCGACCGAGGCAAGATAGAGGTTTCGCCGAAATCCCCTTTTTCGGTGAATTCGAAACCGACGGCGAGCACGACGTCGGCTTCTTGCAGAAGCGCTTTGTTTGCCGACGGTGTTCCGACATATTGCGCGTGGCTGGTCGGGAAACCGAGACAGGAGGGGTCCTGCTCCGAGATCACCGGCGTGCCAAGCGCCTCTGCCAGAGTGATCATTTCGTCCACGGCGCGCAGCCGACCCACTTCGCTTCCACAGAGCAGAACCGGACGCCGCGCGTTGCGCAGGAGCGCGGCAGCTTCGGAAAGCCCGGTCTCATCCGCGCAGGGATTGGAATAGCGGTATAGCCGTGCAAAGCCTTCTCGCGGTAACGGCCCGCTAAGTTCGGTCTCATAGAGATCCGAGGGGATCGAGATATGCACCGGCCCCATCGGGGGCGTCGAAGCGATTTCCCAAGCTCGCGCCAGAATTTCAGGGATGCGCTCCGGTGTGGTGATGTCGTAATTCCACTTGGTATATTGCGTGCTTATCTCGGTCAATGAACGTGGCGTCGCGGCATACTGGTCGCGACCGCTCGTCATGCGCGCACCGGTGGTCGACAAAAGCACCATCGGTACGTTGTCGGCCCAGGCCGTCGTGAGCGACATCATGGCCAGCGCCGTACCCGAGGAGTGATACACGATGCAGAAAGTCGGCTTCCCGGTCTGCCGCGCATAACCCTGCGCCATCAGGCTCAGGTTGGTTTCGTTGAGATGGCCGACATAGCCGATCTCATTGCGCCGATTCAGGAAGGCTCGGCCAAGTCCGAGCATCCCGAGGCCGACGATATTGAAGACCTTCTCCGCGCCCAATCCGACCAACGTGTCGATCACGAGATCGGCACCGGTATGGACCCTGTCCGTGCCGTGAACTGACGACAGATCGGTTTTCTGAACGTTTTGCATTGGACAATCTTCTCCCGAACAAGCCGATGGTGCTGATTCCCAATCCGCAGGTCTGGCGACACAAGCCCTCAGGGGCGGGAGAGCTCAGCATCATGTGCCTCGTTCACTCTCGGCTGTAATGAAAGAAGTATAGCCATTATCCACAATTCGGATTTGCCATCATCACGAGCCGTTCAGGCGGCGCGACTCGCTTCGTCCAGTGTCCTCAGTGCCTCTTCATCGAGTTCGAGTTCGCAGGCGGCTTTCAGCGCGTCGAGGTGATGCGGCTTGCTGGCGCTGGCGATCGGGGCGGTGATCGTCGGCTGGGCCATCAGCCAGGCAAGCGCCACGGCGGCGGGTTGGGTATCGTAGCGTTTCGAGACGCTATCCAGAGCATCGAGAATGCGTATGCCTTTGGCATCGAAATACTTGCCGATGAAGTCGGCGCGAGCCTGACCCCTGGCGTCCTCGCGGGAGCGATACTTGCCGGTCAGAAAGCCACTGGCAAGCGAGAAGTAGGGCACCACGGCGATATCGTGATCGCGGCAGACCGGGGCCAGGTCACGCTCGAAATCCTCGCGGTCGTACAGGTTGTAGAACGGCTGCAGGCAGCGGTAGGCGGGTAGCCCTTTCTGCTGGCTGACCTCGAGCGCTTCCGTCAGCCGGGCGCCGCTGTAGTTGGAGGCGGCGATCATGCGCACCTTGCCCTGCTCGATCAGACGGTCGTAGGCCTCGAGCGTCTCTTCCAGCGGCGTGTCGGGATCGTCCTGATGCGAGAAGTAGACATCGAGATAATCGGTCTGCAGCCGACGCAGCGAGTCCTCCACTGCCTGCGGGATGTAGACTTTCGATAGCCCTTTCTTGCCGTCGCCGAGATCCGAACCGACCTTGCTGGCCAGCACGACCTCGTCGCGGCGTCCGCTTTGCTTGAACCATTTGCCCAATATCGTTTCGGATTCGCCGCCGACGTTGCCTGCCACCCAGCGCGAGTAGACGTCGGCGGTATCGATGGCATTGAAGCCGGCATCCAGCCAGGCATCGATCATGGCGAAGGATTGCTTCTCGTCGAGAGTCCAGCCGAAGACGTTGCCGCCGAAGACGATCGGGGCGGTCTCGATGTCGGGATGACCGAGAGAGCGCATTTTCATGGTGATCTCCTTTTCCTTGCAGGTGGGCGCTGAGTGATAGTCTCTGGAAACCGTATAAGCACAGCATAAAGCCGTTAGCTGTCAAACGAATTCGTGCTCTTATGATGCCGAAAAAATGCCCACTCTCACGACCGCTTTCGAAAAAAATCGCAACCCGGGCGAGCGTGAGACGAAAAGTATCGACGGGCCAATGCCCCTAAGCTGAAGGTCCTCGGCAGGGCCTCGCGGTGCTGCCTACGATTTCCGCCGACAGCACTGCAGGAGGCGACATGAAACTCGACGATCCGCGTCTGTTCCGCCAGTACGCCTATATCGATGGAAAGTGGACCCACGGCAGCGAGGGCCGCGAGGAAGCGGTGATCGATCCCGCCACCGACGAGACGATCGGCCACTGCGCGCTGCTCGAGGCGGCCCAGGTCAGCGAATCCGTGGCCGCCGCCGAACGCGCCTTAGCCGGTTGGCGCGCACTCAACGTCAACGAGCGGGCCGAGAAGCTTCACGCCTGGTATCGCTTGCTGCACGAGCACAAGGAAGATCTCGCCTATCTGATGACCCGCGAGCAGGGCAAGCCGCTCAAGGATGCCCGTGGCGAGATCGATTACGGCGCGAGCTTCATCCAGTGGTTTGCCGAGGAGGCCAAGCGTGCCTACGGCATGACCATCCCGAGCCATATCCCCGACGCGGCGCTGGGCACGATCAAGGAGCCGGTCGGCGTGGCGGCGATGTTCACGCCGTGGAATTTCCCGCTGGCGATGATCACCCGCAAGGCCGGCGCGGCGCTGGCCGCCGGTTGCCCGGTGATCGTCAAGCCGGCCAACGAGACTCCCTATTCTGCGTTGGCGCTGGCCGAACTGGCCGAGCGCGCCGGTATTCCGGCCGGCGTGTTCAACGTCGTCACCGGCGATCCGGCGACCGTCTCCGAGGTGCTGTGCAACGACAACCGCATTCGCAATATCTCGTTCACCGGCTCGACCCGCGTCGGCAAGCTGCTGATGCGCCAGAGTGCCTCCAGCGTCAAGCGAATGTCGCTGGAGTTGGGCGGTAACGCACCGTTCATCGTCTGCGACGACATGGACCCGGACGTCGCCGCCCAGGAAGCCGTCGCGGCCAAGTTTCAAACCGCTGGCCAGGACTGTCTCGCCGCCAACCGAATCTTCGTCCAGCGCGGTATCTACGACGCCTTCGTCGAGCGTTTCATCGTCCATATGCAGGCGCTGACGGTGGGCAACGGCCTGGAAGACAACGACATCGGCCCGCTGATTCACCAGCGGGCGGTGGAGATGGCCAAGGGCATCGTCGAAGACGGCGTCAGCAAGGGCGCGCGCCAACTGGGCGGCGAGGGCCAGGCACCCGGCGCCAACTTCTTCCTGCCGACGCTGCTGGCGGATATCACGCCGGAGATGCGCGTGTTCCGCGAGGAGACCTTCTCGCCGGTGGCGGGTGTGTGTGCGTTCGATGACGACGAGGAAGTCATCCGGCTCGCCAACGATACCGAATACGGCCTGGCCGCCTACGTCTATACCCATGACGTACGCCGGATCTGGAAGCTGATGCGCGGGCTCGAGTACGGCATGGTCAGCGTCAACAGCGTCAAGATGACCGGCGCGCCGATTCCCTTCGGTGGCGTCAAGCAATCCGGGCTGGGCCGTGAAGGCGGCGCCCAGGGGCTCGAAGAGTATCTCGATACGAAGTATTACTGCCTCGGCAATATGCCGTCCGCGAGTTCTTCCTGATTGAACCGAATGCGTAGTTTTTAGAATTTAAATGATGGAGGAACGTCGCGAGCGATGGTCAGACCAGGCGGAAATTGGCGAAAGAGCGGAGTTTACTGTCGTAAATGAGTAGCTTGAGCCAATTTTCAACGCCGTATGACCGAGCGCAGCAGTTTGTACGGTTTCTCCAGGTGGGTATTTATCAAGGGTCAACGTGACCGCTGCGCCCGCCACGGATCGCCGCTGGACCGAAAGCGGCGATCCTCCATCCGGTAAGGAAAATGCCATGACCGATACTCGTAGCCTGATCGACAACGACCGTCGCCACGTCTTTCACGCGTCCACCCATCTGCGCGACTACGCCCATGGCGATGCGCCGGGGCGTGTCATCACCGGTGGCAAGGGCATTTCGATCGTCGATCGTGATGGCTGCGAGCTGATCGATGCGTTCGCCGGACTCTACTGCGTCAACATCGGCTACGGACGCAGCGAGATCGCCGAGGCGATCTATGCCCAGGCCAAGGAGCTGGCGTATTACCACACCTACGTCGGTCACTCCAACGAGCCGCTGATCGCACTCTCCGAGCGTATCGCCAAGCTCGCCGGCAACGGCTTGAACAAGGTCTACTACGGCCTTTCCGGCAGTGACGCCAACGAGACCCAGATCAAGCTGGTGCGTTACTACCACAACGTCACCGGTCAGCCGAAGAAGAAAAAGATCATTGCACGCCAGCGTGGCTATCACGGTTCCAGCATCGCCGCCGGTTCGTTGACCGGATTGCCATCCTTCCACCAGAACTTCGATCTGCCGATCGAGGGCGTGCTGCACACGAAAGCGCCATACTACTACCGGCGCGAGCGTGGCGACATGAACGAGCGCGAGTTCTCCGCTTACTGCGCCGAACAGCTCGAGGCGCTGATCCAGCGTGAAGGACCGGAAACGATCGGCGCCTTCATCGGCGAGCCGGTGCTCGGTACGGGGGGCATCATTCCACCGCCCGAAGGTTACTGGGAAGCGATCCAGGCGGTGCTCAAGCGCCACGACATCCTGCTGATCTGCGATGAAGTGGTGACCGGCTTCGGCCGACTGGGCAGCGAATTCGGCTTCCAGCACTACGGAATC
The DNA here is from genome assembly GCF_003206715.1 of Salinicola peritrichatus. Taxonomy (GTDB): domain Bacteria; phylum Pseudomonadota; class Gammaproteobacteria; order Pseudomonadales; family Halomonadaceae; genus Salinicola; species Salinicola peritrichatus. Next base: position 10,806 of record NZ_PZJU01000030.1, on the reverse strand, counting down.
GAGCCCGACCTGGTGACTATCGCCAAGGGTCTGACCAGTGCCTACCAGCCGCTCTCCGGGGTGATCGTCGGCGAACGCGTGTGGAAAGCGCTGGAGGATGGTACCGGCGAATATGGCCCGATCGGCCACGGCTGGACCTACTCCGGTCATCCGTTGGGTGCCGCCGCCGCCATGGCCAACCTCGACATCATCGAGCGCGAAGGTCTGGTCGGCAACGCGGCGGAGACCGGCGCCTACTTCAACGCTCGACTGAAGCAGGTCTTCGGCGAACATCCGCTGGTCGGCGACGTGCGCGGCCAGGGCCTGATGGCGGCGCTGGAGTTCGCCCCGAGCAAGGGGGAGTACGCACCGTTCGATCCCGCGCTGAAGGTCGGTGCGCGCGTTGCCGCCGCGGCGCTGGAGGAAAACCTGATCGCCCGCGCCATGCCCAACGGCGACATTCTCGGCTTCGCGCCGCCTCTGGTGATCGATCGCGGCCAGGTCGACGAAGTGATTGCCCGCGCCAAGCGAGCCGTCGACAAGGTGACCGATGAGTTGACGCGTAGCGGTGACCTGAAAGGCTAAGGAAACACTGTCTAATCTAAATGGCTGCGCAGGCGAATCGCTGCGTTGCGCGGTGCTGGAGCGCCAGCCCGGTCGGAATCCTCACCTATACCNNTCGCCGATTTATTCAGCATTTCCCTAAGTGACAGCCATCGCCATATCGTCTTGATGACACCGTAAGCCTGCGGCAGGGTGGATGAGTCCACTCTGCCGTTTTCTTTCGCTGAATGGGAAGAGCCTATGTCCGACCCCGTTACGCTTCACGACATCTATCTGGCCCGTAGCCGTATCGCCGGGCAGGCGGCACGCACGCCGTTGATCCTGTCCCAGAGCCTGTCGGCGCGCTTCGATGCCGAGGTCTATTTGAAGCTCGAAACGCTGCAACCGAGCGGCGCGTTCAAGCTTAGAGGCGCGCTCAACAAGATCGCGTCGCTCGCGCCCGCGCAGCTCGAGCGTGGCGTGACCACGGCCTCCACCGGCAATCATGGCCGCGCGGTGGCGTGGGCCGCCAAGCGCCTCGGCGCCCGCGCGATCGTCTGCGTATCCGAGCTGGTGCCGGCCAACAAGACCGCCGCGATCGAGGCGCTGGGTGCCGAGGCTCGCGTGATCGGGCGCTCCCAGGACGATGCCTTCGTCGAGGCGCGGCGGCTGGTGAGCGAGGAAGGGATGACGTTGATCGAACCCTTCGACGATCCGTTGATCGTCGCCGGGCAAGGCACCATCGGGCTCGAACTGATGGAGGATCTGCCCGCTCTCGATCACGTTCTGATCGGTCTCTCCGGCGGCGGTCTGCTGGGGGGGATCGGCCGGGCGATCAAGGGCATCAATCCCGACGTTCGCGTCACCGGTGTCAGCATGCAGCAGGGCGCGGCGATGATCGAGAGCCTGGCCGCCGGCAAGCCGGTCGAGGTCGCGGAGGAAGCGTCGCTGGCCGATTCGCTGGGCGGTGGGATCGGACTGGATAACCGCTGCACCTTCGAGCTGGTGCGTGAGGTGATGGACGATCACTACCAGGTATCGGAGCCCGCGATTGCCCGTGCCATGCTGCACTTCTTCGAACACGAGAAGATGCTGGTGGAAGGCGCGGCGGCGGTCGGGCTGGCGGCAATCGAGGAGCACTCCATCGACATCCGTGACAAGCGGATCGCGCTGATCGTCTCCGGCAACGGGGTCGATGGGGAAACGCTGATGCGGGCCAGAACGCTGATTGACTATCCCGAACGCTGAGACGGACTGGAATCCGAAAGGAGGCAACGTGGAACTCTATAACCGGCAACAGATTCAAGACGTGGTCACCCTCGATCGGGCGGCGCTGGAAGCCGTCGAGGCGGGCTTCCGCGCGCTCGGCGAGGGCAACGTGGTGCAGCCGCCGATCCTGTCGATGGCGATCGAGGAGTCCAACGGCGAGGTCGACGTCAAGACTGCGCATATCAAGGGCAACTCGCGCTTCGCGATCAAGGTCAGCCCCGGCTTCTTCGACAATCCCAAGCTGGGGCTGCCAAGTCTCAACGGGTTGATGATCGTGTTCTCGGCCAGGACCGGGCTGGTCGAAGCGGTGCTGTTCGACGAAGGCTACCTCACCGATATTCGCACCGCGCTGGCCGGCGCGATTGCCGCCAAGCATCTGTCGCGGGCCGACAGTCGGCGCGTGGCGGTGATCGGCGCCGGGCTGCAGGCGGAACTGCAGGTCGCCGCGCTCAAGCTGGTACGCGATATCGACACGCTCGACGTGTGGGCTCGCGACGTCGACAAGGCTCGTGCCTACGCCATGCGCATGCACCAGACCTACGGCCTGGAAACGATAGTGCACGAAACCGTGGCCGACGCCTGCCGCGAGGCGGACATCATCGTTACCACCACGGCGTCGCGTCAGCCACTGCTGAGTGGCGAGCACCTGCCCGACGGCGTGCACGTCACCGCCATGGGTTCCGACAGCCCCGAGAAGCGCGAACTGGACACCTCGGTGATGGAGCGTGCCGACCACTTCGTCGCCGACACCCGCCCCCAGAGCGAGAACAACGGCGAGCTCAAGGCCTACGCCGGCCACCAGCCACCGTTCGAGGTGCTCGAACTGGGCCAGGTGGTCGCCAGCGGCAAGAGCCCGCGCACGACGGATGCCGAAATCACCGTCTGCGACCTGACCGGTACCGGCGTGCAGGACACCGCCATCGCCGGCTTCGCGCTGGGGCGGCTGGCGTCGTGAACTCGCAGCGTTGTTGCGGGCCGCGCGCGGCGCCTCATGGACGCCGCGCACGTCTCGGCACCGGTGCGACACCGGGGCCGGTGGGCTCGCCGACCTTGTGCCACCGGCGGCCGTCGCGCTGGATCAGTTCATGGGCGGCGGCCGGTCCGTCGTCTCCGGCCGCATAGCCCTCGAGTCGGTCGTCTTGTGCCCAGGCCTCGAGGAAGGGTTGCACCGCGCGCCAGCCGTTTTCGATGGTGTCGGCGCGCTGGAACAGCATCTGATCGCCGGTGAGACAGTCGTAGAGCAGGGTCTCGTAGCCGGTCACCGCGGGCAGGTCGAAGAAGTCCTTGTAGGCGAAGCCCATCTTGACCGTATCCATCTTGAGCTCCGGTCCCGGACGTTTGGTCTGGAAGTCGAACCACATGCCTTCGTTGGGCTGAATCTGGATGATCAGCCAGTTGGAGGTCATGCGCTCGACCTCGGTATCGCGAAACTGGGCGTACGGGGCGGGCTTGAAACAGATCGCGATCTCGGTGTCGCGGGCGCTCATGCGCTTGCCGGTGCGCAGGTAGAAAGGCACCCCGACCCAGCGCCAGTTGTCGACCATGACCTTCATCGCGACGAAGGTCTCGGTGGTGCTGCCGGCCTCGACGCCCTCTTCTTCGAGGTAACCCGGGACCCGCCGGCCATCGAGCGTGCCGGCTTCGTAGCGGCCACGGGCCGAGTTGTGGGCGGCTTCTTCGAGCGTCCATGGGCGGATCGCTTCCAGCACCTTGGATTTCTCGTTGCGCAGGGCGTCGGCACCGAACGCCGCGGGCGGTTCGATGGCCACCATCGCCAATAGCTGGAAGAGATGATTGGGTACCATGTCGCGCATGGCACCGGCCTTGTCGTAGAAGGCGGCGCGCTTCTCGACGCCGATGGTTTCCGCGGCGGTGATCTGGATATGATCGATGTAATGGTTGTTCCAGAACGGCTCGAACAGCACGTTGGCGAAGCGGGCGACCAGAATGTTCTGTACGGTTTCCTTGCCGAGAAAATGATCGATCCGATAGATCTGGTTCTCGTTCATGACTTCCAGCAACTGGGCGTTGAGCGCCCGCGCCGACTCGAGGTCATGGCCGAAGGGCTTTTCCACCACCAACCGGCGATAGTTCCCCTCACTCTCCTCCAGGAGCCGGGCCTTGCCGAGTCGCTTGGCTATTTCACCGAAGAAGTTCGATGAGGTCGCGCAATAAAACAGCGCATTGCCGGTATTGGCTTGCGCTATGTAGCGGCTTATCTGCGTGAAAATCTCGTCCTTGGTGAAGTCTCCCTGCAGATAATGGAGCCGCTGTTCGAAGCGTTGCCAGTGCGCTTTGGTGACCTCGCTGTCGCGGCTTTCCACATGGCTGGCGGCGGCCTTGTCGGCGATGAAGTCCTTGAGATGCTGGCGAAAGGTGACGTCGTCGTTGGCGGCGAGATCGATGCCGACGATTTGCATGCGCTCGTCGAGCAATCCATCGCGATCGAGGTGATAAAGCGAGGGAATCAGGAGTCTTTTGACCAGATCACCACTGGCCCCGAAGATGAACATGGTGGTGTCTTCCGCGGCGGGCGTGCTCTGATACTGCGCGTTCTCGGGGCGTGCCATAGGCTTCACCTCTCCAGGCAATGAAATAGACCAGGTGGCGTTTTCGAACCGCCATTTTCAGCATAATACGACTGAGGATAGATCAAGGCGTTCCTGGATCGATTCGGTATGTCATTGTCGGGTCGTGCATATCTTGACTAGCCTGAGCGATACCGACGACACGCAGGAGGAGGCGGAATTGAGCGACACCGATCTCGGCAACCTGGATGCCGGTCGCCTCGAGCAACTGTTTCAGCGCGGCGAGGCCTCGCCGCTGGAAGCGACACGGGCAGCGCTCGATCGCATCGAACGCTTCAACGACGCCGTCAATGCTTATGTCTTCGTCGATCGCGAGGGCGCCGAGAGCGCAGCCAGGGCCTCGACACGGCGCTGGGGGCAGGGCGAGCCACTGAGCCCGATCGACGGCATTCCCGTTTCGATGAAGGATCTGGCCGAGGTCGCCGGCATGCCGGTGCGCAGCGGCTCGCTGACGACCTCGAACGCCCGCTGTGAGCACGACTGCCCGCCGGCGCGGATGTTGCGCGAGGCTGGCGCCATTCTGCTGGGCAAGACCAACACCCCGGAGTTCGGCTGGAAAGCCGTCACCGACAACAAGGTCTTCGGCGCCACCTGCAATCCCTGGGATACGCGCCTGACGCCGGGCGGCTCGTCGGGTGGGGCGGCAGCGGCGGCGGCGTTGAACATGGGGGTACTGCACCAAGGCGGCGACTCCGGCGGTTCGGTCCGCATTCCCGCCGCCTTCACCGGCGTGTTCGGCTTCAAACCCACCTACGGCTGGACGCCGCAGTGGCCGCCGGCGACCGAACCGACGCTCTCCCATCTCGGGCCGATCACCCGCAGCGTCGAAGACGCCGTGCGGATGCTCAACGTGATCGGCCGCTACGATTACCGCGATCCCTATGCCGTTCGCGGACAACCCGAGGACTGGGGCGCCGATCTGGACCAGGGGCTACACGGGTTGCGCATCGCCTATTCGCCGACCCTGGGCTACGCCGAGGTCGATGAACAGATCGCCGCCCGCGTGCGGGAGGCGGCGCGCGACCTCGAGCGCCTGGGAGCCGAAGTCGTCGAAGTCCACCCGGGATTCGAGTCGCCGCTGGAGATTTTCCAGAAGCTGTGGTTTACCGCCTCGCTCGATTTATGCCAGCAAACCAGCGACGAGCAGCGCGAGTTGCTCGATCCAGGGCTACTGGCCAATGCGCGCACCGCGGAACGCTGGAGTGCGCTCGATCTCTTCCGGGCGTTGACGCGGCGCGCCGAACTGACCGGACGGCTGGAGCATTTCAATCAGGATTATCATCTGCTGATGACGCCAAGCGTGGCGATCGAGCCGTTCGAGGTGGGGCATGAGGTACCGCCGGGCAGCGGCATGCGCGACTGGGAAGAGTGGGCGCCGTTTTCCTACCCCTTCAACCTGAGCCAGCAGCCCGCGGCCTCGGTACCTTGCGGTTTCACCGAGCGCGGCCTGCCGGTCGGTTTCCAGCTCGCCGGCGGCAAGCACGACGATGTGCGCGTGCTGCGCGCCTGTCATGCCTACATGCAGGCCCATCCGCCACGTTTCCCGAGCGCGCCGGATCCGGTGGAAATGGCATGAAAGCTACTGGCCGATATCGAGAAAGGGCGTGAAGCCGGCCCAGATCATGCGCTTGCCGTCGAACGGCATCTCGGTCGGCATCTTGAAGCGCTCGTCCGATTCCATGCGCTTGGCGGCCGCCTCGCAGGTCGCCTTGTCCGGCCACTCGATCCAGGCGAAGACGACCACCTCATCGTCCTGCGCCTGAACCGAACGCTTGAAGTCGGTCACCTTGCCGTCCGGAATCTCGTCGCCCCAGGCCTCGACGAGGCGAATGGCGCCATATTCGATGAAGAACGCGGCAGCCTGTTCCGCCATGCTGCGGTAGGCGTCGCGCTGCTGCTCGGGTACCGGAACCACGAATCCTTGTACATAGTGCATGTCACTACCCTCTCGTTCGGATGCGCCAGGGTCGGGATCAATCGCCGGGTGCGTGGGCGTCGAAAGTCTGCAGTTGAGCCTTCAGCGCTCGCTGGAAGGCGGGGCGGGCGGTACAACGCTCGACATAGGCCGAGAGTTGCGGATGATTCGCGAGAATGTCGGTGTAAGCGAGGATTCTGAGCACCGAAGTCATCATTAGATCGGCGATAGTGAAGTTCTCGACCAGATAATCGTCGTCTCCCAGCGCGCTTTCGAGATGATCGAGCCGACGTTCCGTCGCCTTGACCACGCTGGGGCGATGACGCGACCTGACCGTCTCGTCCTCGACGAAGAAATCGAGTTCGGCAAGCTGCATGACCGATGGCTCCACGCTGTTGAGGCTGGCGAACAGCCAGCTCAGCGTCTTGTCGCGACGTCGTTCGTCTCGCGGCAACAGCGCCTCATGATTTTCGCCGATCTTGAGCACGATGGCGCCGGATTCGAACATCGAGTGGTCGTCGTCCAGCAGCATCATCGGCACCTGCCCGAATGGCTGGTGCCGCAGGTAGGCATCGCTGTCTTTCTCGCGATGGTCGATCAGATAGGTTTCGTAGGGCAGGACCGCTTCCTCCAGGGCCCATCTCACTCGTAGATCCCGCACCTGGCCGCGGGCGAACTCCGGAACCCAGGGGAAGGCGCTGACGCGAATGCGCTCTGTCATCATCTCACACCCCGTTTGATTAGCTTGCCAACTATAGGTTGATGTCAACATAATAGGCCATGAGCGAAAAAAACATCGATTCGACTTTGGTGCCGTATACCACCACGCTGGCAGTGCGCGATCGCTGCCTCTGCCTGCACGCACAGCGTGCCGCTCGCGCCTTGTCGCGGCGTTTCGACGAGGCCTTCCGCCATCTCGATCTCAAGAGCGGACAGTTCTCGCTGTTGATGTCGCTCAATCGTCCGCAACCGCCCACCCTGGGAGCGGTCGCGGAACTGCTGGCGATGGATCGCACCACATTGACGGCCAATCTCAAGCCGCTGGAGCGTCGTGGACTGATTCGGGTCGAAAAGGATGCCGATGATCGTCGGTTGCGGCGGCTGAGTCTGACTTCAGCGGGGAAGGAGCTACTGGCGCAGGCGACCCCGATCTGGACCCGGCTGCACGCCGAGATCGAGGCGCAACTCATGGACCCGGATGCCGAAACGCTGCGTACCGGGCTGAACGCGCTACTTAAGTCATGAATCTCTAATATAAATGCGCCAAGCTGTCGCACGACCCCAGGGCAACGCAACGACAAGGAGGCATCGCCATGGCCAGTCAAGTCGGTCATCGTCCCGCGCTCTGGCTCGGACTGGAAGACTACCTGCTGGAGCATGCGCGGGCCGACCGCCAGCGAATCTCCATTTTCACCGGCCCGGTATTCCGCGACAGCGGCACGCGCATCGAAGCCGAAATCCGCGGTCCCTCCGATATTCGCGTCTAGGGGCTGGCCGCTGGGGTGAGGCGCGATAATGAATATCCCGCCCGTTGAGCGAAGAGGTGCGTGCCATGGCTGCCATACGTCTCTCTCGAGACACTGACACTGGAGCCACTGCAGGCCGTCGGCGGCGGTAAACGCGATTGATATCCGGATGGAGGGCGATGGCAACGATAAATCTCGGTTCCCAAGCTAACTTGAGGATGGAAGATGCCGCCATTGCCAACTCAAGGAGGCCGAGATGCGTACCAACGGTTTCATCTGTGCGACTTGCGGCGTGCAGTATCCCCCCAGCGATGCGCCGCCGGCACATTGCCCGGTCTGCGAGGACGAGCGCCAGTACGTGCCCATCGAGGGGCAGCAGTGGACGACGCCGGGCGAACTGGGTGCCGGTCACAGCAACCTGTTCCGTCATATGGCGCCGGGCTTGATCGCCATCGGCACGGTTCCCCATTTCGCCATCGGCCAGCGCGCCTTTCTGCTGCGCACGCCGGCCGGCAACGTGCTCTGGGACTGCTTGACGCTGCTCGACGAAGCCACCATCGAGCTGGTGGAGGGGCTGGGTGGCATCGATGCCATCGTGCTGTCGCATCCGCACTACTTCAGCACCATGGCGGACTGGGGGCATGTCTTCGATTGCCCCGTCTACGTTCATGCCGCGGATCGCGAGTGGGCAATGCTGCCGGACGAACGCATCGAATTCTGGGAAGGGGAGCGGCTCACGCCGCTGCGGGGAGTCGACGTGTACTGCCTCGGCGGCCATTTCCCGGGGGCCAGCGTGCTGCACTGGCCGGAGCACGGCGTGTTGCTGACGGGAGATACGCTGCTGATCACCCCGGACCGCATGGCCTCGTTCATGTGGTCCTACCCCAACAACATTCCACTCCCCGTGCGCGACGTCGAACACATCGGCCAACGACTGCGACGGCTCGACTTCGATAGCGCCTATTCCGCCTTCTGGGGCCGCGAGATCCTGCTCGATGCCAAGCGGGTCGTCGAAGAGTCGGTGCAGCGATACTGCCGCGCGGTTCGTGGCGATTAGGAACGGAAAGTCTGCCCGGAGTATGGCGCGAACGCCGGGCGGTATGGAAAGATTGGGGCTCCTTCCTTGCGTCCATGAGGCTATCGATGGGCGATCGGCGCCATATCACACCCGGTCATGAGTCGTTCGGCCTCGCGCGGCGGCGGGAGACGATGCGCTTCTGGCGTCATCCCGAGCTGACCTTCCTGGAGGCGCGGGAGACCCGGGATGGGCGCGAGGTCTGCTACGCCCGGCATAGTCACGACAGCTTCTCGCTGGGGGCGGTGACCGGTGGCCGCAGCCTCTATGAGTACCAGGTGCCCGGCGGCGAGGCGGTGGCGGTGCCGGTTTCCCGTGGCGCGGTGGTGGCGATGAATCCACGCGAGGTGCACGCCTGCAACCCGGTGGACGATGTCCCCTGGTCCTATGTCATGTTCTATCTCGACCCCGAGTGGCTGGCCGGGTTACAGCGTCGCCAGGGCACCGACCTCGACGGCGGCTTCCGGCCGCTGACATCGCATCACCTGCGCGAGCCGGCACTCTATCGCGCTCTGGTGGCGCTGGGCCGGGCGCTGTTCGAGGATGGCGAGACGCCCGCCGAGCTGGCACGGCGCTGTACGGCCCTGTGCACTGCGCTGTTCGCGCGGGTCGAACTCTATGCCGAACCCACGGGTGATGAGTCCACACGGCTGGCGCGACTGGTCGAGTTCATTCGCGGCCACTGTACCGAGCCGCTGACGCTGGAGCGGATGGCGGCCGAGGCGGAACTCACGCCGAGCCATCTGGTGCGGGTGTTCAAGCGGCATTACGGTATCACCCCGCACGCCTTCCTGACCGACTGCCGCATCCGTTACGGTCAGGCGGCACTCAAGCTCGGAAAACCCATTTCCGAGGTGGCGCTGGCTTGCCAGTTTGCCGACCAGGCGCACTTCCAGCGCACCTTCAAGCGCTTCACCGCGATCACCCCATACCGCTATCGCCAAACGTCATCCGGCCGAGAGTGACGGCACTGGCGAGCAGCAATAGCGCCATGCCGCGATTGAGCCAGCGAACCCGTTTCCGATCGGGCAGATGCCGGTGCAGCACGGTGCCCATGACCGCCCAACTGGCTACGCTGAGATAGCACACCACGAAGAAGATCGCTGCGAAGTGTCCCACCAGGGCGAGATCGCCGGCGGTGTAGGCGCCCATGCCCGCTGCCGAGGCCACCCAGGCCTTGGGATTGAGCCATTGCATCAAGGCGCCGGTGGCGAAGGAGCCCCGGCTGCCCCGTGTCTCGCACTGCAGGCGGCCGTCGTCCCGCGCCAGTCGCCATGCCAGGTAGAGCAGGAAGGCGACCCCGCCCCAGCGGATTGCCGTCATCAGCGGTGTCCACTGCGTCAGCGGACGCAGCCCCAGCCCGATTAGCAGCAGTAGCAGGGTAAAGCCGCAGGTGGCGCCGGTGACGTGATGAAGGGCGGGGCGCAGGCCCCACTTCAAGCCGATATTCAACGCCATCAGGTTCACCGGCCCGGGAGACAGCGACGCGGCCAGCGCGAAAGCCGCCATCGAGGCGGATAGGGAAAACGGCATGTGGTGGAACATGGGGAAAGCTCCTCTCGATCACCGAGAGGAGGCTAGGAGGACAGCGGCTCGAAATATTGAAGAATCTTGCGCTCAATCGCTGACGTCGATATCCACCTCGACCATCATGCCGGGGCCGATCAGGTCGATGGGGCCATCGTCGAAGCGGATGCGCACGGGGATTCGCTGGGTGATCTTGGTGAAGTTGCCGGAAGGGTTGGGGTCCGGCAGCAGCGCGAACTGGCTGGTGGCGGCGCGCCCGATCACAGCGACATGGCCGGAGAACGACTGGTCGGGAAAAGCGTCGACGGTGATCGCCACCGGCTGGCCGACACGCAGTTCGCCGATTTCGGCTTCCTTGATGCTGGCCTCAGCGAGACCTGTGCACCTTTGAAAACAGGGTTTAGCACTGAGAATGTTGATGATCTGCTTTCCGCTACGCTTACG